>CAYSDZ010000008.1:25889-110612 GCA_964429915.1 uncultured Alteromonas sp.
TGTTGGTGTTTTTGCCCACCTCCAATTTGTATGTGCCCGGATTTCTCCTCACTGCTTTTTGCGCTGTATAAAACGGATAGTGGTAATTCACCATAGGCCGCAGTCAATCGAGCTGTATCTTGCGCATGATTACTTGCTAAGTAGGCCGCTAACTGTTTTTCCTCACTGCCATCGTAGAGGTCTGATTTTGTTAATACGATCACATCCGCTATCTGTACTTGTTCTTGGAAAGTCGCGTGTTCACGCCATTTTTTCTGGGCCAGCTTTCTTGCATCAATAAGTGTTAAGGTGGCTTGTACGTCTAAAAGCTCAGCATATTGAGGCTGAGATAGCGTTTGAAGTACTTCTTTGGGATGACCCAGACCTGTGGGCTCAATGAGTAAACGCTGAGGTTTGGCCCTCGCAATCAAAATATTTAACGCAATTTGCATAGGCAAGCCAGAAGTACAGCACATACATCCGCCAGGCACCTCTTTCACAAATACGCCATCAGATGATTGCCCTGAAACAATGGAACCATCTATGCCTATTTCGCCAAACTCATTAACCAGTACTGCCCATCGCTCTTGTTCGGGCTTTTTCTTTAGCAATGACTGAATTAGCGTGGTTTTTCCCGCGCCCAAAGCGCCTGTAATTATGTTGGTCGGAATGTGTGACACGCTCATACTCTTTCTGTTATGCCGTAAAATGGGCCTTTATTAAAGCAGCGAAACGTTATATCGTTTCACCAGTAGATGCAAATACAAGCTTGCATTTTATCGTTCTTAAGTGTGTTTTATAAGGCAACAAATATGAGAAAACAGGGCTTAATAGCGGCGAGTTGCGCACTCGCTATAATTTCTATGCATGCGGGATCGCAAAGTCATCAGCATGGGCATGGTGAAGTTGTTATTGCACAAGATGGCAAAGCTTGGGAAGTACAAATGACTTTACCTTCGGCTGATGTGTTTGGGTTTGAACATGAGCCTGAAAATAAAAAAGAACGCGCGAAGTTTGATGCGCAGCTTACACGTTTAAAGCAAAGCGCAAGCGTTTTGCAATTGCCAGCAGGGTGCAAGCTTGAAACGTATGATATTGACCCGCCTTTTTCTGAGCACGATGAAGACCATCATGAAAATGAGCACGATGATTACGGCAACGACGATTATTCAGAAGATGAGCATCATGAGCATGATGAACACGAAGCGCATAGCGATGTAGAAGTTTCTATTGAAATGACCTGCAAGCAAGCCCCTTCAGACATCGTATTTACGGTATTTAGCTTATCTGATTCAATTAGTGAGTTATTGGTGCAATGGGCAACGGATAAAGGTCAGGGGAGTCGTGAGTTAACTCCCACCAACACTAGACTGGTTTTCTAGAATGCGTCAATTAAAATTCGGCGTTCGCTGTAATAAGGTTCGCCGTTTTTGTTCGCTTTAACATTAACGACAATTTCATGCTGCCCAGCACTTATTGCGGTGAAGTAAAGCGCGTGCGTGCCTTTGAGGGCTTTGGGTGATATTTTTTTCTCACCGGATAGCGACACATTAGAGCTTGGCTCAAATTCCACAACAATGTTTTTATATTGAAGTGGTAGCACGTAATCCACATCAATCTTTACTTCACGACCCGTTTCTGTTGTCATTTTTGATTTGTGATGCACTTCAAGTGTTTGCTCTCTAGGAGGCGCTGCAGATTGTGTTATTGGTGCTGAGAACCCGCCAAAAACACCAAAATTCGCGCCATGAAAATCGCAGGCTACGCTCTGGTTAGCAACACAGAGTAAACTGGCTACTGTTATAACTATTAACTTCATTTTCATACTATCGACTCACTTTTACTTACTGTTTAACCAGTATACGGCTCAACACTTGCAATTTTTAAAGTATACGCTGATTTGCCCGTTTCATTGGCTTTCGTCTCAATGTTGATCGTTCCTTCAAACCACATTGGAGCTTCTAGCGACTCAACCGTTAAGCCTTCTTCCCATTCACCAAACAAAATTTGGTTAGGCGGAGGTGGAGGTAAGTGCAAACAGGCACCGAAATACGGCACGATAAAAAAAGAGACGACGTCTCGATTTTCATTTACGTCAAGAGGCACAACAAACCCGGGTATTTTAATGGCTCTGCCATCGAATTCCTCAATCACATTAACCGATTGAAGCGCAGCATTGAACCGCGCTGCTTTTTCGTCGCTGGCACCTTGCTCTGCTAGGGTATCAACGTTATCAGATTCACTACCGTCTTCTATGTTGTTCAAAAATTCAGGCGGATCAAGCAATATCTCCAAATCGGATTTTGGCATAAGTTCTATCCACTCAATCAATTCATACTGCTGTTCGCTTTGCGCAAAACTCCATCGTGGCATTAACGCTGACGTTGTTGCAATTAATGCTATTGATACGGCAGTTAGCAAACTAAGCGATTGCATGTGTTTAAATATTCTATTTTTCACCTGTAATTATTCCGGATTGATGCGTACGGCTCTATTGATTTCAATTTTCACTACAGCATTATCGCAAAAACGCTGCGCTCTTTCATCGTTTGTATTTTTCAATATTTTTTTGAGCTATATCCAATAATGTCAAAATGTATTGCGATGACCGTTCTTTGTCCATCATTTGCGAAGTAAAAAAGACAGGTTTACGACTACATAAGTTACACAGCTTTTTTTCTGTAAGATTTGGGTTACGATATGAGGTGGTATGGGTATATTTAAGATGTCATTAAAGGAGTGTCAGTTTGTCTGTTGAAATGTCTTCAGTGGTGTTTTCTTATCCAAAGTCCTACAACAGTTTTGTATGTGATAGCTGGAAACTACAACAGGGTGAAAGGGTGTTTTTGTATGGCCCATCGGGAAGTGGAAAATCAACCTTGTTGAGTTTACTGTGCGGCATTGCTACACCAAATTCGGGCACGATTACTATAAACGACACGCAAATAAACGATTTATCTCAGTCTAAACGCGATAGGTTTCGCGCTACCAACTTAGGGATTGTTTTTCAGCAATTTAACCTAATCCCGTATTTAAGTGTGATGCAAAACTTACAGCTGTCAGTGCATTTGGCGAATAAGCAGAGTATTGACGAAAAACAGGTCGCGCCTATGTTAGGCATGCTGAATTTGGAATCCTCTATTTTACGCAAACCCGTTAGTGATCTAAGTGTAGGACAGCGACAACGCGTGGCCATTATGCGAGCTTGTGTCAACGCGCCAAACCTCATGTTGGTTGACGAACCAACCTCATCTCTGGATACAGAAGCACGAGACGGTTTTATGCAAATGTTGATGTCGTTATGCGAAATGAATCAATCTAGCTTAATATTTGTTAGTCACGATAAAGCCTTACGCCATCATTTCGACAAACATGTCGCGTTGAACGATATCTGTTCATGGCGAAGTACAGGGAGCAAAACGGTATGTTAAGCACCTTGGCATGGCAGAGTCTCAAAAGCCGCAAAAAAACCGTTGTGCTAACTTTTCTTTCTCTTCTAGTTAGCATAAGTGTATTGATGGCAGTAGAGCATATTCGTGCACAGGCAAAAGAGAGTTTTAACCGCACGATTTCAGGCACTGACCTGATTGTTGGTGCGCCAAGTGGCGAGCTTAATTTATTGCTATACAGCGTATTTAGAATGGGTAGCCCTACCAACAATATTCGGTATGAAAGTGTTGCTATGCTTGAAAAGCAAAAGTCGGTCGCTTGGACCATTCCCATTTCATTGGGGGATTCACACAAAGGGTATCGAGTACTGGGAACGACCAATGATTACTTTACGCACTTTCGTTACGGGAATAAGCAGGCTCTCAGTTTTTCAAGCGGAAAGCCCTTAGACAACCTGTTCGATGTGGTATTGGGCGCCGATGTAGCGCAAACATTGGGTTATAAACTAGGTGATAAAATAATAGTCTCGCATGGCATCGGCGCGACAAGCTTTCAAAACCACGACCACTCACCATTTAAAATAAGCGGTATTCTGGCTGCAACAGGCACACCTGTCGATAAATCTGTGCATGTCAGTTTGCCAGCCATAGAGGCCATTCACATAGCCCCTAAGCGGCTTGATGCCATTATAGAGCAAAATAGATTTGACTTACTTACACCAACTTCAGTCACCGCAGTGCTTATTGGCTTAGACAGCAAGCTCGCCACTTTCTCTTTACAGCGCAAAATCAACAACTATCAAAAAGACAGATTAATGGCGGTACTGCCGGGGGTTGCAATGACGCAGCTTTGGCAATTGATGGGAAACGTAGAAAAATTGCTTCAAGCCATCAGCGGTCTGGTACTGCTAGCTTCATTATTTGGTTTAACGACGATGCTTCTTGCATCAATTAACGAACGCAGTGTTGAAATTGCTGTACTTAGAACGCTCGGCGCATCACCGCTTGCTGTGTTACTGCTTATTATTTACGAAGCGGTACTGATAACACTGCTTTCCAGTGTAGGTGCATGGGCTATAGTGAGTGCTTGCTTAATAGGTTTGTCCGACTGGCTTGCAGCTAAGTATGGCTTATTTTTATCGGCTAACCTGATCTCCGCAAACATGCTTGTTTTGATGGCATTCGTTTTGTTTGCGTCAGTATTAGCAGCATCGCTTCCTGCGTTCGAAGCCTACCGAAAAGCCTTGCACCGACAATTATCTTAATTGTGTGTATTATCAAGAATGCTTGAAGGGTAACGGCATAATTCCACAATAACGCTTTCTTATTCCTACTTAACCTGCTTCATTACCCCTGCACGATAGTTAAAAAATCATGCTGTAGCCCTTCAAGTGATTCATTTGTGATGTTTCAGTGCTTGGTTAGAGTTTAATAATGTTATATTATAACAAAGTTTCTTTTCACACATTTAAGCATTTCAAAATATCAACATGAAAAAACTTAGTCAAATAGCTGCATTACTTGCAGTTTCAATTGTGCCATCTCAGCTCTGGGCAGCATCTGTAAACGGTGTTGTTACCGATACGACTGGCAAACCTGTTCAAGGAGCCGTGGTTTCGGCAGAAGGCAGTACTAAAAAAGCGGTTACTAATGACGCCGGTGAATATACGTTGGTCGATATCGCTGACGGTCATGTGCATTTGCATGTGTATTCAGTCAATCATGTTCATGGCGATTTAGAACTAGACGGTGTAAGTGGTTCAAGAACTGCAAATTTTGAGCTTGCAACATCTACGATAGAAAATATCGTTGTAACTGCAAACGCAATTCAAAGCTCTGTGCTCGAATCTGTTATTCCTGTCAGCGTGCTAAGCGGAACAGAATTACGCAATCGTCAAGCGCCCACATTAGGTGAAACGCTGAAAGCAACACCGGGTGTACACAGCAGTTATTTCGGTCCTGTGGCGGCTACCCCAATTATCCGCGGTAACGATGGTCCTAGGGTTAAAATTACTCAAAACAGCCTTGATGTCTCAGATGCTTCTCGTGTTGGTGCAGACCATAACGTGGGTACTGATGCAGGTACAGCGGTACAAATCGAAGTATTGCGTGGCCCAGCTACATTGCAGTATGGCAGTGGTGCAATTGGTGGGGTGGTGAATGTGGTAGATAATCGCATTCCAACCTATGTGCCGCAAGGTCTTGAGGGTGAGACGGAAATTCGTCATGAAACCGCAACGAATGAGCGATTTGCTAAGGCTGATTTAAATGCCGGTGCTGGAAATTGGGCTTTTCATTTAGATGCGTTTACGCGTGAAACCGATGATGTAGAAATTCCGGGTTTTGCTGAACGCGAGCCGGATGAAGGTGAAGAACCTGGCATTTTGGAAGACAGCGCGATAGATGGTCACAGTGTCACCGCGGGTTTGTCTTACATTAGTGATAAAGGTTTTATTGGCTTCTCAGTTCAACAACTCGATAATCTTTATGGTATTCCGGGTGGCCATGGTCACGAGGAAGAAGAAGAAGAGGAGGAAGAAGGGCATGAAGAAGAAGAAGAAGGTATTGCACTCGATGTCGACAACACTCGCTACCAAATTGCCGGTGAATTGCTGAGCCCGTTTGAAGGTGTCAGCAAAATAAAGTTAGCCGCGGGCTATACTGATTATGTTCATGTTGAGCAAGAAGGCGATGAAATTGGTACTACCTTCGCAAACCAAACCTCTGAGTTGCGCTTGACAGCTGAAACCGAAAGTATTGGAGGTTGGCATGGTGTGATTGGTTTGCACCTGTCGGGTTCAGACTTTGAAGCGGTTGGCGAAGAAGCATTTACTCCGCCAAGCGAAACAGATATGCATTCTTTGTTCGTTATTCAACAGAAAACCTTTGGCGACGTAACGGTTCAGTTAGGTGCTCGTGTAGAAAGAAATGAGTTGTCGGCTGCGTCTTTTGAAGTGCCTCTTGCACACGAAGAGGAGGAGGAAGAAGAAGGCGAAGAAGAGGAAGAGTTAACGCTTGTTGAGTTTGACGATGTAAGCTATACCAGTGTGTCACTATCCGCTGGGTACAACTGGGCCTATAGTGATGGATATTCTTTAGCCTTAAATTTATCTCGTTCAGAACGCGCTCCTAGTGCGCAGGAATTATTTTCTGCCGGTGAACACGTCAGTACACGCACATTCGATTTGGGCGCGCTATTTACTACCAATGAAGAAGGTGGTATCGAGTTTGTGGGTGAAGAAGTCTCAGAAGAAGTATCGAACAACATCGACTTAACATGGCGTAAATTTTCGGGGAATTGGGGCTTTACTGTCACCGCTTTCTATAATCAGATAGACGATTACTTATATCAGGCTGATACAGGCTTTGTATTTGAGGAAGGTCATCACGAAGAAGAAGGCGTCGAGGAAGACGGCGACGAAGAGGAAGAAGGATTGCCTATTCTTAACTTTGTACAAGAAGATGCTGATTTGTATGGGTTTGAAGCCGAAGTCCATTATCAAATTGATGATGTATGGTCGGTAAGTGGTTTCGGTGACTTTACTCGTGCAGAAGTGGACAGTGGAAACTTACCGCGTATTCCTCCGTTGCGTTTGGGCGGTGAAGTTGCGTTTGCTTACAACGGTTGGCAAGGCGATGTTGGCGTGATTTGGTATGATGATCAGGATCGCGTTGCTGATTTTGAATCGCAAACCGATGGTTATACTTTAATCGAAGCTGGCGTGGACTACACATGGGCCACTCAAGACGTTCGATGGATATTCTACGCAAGAGGAACAAACTTGACCGATGAAGAAGCGCGAGTGCACTCATCGTTCTTGGTTGATGACGCACCACTTCCCGGTAGAGGGTTTACTCTAGGAGTGAGAGCGCAGTTTTAAGCGTTCAGAAAGCATCGCAAACGCCTCATAATTGAGGCGTTTTTTTTAGACAGTATTTAAGATAAGCGTATTTTAGATGAGTAAGCATTCATGCCAATTCAAAGGCTAATTATTTTATTGATTTTGTTTTTTATATCAGGGATGGCAGGCTTACTCTATCAAGTAATGTGGATGAAAGAGCTAAGTTTATTATTTGGCGGATCAACGCAAAGTGCAGCAGTGACCATTAGTGCGTTCTTTCTTGGTTTAGGGTTAGGAGCTAATAAAATAGGTGCTTGGGTGAACCAATATAAACGCAGACGTTCCTTAGCATTTCACCATTATTTAAAAATTTATGCGCTTATCGAGATTGCAATTGCACTGTCCGCACTTTTGTATTTTGCTATCTATCCCCTTTTTACTGCCGTCTACGGGCAGTTTTACGACACTATTTCGCCGACTTGGTTAGTCGCACTTAAGTTGTTTCTCGCCGTTCCGCTATTATCGGTGCCTGCGTTCTTTATGGGTGGAACCTTACCTGTTATGGCTGAATTGGTGGTAGACGTAAAGCAACATTTTGCGTCTCGTGTATCAAATATTTACTTCATTAATACGTTAGGGGCCTGTGCCGGTGCCATAGCAGGTGGGTTTGTATTGCCTGAAAACCTTGGATTTAGAATAACCTATTTTATTGCCATCGGCTTATCATTAAGCTTGGCTATAGCATCTGCGGTGTATTCGATATTTTGTCGTAAACCAAAAAATCAATCACAAAGTCAGTCTGTGAAAACAACGTCTAAACAAGTGCCATTGCCTATTTCTATTAGTTTAATGGCCGCTTGGTCAGGGTTTGCAAGTTTAGCGCTTCAGGTTTTATGGACACGACTTTTCGCTCAAGTCTTACAAAATTCTACCTATACTTTTTCTGCGATTTTAGTGGTATTCCTTTTGTCATTAGCTCTGGGTGCATTACTTGCGCAGCGACTCACTCGCGTAGCTCATACGCATATCGTGTTGCCGATAGTATTTTTAATAAGCGGTTTTTTCATTGCATTAACTCCATGGCTTTACATGCAAATGACCAATGACATGACCTATATTGGCGGCAGCGGCAATTTTGCTGATTATCTAGTGAGTGTGCTTGGCGTGGTGAGTGTCGTTATAGGGCCTGCTGTTGTGAGTATGGGAGTAACGTTACCGTTTTTGTATAAGCTCGTAGAGCAACACGCAGCTGAGCGCTATGCCGCGATGGTGGGAAAAATAAATGCGATCAACACGTTTTCAGCCATTGCAGGTAGTGCAGCCGCGGGTTTTTTATTATTCCAGTGGCTTGGCACATGGCAAGCTATTTATTCAATGGCGCTATGTTACGTATTGTTTGGGGTTGTGATACTGGCCAATCAACAAAAGAGAGTGTCTAGTTTGGGCTGGACTACGATTGTTGGGCTGTGTTTGGCGGTTATTTTTCTAAACCCAAATACATTACCTGTTGTGCCTATCGATCCAATAGGCAAGCAAGAACGCCTGTTAGAATATTGGGAGACCAGTGCAGGTACAGTGGCGGTAGTAGAAAAAGACGGTAATTTAAAAACGAAGTTGAATAATTGGTATGCTTTGGGAGGAAGCAAAGCAGGGCAAATGGAAGCCATGCAAAGCCATCTTCCCATTGCGCTTCATGGTAAGCCTGAATCGGTGTTTTACTTGGGTTTAGGAACAGGTATTACTGCAGGCACCTCACTCGCTTATCCAGTGAAAACGGTAGTGGTTGCTGAGTTGGTGAATAAAGTGATTATAGCATCAAAACGGTATTTCTCAGACTTCACTAATGCGCTGTTTGATGACGAAAGGGTGAGGGTCGTGAACGAAGATGGCCGTCACTTTTTACGCGCAACGCAACAACAATTTGATTTAATGATTGCCGATTTATTTATTCCTTGGCGAGCAGGCGTAGGCAATTTATACGCGCTAGAGCATTATCAAACCGCGCTTTCAAAGCTAAACCACGAGGGTTTGTACGTGCAGTGGATACCCATGTATCAAGTCAGCGAGAATGAATTTGCTGTCATTGCGAAAACCATGCAGCAAGTTTTCCCCTTGGTGACAGTGTGGCGAGGAGATTTTTTTGCCAATAAACCCGTTATGGCCTTAATCGGTCATCAATCCAGTCAGCCTCTCGCCACTCATTCCGCGTTTAGGCAGCTTGGCATAAAAGCATTACGCGATTATCCAGAGAAGAAGCAAGTCCCTTTATTGTCGCATTTCGTGGGTCAGCTTAAGCCAGATTTACGCTTGTTTGAAAACAGCCCTATTAATACCGATAATCTTCCTATTATAGAATATCAGGCACCGCGTTCGCACAGAGCCGAAAAGAACGGTTCGGTAGAATGGTTGTCAGGCCCCTATTTGCTCGAATTAATGCATCAAATGAGAGAAACTCAATCGGGTTTTTTGGAAGGTGTTTCTGAGGTGGAGAGAAATGCAATCCATGCAGGTTATTTTTTGCATGCGGCACAAATTGCAAAAGAGATAAAAGACGATCGCGCACATCGCAGCGCCATGCGACAATTTAATCAGTTGCTTCCAAAATAGTTGTAACGGGAGGCAATCACTCATTTTAGTTTCGATGTATTCGATGTAAATGACACCTATCCTATCGGTTTATGAACGACTATTATTTTTAAGTCGGTCTCTATATCATTGCGTGTCTTCTTTGTACTGAATAGCAATTGAAAAAAACATGTTGAGTGTTGTACTCCCTACATTAAATGAATCTAAAACAGATTATTTGCCTCGCATTCTTGGGCAATTCAGTCAACGTTCTGATTGTGAGCTTATCTGTGTCGACGGAGGGAGTACTGATAACACCGTATCGCTTATTGAACAGTCAAATGCACGGTTGTATCTCACTCACATTCGTTCCAGAGCAGGGCGTTTAAATATAGGTATCGAAGCCGCTCGGTATCACTTTGTATTATTGCACCATCCGCGAAGCTGTATTGAAGAACAGGGAATCGACCAAATTATCGATGGCATTGAAACTATAAAGTGGGGCGCGTTTACGCATCAGTTTGACCATTCCCATCCTTTGTTGGCATTTACGTCTTGGTATTCAAATTTCATCAGAGGTGATTTGCGGCATATTTACTATTTGGACCACTGTTTATTTGCACAAAAGGAATTGCTGAATCAAATAGGCTCAGTGCCTGACATAGATATTTTTGAAGACACCCAATTGTGCCTCCGGCTAAGAAAAAAAGCGAAGCCGCAGCGTCTCAGCGCGATAAGCAAAACATCCGCGGTTCGCTTTTTGAAAAACAGCATAGTGAAGCAGGCCTTCCTCAACCAAAAATTAAAGTGGCACTATTATTTAAAACGTTCGCACAAAAGTATGAACGAAGAATATGAAAAAGGGCTTGAGTTGAATAGTCGCTATTCCGACTCAAGTAAATCGAAGGATACACCCTAAGAGTAAGCATTTGATGTACATTAACGAATTTAACAAAGACAATTTTCAGCAGCTAATAGACAGTTATAACACCGCACTTTCGACGTCCTTTACCTCCCCGATAAAGGCGGTTCAAAAAGCAGGCGAGGGGAATATGAATTTCACTTACAGGGTGTTTTTTGAATCAGGTAAATCTGTCATTATCAAACAAGCCCCGCCTTTTTGTGCAAAATTCCCCGATATTGCAGCACCTCAGCAACGCATCGGTACGGAATCTTATTTTTATCAATTAGTGTTGGCTCAATCAAGCTTGGACCAATTTTTTCCCAATGTCATACATTACGATGATACGCGACATATATTGTTGATGGAGGACTTGGGGAATGCCAATGACTTTACCGCGTTGTATCAAGGGAAGCCCTTACACGATAAGGAAGCGACTCAGCTAGTTGCGGCGCTAACAGCCATTCATTCGATAGAACTTGATACCCCAATTGAAAATAGTGGTATGAAAACGCTGAATCACGCACACATTTTTGATATCCCGTTGACTCGAAATAACGGCCTTAATTTAAATGACATCACTTCTGGCTTGGAAAACGAAGCAAAAAAACTGATTTGCGATGCAAAGTATAAAGGTTTGGTGTATGAGTTAGGGCAAGTGTATTTATCGTCCGGAAAGCGTTTACTGCATGGCGATTTTTACCCAGGAAGTTGGCTAGCCTGTAAAAATAATGTGGCGATCATCGACCCTGAGTTTTGTTTTTCAGGTGCGGTAGAGTTTGATCTAGGTGTTATGCTCGCGCACCTTGTATTAAGCGAGCAAAGCGAGCAGTTGATTAACTCAGTGGTAAAGGCTTATTCGCCTAAGCAGCGTTTCGATTTGGATATGGCCTTGATGTTCTGTGGAGCGGAAATAATGCGTCGTTTAATTGGCTATGCCCAATTGCCACTAGCAAATTCGATTCAAAATAAGAAGCAGTGGCTAGAGATGAGTATGGCGCTAGTGCGTGACCCTAAAATGATTTGGTAACAGACAAACGAATAATGGCGTTACCTTCGTGCAATAACGGGTTATTAATGGTGCTAAAATTACTGCGCGTTAATCCATCGTATGACGGGCGCATTACCGCTACGTCTAAATGGAGTTTTTCTTTTACAGACGTCATTAATTCACGTGACAAGCCTTGCTTTAGCTTGGTGTACGCCGAACTGTTTATTTTAGTGTCAGCTAACGAGTCGAGTTCAGATGAAAGTAAATTCGCAGGATTCGAAAAAAGCGTTTCTTTTGCTTCACAAAGTTGAATCGATAAACATATTACAAAAGCACATAACCACTTCATACCAAAGCCTCATATCATTAACGCTATCCCGTTGATGAATTGAGTATGACTGCAAAATGGCTGTTTAATATGTTTAAAAAATATACATGGTATAGTTTTAAATACTTATATGGAAAGTAGAAAGCGCTCTTTCCGCGGTAGGAAATAATTATCGTAGTCAAACGATACCACTACCTTGTCAGACTTACCGATAATCTCGTCTCTTGGCACAAAGCCGATGACTCTTGAATCTGCGCTGTTGTCGCGGTTATCCCCCATAGCCAAAACGTGACCTTCTGGAACAACAACTGCGGGAAAACTAGATAAGGCAGATCCTAATTTATGAATCTGAATATGATGTTCACTATTACTAAAGATTTCAGTTTGTATTACGTATTGTCCATTTTGAACAGGTTCACGGTACTGAATAGCTTGGTGATTGATAAATAGCTGATTGTTTACCAATTCAATTTGGTCCCCTGCGGTGCCGATGACTCGCTTGACTAAGCGCTTTCCAGATGTTTTAGAATCAAAAATAATGATGTCACCCGCGACAGGATCAGCGAGTTTTGCCAATGAAATATGCGTAAACGGTACTCTGATATCATAGGCGAGTTTATTCACTAAAATTCTGTCGCCTTCGACAATGGTTGGATTCATCGACCCTGTTGGTACGTCATTCCAATCTGCGACGGCACTGCGAAAAATTACCATAAGAAAAATAAACAAAATAAAGTGTTTATTGTTTTTTAACAGCGAGACCAGCTTGGCTTTTACATTCATACTGATATTTACCTTGTGAACTGATGAGTCCTGAAATTACGAGTCTTTAATTTAGTGACCTAGCTTGATAAGTTCAAGCGTCAGAGCGGCCCAAAAGAGAAAATAATGTTACAAAACATGACTCAAGGGGTTTTAAGAGACGTGGTAAGTCTGATCAGAAAGTGCAGTAAGCGCCACAGCATAAAGTCATAGCGCTTTAAAAATCGTTAGTGATTAGTTATCTAGGGTTTCAAAAATATGGCGCGACAAACTTTTCTCATTCCCATTTCTTAACGTTCTCACTCGGGCACCAAAACTCCACCAACGTTTTCTTGTTTGATCATCAAAATCAATAACCAAGCCATTAGCACTGACATTATTAATGACAGTAGCAAACTCACTTCCGTCCCGGTTATCGGCGATCGCCTCAAAATGGTCGGTGTTTTCGCCCATCAAGATGGGATAGTGGTTAAAATACAGCGATGCCGGAGCACGGGTTCTCGCTAGCTTTCCGTTGGGGCGAATTGAATTCACGCACGAAAGAAAGTCACCTTGGCTGCGCGCGCCGCAACTGCTGTGCAAAGGAACAATACTGTCACCCGCGCCTTCTAGAAACGGTCGAGTCACACCCAGAAAAGTAGAGCCTGTACCAACGAAGCGAAGTCTTGGAAAAGGTTGATTGTTTATTGCAATGTTACGCGCTGTGGCAGGGCGCAAATCATTCACTACTCCGAGGTTTTGTGAACGAGGGTTGAAGCCAACAAATAGCTCTACTACATTGCGAATAACGCTATTAAAAAATCCTGAGCTTTGTGAAACATCGACCGCCAAATCAGCCAATTCAGTGCCACCTCCAGCGCCTGCAATATCGAGTACCGCGAGCACTTTTACTCTGTCTCGGTCAATTCCCCATTGACCAAGCCGAGACAATGCATCTCGCAAGACCAAATCACCCGATGAATGGGTCAACCAAACGCAACCATCAATACATAATCCACTGTTTTCAAGTGCTTGAAAATGCCGCCTAAATTGGTCTTTAATGCCTCCGGAGACGCGCTCAGACGACGGCCAAAAGTGATGAACTTCTGCTCTTGATGTCCAAAATTCGTTGAAATATTCTTCAGAGCGCTGCTGTAAAAACCCTTCGTCTGTAGAGGGGTTTTGAATAACATCAAATTGAAATCCATGCACCAAAATTAAGGGTTTACCAGCAAGACTAGCCAAAGACATGACGCTGAAGGTTAAGCAGATAAAACCAATCAGGGTTACTATCAATCTTTTCATTGTTCTCTCTCTTTTTTTTGTTTTCTATCGGGTTAGTGAGCGTAGAAATTGAATACGTTCGTCAGCAAACTCGTTGTGGTATGGAATGTCTTCGTATGTATCGAAACTAAACTGCGGGATCTTAAACGAGGGTTGCGAAACTTTACCTGGTAGGTCGAATTGCTCCCCATACTCTGCGCCACGGTGTAGAGTGATATTTTTTAAAGTGTATGGCCCTTCAGATTGTTTGGCTTTTAATGCTTGAAAATGCGCGTGTAGGGTTAATATATCTGCACCTTCAGTGAGGCGGCCTTCGGATTGCAGTTTGATTAGCGGTATCTGACTTTTTGTATCTTCAAGTACAGCGGAAATAAAATAATAGCCGGAATCAAACACCTCGATTTCAATTGGAATGTCTAAGTTTTCGCGATTGACTGCAACCTCGCCCAAGCCTGTCACTTCTGCTGATGGAACCGTATAAATAAAACCCACCGTGGTAAAGAGCGGTTCGTTATCAACAACAATAGATAGCGAGATAAGCAACTCTGGATTATCAGGCCGAGTTTGTAGTGAAGTGGTATCGATGCGTGCTGAAAATGCTGAATAGTCTGCTTGAGCAGGAGTTAGTGCTATTTTACGAATATCTTCACCTTGTAAATAGCCTAATACGGCTTCGGCCTCAATGACAGCGCTTGGTGGAGCGTTTTTAATCGCGGCTTCAAATAATATCGTATCGCCAGTGAAATACTGATAATCGTCGGTGGCAGCGTGCAAATAGATCACATTACCACTTGTTGTTGGGAAGGGAATAGACACGGCAGTTTCTTCAAAAGGGAGAGGCTCCCTGACATCAAGTGCATGGGAAATGGGTTGAGAATAAACAGGGTAATTGACGGTTTGTGCATACGCTGCAGAAATAGATTTAATTTGTTCGTTTAATTCCTTAGGAAGAGCAGGGGATGATGTTGCCGTCAATGTGGTTTGTTCCAGAGGCTGTTGTGGGCGTGTTTTTTTTGTCACAGTAGTTTTTACAGCGTGGTTTTGATTATTTGGCTGTGTGCTGTCTTCATTCAGCCAAAGAAAAAAAATAGCAAGGATTGTGCTTAACACAATGAAAGAGATGAGCAGTGTTTTATGTTTCATGCCTATTCCTTCTGAATCGACTAAGCAGGGCGAAAGACATCGGACCTGTTTTAGATGAGGATAGACTAAAGTTTATGAAATGTTAATTATTAAATATTTTTTTTAACAAAATATTCACCTTTTTGTTGGTGAGGGGCGCAGTGCTATTCTGAAATGCGGTACTTCTGGAGCAGAGGTTGTCTTTCGTAGGCATTTTGTAGGCTATCTGCCGAACCTAGCAGGATATAGAGTTCTTGCCTATCAGGCAGATAATCAGCACCTATAATACCGTTTTCTCTATTTAAGGTTAAACGGCCATATTCTATGGGTGTTATTTCGTAAGGCTGTATTTCTCCGTTAAACGACTTTATTAAGTCTTCAGTATCAAACAACCAAAAAAAATTACTGTTATCGGTGCGTCCTTCTGAGCAATAGCCAGAACATTTTGAGCCATCGCTACGACGCTTGTACACTATTTCGGAATTCAGCGCAGCCGATTTACCTATGACAATGTAATGTGATGCCGAAGGAGTAAAAAATCCGAACACCGCAGTTGTTAGTTCATTCCAAAGCTGGTGGTTTTCTACGTCATCGCTTACCCCGAAGGAGCCCAGTGGATGCTCTAGCGTGTAGGTTAATAGTGGCTTGGTAGCGATGTTTTTTTGTTTTTGATACGTGCGAGCGTCAATCGCATAAAGGCTAGGACCCATTGAAAGACGACTATTGATGGGAAGATTACTTGCATAGCCTGTGTAATATTGCTTGCCCGTAAGCTGTGCTAATTTTTCAGGCATAGGGGCCATCCAACCCGCTGCTTTTACGCCATGTTCAACGTAATAATATCCCGTTCTACTGCCGCTTAAATTATTGTAGTCATCAATAATGATTGTGGTTGCTTTTTGATGGTCTTGTCCATCGTAGTATTCGGCTAGGTTCAACCAAAGTTTACCGTCTATCGTTTCCATGCCGATCAGCCTACTGGATTTACCTTCGTTTTTATTTTTAAGTTTGATACCGTCTTTTGTGACATGAAACGGCTGGCTGTGGGGCGCTATGGGAAGCTCGGCAACATTGTCAGCTAGTTTATATTCATTTAACGCAAAGGCACCTACTGTCGATTTTTGAGCATGACCTGCCACAAACAGTTGCTTGCCATCGGGTGATATAGCCATAGCGCCTGTTGTCCATGCTATTCTTGAGTCTCCATAATTGCGTTTGTTAAGCCGTGTTTCGCCTAACAAGGTAAGGGTGTAATGAGATCCGATTGAATAGTTCCGCTGCGTTGAATTTACGCTACCGTTAGCCTGATCATCGTTGAGCGCTGGTGTATTTTGGGGCGGCTCAAGGTCTGAATTTGCCGTATGCGCGTTTTTTGGTGTGAGTTCGTCAGACATGAGCCTTTGGACTATTCCCGAACCGAAATAAAAAAGACTGCCTGCACAAAGTACAATCAAAGTCATTTTTTTGTTCACTCTCATGACATAGACCTAAACACATTGACTAAATTAAATTTAGGGTATCATTTAGCTTGTCTATAGCAAGCCCTTTACAAACTAGGCGGCATTCTCATGCAGCTGGCATAGTAACTCGTGGTTGCCGGCCAGTCGGAAAATACGCCTAATACACCGACATCATTTGCTAATACGTTAAGCACAGTCATAACGTCTCCGTCGTCATTAATCATCGCCTCTGTGCCTAAACTGCCGTTAACAGATTGAAAATACCAACCGCCACCATTCCCAAGCTGCCCAGAACGCTCTAAGCTCCATGCGATAATATCTAAGCCTGCTTCTCTGGCTGCAAGAGCGTAGGCAGAGGGCACTATCGTGCCATTTTCTACGGTTACTAATACCCAAATTGGGGGAGCAATAATTTGTACTCCGCTTTCGGCAAGTTCTGCCATAGAGGGGACTAGGCGTTCAGGATTGTTGACCAATTCAGAAGCCGTTACCCCTTGCTCGTTGTTTACAAGTTGTGTCGCATATCGGTCGTCCAGATAAACGGCTTGAGTGCCAAATGCAGGTTCGTTGGCTAGCCAGTATTGAATATCATCAAGATTAAATGATTGAGGAAAAACGTCCGTTGCGTCAACACCAGCGCCTTTGTATTCATCAATCATTTTTTGTGCATAATCTTGTTGAGTAAAGCCATCAAATGGCATTGTTACCGCAGGGGTTTTTAATTCCGGAGTCATTTTCGTTTTTAACTGCTTAAATAACGCAATACTTTCAGCGTGTGTTAGCAGCGTTCCCTTGCTGTCGTACAAGTCTGTGCGCCAGTCTGCTGTGCCATTCAGGTAATCCTCTACATTGCTCGCGTTGCGATTTGCTGCGTCCATTTTACCTTTAAGGGTTTTGAACTCTGCTAGCGTGATGTCACTTGTGCAGCACTGCGCATTGGCAAGCACGCCGTTTGCTGGATCGGCGGGGGTAAATGGTACAGAGCATTTCGACGCTAAATCAGTTGCAAGAATGTTAGTTGTAGTGTGTAAGTCGCACTGAGAATGACGACAAACCAGTTCTTTATCTTGTGTAAAGGTAACATCACACTCTAAAATCCCCGCTCCCATTCGAGCTGCGGCTTCATAGGATTCTTTCGTATGCTCGGGATACTGCAACGGGGCTCCACGATGACCAATTGAAAAGTCAGTTTTATAAAACGGCCCTTCTGAGCATTGCTGTAGTTCTGCTTTTAAAGAACTATCATCCATATCGTTTACCAAAAAGAAAGGACGTGAGCCTAATTCAACATTGTCTGCTGCACCTGCAGGCACTTCAACGATGGTGGGTACTTCAACCGTTTCCACTACAGTCACCGTATTTTGCACGACGACTTCCCGTTCTACTTCAACTATTTCAACCGTGTCATCGTCACAGGCGGAAAGTGTAAAAGAGAGAGCACTTGCTAATAATAACTTTTTAAGGGTAGGCATACTTTATCCATTCTATTGTATGAGTTTATTGGTTGAAAAAATCCAAGCAACTCGACAATAGAGCGGATAAGTGACACTTTCGCGTCTGTTTGATGAAGTCTTGATGGCGGAAATGTGACCTCTTTACCTAAACCACCGTTTCCCACGGGCCCGTAATTGCGAGTGTTTTTGTGGGTGAATAGACATTAACGAACAAGGTGCTGCCATCAGGAGAGAAACAAGCGCCAGCCAACTCGGTTTGTGCATGCAGGCGAGCAAAACTGTATACTTTACCTTCGTTTGTCACACCACGGAGGTGGTTGTCTACGACTTTGGTATATTGATCTTCACAGACTAAGAGGTGACCTTGCGGTGTAACGGTGAGATTATCTCCAAAATTGTATAAAGACTCATCAGTGCTCTCTAGGAACAGTTGTAGCTTGCCTGTTTGCTGAGCAAGCGTTGATTCCGTGATTGAAGAAGGTGAGTAGCGCATGATCTGCCCCAAACGTTTATTCCCTCCGCTAGTGCAACAAAAATAAAGTTCATCATTAGCCCAATGTACTCCCTCTCCTCGCGCAAACAAGGTTGCCCCCTTCGCTCTGCCTCTTTGACGCAAATCATCATTTGGACTTTCTGGGTTGTCTAAGGTCACCCACTTAGCGTCTAACCATTGGTTTAAAGCAAAAGACGTTTTGTGCCAATTTCGGCTATCGAACTCGGGCTGATCTTTAATGACTAAGGCTTGCAAAATGCCGCCAGCCTGCAAGTTGCCGTATTCATTGGGAACATAGCGATAAAACAGGCTGTCATCTCTATCTTCTGTCATATAAACAATCCCTGTTTTGGGGTCGACCGCAGCCGCTTCATGATTAAACCGCCCCATGGCTTTTATCGGCTTAGCATCGACTAAGCGCGCTGCAGCAGCAGGAACTTCAAACACGTATCCATGCGCTTGTTTTATTTCGCCATTGGGCACATCGACGGATTCTTCACACGACAACCAAGTATTCCACGGCGTAACACCACCAGAGCAATTTCTGACGGTGCCGATTAGGCTCATAAATTCCTCTGTAACTTGCTTCGAGGTCATGTCATAAACAAGCGTACTTGTGCCGCCTGGTAATGCAACGTTATCTGAGAAACTATCATACGCTTTTTCTGACATAAATTGTTTCAACGATTCGGGCTGAGTCGTCATGTCTTTGGGTCTCAATTCATGGTTGCGAACCAACGCGACTTTATTGTTACCTAAATCAAAACATCCCATGCCGTCAGCGCGGTTAGGCACATGTAAACCATCTGACATTTTATGGTTGAATGATGAAATAATGGAATAGCTAAAGTGATTGGGTAAATCTAGCAATCCTTTAGGGTCTGCTTTTAATGGACCATAACCAATGGAAGAGGAAAGCGAGACGGTATTTTTTCCTAATGCGCTTAACGATAAGCCCGCAAACGCAAGGCTACAGGCTCCCTTAGTAAACTGTCTTCTACTTAGCATTGCAATGCTGCCTTTTTGTAATTCGTGAATTCAAGGTTCATAAAAATTAAAAATAGTGTATCTAGTAAACTATTAAAATGATATATTATCACTCTTTTATGACCAGTTATTTACAACCAACGCATCGAATACAACCAACGCATCGAAAAAATGTATTCAGGTTCATTTAGGTCAATGGCGTGTTTATTTAGCGAGCAGGAATAATGAAAATTCAGTCTCTTTCCGATAAGTTTGCTATGGCGATCTCTTTTTTATGCCTTATACATTGCCTTATTTTACCCGCCTTCGTTATTATGCTGCCTTCTGTTGCATTGTCGTTTTTATCAGATGAAATGTTACATAAAGTATTGCTAATTGCAGTGTTACCGTTCAGTTTTATTGCACTGGCGTTTGGTTTTAAAAGGCGTGGCAACGCATCTGTCCTTATCACTATCGTTTGTGGTTTGGTTGTTCTTTGTTTCGCCGCTTTTGCTGGACATGAATTGCTCGGTGAAACCGGAGAAGTAGCCTTAACAGTGTTTGGGTCGTTATTGGTTGCGTTGGGCCATTTTCGTAATACCCGTTTAAATACTTCCTATGGCATTTCAGGCACTTCAAAGGACGACTCACTCGCGGTGGAGTTGCCAAAGCGTTAAATTGAACTTTACAGTTATCTTATAGTCAACTCGCTATAGAATTGGTAAAAAATATTCCCAACGGAAGCTTGCTATTTAGGGATAAGCACAATGACAATGAATGTTTCACGTCTTAATGTTTTGTTTCTCTCCACGCTATTTTTATTTCCCAAAGTCGCTTTTGCTGACAGTTTATCTGATTTACGAAACGCGTTGATGCAGTTAAATAATAACGCTGAAGTACACGCTACACTGAAGTACACCACAAAAAATCAACGTGATTCTAGTGATGACACCACAATAAAAGAAGGCGCAGTAGACATACAAATTCATTTTGATAGTCAGGGATTAAGGATGCAGTATAGCGATGAAGTAATGTCTCGATTGGAAGCAGAAAGTGTCAAGCAGGTGAAGGACCCAGATGCTGAAACACCTACCTTGATGGCTGTTAACAGCATCGATGCGGTCGATGTGAGCCGAATGCTTAACGCGACATTTGGGCTTACTCGCTTACTCGATCAAGCGACCTTTATTGACGAGTCGATAGAACGTAAAAATAACAAAGCGTTACGCAAACTGAACTTCACGCTTCCTTTAGAAATACTTATTTCAGACAAACAAACGCGCAAATACGTTAGCAAGTTTAGCAATTCATTTTCTGTTCTTATCGATGATGTAGGTATACCGTTGGAGTCGCATCTTGAGTTCAAAGGAAAAGGCCGTGCGTATATCGTCATTCGAGTAGAGGCCTCTGGTGAAACGCATTCAAGCTATACAGTTCACGAAGGTCGTTTGCTTAGAACAGCACTCACTTCTATTAACCGTTGGGACTCCACCTTTGGTTCTGGGGAGCAGGTTGATACTGAAAATATCGTGTCAGTTAAATGAAACAAATGGTATTGTGTTAGTTTGAAACAAAGCGTAATTTAAAGTTTACAATATTCACTCCAAAGTTTAATATCACTTTGAACTATTCCTTCGCACCTCGGGTTGTTTGTTGACCAGTAATCATTGATGTGGTTATTATGGTGTCGAGATTGTTACTCGCTCAGTTGATAAAAAATTGTTTGAAAATAAACTGAGCTAGTCACTTCTAAAATTAAATAAATAATAAAACACTAATGTAAAAATAGTGGTCTAGGGAGACAATTCATGTTTAAAAGTTCTAGGTTAGCGTCAGCTATTAAGTTAGCAGGCGTGGTCGGAGCAGCTTCGCTTACTTTGACTTCGCCGCTTCAAGCGCAAGAAAGTGACGCTGCGGAAGGGAAAATCGAAAAAATTCAGGTTACTGGTAGTCGCTTGAATACTAATCCAAACTTAACATCGGCGAATCCGGTTCTTGAAATATCAAACCAAGAAATCAGTGCTCGAGGTGTTATCAACATAGAAGATTTGACCAACACCTTACCTCAGATTATTCCAGGTCAGACGTCTGAACAATCTAACGGTGCCTCTGGTACTTCTCAGCTTGACCTTAGAGGGCTTGGTGCAGTTAGAACCTTAAGCTTAATTGATGGTCGCCGTTTACCTTTCGGTGATTCTGGCTCTTCAGCAGTCAATATTGACATTGTTCCTACAAACCTAATCGAAAGAATTGAGGTGTTGACAGGTGGTTCGTCTGCTGTATACGGATCAGACGCGGTAAGTGGTGTTGTAAACTTTGTGCTTAAAGATGATTTTGAGGGTGCAGAGTTAAACGTTCAATATGGTTTCGCACAAAGCAATAATGAGCGTCCATTGTTTGAAGAAGTACTAATTGCTAACGAACAACCCGTTCCCGGCAGTACAGTCGATGGCGAAGAAGTTTCGGTATCATTAACGCTAGGTACTAACTTAGATGATGATAAAGGGAATATTGTTACATTTTTCTCTTATCAGAATCGTAATGAAATTATTGGTGCTGATAGAGTTGGCTCTGCATGTACATTGGGTGGTGGCGACACTAACGGGTTTGGTTGTGTAGGCTCTTCAAACTTTAGACGCTTTAATAACTTGGCGGATTTTGGCGCAACTGATTTCTTTCAGCAGGAAGATGGTACTTTTACTCCATTTGCTGGTGGACCTGCCGAAACGTTCAACTTTGGTGCCACTAACTTTTTCTTACGTCCAGCAGAACGTTTCCAATTCTATACCAAAGCAAATTATGAGTTTGCAGAAGGACATGAATTATTTGCTGATATCGGGTACATTCAAACGGTATCAGACGCTCAGATTGCTCCTACTGCTTCGTTTGGTTTTTTCGCTCGTAGCATAAACTGTGGTAACCCTCTTATTCAAGATCCAGTAACTGAAGACGGCCGTTCTATTGCAGAAGCTGTATTACTTTGTTCTCCAGATCAAATTGCTGCAGATATTGCAAATCCAGGTTCTGTAATTATTGATGGTTTAACCGCTACACATAGAAATGTTGAAGGTGGTGAGCGTAACTCAAGGCTTGAAAACTCTACATTTAGATTCGTTGGTGGAGTGCGCGGAGAGCTTAATGATGTTTGGGGTTATGAAGCATTTTTACAATATGCTGAATCAAGAGATGAAGACACTTCTACAGAAGATTTCCAAATAGACCAACTTGGTCAAGCCATCTTAGTGCAGCTTGACGAAGAAGGGAATGCCGTTTGTATTGATCAATCCAATGGTTGTGTTCCATATAACATCTTCCAAAGAGGACCTAATGGTGAGTCGCTTGTAACCAGAGAAGCATTGGATTTCATTGAAGGTGTTGGAATAGTTACTGGTCAAACCGATCAGTTGGTGCTTGGTGGACATGTACAAGCCGACTTGGGGAATTATGGAATCGAATCACCGCTGGCGCCTGAGTCAGGTGTTGGATTTTTATTCGGTTTGGAATTTCGTGATGATGGATTAGCTGCATCACCTGATCAAATAAGTCAAAGAGATGATGGTGGTTTCACAGGTGTCGGTGGGTCAACATTGCCTGTTGAAGGGAATATTGAAGTATTCGATATTTTTACTGAATTACAAGTACCGTTAGTGACAGACGCGAGCTGGGCACAAGAGTTGGTATTTAATGCTCAATATCGCCACTCCGATTACACAGTAAATGGAAATGGCGTTACAAACGACTTCGGTACTGATACTTATGGATTTCAGCTAACTTGGAAACCTGTAGAGGATGTTACTTTCCGAGGGCAGGTGCAACGTGCTGTTAGAGCGCCGAACGTAATCGAGCTTTTTACAGGTCAATTTACCAGTCTTCCTGAACTTTCAGCGATTGACACGCCTAACGGTGATGTATTTGACCCCTGTGCAACAGCTAACCCTGTAGCAACTCTTGATCAGTGTGCCAACACTGGGGTTACAGCAGCCCAATTTGGAAATATTCCAGACATTGTTGCTGCTCAGGCTGGTGGTATATCAGGGGGTAATCCTGAACTAACTCCTGAAACATCTGATACAGTAACACTTGGTTTAGTGTATGTTTCGTCTCATATAGAGGGTCTTACGGGGTCTTTGGATTATTTCGATATCTCAATAGAAGACGCTATCGTTGGTGGTATTGGAGCTCAAAATATTCTTGATAACTGTTTAGAATCTGGCAACCCACTGTTTTGTGATTTAGTAAACCGAGACGCTGCAGGTTCTTTAAACCCTGGTGTGTCAGTAGCTGAAAACATCGGTTTCTCTCTTACTAATACGAACGCTGCGTTTCTTGAGACCAAAGGTTTTGACGTTCAATTAAACTATCAGCGTGAAATTGATAAAGTGGGTTCTATTTCTGCGCAGTATGCGGGTACGGTTGTTACTGCTAATGATTTCACGTCATTCTTAGGCTCCGATACAATTGAAAGAGAAGGTCGCTTTGTTGGTCAAGCTGGTTTACCCAGAGCCGATTACAGACACAGAGTGTTGATTAATTGGGGAACACTTGTTGAGGGCTTAACAGCAACAATAACGTGGCGTCATTTTGCAAGTGTTGAAAACGAAAGCAATCCTAATTCTGCTATCGAAGGGTCACTACCAGCAGTCAACTATTTCGATGTCTCTGCAACATGGGAATTTCTTGATGGGTATAGGTTCAGAGCGGGTGTAAATAACCTTCTTGAGGAAGATTTCCCAATTTCGGTTTCTTCAGGGCCTGCTATAAACGGTAACAACAACACTTTCCCTGGTGTTTATGATACCGGTAGACAGTTCTTCTTTGGACTAGACGTTAGGCTTTAAAAGTTAACGATATAGTTGCAGCTCCTGTACTTAAGTTGTTTTAATGGTACATATTCTGCTCTAACTTTTAATACTCGTTTACTCAAAAACCTCTGATTTATATCAGAGGTTTTTTTTGCCCAGCGAAGCTGGCAAACCCGTCAGACTGAAAGAAGTTTGAGTCACCCTGATTGAAGGGAAGACAATCCGAATCGCATCCGGTGGTGCGAGAGTAGGGAGAATGTAAACTCTCCCCCTACTCGATGTACTCACGAAACCAGTTGAAAAAAGCGATGGTTCTTAAAAAACATACTCCATCAAAAAATCGGGCATATTGAAGTCCATATCACAGGTTTGCTCATTAAAGCCCTCGTCTAGTACTTCTGTAATGTAGGCCAACTCATTCTGTTGAGTCGTTATTGTACGGAGGACGTTTAATTTTTTTATCGCCAACTGTGTTTCTTTTTCGCATCCAAATTGTTTGGCCTGAAAAATTTTAGCGTAGATATCCCCCTGTTTCGCTGCTTCTACTATGAGCGCTATGCCGCCTGCTTTTAACTCAATGATACCTAAAATGAACTTTGCTCTTGCTTCATTTCGCGCATTAATTAAAAAATTCAAAATGGTTTTGGTTTTATAGCTTGAGCGAGGGTAGGGCTTGGTTTTTTGCCAAGATTTTGCAGGGAAGTAACCTTTGTAAAAAGCAAAGGCATGTTTCAAAGCTAGCTCAGTGCTAATAGAAGACAGTGAACTTGGGGAAACATCTATCGCACGATTGTTTTTTTGTTCATAAGCAAGATTTAGCTTAGCGACTTCTTCCTGCTTTTCGTTCTGAAAGCGGTACTCACTGACAACTACAGCAGTAATGCTCAACGTGATAAATGTACTGATACTCGCAATTGGAACCGCCACGAACCAACGATTTTTCACCATTTTGAAACTGTTATGTCGATTCAGTTCGACGAGTTTGTAATAAGCTTTGTGCTCATAAAAAGCGACACGTGTCTTTGACAAATAAACAGACAGCGCAGCACCAGAGGTATAAAACAAGAAATAAACGGTGGCCCACAAGGTATTATTTGGGATCATGGTGAGGTCTAAAGCAAATGCCGCAAGTACAAGGAGTAAATGGTTACAAAGACCAATGATTGAAAAGACAAAGCCGTAACCTTTACCAAATACGCGAACTATTGCACCAATCAATACGCCGGATAAGGTTAACATTACTGGAGCAAGGGTGGTGTCGACTTCAACCAAGGCATACCACAAAACTAAAAAAACAGGCGTAAAAATAGGGCAAATAAGCGAAGCGCGTATCGCGTTTTGAGTTTTTAGCTTTTCGGAAACAGAGTCCAGTAAGTTTTGTTCTACATGCATATTATGGGTCTTGGTTGCGGCTTGAATAGTAGTATTGCTTACAGTGTTATTGTTGTTCTGATTTAGAAAAAAGAATAGTGTCGCATGTTCGAAACAAAATAGGAATGTCAATAGGCTTACCAATATGCGCACTGAATCCTGCTTGCTCGTAACGTGAAATATCCTCGGCGTAAACATTAGACGTCAGTGCAACAATAGGAATTGTCGGATAAGCAGCTTTGATCTGCCTGCAAGCATCAACACCGTCCAGATTCGGCATTTGAATATCCATTAAAATTAAATCAAAGTGTTGTTTGTGGGTTGTTTCAATGGCTTCGACTCCATCATGAGCAAAAACGAGTTGAGCCTGAGAAGGTGCAAGCATAGATTCAATAATGGCTCGGTTGATTTCATTGTCTTCAGCAATAAGAAAACGTTTGCCTGAATAGTCTGACTGTGGTTCAGCTAGCGTAGCTTGGGGTTGTGTAGGTTGTTTGGATGCCGTTAAGGGCAAGCTCACAATAAAACGAGCGCCTTTCCCCAACTCACTGCTCACCTTTATAGAACCGTTCATCATATCAACTAATGACTCAGTAATAGCCAAGCCAAGGCCCGTACCACCAAACTTTCGCGTGGTTGATTCATTGACTTGCTCAAACCGAGAAAACAACTTGTTCAATGCCTCATCGGGAATACCTATCCCAGTATCACTCACTTCAAAACATAATTGCGTTGAATCGATAAGATGCAGTTTCACCTCACCTTGTTCGGTAAATTTTACTGCGTTACTGCATAAATTAAGCACGATTTGTTTTATTCTTACTGGGTCGCCCAACCAACCATCACAAAAATTTTGATCGACCTTGACGGAAAAACTCAACGGTTTCTTTTGAACTAAAGGCGCGAGATCAGACTCCACCGACCTAACCACGTCAAGCATTTCAAAGTGAAGCGTTTCAAAAGTCAATTTTCCAGCTTCTATTTTTGAGTAGTCTAAGATGTCGTTAATAATGGTCATTAAATTGTGGCTAGAAAAAAGCGCTTTTTCAATTAGATGCAAGCTATGCCGCTCGCTAGTGCGGTTTTGAATGAGTTGCAAAGCACCGTGAATACCATTTAGGGGCGTACGTATTTCGTGGCTCATATTCGATAAAAAAACAGATTTTGCGGCATTCGCCGATTCAGCTTCTTTCTTAGCAGATTCTAGCTCGCCTGTTCTTTGTATTACCAGTCGCTTCAAATTTTGGTTAAACCAATGCTGCCCCAACGAATAAAAAAGAATGATTGTGGTAATAAAAGCCCCGATAGCGAGATAGGTTTTGTTAAAGGTATAGGCTTCTGTATTGTAATCATCTAAAAACAAGCCATTTAAATTTAACTGATTTTGCATAATGCCTAAATCTTTATAAGTTTGTGCAATACGTTCAAATCGGGCAGGAAATAAGGTACCTATTTGCACAAACTTGGGCTTGATAAGGCTTTCAATCACTTCAGCTTCGTCTAAAAGACGGGATAGAGGTATGTTTGCACCGTATTGTTCGATAATGACTTTGGCAATTTCCGCTTTATTCTCAAGTGCATACTTCCAACCTTTTCTCGACGCTTCTGTAAAAGCTTCTACGTCAGTTCGGTTATTTTTGACGTACTCTTCAGTTGTAAATAGTAAGTCACCATAAAAGTCGATACCGTAGGAAGCGGGGTCGATTATGTTGATGTCAAACTTTTTATCGGCATAGTATAGGGGCTGGTCTGAACGATAGGCAGCCATTAAATCTGTGACGCCTTCAATTAAAGCATCATCATCAAAAGCTTGTGGTATGTACTCATAATCTTGTTCCTCTAAGCCCGCGAATAATAGCAAAGCTTGCAGAGAGGCGTCGTCAATGTTTTTTTGAAACATAATTGAACGACCGCGTAAATCGTACGCACTCACAATATCTTTTTCTTTCAAAGACATAAAAACAAGCGGGCTTGTTTGAAACACAGATGTGGCGATTACCACAGGGTGACCATTCAAACGATGCAAAACGATGCTTGAATCAGACAAACCGAACTGTGCTTCGCCCGTTAATACTGTTTCAAGCGGAGAACGGCTACCATCGTGTTGTTTTATGCTTACATCAAACCCTGCTTGGTCATAAAAACCTTTGTGCTTGGCAGCGTAATAACCTGCAAATTGGAAGCTATGAAACCACTTTAGTTGCAGGGTGACAGGTTCTTGAGCTGTACACGAAAATGCAGCAAGAAAGCAAAGAGCCACCGACATTGCAGCAATCAAAACTATTCGTAGAACCATTAAAATAAGACTTTGTTTTACCGTCAATTATTGTTATTTAAGCATAGACTAGGCATCATACGGTGCATAGCGTTTATTAATTTAAGTTCTTTATTTCCGAGTTTATGCTGCACTCTTTATTAGTTCCGTTAAACAACGTAAAAGGGAAGGGTGATTTTTGTGCTGAGCTTGAGATAGGAGAGCCGTCGCAGTTGCAAACCCTGCTACTAGACTCAGGCAGTAGCTCACTTGTGCTTTCTCCTCAACACTACGATGCCTCCATTGATCAAAGGATTGAGCCCACCACGCTATGTCAACATGTAAAATACGGTGTGGGCGAATGGTTAGGCCCAGTAGTAAGCAGTCAAATTACCATCGGTACAGGGCGGCATAAGGCCACTATTCGATCGGCTTTTTTTGCAATAGCCGAAGAACGCAAAGCGAATACCTTTGTGCGAACAAGCGGTATACTAGGCTTGGCTTATGAACCGCTGAATACTGCACATGATTTGTCGATAAATACCTTTCCATGGCGGCCAGAGTGCAGCGAAAAAGTCCAATCAGAACTTTTCTTGCGGAAGGTGTTAAACAGCCCGAAAAAACAAGTAAATACATTTTTTAGTCAATGTGTTGAACAGGGTATCGTGCCTGATCAATTTGGCTTTTTAGTGCATCGTTCATCGGTGTTTCATTCTAAAAATAAGGAAACATCAGAGCAATTAAGCGCCCACCCACTGAATCAAGGGATGCTAGCCTTAGGCAAGCCTCATTTGCATACGCAGTTGCACAAAAACGATTTTATTCATATACCGCTAGTTTGCGATAAATACTACAATGTGAATTTATTAGGCGTGAAGGTAGAGAGCCAAGCCATGCTGACTCCTCCTCCTTTCATTGAACACAAAAGCAAGCCCAGTAACAGCAATTGCTTTGTAGATAGTGGTGCTAATGCTATTTTGTTGCCTGAAAGCCTGTTTACTGAACTTATGCAGAATTTGGCTCAGGCCGTACCTCATCAAGCGCATTTATTGTCGGCTTACCAGCAATACAACGGCAAGGAAGTGGGCATTCCTTTAAATAACCTGAACTTGTCTGAATGGCCCAATATTCAGTTTACCTTTAGCGGTAGAAAGGGGCGCAGCGAAAGCTTAATTTTAACCCCTTATAGTTATTGGCAAACGCATGCACCTGAATGTAATCAGGCAAGTTTTAAAATAACGACGTTGCCGGGCTGGCAAGCTCAAACGATTTTAGGCCTGCCTTTAATGTGTGAGTATTACACGATATTTGATCGTCAAGCAGGTGACAAAGGTGCATTAGTATTTGCTAGCCCTAGGGTAGCTCCCCATCGTTTAAGCGACGTATTACATCACGACTGGAAAGCGATGCAGTCATTATGTAAGCATTTTTTCAAACGCGTTAATAAAAGACACAACAAAAAACAAGAGTAAAAGCAATATGACTCAAACCAAAGCAGGCTCCTTAGTGTGCGTAGGCACAGGCATGACTCTCGGGGCGCACATAACCCCCATAGCAAGAAGCCACATAGAAAATGCAGACATTGTTTATTGTTCTGCCGCAACGAGCTTGATGGAAGAGTGGATTATGTCGATGAATACCAACACCATCAGCTTGCAACATTACTATGAAGAAGGAAAAGATCGACGCCACACTTATAAAGCAATGGTAAATACACTACTGTCTTCGCTACGAAAAGGAATGCATGTGGTGGGCGCGTTTTACGGGCACCCGGGTGTTTTCGCAAAAGCGCCACACGACGCGGTCGCACAAGCCAAATCGGAAAGCTTTCATGCTCATATGGAAGCCGGTATATCAGCAGAAGCCTGTTTGTATGCCGATATGGGGATAGACCCAGGGAAAGTGGGGTGTCAGCATTATGAAACCACACAGTTTATGCTATATGAGCGCACTATCGACCCATCGGCTTATCTTATTTTATGGCAAATTGGCTTGGCCGGAGACCGACAAGCACAACAATTTACTACTGAAAATGCGTATAGAACGGTATTAAAAGAACAGCTTATTAGCTTGTATTCCCCTCAACACAACATCGCAATTTATGAAGCAAAATCTCTACCTACCGACACAATACGCATTGAATGGCTGGCCTTATCAGAATTAGACAAGGCTAGCGTTTTTCAACACAGCACTTTAGTGATACCGCCGATCAGCGCTCCAATTATTAATCCAAGGGCCGAGGCGCTACTCGCCGATATCGCCAGCAACAGCGTTGTTATAAAACAGTCACAAACAGACAGTAATTTTTAAAGGGTGAAGAAATGGTGGACAGAGTTTTTGAAACATCACGATTTTTGTGCACGCCTGTGCAACAAAGTGATAGCAATTTCGTTCGAAGCCTTTATCAATCATCTTCACGTATGGCGCACTTAGGTGGTGTTTTTTCACAGCAAAACGCTCAAGCGCTGTTTGAAAAAATGCTCGATGCCAACACCAAGCTATTTAGCTCAGAGTCTAGCTCAGAGTCTAGTTCAGGATATTGGCTAATTGAAAATAAAAACACAGGCGATAAGATGGGGGTGCAAGGAATAAGCGCAGTCACTTCGCTGCTTGCAACGGCAGAGGTCGGGATAATTTTAAATGAACAAGCAGAAGGAAAAGGCACACCGTTTGAAGTGTTAAGTGCGATGTTTAGTTATGTGTTTTCATCATTGGGTGTAGAATTATTAATTGAACGACACGTCATTTCCAACAAAGCTATTGGTAGGGTATCGAGACGTTTGGGTTTCAACCATACTGTTGCGGTTAAATATAACGATACACCATCTGAACTCTCGGTGTTAGAGAAAAAAGACTGGTTGAAACAGTCATATTGTCAGTAACGTAACTCGTGATTTGGTTAAATCCACAAAAAAATAACAACACATTTATCAATAACAAAAAACAAAAAAGGAAACAGCAATGACAGCAATTCAACTTTTAGAACAACTGGGTTCCTCTGCAGCACTTCAGCGCCAAGGTTGTGCCCATGCCGATGCCATTCGTGCACAGGCTATGCAATATATCGATACTATTGATACGCCTATCAAACAGTGGTGTATTCTATTTCCGGCAGAGGATGAGCAAGCTAACGACAATCAAGAAGACAATTCGCAAAATGATAAAGAAAAAGAAAGTGTCAAACTTAATTGATTTTCTGTAAATATTCTTTCAGTTTCATATTAATATTGGCTGCTCTGATTGGTGGCCAAGTCTATGGAGAAAATCTTGATGATATTTTTGCTGCGGCAGATGATTCTAGAACGTCGAATATAAGAAAATTTGCCGAGCTTTTAAATGTCCTTGGAAATAGAAAAAATGAGTTTTCAGATTATCAAATTGATTACTTTACTTACCTTGACATTTATAAAGACTCTCTTAGCGGAGAATATATCGAATCAATTGAAAGACACAAGGAGTTGGTAAATCAGTCTGAGTTTACCGATATTAAATACAGGTCCACCTACTCAATCATTTCTATGTATGGTGTAATGCGAAAATTTTATGAAGGTGCGCAATTACTAAATAGATTGGATGCCTTAAGTCGTAAGATTGATGACCCTAAAATTTTAAACGGTGGTGAAATAACAAAAGCTATCTTTTATCAAGAGGCTAACCAATATCAACTTGCATTTAGCATAGCCATGCAATTAACACAAAAAAGCTTGCTACCTCGCTCTAAGTGTATCGTTAGCGCTGTCCTAGTTGAATCTGCTTATTATATTGAAGCTGAACCAATCGGTATGGGGTTCGTAAATGAATCTGAACTTTATTGCAATAGCATTGGTGAAGCGTTTTTGGGAAGTTTTATATCGATTACCAAAGCAAAAATGCACGTAGATGCTAAGCAAAATATTGAAGCACGGCAAACCCTAGAAAAAATCGAAAAAGTAGTAACAGAAACCAATTACCCAAGATTAAGTGCTATGTATTACGCGACCAAAGCAGAGGTGCTGTATTCGCTTGGCAATTTCGAGGCGGCTATATCAAGTGCCCAGTTAGCTCTGGGACAATCAGCACAAGCAAAATTCAACAAGCCTCTTGTTTCATCCTATCTTACCTTGTCGAATATTGAACACGCGCGAGGTAACTATAAAACAGCGCTTGACTATCACAAGAGCTATGTAGCAGCAGACAAGGCGTACGACAGCGAATTGCAATCTAATCAACTGGCGTTTCAACGCGCACAATTTGAGTCTGAACTCAATGCCAGAAACTTAGAACTGGCCTACGCAGAGAATGAATTATTATCGGCAGAGGCGATAACGGCTAAACAAGAGGCAAAAAATAGTTTGTTAGCAGCAGCACTGGCAATATCTGCCTTAGCCATTGTGTTCGTCAGCTTTTACCGCACCCATATCAACAAGAAAAAGTTTAAACAATTAGCTGAAACCGATGGGTTAACAAAATTAAAAAATCGGCGAGAGTTTTGTAAGCGTTCACAAGAAGCAATAGATTTCTGTCACGCCGGAAAGCATGCTATTAGCATGATTATTTTGGATTTAGATCACTTTAAACAAATCAACGATACTCATGGACATGCAGCGGGAGATGCGGTTCTAAAGTCGGTGTCGGCGTTACTGAAACAAGAATGCCGTCAAAACGATATTGTCGGTCGTTTAGGTGGCGAAGAATTTGGCATAACGTTGCCTAGTTGCGACGGTGACAAAGCTCGTTTTATAGCGGAAAGCTTAAGACAAAAAATTGAAGCCTTGCCGATTTCGCATAACGAAAAGGTGCTTAGCGCAACAGCAAGCTTTGGCATTGTCGAAGGAAAAGACAAACTACTTTCCTACGACGCATTGTTCAATGAAGCGGATGCCGCCCTTTACCAAGCCAAACATGCAGGAAGGAACAGAGTTCAGCTTATTGAAATTTCACTTTAATGATACGCCAGCTTCGTTAACATCAAGAACATCTGTTTCAGTGCTGGCTTCATCTAGCCAACGCTGAATAGCAGCACTGTTCAATACTTTGGATTGATATTGCTTTGCATTTTCTGATAGTGCTACGTTGTAGGTTTTAAATCTCAACGCAACTGGGGCAAACATCGCATCGGCAATACTCCAATCATCAAACAGCCAAGCGTTTGGGAACAGTAGCATTTGTGTAGACCAAATTTGATCAATGCGCGCGATGTCCTTGGCTAACCCTTCCGTTATTTCGACTTTGCGAAGGGCGCGGCAGTTCATTGGCATTTCGTTACGTAAGTGAATAAAACCGGCATGCATTTCAGCACTCAAGGCGCGAGCTTTGGCTCTTAGTGCTCTGTCTTTTGGCCATGCCTTGTGGTCTAAGTAAGTTTCATTCACATATTCTAATATCGCAAGCGATTCCCATACTGCTATGTCGTCGTCCAGTAAGGCAGGCACTTTTCCAGACGGAAACTCTTTTCCAAGCGCATCGTAGAAGGCTTGGGTCATTAGCGTTAATTTTTCTACTTCGACGTCAAGATTGTATTGATCAAAAATAAGCCAAGCACGCAATGACCAGCTAGAATAATTCTGATTTGCAATATAAAGTTTCATTTGTATTCCTCTAAATGACCAGAATAGGTTGCATCATTTTTGCTCTTAGTAAAGGGGAAAGAGCAAATAACATACAAAAATAAAACATAGATTTGTACGACAAATGACGAATCTATGGGGTGTATGGTAGCGCGCAATTTCAACGATATGATAAGTTTATTAACAAAGCAAAGAAATCAACATCTTATAAAAATAGTCAGTCACGACAAGACCTTCAATAGGAAATCCAGTATGCCAGTTTTAAAACCGCTTTTAACATGCAGTGCAGCGCTTGCTCTGTTGTTATCTCCGTCGCTTTACGCAGAAAAAAAAGATGCTAATCCGCTTGCCAGCATACCGCTTCGTACCATTGGGCCAGCTGCTATTTCTGGCCGAGTGTCAGATTTTGCGTTTAACCCAAAAGCAACGAATGAGTTTTACGTTGCAACGGCTTCGGGCAATGTGTGGAAAACCACCAACAACATGACAACGTGGACACCGCTATTTGAAAATGAAGGCTCGTATTCTGTGGGGGTTATTGAAATGGCACCGTCTAACCCTGCAATATTGTGGTTAGGTTCGGGTGAAAACAATGCGCAGCGCTCCGTAGCATATGGAGATGGGGTGTATAAATCGCTTGATGGCGGTAAAACGTGGAAAAATATGGGGCTGAAAAACTCGGGCCATATTTCACAAATCTGGATCAACCCAGACAATCAAGAACACGTGTTGGTAGCCGCACAAGGGCCACTTTGGAGCAACGGTGGCGATCGCGGCCTATACAAAACACTCGATGGTGGAGCAACTTGGCAACGCATTTTAGACATAGACAAATACACCGGTATTAATGAATTTGTAGTCGACCCTAATAACGTGGATAACATTGTCGCAACCAGTTATCAACGACGTCGCCATGTGTGGACACTCATTAACGGAGGCCCCGGCAGTGGCATTCATAAAACCACCAACGGCGGTGAAACCTGGAGTGAGATAAGCTCAGGTTTACCCAAAGACAATATGGGGCGGATAGGTATCGCCATGGCACCGTCGGCGAGCCAAATTTTGTACGCCATCATTGAATCTAACGATAAAGAAAAAGGGGTGTATCGCTCTGACAATTTCGGTCAAACTTGGCAAAAACGCTCAAGCCATATGACTAGCAGCCCACAATATTATAATGAACTGATTGTCGACCCGCATAACCCTGAACGACTTTACTCTGTAGACACCTTTACTAAAGTGTCTGAAGATGGCGGCAAAACGTTCACATCGCTATCAAACGAATTTCGTCATGTAGACGACCACGCTTTATGGATCGACCCAGCCAATACAGAGCATCTTATCATTGGTGGAGACGGCGGTGTGTATGAAAGTTGGGATCGTGGACAAAACTGGCGCTGGGCGCAAAACTTACCTATCGCCCAGTTCTACCGCATTCAACCTGACAATGCGTTTCCGTTTTATAACGTATGTGGCGGCACGCAAGACAATAGCTCGCTCTGTGCTCCCTCGCGCACCGATGTTATTCACGGTATTACCAATGCCGATTGGAATACCGTCATTGGTGGTGATGGTTACAAACCACAAATCGATCCCAACGATCCGAATATCATTTATGCCCAATACCAGTATGGCGGTTTAGCGCGCTATGACAAACGAACACGCGAGCGAGTATCGATTACACCGCATCCGCTAGAGGGCGAAAAAAATTATAAATGGAATTGGAATTCACCTATTTTGATCAGTCCGCATAAACCCACGCGTCTGTTTTACGCCGCTGAAAAAGTGTTTCAATCGGATGACCGTGGTGAAAACTGGCAAGCTATCAGCCCCGATCTCACTCGCAAGGTCGACAGAAACAAGTTGATTGTAATGGACCGAGTATGGAGTGTGGATACCATCGCCAAAAATGCTTCTACTTCCATGTATGGCTCGATTATTGCGCTAAACGAAAGCCCAATCAAGCAAGGGTTGTTATATGTAGGCACAGACGACGGCTTGATTAGTGTAAGCGAAGATAGCGGTAAAAATTGGCGTATTCAGGATAGCTTTAAAGGCGTGCCTGATATGTCTTTAGTTGAAGATATTGTGCCATCGCTGCATGAAGAAAACACGGCGTATGCTGTGTTTGATAACCATAAGCGTGGCGATTATAAGCCTTACGTTATGAAAACCACCAACAAAGGCAAAAGCTGGAAGCTGATCAGCAACAACCTGCCAGAAAGAGGCTCAGCGCATACCATTGCCGAAGATCATATCGACCCGAATTTGCTGTTTTTGGGTACGGAATTTGGTTTATTTTTCAGCCAAAATGGCGGCGATACATGGTCTAAAATGACAGGGAATTTCCCGACTATTTCAGTCCGTGATATTGAAATTCAGCGCCGTGAAAGCGATTTGGTAGTGGGTACTTTTGGCCGCGGTATTTATATATTGGATGATTATTCACCATTACGCACACCGGCTAAGCGTTTGAAAGATAAGGAAGCGACCTTGTTTCCAGTTAAAGACACATGGCTGTATCTTGAGGGATATCAGTACGGCGGTGAAGAAAAAGGTTCGAATGGCAACGCCTTTTACACTGCGAATAACCCACACTACGGCGCGGTATTTTCTTTTTACTTAAATGAAGCTTATAAAACCTTGCAAGAAACAAGGCGCGAGCAGGAAAAAGTGATAGAGAAAGATGGCGGTGATACGCCTTACCCAAGTTGGGAAACCTTGCGTAAAGAAGATCAGGAAGAAGCGCCTGCGGTATTTCTTGAGGTGAAAGACGCTCAAGGGAAAGTTGTTCGTCGAGTCAATGCCCCTACCTCAAAAGGTTTCCATCGCGTGGCGTGGGATATGCACTACCCCTCTGCAGCACCAGTGAACTTAAATACATCCAGTGGCTATGTACCACCATGGGCCATTCCCCCTAAAGGACCTATCGCTTTGCCCGGAGAGTATACGGTGACACTTAAAAAACGCCAATTTGGCAAGCTATCAGACTTATCCGAGCCACAAGCCTTTCAGCTTACGTTGCTGAATAATAGCCCTGAGATCACCTCTGACCGAGAGGCCTTACTTGCAGTTCAGCAGCGAGCAGCCAATTTACTGCGTTCGGTGAGAGGAGCGTCAAAGGCACAGCGCGAACTTACCGACCGCATTAAGCACTTAAAAGCGGCCGTTGATCTGACGCCTTCGGCTACCGAAGAGCAGGCGCAAAAGGTCAGGGACTTGGCTGCGCGAATGGTAACTTTAACTACATTGTTGAATGGTGATGCGACGGTACGCGCAAGGCATGAACCCACTCAGTGGTCGGTTGCAGGTAGAACCTCAAGTTTATATGGGGCAATTAGTGGCTCGCAAAATCGTATATCTGGGAATCATTTAGCTTCATTGGAGATAGCGGAAGCAGAATACACAAGAGTTGCTGATCAGCTGCGAGCGTTGCAGACTGAGCTTAACGAGCTTGAGGCTGAACTTGAAGCGCTAGGCGCACCATGGACACCAGGGCGTATTCCAAGCATTTCATAGCTTTTTAAGTATTATTAAAAATTAAAGCCACCTTGATTTCGGTGGCTTTTTTGTTTTTTAACGAAGCAAATGTAAAAAATGCTGATGGCGATGATATTGGTCGATAATATCGTTGATCACTGCTACTTTTGACCAGCCCATAATATCGTAATCTTGCCCGCCCTCAGCGAGATGTACTTCGGCACGATAATACAGGGTTTCATCATCGTCGTCGTTGTCTTCTACTTCGGCTGACGCAAAATCGGGTTGCTGATATTTTTGTCTGTATACTGAATACACAAAATCGTGCTCATCGCCATGCATTACTGTTAAAACAAAACCGCGTTTTTCTCGTGTTATGCTTGCTTCGATTTGATGCGTGTCTAAGGTGCTTTTCACCTCCTCAAACGCACGTAATACGATATTGTCTAAAAACGTCTCAACCGCTGTTTTGTTAGGAAAGTTTACAATATTGGTCAGTCTTTCTTGCCAACTGGCAGGGGAGTTGTTTGTGGCTTGCGGAACGTTGTTTATCTGCATACTTTCTCGTTTGTAGGCTTCTATACGTAACGCTTTTATCAGCCCCAACATAGACAACAATAACACAATTGAAAACGGTAACGCAGTGGCAATGGTCATGGTTTGAAGCGCATTTAATCCGCCTGCATATAGCAAAATAGCAGCGACAACACCTACCGCAGTCGCCCAATATATTCTTTGCCATAAGGCTGTTTTATCGTCGCCATTTGAACACAGCATGTTAACTACCATCGCACCTGAATCACAGGATGTGACAAAAAACACCACAATCATTAAGGTAGCAAGCAAGGATACAAACGCCGAGAAAGGAAATTGTTCTAAAAACACAAAAAGTGCCACCGCAGAATCTTGCTGGACCATTTGGGCGACTTCAACAATATTTTGGTTGATAACCATATCAATTGCGCTGTTACCAAAAAAGGTCATCCATGTTAGCGTAAACGCAGTGGGGATTAACATCACGCCTAAGATGAATTCTCGTATAGTACGGCCGCGCGATATCCTCGCGATGAACAATCCCACAAAAGGTGCCCAAGCTATCCACCACCCCCAATAGAATATGGTCCAGCCACCAAACCACTCATTTTTTTCATAGGCGAATAAATTAAACGTGTTATGCACCATATCAGACAAATACGCCCCAGTATTTTGTACTAATGCCTGAAGTAAAAAAATGGTGGGTCCAAGTAACATCACCATCACTAACAAGACAACAGCTAACACCATGTTGAGTTCAGATAGCCGTCGGATGCCTTTGTCTAAGCCTGTCGCTACAGAAATAACGGCTAGCAAGGTAACCACAAACATAATGCACAGCTGTTCGCTTAGTCCTATATTTAGGCCAAACATGTAATTAAAACCAGAATTAACTTGTGTAGCCCCTAGTCCCAATGAAGTCGCGACTCCGAAAATCGTGCTGACCACTGCAAAAATATCCACCCAATGGCCCCACCAACCATAAATTTTGTCGCCAATAAGCGGATACAGTGCACTGCGTAAGGTAAGAGGAAGGTTATGCCGATAGGCAAAGTAGGCAAGAATTAACGCCACAATCGTGTAAATGGCCCATGCATGAAATCCCCAATGGAAAAAGGTCATTTTCATTGCTTCTTTCGCCGCTTCTACAGAATTGGGCTCAGCGGTAGGAGGAGACGTAAAATGCATGATGGGTTCGGCAACACCGAAAAACATTAAACCTATGCCCATCCCTGCAGCAAAAAGCATCGACAGCCAAGTCAATCTGTTGTAGTCGGGCGTCGCGTGGTCCGGGCCGAGTTTTATATCACCATAGCGCGATAGCCCTAGATACGCAGTTAAAACCAGAATGATTGCCACGCTAGTTACGTAAAACCAACTGGCGTTTTCAACAATGCCGCTTTGCACAGTTTTAAACACTGAGTCTGCGTTGGAGGGGAAAAATGCAGCAAAAAACAAAAGCAGCACAATACTGCCTGATGCTGGAAAAAAGACATAACGATTAAATGATGTAGATGATTTTTGCGACACCAATAAACTCATAAAATAGGTTTAGCTATAACTAATAAGATACCAGTCTTTACTCAAATACTCAGCTTAAAAAAGCAAAATAATCAAAAAGTAAAAACTAAAGCCGCAAAAAGTAGGCTTTTTATTCCAGTTTTATTTTCAAATGTCGATGAAAGACCTCTTCAATATTAATTAGAACTCTAATTTATTTGATATTTAAATCCACATCACTATCCTATAGGTAAAGTTATTAAAAATTATCCCTAGGGAAACACAATGCACACATATACCAAACTGAGCTGCGCGATTTTAGCGGCTTTGTCTACTGGCTCAGTACTCGCCCAGCAGTCACAAGCAGAAAAACCACCAAAAGCAGAGATAGAAACCATTGAAGTAACCGCAACGAAAAGAACAGAATCCATCCAAGATGTTCCTGTTGCAGTTTCTGCCTTAAGTGGCAAGGCGCTAGACCAGTTGGGTGTAGACAACTTTCAAGACTACGTTGAATTCCTACCTAATGTCGTGTTTCAAGGCACAGGACCCGGACAAAACGAAATTTATATTCGCGGTGCGGCTACAACTCAAACAGGAATAGCAGTTTCATCGGTTCAGGCTATTCAACCTGCCGTCGCATTTTATTTAGACGAGCAACCCGTTAGTATGCAGGGGCGAAATTTAGATATATTTGCCACTGATGTTCAACGAGTCGAAGTCTTACCAGGACCTCAGGGTACGTTGTTTGGTGCGAGTTCACAGTCAGGTACGGTAAGGCTTATTACCAACAAGCCAGATCACAGTGGCTTTTCAGCCAGTGTGGATATTGATACGGGGTTTACTCAAGGCGGAGAACTGAGCAATACCGTTGAAGCAATGATGAATTTGGCGCTGACCGATAAACTAGCAGTACGAGTGGCCGCTTATAACGACCGACAAGGTGGATGGATAGACAACATCGCAAATGATCCTAATAACGGCGGTTTCATAGGGAGTGCGGTGGTTATCGATCGTATTTCAGGTGGTGTTTTGGCAGACCCAGAAAATACCCCAGTTGCGCCTCCTAATAACGATGAATTGGTTGAAGACGACTTTAACGACGCAGTGTACAGTGGTGCACGGTTGGGTTTGTCGTATTTAATAAACGACGATTGGTCATTACTGCTGCAACACACAGAGCAAACTCTGGAAACGGAAGGCGTGTTTGCTTACGATCCCAATTTGGACGGCGAAAGCTCAACTAATCGTTTTATTGATGAAGGTAACGAAGACAATTTTGGCCTAACCACATGGACCTTGGAAGGTCGATTGAATCAGTTAGAAATCATCTATACCGGTGGATATTTAAATCGCGATATCAATTCGACTATCGATTACACAGGCTATACCAATGGTGGTCTATTTTCCGCATTTTATACCTGTTCTTACGCAGGACTTCCGGCAGAGGAACAAGCTTGTTTTGACCCTACTGGGTTTTATCAAGAAGACACAGAAACCAACCGTATCACCCACGAATTACGTGTTGTTACAGATGCGGATAAGCGCTGGCGCGTAACAGCGGGCTTGTTTTATGATGACCAAGAAGTCAATACGGTCGGCCAATTCCAATTAGGTTCGCTAGATATCGAAGGGTTTAGAAACAACAGCACCACACTGGTTGGTACCGAGGGCATCAATAGCGACGGCGGTCCATTTGGTCCAGAAGTCAGTTTTGTGAATGATGTACAGCACGCGATTGAACAAATAGCCGTATTCGGACAACTCGATTTTGATATTACCGACAAGCTCACTGCAAGTTTTGGCGCTCGTTGGTATCAGATTGATGATATTTATCGAGGCTCAACGTCGACGGTAGATGTTACGCGCCGCATTCGGGCCTTTGGCACCTTAGATCCCGATGAACTGCGAGCGGTTGGAGAAGATCCAGTATTGGTCAATGAAGCCATAAATAATGGGCAGCTAGATGTCAGTTTATTGGGCAGTGATGGGGTGTTAACCGTTGACGATACGATTTTTAAATTTGGCTTAGATTACAAAGTATCTGATGATATTTTGGTGTTTGCTAATTACTCAGAGGGTTTTAGACCCCCTGTGACTAACCGAGTGGGTGGTGGGTTGTCTACCAGTCAACAAGGCGCGTTTGAAGGCTTCCGTATTCCGGTTTATTCCTTAACCGATACGCTAGATAATTACGAAATTGGTTTAAAGGGCGATTTCTTCGATGGTTTAGTGCGGTTGAATGCAACGGCTTACTACTCACAAATTACTGATTTACAAACGTCTCGATTCGATCCCACCAATATCAGTTTCCTTGTTTTTACCGACAACGTGGGCGACGCGGAAATCCGCGGCTTGGATGCTGAAATTACTTGGCTTGCAACAGACGACTTGATCATCGACGCAGCATTCAGTTTACTTGACACGGAGCTAAGTGCTGTAAATCCAGAATTAGACGGCATTGCACCACCGGTAGGCAGTCAACTGCCTTTTTCTGCCGAATTTAGTGGTAACATTCGAGCGCGCTATTTCTTTGAACTTTCCGGTGGTTACAATGGCTACATGAATGCGTCTTTGAGCTACACCGGCGATCGACTGACTGGTTTAGTGTCTGACGCTTTTGTAATGGAAGATGCGACCAGATTGATTTTTGGTCAAGGCTCTGGACTAGAAATACACCAAGACGCGGCTACGTTTGCGGGCGTGAACTACACTGATACTAATGGTAACACGTTCGCAGCAGGGCGTTACGTAGCACAATCATATGTGCTTGCTAACCTTTCGGTAGGTGTGAGTAAAGACGATTGGTCGGCTGAGTTGTATATCAACAACCTTACCAATGAGAATGCTGAATTATATATCGACACCCAACAATTTACGCCTAAGGTTGTCACGAATCGCCCTCGAACCATTGGGGTGCGCTTGTCTTACGACTTCTATTAAACCTTGAATCAGGTTAACGAGACCAACAATAACACGGTACTGGCCAACGCAAAATCTGCGTTGGCAAAAGGCCAGTTTGATGTTGTTATTACTCTATGCAAAGGCATTTCGTTTGACGAGTTGAGTCGTCAACAATATGTCGATGTTCATTACGTTTTGGCAGTAGCGTTTCGCTACACTCAGCAATATGAACAAGCACTCGACGCTTTATCAAGTTTGCAACAAAAGAAGGCTGATCATGCTCGAAGCTGGCAGGAGCAAGGGTATGTGTATGTTGCGTTAAGTCAATGGAAATCAGCTGCACAAGCTTTTCATCAGGCAACTGTCCTCAATCCTGCATTGGTTACAAGTTGGCGAGCACTGCTTTCTTTATACGAAAAACACAATACGATATTTAATGCTGAATTGCTGAAAAATGCCAAACAACAATTTAGCTTTTGGCAAAATTTAGCAAAGCCGTTACAAGGCGCCGCTGATTTGCTCTACAGTGAAGAAATTGAGAAAGCCGATAAAGTATGTAGACATTTTTTACAGCAGCATAAACATCATGCCGAGGGGCTGTATGTTCTGGCTTTGATTGATATTCAAAATAAGCAATACGACGAAGCTGAGTTTTTACTAGAAAGTTGCTGTGAACTCGCACCAAATTTTGAGCGTGCAAGAGCTGAGTACGCGGCCTTACTAAACCGCATTGGTAAATATCAACTTGCTCTTGAACAGGTACAACAGTTGTTACAAGGCCAAGCTGATAATTTAAGTTATCTGGTATTGTCAGGCGTAGCAAATGCAGGCTTAGGACACAGCAAAAAGGCGATAGAACAATTTAATTCTGTACTGGCTACAGAACCACAGAGGGCAGGTTTATGGGTGCAATTGGGGCACGTTCAAAAGTCGCTAGGGAGCTTAGAAGAGGCTCAACATGCTTATAAACAAGCACTGAAATACCGCTCGAACTACGGCGATGCCTATTGGTCGCTTGCGAACACCAAATCATATCAATTTTCTGAAGACGAACTGAATACAATGCAGCAGTTGTTGCAGACGCCTCTCGCATACGAAGACCGTTATCATATTGAATTTGCATTGGGCAAAGGCTTCGAAGATAAAGGCGACTCAACCCGAGCGTTTGAATATTATTTGCAAGGCAATACGCATCAATATGAAGTAAGCCAATACGCACCAGAGTTATTTACTGAACAAGTCAACCGGCATATTCAGTTTTTTACTCAAGCTTACTTTGAACAACATACCAAAAGCGGCTTTCCAGACCCCGCACCTATTTTTATTTTAGGGTTGCCCCGGGCAGGATCAACCTTGTTAGAGCAAATTTTAAGTTCACATTCTAAAGTCGATGCAACCCTAGAGCTGCATAATATACTAAGCCTAGCAAAACGCTTGAACAGACAAGGCCAGTACCCAGAAACGTTAGTACAGACTAATCCAGACTATTTTTATCAATTCGGCGAACAATATATTCGACAAACAAAAGCCTATCGTAAAGACGGTGTGTTTTTTATTGATAAAATGCCAAACAACTTTCTCCATGTTGGGCTGATAAAACTTATTTTGCCTAATGCAAAGATCATCGACGCAAGGCGTGACTCGATGGACTGTTGCTACAGCTGCTTCAAACAGCTTTTTGCTGAAGGACAAGATTTTACCTATGATCTCACTGCATTGGGGCGTTACTACAAAGATTATGAGAAGCTTATGGCACACTGGGATGAAGTGCTTCCTGGTTTTGTGTTACGGGTTCAACACGAGCAAATCCTTAATGATTTAGGCGCGCAAGTAGATCGAATGCTTCACTTTTGCGAGCTCGAGTTTGAAGATGCCTGTTTAACTTTCTACAATAATCAAAGAGCAGTGCAAACACCTAGCGCTGCTCAAGTAAGAAAGCCAATTAATAAAGAGGGTGTTGGTAAGTGGAAACCAGTGCAAGATAACTTACAATCTTTGATTCAAGCGCTCTCAAACACCACATGAATCACGGAATTCTCACAACCCCCTAACAAAATGTATATTATTTGATCGCAAAGTAAATGAATGTGTTATTTATGTTGTATACTATAGATAGTGAAAGTCTTAAATTCTGTGTTCTCTAGCTTTTTCTTATCTATGAATTAGCGTGAAATATTGCATCTTGGATATTTGACAATTTTTATTATTTAATTAACCTCTCGTTAAATTAAATGTAAATATCAAACATTAAGTTTACTTAAAATAACAATCACGTGTCTTCTGTTTAAATTGCATACAACGTGCTTTAGACGTTTTTGCTAAGTGTAAAAAGTGAGTGGTAATATGATATCAAACCAAGCAAGACCTAACAGAAAATTTACTGGCATAGCAGTGGGCGTTGCGCTAGCTATTGCAGGCGTCAGCAACGCACAAGAACAAAATACTCAAACTGAATCCGTAGATCCATCCGTAGAGGTTATCGAAGTAACCGGCGTTCGTGGAGCATTAGAAGATGCATTAGCGGTTAAGCGTAATGCTTCATCCATCGTAGATCATCTTTCAGCCGAAGATATTGGTCAACTCCCAGCTCTAGACTTAGGTGATGCTCTGCAGACGATCCCCGGTATTCAATTAAATGCAGATGGCAACGATAGAGCTAGCACAATTAACCTAAGAGGTTTACCCGGTGGCTTTGTATTCGATATGACCAATGGATTGCCTTTTGCTGCAACAGGGTTATCCACAGCAGCTCAAGGTGTAAGCAACCCATTTGGTGCGTTTGAAGCTGCCATTTTTAGAGGTGCAACCGTAGTAAAAGCGCCCACTGCTGACCTTCCGGCAGGTGGTATCGCAGGGTTTATTGATAAAAAATTGCCACGAGCTTTAGATGCAAGGCGCGATAGTGTTCAGCTTAACCTAGGCGCTCGCTATGAAGATCTATCAGGTAATGTCGACCCTGAATTTTCGATACGTGCCGACAAAAAACTCATTGAAGACAAGTTGGCAGTTTCTGCTACTTTTGCCCGCTCTAAGCAGCGTTTTCGCAGAGACAGCATTAACACCACGCGTTTTGAAGCGCTGACCGATGGCCACTTAAGAACATCAGACTTCAATCCAAATGGTGAAGGACAGCCTACAGGCGCTCTAGACGCTTATGTTGAGTCGTTACGCGACCAAGGCGTATTTCGAGAAGGCGATGTCGACCCACTCATCCAATTCCCTAGTGAGTTACGTCAGTTTTCCGAGCAGTCTGATGGTAGCCGTCAATCGTATGCAGTGAATGTTGAATGGAAGCCATTTGAAAACTTTAAAGCCGGTCTTGATTTTATCGGCACTCGCCGAGAGCTTAACAATAACCAACAGGATGTATTCATTCTCGGTTTTCGTCAGTTTGCAGGTGGTGGTGTAAACCGACAAGCAACGGTAAACATTACCCCTACCTCAACACCAATATTTGGCTTTGAAGACGGCCCAGATGGCCGCCCTGTTTACGTATTAACCGGGTTTGATTTTGATAATGCACAGTTTTTTCCAGGTAATCGAGACAGAGACAGTTTGGAAGAAACCAACGGAGTAACCCTGAATTTAGATTGGTACAACGATGATTGGACAATCAGTTCCAAGTTGCACACATCTTCGTCTGAATCGTCGCGTATCAATGCTCAGTTTGATGCTCGCTTCAACCCTATCAATAATAGTGGCGGAGGCAGAAGACCAGCTAACAACAACCGCGAAAGAACCAACGGCATTGAGGGAAGCTTTTTCTCAGGCAATGGCAACATTGAAGATTTAGCCGTAGGCTTGTTAGGTTTTGACAGACTCACTTTAGGTGATAATCCAGGCGATATCCAATTTAATCAACCGTTTAGAAACAGCGGAGCAAATGGTGGTTTGGGGCGAAATGACAGCAACGACGACACCATCCACGAGCAAATTAATCGTCAGCTTGACGTAACCAGTGTAAACGCAGCTAGCGTCGACCCTGATAATCCTAACTTAAGATCAGATACTCGTTTTCTTGTAACAGGAGCGGAAACCTTCCACTTCCGTGATGTCGATACTTTCCGAATCGACTTTGAACGAAACCTCTATATTGGCCCATTGACTTCAGTGAAATTTGGTTACTACAAAAGCAGAGAGACCTTTGAGAGAGACAATAACCGACATTCGCCTGCGTTTATTGACACCAGCAACATCAGTAACGCCTTATTTAGAGGGCCAATTTCATCATCTGGCGCTGAGTTCTTCGAAGGCGACACGCCAGGAACCGTTAATGAAAACAACGGTTTCGTAGCCCTTGACGTTGATAGAGTGGTAGATGCGGTTAGCCCAGGCGTTCAGGATCGTCTTAATTCTGCTATTGAAGAGTTGCGTGCCGCACCCGTTGCACCAGACGGTGAAACACCTACTACGCCAAATGTTTTAACGGCAGACGAACGCGATCAAATAATCAATACCTTAGAGAATCTTGAACTCACCAGTTTAGGCTTTTTACCACGTATTCGGCCGGGCGATATTCTGTCTGAATACTCTTCTGAAGTGGATATTAACGAAGCGTACATTCAGGCTAATTTTGACGGTGACTTAGGCAGTAAGCCATTCAGTGGAAACATTGGTTTCAGATACGTTGAAACAACGAATAGTAGTACCGGTTTAGAATTAGTGAGTGCAGGTAGAAATGGCTTAACCTTACTAAATGAATATGGTGAAGTGACGACCAGTACAACCTTCTCTGATGTATTGCCCTCAGTCAATTTCAAAGTGGATTTGACTGACAATATCGAGTTACGTTCAGCTTACTATGAAGGCATTGTTAGATTAAACGCAGGTGCTCTATCTCCGGCTGACGTTATTTTGGAAAGCCCAGCCAGTACACGCTTTAGTTTTGAACAGTCTTTGACGAACTTAAATACCGCATTTTCTGCTGACTCATTTGACTTGTCACTTTCATGGTATAACCGCGAAGGCAGTGTATTCAGCCTTGGTTATTTTAGAAAGGATATTCAGCAGGCTGAGAGAACGCAAATTTGTCCAACTGGTTTCGATGAAAACGGCATCGCCAATGCAGCACCTTTCGGGATCGGCGAAGTATTTATCGACGGACAGGAAAACCTGTGTCTTGAAAGAGCGGTAACGCAAAGAACCATTCAGAATGCAGATGGTAGTTTTGAAAATATTGAAGTAAACCGTACCGTTGATATAGAAGTGGCCAGTGTTGCAGATGAGGTTTCAACTATTGAAGGGTTGGAGCTCATTGTTCAGCAAAACTTCGACTTCTTACCCGGTTTCTGGCAATACTTCGGTGGTCAGTTCAACGCTTCCTTCGTTGATAATACTAGCGGTTTGCCATTACCCGGTATTTCTGACTTCTCGTACAATGCGATATTATTTTATGAAACGCCTAAGTTTAACACGCGTATTTTATATAACTTCCGAGATGACTTCTTGTTGCAAAGTATTGGTTCATTTAACGGTACCATCGACAGACAAGTGGCTTCACGGGCGCGCTTAGATTTTCAACTTGGGTATCGTTTTACTAACAAGCTTCGCGTGACATTCAGAGCGTTCAATATACTAAATACCCGTTTTGAGGAATTCCAGTCGAATAACCCGGCATTATTACGCCGTGTTAACCACGACGGAAGAACCTATTCATTACAAGCAAACTATCGATTCTAAGTAATCAGTTAGTGTGAAAATAAAAAAGCGTTGCTGTTTAGCAACGCTTTTTTTTAACTTTTGAATTCAACTTATAAGGTACAAGGGCAACATTAAGAGGGACTTAAATCGGCGTTTTGTGCTAGGTCAATAAATTCACCAATATAGGGGATCGCCCGATCTTCCTGTCTGATCCCAATATTGATGTGTTTGTGAATACCATCATTACCAAATCGAAGCGCTTTCACAGGCAATGATTGCGAGAATTCATGAATAAGCCACCCAGGCAACGCGCATACGCCGCGTTCGGCAGCAACTAATTGCATCATTATCTCAGTTGTCTCTATTGTTTTGTGCTCGCGCACCGAACATTTAGCCGGGTTAAGGAACTGCGTAAATATGTCCAATCGTTGTACGTCAACAGGGTAAGAATACAACGTTTCGGCGTTAAGCTGTGAGGGTATGACGGAATCATGCTCAGCGAGAGAGTGCTGTAAGGCAACGGCAAGCTGATGCTCAAACGCAAAGACAGGAATATACTCAACACCTTTATGCATGATTGGATCAGGTGTCACAAGAATATCAATTTCATGATTGATAAGTGCCACTAAGCCCCCAAACTGAAACGCTTGTTTAATGTCGATATCCACACCAACCCGTGCGTCTATGTAAGGCTTTATCACGCCTAAAAGCCATTGATAGCAGGGATGACATTCCATACCAATACGCAAGTACCCAGTTTGCCCGCGAGCCATTTGTTTAAGAACAAGCTCTGTATGAGAAAATTGGGGTAATAGCCGAGTAGCAACATTGAGAATATGTTCACCCATTTGCGTGAGCTGCAAGTTGCGTCCATCCTTTTTCCAAACGGGGCCGCCCAATTGACCTTCTAGCTTTTTGATACTATGACTTAATGCTGACTGAGACAAATTTAAGGAATCAGCGGCTTTGGTCAGCGTGCCGTGTTGTTGAATGGCTACGAGTACTTCTAAATGAAATCGTTCTAGCATTTATGCTCACTTATCATGAATTCAAATTACCGAGTTAATAAACATCATATTAATGAATTTTATTCATCGTTGTTTGCAAAAATATCATTATTTTTAATCAGATGTTTTGTTTATTATCCTGAATCACAAAAACCAAATAGACGTCTATACATCTGAAAGTAAGTTGACTAGACGTGGCGAGAAAGAGGATGGGTGATGAATCACTACTTTACATTTTCAGTGACAACCACTCGGTTCGATGAACAGTACGAACCTTCTGCGAACACGAGAACCACGACGAATTTTGCTAATTTAGCACGAGGGTCAAAGCGTAAGGAAAATCTTAAAATTACATCGGATATGATCAATAAGCGCTTCAATTCTTTGGCAAATTGGGATAATCAAAGCGGCAACCGTTACGCAGTAACGCTGGATATCGTATCGGTTGATATTGAAATTGCAGGTGCTGGACAAGGTTTTCCATCGCTTGAAGTACTAAAAACGACAATCACCGATAAGCATACGCAAAAAAGTTTCGAGGGTATTGTTGGCAATAATTTCTCTTCTTATGTACGCGATTATGACTTTAGCGTAGTGTTGAAAAATCATAACAGAAACCGCGATTCGTTTAGTATTCCTGATGATTTTGGTGAATTACACGGCAACATTTTTCAAAGTTTTGTGCAATCCGACGTGTATCAGCAGCATTTTAAGAAGTTACCAGTAATATGTTTAAGTGTGTCGGAAAGTAAACGCTATCATCGAACAGGCAACTACCACCCTTTACTTGGTGCAGAATACAAAGCTGAGACCTCTTCTCTCACTGAACAATACTTCAAAAAAATGGGCCTTCAAGTGCGTTATTTTATGCCACCAAAGAGTGTCGCTCCGTTGGCTTTTTACTTTTTTGGCGATTTGCTGAACGACTACACTAATCTCGAATTAGTGAGCACTATCAGCACCATGGAAACCTTTCAAAAGATTTATCGACCAGAAATTTACAACGCAAACACGGTGGCAGGGCAACAGTATCAAGCTAGCTTGAACCAATCTGATCATAAGCGTGTGCCGGTATTTTACGACAGAGAAGAGCGCAATGAACTGGCTTTACAACAGGGTAAATTTGCTGAGCAATATTTCATCAAACCCTACCAACATATTCTAGAACAACTCTCATTTGCTAACGCAAGTTAAACGAACAAGCGGAACGAATTATTGATTATGAAAACTTTACTACCCACCTCTACCGCAGGCAGTTTACCTAAACCCACTTGGCTGTGTGAGCCTGAAACCTTATGGTCTGAGTGGAAGCTTAGCGGAGATGAATTGAAACTAGGCAAAAAAGATGCCTTGCGTTTGGCTTTGTATGAACAACAGCAAGCAGGCATCGATATAGTCAGCGACGGTGAGCAAACGCGTCAGCATTTTGTGACTACTTTTATTGAGCATTTGAATGGTGTCGATTTTAATACCCGTAAAACCGTGAAAATTCGTAATCGCTACGACGCAAGCGTACCCACAGTTGTTGGTGAAGTAAGTCGAGAAAAATCGGTTTTTGTAGATGACGCGGCCTTTTTGCGTCAGCAAACTAACAAGCCAATAAAGTGGGCCTTACCCGGTCCGATGACCATGATAGACACGCTTTATGATGCCCATTATAAAAGCCGGGAAAAATTGGCGTGGGAATTTGCCAAAATTTTAAATGAGGAAGCCAAAGAACTAGAAGCAGCAGGTGTCGATATTATTCAGTTCGATGAACCAGCCTTTAATGTGTTTTTTGATGAAGTGAACGATTGGGGCGTCGCTGCGTTGGAGCGAGCAATTGAAGGCTTAAAATGCGAAACTGCGGTACATATTTGCTACGGCTACGGCATAAAAGCTAATACCGATTGGAAGGCAACCTTAGGCTCTCAGTGGCGACAGTACGAAGAGGTGTTCCCTCGTTTACAAGCATCTAATATTGATATTGTCTCGTTAGAATGCCATAACTCTCGTGTTCCGATAGAGTTAATAGAGCTGATCCGCGGTAAAAAAGTGATGGTTGGTGCTATTGATGTGGCTTCAAACACCATTGAAACTCCCCAAGAGGTCGCCAACACACTAAGAAACGCCTTACGCTACGTTGATGCAGATAAGCTCTATCCTTGCACCAATTGCGGAATGGCGCCGTTGGCAAGCTCTATTGCCTCCGGTAAACTGCGAGCGTTGGCGGCAGGAGCCAACATTGTCCGCAATGAGATTCTCGATGAGCATAGTACAGGAAATACTCACGGTAGGTAACATAGATGCCGCGGTAAAACGCACCAATAGAAAGAAAACAGCGGCGATCAAGGTGGAAAAAGGACGGGTATCTATTACGGTACCAAAGCATTTGAGTGGTGAGCAAATACGCGATTTTTTATCGCGCAAAGAACGATGGATAACGAATAAGCTTGAGCAGCAAGCAGATGCTAGCCATCCTTGGTACCAAAACAGCAGGCACTTGCAGTCTGGTGAACACTGTTTTTTACTCGGAAAAACGTTAACACTGGCAGTAACTTCCGGCGAAAATGAATCAGTAGAACTGATTGACGATAAGTTGCTGCTTTGCGTAAAACTAGACAAAAATCACACTAGCTATAAAAAAGCATTACTAGGTCTTTGGTATCAAAACTATGCAAAACGCGTTTTAAACGAAAAAGTAGCGACGTTCAGCACAAGTATTGGTGTGACGCCTAAAGATGTGATTGTTAAGCACTATAAAAGCCGGTGGGGAAGTTGCAGTGCAAAAGGGAGCATTTATTTTAACTGGAGAATTATTATGGCACCGGAAAGCGTAGTGGATTATGTCGTTGTCCATGAGTTGTGTCATTTGATTCACTTTAACCATTCCCCCTCATTTTGGCAGGAAGTAGAACGTCACATGTCTGAATACCGCCAAAGTCAACACTGGTTAAAAACCAATGGTTTTCGCTTGGAGATCTGACTGTTGGTTATATTGTAATAAAAAAGTGACCATTTTCTCGTGTTCTCTGGTCTATACTAGATTCTAGCAGTTTCTATTTGCATTAAACCAATAACACCAAACATGGAGGTATCCAATGAGACATATCGTTGTCTTTCTACTTTTTATAGTTAGCCTGTGTAGCCACGCACTTGAAAAGCCTGAATTGGTTCAAGCTGTGCTTGATCAGTCGAGCCTTAAAACGTCTTTAAATAGCATTCCTAGCCAACTTGCCCAGTTGCCGGCAGCCCTACAAGCACTAGAAGCACCGGAAGAAGCCAAAAAAGAACAGTTTTTACAGTTTATGGCGCAGTTCTCGCAGAATATAGCGAGTCAGTTTAACGAAGCAGAGGCGTATGACTTTATAACGCAGTATTTTATCGAGCATGGCGACAAACAGAAGTTAGAAACCACCCTCGAATGGCTGCAAAGTCCAGTAGGTAGAACCATTACTAATAATGAAATTCAAATGCAATTAGGTGGTTTGGCAGAGATGCAAGCATTCATGGCAAGCTTTTCACCTAGCACGGTTCCAGCAGAAAGAAAGGTATTGTTCAACGAATTGATAGAGGCGACCGACATTGCTCAGATGATGGCGGGTACGCTGAAAGAGCTCATGCCAACAATGATGAAAAGCATTGGAGAAATGCTAGGGCAAGATGCAGAGGTTATCGAACAGAAAACCTCAACATTTATGTCGGGCTTCGATCAACAAATGGCATCTATGCAAGCTGCCATGGGTGAACAAATTAAACAGCAAATGTTTGCCGCCTTTGCGTATCAATTTAAAGATATTAGCACTGACGATTTGCGTTTATACAAAGATTATTTTGTCTCTGATGCGGGGCAGCATTTTCTAGCGCTAACGTTTGAAAGTTCTGCCGATTACAGTTTAACGTGGTTAGTCGAATTATTGCCAAGTATCGAACGTTCACTTGAGCCTGTTGCGGCGGAACAATAACGTATTATAACGTGAGGTACGATTGAGTATCTCACGCTCTGCTTTGAAATTTTCTTTCCTCAACATTAATTTTTATTATCTCGCCCGTAGCAATATATTCTGGCACTTGCACTGTTAAGCCCGTTGTCAGCTTTGCAGGCTTGGTTCTCGCCGAGGCAGATGCGCCTTTTATTGAAGGGTCGGTCTCGATAATTTCCAGTTCAACACTTTGAGGAAGTTCGATCGCAACGGGCACATCACTGACAATCAGTACTTGTATTCCATTGGTGTTTTCATTGAAAAACAATGATTCTTCTGCAAGCCCTTCTTTATTTAGATGGTAAGGCGTGTAATCTTCGCTATCTAAAAACACGAAATCGTCACCATCCATGTAAGAAAACATAGCAGGACGACGCATCAAATCGGCCATATCAAGCATGTCTGAATCTTTAAATGATTCGTCGAATTTTGCGCCGCTTACAATATCGTACATTCGCATACGGTAAATGCTGCCTCCGGCACGGCCTTGAGGCACTGAGCGTTCAATGTCTCTTACCACGCAAGTTTTACCGTTGAAAACGATGGTGGCGTTCTTTTTTATTTCGCTTGCCTTTGGCATATTGTTTCCTAATGAAGTACCTAAAATATGAAACTTTCGGTTACGCTTTCGATGTAAGTGGACTTTTTGCGAGTATAACGCCATCTACGCCTTTTTCGCTATTCATAAAATGACGAATATTTTGATGCGATTCTGCCTCGGGACGAATCACTACGTCCTTGAAATAATGCTCAGCAAAAAGTGCCAAGGTCTGATCCTTCGTTAAGCCGTGTAATTTTGCAAATGCGAATATTTTGCACGAACCTAAGTTTGTTCCCTCAGGATTGTCTAGGCCGTTATTATGAAACGATACCGCTTCAAAATGATAGTGTGTATCAATACAAGCGATGATGTCTTTAAAATGTAGGCTTTCAGGCGAATTGTTAACAATATCCAGTAATGTATTTTCATTCATGGCTCTTTACTCTTTACCCTTTACTGGGGCCTTAGTATTTCAAAATGGTTATCTGGTGTAATTGAAAAGTAGTCTCCTTTACCCCCTCCACGCATTACGGGTTGGCCTTTTACGGTTTGATACACGCCATTCTCAATAAGAGAGCCTGAAATGTGTACACCGACAACTTCTCCCATTATGAACCAACTGTTTACTGCGTCTCCTTTTGCTGTTTTTAACTGCACGACATCGGTCAGTTTACATTCCATGCTTACTAAACTTTGCTTAACTCTGGGTACACTGATTATTTTACTTTGCTCTGTATCGAGTTTAGCAAGCGTAAATTCATTTTCATCGGCAGGAATAGGCTTGCTTGTTTGATTCATTGCATCGACAAGCGAAGCTGATACCAAATTCCAACAAAACTCCTGTGTTTCCTGAACGTTTCTAAGTGAATCTTTTGCTCCTACACTGGAAAAACCCAACATGGGAGGCGTGTAATTCAGTGCGTTGAAAAAGCTATAGGGGGCTAAATTCAGCACGCCTGACGACGATTGCGTTGAAATCCAACCAATAGGCCGAGGTGCGATAATGGCATTAAACGGATCGTGCGCTAAACCATGACCTTTTGCAGGTTCATAAAAATGTATATCGGCCAAGGCGGCTTCCTAAAAGGTTTCTTCATTTAAGCATACCTCATCACGTCCTCGCTGAACAATAATTGAGGTATGCTGTGCTGCAGTTAGTGTGCGGGAATCTTGATTTTCTCGACGTCAGTAGAGGAGTGTGATTTTTCTTTTTCTACGCGAAAATCTAGCTGCACAAGCAAAGCTGTTTGACGCTGAGCTTGCCCGCCTTGAATACGTGGTTTGTATTCCCATTGCTTAAGGGCATCAACGGCACTGCTATCAAAGGTGCCTTTGGGGAATGATTCAATTACTTTAATGTTGTCGGTTGAACCTTTCTTAGTGATATCAAACTCTAATATCACAGAGCCTTCAACTCCTTTCTCCGCAGCGTCTTTTGGATATTCAGGGTTAACACGCATAATTGGTGTGGCTAAGTTAATTTCACTGTTATGAGTCGATGACGGCGGTGCAAGGTTTGCTAAAACCGTGTGGGTTGTAAAAATACTGCCTAATAGTATCGCGGCAATACTTATTGCTCTACTACTAGATACGGGCTGTTTGATTAAGTTAATACGTTTGATCATGGTCGATTTTTCTCCAAAGGTTGGGTAGGGCGTGATGTTGCTTGGTGAATATTCAGCACACTGAACAAGTGCTGAAGCATAGTCAATTTTGTCAACTTGGCTTTTGTATTCTAATACTTTAGCGTCGCACGCTAACTCTTGGTTAATGCGAAAAGATCGCAGGGCTACCCAAACTAACGGGTTGAACCAAAATACTGTGGCAAAGGTTAACGCAAGCAAATTCCAAAGGTGATCTCGGTGCATAAAATGCACCCGTTCGTGTTCTAAAATCATGGATTGTTGCTTTGAATTAAATTGTTCTGTAAAGCCTAAGGGAACAATAATGCGAGGCTTAATAAATCCAAATAACATTGGCGTAGTGGCCACACTGGAGGTATAGAACTGTTGATTCAAAACGTTGTGTGAATTTTCGTGCGTAAGTGATTGATACAGAATGTAGTAATGATAACTCACGAACATGACTATGCCGGCTACACCGACGGTCCATAAAATAAGTAGTACGTTTAATGCAGGCATTTCGGCTGTAGAACCCACATTTATGATATACCGACTTACACTTTGCGATACGAAGGGTAAACTTGTGCTAGGCAAGTTGTTAGCAATCAAGGTAAAGGGAATTAAAAACCAAAGCTGATAGGCGAATGCGGCGTTTAATTTTCTGCTCAAAAATTTTTCACAACATATCGTAAAGATAAGCGCAATAGACAATACGCCTTGTTGTTGAACTAGCCAATCAGTCATTGTCGTTTTCCCATTGTTGAATGAGTGATTTGAGCTCGTCAATATCTTGCTTGGATAGCGTGTTTTGATTGGCGAAACCTGCCACCATAGGGGCTATTTTTCCGTTAAACAGACGGCTTACAAAATGGCTCGTTTCTTTTTTAGTGTATTCTTCACGCGCAATCAGTGGACTGTACAAGTACTGACGTTGCTGCTTTTCAAAACCGAGCACTTCCTTTTTGACTAAACGTCCAAGCAAGGTTTTCACGGTTTTTTGATGCCATTCTTTGCGCTGCTTCAGTCGAGTGATGACTTCATTGGCGGTTACAGGGTAGTCATCCCATATTACGTCTAGTACATCAAATTCTGCGTTAGATATATCGGGTCGCTGAGTTTTCATAATTTTATTGATTACAGATGTAGTCTTTGGTTTAGATTACACTTGTAGTCAAGAATTGCAAATGTTTTTTTAATCAACACTTAAAGTCGAAGTATTATTGATTGCAGTTACCTTATTTGCAGGCTAAATTATTCAACCATTTCCAATTTGCGAAGATTTCGAACCAATGAGAATCCTCCATCCTTGTGGACAATGAACTCATGTTAAGTAACAGTCAGTTAACGAAGCTGGGAGAGAGGTTTAGGAAAAATAAACTTGAAGACGATGATCTGCAAATGCTGGAGCAATTTCGCCAGACGTTCAGTGATATCGACCAAAAAACATATGAAATAATTCAGGATGCACTCAAATTCTCTGATGAATTAGTTATTACTAAGCGAAAACGAAAAACCCAGCAGTCCATTGTTCATAAGTTGCGAAGACAAGAAAAATTGAGGCTTCCACAAATGCAAGATATTGCCGGGTGCCGCATTGTGATCCAAAGCAAAAATAGACACGCATTTGGATATTAGGCAATACATATCATTGTGAAAATGGATAAAAAATTCTATGAAATTCAACTCAGAACTTATGCTCAAGATATATGGGCAAATTTAGTTGAAAGCCTTTCAAATGGCGACAACACCTTGAAATATGGAGGAAGCGAGAATGAACAGGCCTTAGTCCAAATCTTAAACCGTTTGAGTGAGAAATTTTTTTTATTGGATGAAATTGCACATACTATTTCGCTTAAAAATTATCGGAAAAAAATTCAAGAGGTGATGCAAAATGTTTTATCTAATCGAGCATAATCGCTCTACCAAAGAAACAACAGTCGCCGAATACGATAACTATTCTGTTGCACAAAGCGAGTGTTTCCAAAAAGAACAAAGGTTTTTTCATGAAAACCAAAGCGAAATAGAAGTTGTTATATTCGAAGCAGATTCTCTCGAAGGCCTCAAAAGTACACATAGTCGGTACTTTGCAAAGGCGCAAAAAAAAGAAAATACAAAATCAGCTTTGCTTGCCGTAGGCCTTGTGGGCTTAGGATTGTATCTACTCAGTTAGTGATACTAATTGTTGTCTAATCTGAACCGATTTCGCGTACGCTTTTAATGCTGGCATTTCGGCTGTCGAACCAATATTTACGATATATCGACTACCACTTTGGAGAAACGTTTTTATTCTTTTTTGGCAACGCCCATAATTTGCTATACCTTAATATCACTCATTAATGTTTCTACAGTGAATAAAAAAACACAGGGGTCCGAGTATGAGTAGTCCATTTCAAGCAAGTGTTGGCTTCGTTATGAGTGCCGACATTGCCGTGCCAGATTATGAACAAGTAAAGCAGTTTTATATAAAGGTGTTGACGACCGGTAACGCGCCTTTATGGCGAGATGATTTGATGAATCATCTGGGTATCCCAATTATTGGATTGGGTCGGCAAACACCCGATTATGCCAATTTACCCATTGCATGGATGCCACACATTCAAGTCACAAACGTAGCAACCAGCGTAACAGAAGCTATCGCCAATGGTGGCAGTGAGCTTATGCACGGAAGAGATGGCGATGGAAACAGTCAATGGGCCGTATTAACTGATCCCAATGGTACTGCGTTTGGTGTTATTCCTGTGGTTTCAAAAGATGATCTGCCCAAAACTGAGGAGAGTGCTAAACAGAAGCCGTTTGGCTATATCGGCTGGTTAGATTTAACGGTGAAGAACGCAACTGAAATACGGGATTTTTATAAAGCGGTCATTGGTTGGAGCTCAGAAAATGTGCCTATGAGCGATGGTAATGAACAATATGCCGATTTTAATATGACAAAAGACGATGGTCAGCCGGGAGCGGGTATTTGTCACTCACGAGGGACGAATGCTCATATGCCACCTGTATGGATGATATATTTACCTGTTGGTGATTTAGCCCTGAGTCTCGAGCATGTGCAATCCGGCGGCGGAAGAATAGTCAAAGAATACAAAAATGATGACGGTCAAACCACCTTTGCAGCCATTCAGGATCCTGTAGGTGCCTATTTAGCGTTGATGCAGGCTGGATGAGTGCTGATTTTCTGACTATAGCTATATAGATTTTAATTTTGGATTAGCAAAGCTACCGTAATACGCGCATAATATAAGCATATCATGTGGAGGTGCTTATGAACGTTACTCTTGGTTCAGAATTTGAAAAACGAATTAATGAGAAAGTTGCCTCTGGCCTTTATACTTCTGCCAGCGAAGTAATCAGAGATGGTTTGAGGTTGTTGTTTGAAAAAGATGTATCGAAGCAACAACAATTAGAAATATTACGTGAAGAGGTTGGCAAAGGCTTTCAGCAGTTGTCAAGCGGGCGAACTTCCGATAAGTCTGCACTAGATATATTTGCTGAGGTAAGCAAGGAAATCGATGGCAAGCTATAAACTTTCTCAGCTTGCCGAAGAAGACTTACGACACATATCAGCAAGAACCATTGATAACTGGGGTAGGCTCCAAGCAGAGAAATATGTGTCGCTTCTTCATAATGCAATGACGCAAATCGCCAATACTCCTGATATTGGTAAAAACAGACCAGATCTGTCAGCTACCGCGAAGAGCTTTCCTACTCAAAATCAGGTTTGAAGTATGGTACCAGAGGCCGGACTTGAACCGGCAGCACTTACGGTCACCGGCCTCACGGTCGGTGGATTTTGAAAAGTCAGTGCCTATTTTAAGTCATATAAAAAATAACCTGAAAGGGCAAAAACGCACCTTGCAAATTCTTTGCAAGTGTTAAACAATTTTTAATCGGTGTATCTGAGCGAAATACATCGCGAATCATGTGTTCCTAGTCAAAATAGTTTTGATATGTGGTGCTATATTCAGTACCATTAATGTCATGCAAAAGCCCGAGGTAGTGCTCGACATAAATGTGATTTTCTCAGGTTTATATTCATCTGACGGCGCGTCATATCAAATTTTGAAAGCATTACCCCAGAGGACATTCGAACCTGTATTATCAGTAACGCTATTATTTGAATATGAAGACGTTTTGAGACGAAATGCAAAGATGCTTCGACTCAATAGCAGTCAGATTGAATCGGTCTTGAATAATATCTGTGATTTCTGTCGCCATCAAAAAGTACACTATAGGTGGAGGCCAAATCTGAAAGATCCAAAAGATGATCATGTTTTGGAATTGGCTGTTGCGGCTAACGCTAATTTTATTGTGACACACAATATTCGAGACTTTAAATCATCGAATAGATTTAGTGTTCAGGCTATTTCACCCAAACAGTTTTTGGAGAAAATCTAATGCCAGCAAGAAATCTGAGACTTCCAAATTCGATAGACTCTCATTTGAAGGAAATAGCTACGAAAGAAGGGGTGTCTATCAATCAATTGATCACAACCGCTGTGTCTGAGAAAGTGTCGGCATTGATGACTGAAGATTACCTTAGAGAATGCGCGTCAAACGCAAATCATCAAGACTTTTTAGATATTCTGGATAACGTTCCAAGCAGAAAGCCCTTGGAAGGTGATGAACTTTAAGTAAATGGTACCAGAGGCCGGACTTGAACCGGCACACCCTCACGGGCGGTGGATTTTGAATCCACTGCGTCTACCAATTCCGCCACTCTGGCACTGATGTGCTACTTTCTCGGTAGGTCGCGAATTATAGCTAGGTGAATTTTTGTTGCAAGTCGTTTTTTGCATTTATCAATGCAAGTGCATGTTTACTGCACAATTTGCTCAAAAAAGCTTTGCTTACTTCTTTGAACCGTACCCTTTGTGGCACAATAAGACATTGCTAATATCAGCTAATGCATAGTGTAAATGAAAACATTACCGAACACTAACGCTCCACGAGCCACTTTCTTTAAGCGCTTAGCCGCCATGGTATACGACACGCTGGTTGCATGCGCTGTTGGCATTTTAGCTGCCCTCATTATGTCAGCCATGCTTGTTGCATTACTAAGCTCAGGTGTGTTGTCGATGGGTGAGTTTGATGAGCCAAATCAAGCCATTGCCCATTCGCTCGGTTATACGCTTATTATTCAGTGCTGGTCTGGAATTTGGATAGTGGCATTTTTCTTAGGTTTTTGGAAAAAAGGGGGGCAAACCATTGGTATGCGGGCGTGGCGATTACGCCTTTATTCCCTTAACGAACAACCCGTTACATGGAAACGACTCGCTATTAGGTTAATATGCAGTTTAGGCGGAATAGGAACACTAGCCGTAGTGCTTGACCGTAAAAATAAACTGGCTCTTCAAGACAGAGCATCGAACATTGAAATACTTCAACTCACTCAAGCGCAAAACGACCATAAAAACTGGTAACGATCGTTTAACGACGTAGCAAAATCGCAGCCACAGCGGCAAACAAAAAACTGGGTAATAACGCACCCAGAAAAGGTGGTAATTGGTATACCAAGCTTAAAGGCCCAAACACTTCATTAGTAATGAAAAAGCCGAAGCCAGTTAATACTCCCATAATCACTCGGGCCCCCATTGAAACACTGCGTAGTGGGCCAAAAATAAACGATAAAGCCATTAAAACCATAACCGCAACAGACAGAGGCTGAAAAATTTTGCGCCAGAAAGCCAGTTGATACCGCGATGAATCTTGGTCATTGTTATCTAAATATTGAACGTATTCATACAAGCCGAAAATAGACAAGGCTTCGGGTTTCACTGCTACAATGCCCAATTTATCAGGCGTTAGGGTTGATCGCCATTCCGCAGATTCAAGCTTGGTAACATCGATATTTTCAGGTTCAAAATTAGTAACGGTAACGTCTTTAAATTGCCAACCTTCGTTATTTTTGAACTGGGCCTGTTTGGCAAAAATCATCTGTTGTAACAACAGCCCCTCGGTAAAGCGATAAACAGTGATATCAGTTGAAAGATCGCGGGTAATTACTTGGCCTATACTCACAAAATCAGAGCCATCTTTGGCCCAGATTAATTCGTCAGAAGCGAAAAGGCTCCCCCCAGATAACGCTTCAGAACGCATTTGTTTTGCTTTTGCTTCACTGACGGGAGTGACGAATTCACCCAATGCCATTACCGCAACAATCATTAATGCGCTGGCCTGCATGGCTGAGCCGATAATATTCCATCTGCTTCGGCCCGCAGCCTGCATTACTACCAATTCACTATTACTCGCCAACACGCCCATACCCACCAAAGCACCTAGTAAGGTGGCCATCGGAAAAAATTGTTCAATATCGCGAGGTAAGCTCAACAGCACATAAAGCGCGGCAACGGTCATATCGTAGTCGCCTTCCCCTATCTTTCTAAGTTGTTCAACAAATTTAATTAAAGCGCTTAAACCAACTAACACGGATAAAGTGGTGAACACAGTGGAAAGCAAGGTTTTTGCAATGTATCGGTCGAGAATGGTGATCATGGTTTTGGCCTCGCAGAATCTGCTTTTCCCGCTCCGCGCTTAAGTCTGACTGTTCTCAATTTTGCGCCCGTTTTGCGCTCTCTAAATAAAAGTAAAGTCGCGATAACGAGTAACATGGCATGTACCCACCACAGTCCAAGTACGTTCGGAATCTTACCGTCTTCCAATACTCTCCGGCTGGCTAATAACAGCAAAAAGTACCCCAAATACAACATGATCGCAGGTATCATTTTTCCAAAACGGCCGTTGCGAGGATTTACCGACGCTAGTGGTACGGCAACTAGCATTAATAGCGGAATAGCTAAAGGCAAAGCTAATCGCCACTGAAGTTCAGCAAACGCCTCCTGATCGTCCGAGTGGAATAAATCGAGAGTAGGAATAACCGACACTTTCTCGCCCTTTTGTTCGGGAGTGTCTTCACTTATTTGAATTTTATACTCGTCAAAATTAAGGACTCGATAATCCGCTTGTCCCTGCTGTCCCTCATACTGATAGCCTTGTTTTAGAATAAGATGACGCGAGCCATCGGCGTCAGTTTGAACTTCACCCGTTTTAGCGTAAACCACCCTAACTTGTTCTTCGCTGCCTTGCTTTTGTGCTTGCTTTTGAGATAGAAAGACGCGATCTAGTAGTTCGTTTCTCGCATCAATATCATGGGCGAAAATAACCGCTTCCTGATTACCTGTTTGTTGAAATCGACCGGGTACTAACGCGGTTAATCCAGCCTCTGAAGAGGCTTTTTCTTTCAGTGAATACTCACTCTGCGCTGCCAATGGCGCAAAATACAGAGTAATAATCGCGGTTATTGTCATCACTGCGATACTCAGCAACAGCATGACTCTTGCGACATACCACTCGCTCACACCGCACGCGCGCAACACCGTCATCTCACTGTCTACATAAAGCCGCCCGTGCGCTAGCATGACCCCTAAATAAGCACTAATCGGTAACACCAAACTCGACAATCCGGGAGTGTAAAGCGTTAAAAAACCCAATACTAAACTTGCAGGAATATCGCCATCAGACGCATCACCTAACACCCTCACAAACTTTAAAGTAATGAAAATCGCCATAAGAATGAAAAAAATGGCGACTTGCGATTTCACCGTTTCTTTTATCAGGTATCTAGCGATCAACATAATATTTGGGCATGAAAGTAGGCATTAATAATGAAAAACTCGCTTTAGTTGAGTACACTACCGGAGTGATAGCTTTTAAACGCATTGTGCGTATTATCAATGATTAATGCGAAAAGATAAACACGCTCTAAGGCAGGCCTAAGATTAGCCTTCCTGCGACAGATTACAAGGGTGGAATAACGTGGAATTCAGTGTAAAAAGTGGTAGTGCAGAAAAGCAACGAAGTGCATGTATCGTGGTGGGGGTATTTGAGCCGCGTCGATTAACCGCGGTTGCTGAACAACTCGACGAAATCAGTGAAGGGTATATCAGCAATCTGCTTCGCCGTGGCGATATTGAAGGCAAAGCAGGTCAAACACTTTTATTACATCAAGTACCGAACGTGCTGAGCGAGCGAGTACTGCTAGTGGGTTGTGGGAAAGAGCGTGAGCTTGACGAACGCCAATACAAACAAATCATAGCCAAAACCATTAAAACATTGAACGAAACCGGTTCGATGGAAGCCGTCTGCTTTTTAACCGAGTTACATGTTAAAGGCCGAGATACGTATTGGAAAGTACGTCAAGCTGTCGAAGCCGCGCAGGACTGCCTATATACCTTTTTTCAGCTCAAAACTAAAAAAGATGCGCCTCGTCGACCGCTAAGAAAAATGGTATTTAATGTTTCGACGCGTAAAGAGCTTGCAGAGGGTGAAAATGCCATTGCTCATGGTTTAGCAATAGCAAAAGGGGCCAAAGTGACCCGTGATGTGGCCAATATGCCGCCTAATATTTGTAATCCTGAATATTTATGGCAACAAGCGCAAGCACTAGGCGAACAGTACGACACCATCACCACCGAAGTAATAAATGAAGCTAAAATGGCCGAGCTTGGAATGAATTCTTACCTTTCTGTAGGTCGAGGTTCTGAAAATGAATCCATGATGAGCCTAATTCATTATAAAGGCAGTGAAAGCGATGCAGCTCCTATTGTATTTGTTGGTAAGGGGTTGACTTTCGATTCCGGTGGCATTTCCATAAAACCGGGTGCGCAAATGGATGAAATGAAGTATGACATGGGCGGTGCTGCGTCCGTGTTGGGCTTAATGCACACTATAGCCGAGTTAAATTTGCCATTAAACATCATTGGTATTCTTGCAGGGTGTGAAAATATGCCAGATGGCAATGCTTATCGCCCCGGAGATATTCTTACCACCATGTCAGGACAAACCGTCGAAGTGCTCAATACAGATGCAGAAGGCCGCTTGGTGTTATGTGATGCACTGACCTACGTAGAGCGGTTTGAACCCGATACCGTTATTGATATTGCAACGTTAACCGGAGCCTGTGTGATTGCGTTAGGGAAATATGCAACGGGGCTTATGAGCCCGCACAACCCTCTTGCTCATGAATTGTTGAATGCCTCAGAGCAAAGTTCTGATCGAGCATGGCGCTTACCAATATGGGATGAATATCAAGAACAAATAGAAAGCCCGTTTGCCGATATGGCGAACGTAGGAGGCCGACCTGCTGGTGCAATAACGGCTGGCTGTTTTTTGGCTCGATTCACTAAAAAATATAACTGGGCGCATATGGACATCGCAGGTACAGCTTGGAATAGCGGTGCAAACAAAGGTGCCACAGGTCGACCTGTCCCCATGTTAACTCAGTTCTTGTTGAACCGTTCAGGTCTTGCACACGAAGACTAACAGGCTTCATTTTGACACAAGTGACTTTTTATTCTTTAAGTGAAACAGACAAGGCAGGGCAATCCCTGTCTTGTTCTCTTTCTGCAACACTTTACGCAAATAAGCAAAAAATGTGTGTATGGTGTGCAGATAAAACCGAAGCCGAAAGCTTCGATGAAATGTTGTGGCAATTACCCGTAGATCGCTTCATACCTCACAATTTAAGTGGTGAAGGGCCCAAAAATGGCGCGCCAGTAGAAATTTGTTGGCAAGCAGAGCAACTACGCCGTGGCACAGTGATCATTGTATTAAGCCAAGCAACACTTGCACAACCTAACGCTTTCAGACAAATCATTGACTTTGTTCCTGCCGACGACGCTCAAAAAGCGGCAGCGCGGGAGCGATATAAGTATTACCAAAGGGCCGGGTGCAATATGCACTTTACTCAGCCCGATTCTTGAGAAAACCAATGGAAAAAACGTTCGACCCACAAAGTATAGAATCTTCGTGTTATTCCCGATGGGAACAGCAAGGCTTATTTGCTCCAAGCGGTGAAGGCTCGCCTTATTGTATTTTACTTCCGCCTCCCAACGTTACGGGTAGCCTGCATATGGGCCATGCTTTCCAGCATACTATCATGGATGCCCTTATTCGTTATCGCAGAATGAAAGGCGACAACACACTATGGCAAGTGGGTACTGATCATGCGGGAATCGCTACACAAATGGTTGTTGAGCGTCAATTAAATGCGCAAGGAAAAACCAGACACGACTTAGGCCGTGACGCGTTTATTGAAAAAATATGGGAATGGAAAGAGCTGAGTGGCGGCACCATTACCAACCAAATGCGTCGGCTCGGTGCGTCGGCTGATTGGTCGCGTGAAGTGTTTACGATGGATGAAAACTTGTCAGCAGCAGTAACAGAGGTTTTTGTTAAGCTGCATGACGAAGGACTTATTTATCGAGGTAAGCGTCTGGTTAATTGGGATCCAGTGCTTCACACCGCCGTCTCCGATTTGGAAGTGTTAAACGAAGAAGAGGCCGGTTTTTTATGGCACATGCGTTATCCACTGGAAGACGGAAGCGGGCATCTAGTGGTTGCCACTACGAGACCCGAAACAATGCTAGGTGACACCGCCGTTGCAGTGCATCCTGACGATGAACGGTATACCGCTTTGGTGGGCAAACACATTAAATTGCCGATTACCGGACGATTAATTCCCATTATTGCTGATGACTATGTGGATATGGAGTTTGGAACGGGGTGCGTAAAAATCACTCCAGCACACGACTTCAACGACTATGACATGGGCAAACGTCATAACCTTGAAGTGATCAACGTGCTTACCGATGATGCAAAAATCAACAACACCGCACCAGAGCAATATCGGGGTTTAGATCGCTTTGATGCGCGTAAGCAAATTGTTGCTGATTTAGACGAGCAAGGCTTTTTAGAAAAAATAGAAGATCACAAACTAAAAGTACCACGTGGTGATCGCACAGGCTCCGTTATTGAACCGTACTTAACCGACCAGTGGTACGTGGCGGTTGAATCGTTGGCAAAACCTGCGATAGAAGCGGTTGAATCAGGCGAGATACGGTTTGTACCGGAAAACTGGAACAAAACCTATTACCAATGGATGCACAATATTCAAGACTGGTGTATTTCACGGCAGCTTTGGTGGGGGCACCGTATTCCAGCTTGGTATGACGACAATGGTAAGGTATATGTTGCAGCAACAGAATCTGAAGTAAGAAGTAAGTATTCACTTGGTCCAGATGTTCAGTTAAAGCAAGACAACGACGTATTAGATACTTGGTTTTCGTCTGCGCTTTGGCCTTTTGCAACCATGGGCTGGCCTGACAAAACAGAAGAACTCGACACATTTGTACCGTCTTCTGTGCTGGTAACTGGGTTTGATATTATTTTCTTCTGGGTGGCCAGAATGATCATGATGACCAAAAAGTTCACTGGTAAAATTCCGTTCAAAGACATCTATATTACGGGGCTTATTCGTGATGAAAACGGCGATAAGATGTCAAAGTCAAAAGGGAATGTGCTCGATCCTATCGACTTGATCGACGGCATTAGCGCCGAGGCTCTAGTTGAAAAACGGACATCGGGTATGATGCAGCCGCAAATGGCTGCGAAAATTGGTAAGCGTACCAAAAAGCAATTTCCCGATGGCATTGCCGCTTACGGCACCGATGCACTGCGATTTACTTTTGCAGCTATGGCCTCAACGAGTCGCGATATCAATTTTGATATGGGCCGCGTTGAGGGGTATCGCAACTTTTGCAATAAAATTTGGAATGCCTCGCGTTTCGTGTTGATGAACGTGCAAACGGAAACCCAAAATAAAGATGTAGGGCAAAATCAAGAAAGCAAGCGATTATCTGTGGCTGATGAGTGGATCATTGCCACGTTGCAAAAAACGCGTGCAGACGTCGAAGCTGCGCTGGCCGACTATCGTTTTGATATTGCGGCTCAATTGATGTACGAGTTTACGTGGAATCAATTCTGTGACTGGTATTTAGAACTTACCAAACCCGTACTAAATAACGACGAAGCGAGTGAAGAAGAAAAACGAGGCACACGTCATACTTTGGTGAACGTGCTTGAACAGCTGATGCGCTTGCTACACCCCTTCATGCCCTACATTACCGAAAGTATTTGGCAGCAAGTTGCCCCCCTATGCGGTATCGAAGTGAATGAAAGTGCGAGTGTGATGTCACAAAATTTTGTCAACGAGCATCCCGAATTGATCAAAGATAACATTTTGAACGATATTGCTTGGTTGAAGAAATGTATTGTAGGTGTTCGAAATATTCGTGGAGAAATGGATATTTCACCTAACAGACCGCTTGATGTGTTGTTTAAAAATGCCAATACCGAAGACAAAGCCCGCGCTGAAAAGATGGACGTTTTTTTAACGCGCCTTGGTAAATTATCCTCCATCACTCATGTTAAAGACGGCGACAACATTCCTGCATCAGCGACTGCTATCGTTGGCGAAATGGAAATACTTATTCCTATGGCGGGGCTTATCGACAAAGAAGCAGAGCTAGCGCGTATCGACAAAGCCTTGGAAAAACTTAATAAGGACATACAGCGCGTAGAGGGAAAATTAGCTAACGAAAAATTCGTAGCCAATGCTCCTGAAGCGGTCATTGCTAAAGAGCGTTCCAAATGTGATGATTTTCAATCACAAATTCGTACCTTATCGACTCAACGCGAGACTATATCGAATCTGTGAATAGCGTCTAAGCAAGCTTATTACATGACCTGTAAAAACTGCCCTCTTGGGCGGTTTTTCTTATTATAGGCGGCTAACAATTTGTGCTTGCATTCGTTATTTCAAAGCAAATAGTGTATCGTCGATAATGCTCGTAACGAATAAGAGAAATATCCAATGCCTTTTCGATTTATCCCTATTTTTTTCACATGTTGCATATTGTCTGCATGTCAAACTCAAGAATCTAGTGAGGACTCCCCTCGACCAGTAAGCCCCAAACAACAAGCAATGGTTGTGACCGCCAATCCTCATGCCACAGAGGCTGGACTGGAAATACTGCGGGCAGGTGGTTCAGCCGTAGATGCGGCCATCGCTATTGAAGCCGTATTAAGTTTGGTCGAGCCGCAAAGCTCTGGGCTTGCCGGCGGCGCGTTTATGGTGCACTACGACAGTGAAAGCAAAGAAATTGCGGTGTACGATGGGCGGGAAACGGCACCAGCTAATGCTACCCCTGACATGTTTTTACTTGAAGATGGAAAACGAATGGGCTTTCTTCAAGCAAAAAATAGTGGATTATCAACGGGTGCGCCAGGTGTGTTAGCTATGCTAGCGATGGCACACGAAGAACACGGTAGTTTGGAATGGAAAACACTCTTTGAAAGGGCCAGTCAGTTGGCCACTGATGGCTTTGAAATATCGCCTCGTCTGCACGGCATGATCAGCCGTTTTGGAAAGTACATTCCCAATACACCGGAAGAAGGCCCGACAGATGCGTATGAATACTTTTTTGATGAAGAAGGAAACCCTTATCCAATTGGTCATAAGCTCAGGAATCCAGACTATGCCAACACCCTAAAAATAGTGTCAAATGACGTCAACGACTATTACACAGGGTCAATTGCTAAAGAAATAGCCGCTATGGTGCAGCGTTCGCCAAGGGCAGGACGACTGACAGCAGAAGACATTGCTAACTATAAACCAGTTAAACGCAAAGCACTGTGCCAGTCCTATCGCAACACACAGATTTGTGGCGCACCGCCGCCGTCATCTTGGGTAGCGGTAGGCATGATCATGGGCATGTTAGAGAACGGACCTAAACCGAGTATTCAAGGGCCGAGCGATCCGAACAATTGGGCATTAATGGCACAGGCGCAGCAACTCGCGTATGCAGATAGAGACCAGTTTATTGCCGACCCTCAATTCGTAGACATGCCCTTGTCGGGAATGCTACATCCCGACTATTTAGCAAAACGCGCGGCACTCATTACTAAAAAAGCGAATTCTAAAACAACCGAAATCGGCGACCCTTGGGCATACAGCGCAAAAAAAACAAATCAGACCGCAGGCTTAGATGCGACTATGGATGTGCATGGCACCACGCATTTTGTAATCGTTGATACGCAAGGTGATGTGGTCTCTATGACAGCTACAGTGGAAAGTATTTTCGGTACTACACGAATGGCGGGCGGTATGTTCCTAAATAATCAGCTTACCGATTTTTCTTTTCTTCCCGAAGATGAAAGCGGCAACCCTATTGCCAATGCAGTAGCAGCAAATAAACGACCGCGTTCTTCAATGTCGCCAACCATCGTCTTAGATAAAGAGGGTAAATTCTTAATGGCGACGGGTTCACCGGGTGGAAACAATATCATTGCCTATACTGCAAAAACCCTAGTCGGTGTTTTTGAGTGGGGTTTAAGTGCACAAGACGCAGTTGATTTACCCAATATGGTGGCGAGAGGCGAAACAGTGCGCCTAGAAAAAGGGGCTACACCGGATTCTTTAATTCAGGCAATGACCGAATTGGGTTTTAAGGTAGACGCATCAAGAGGCGAAAATTCTGGCTTAAGCGTGATTTTACGAAAGCCAGACGGAACGCTTGAAGGCGCGGCCGATAAGCGCCGAGAAGGCGTAATTGGAACGCTTTAAAGGTTAAATTCAAGAGTAAGTAGAAATATCTACCACCAAATCGTTTGCGATTCCTTCAAGTGATTCAGTGAGCTTGTCACTGTCAAAAGCATCAGGCACATCAATCACGATGCTGGCTTTGAACATCAAATTGCCCCAGTTCGGGGCGCTTTCACAACACGATTCCATACTTCTAATATTCAAATTAAATTGGTGCAAGACTGTGGTGATTTCTTGCACGATGCCCGCTTTATCATTGCCCATCACTTCAATCACCATACTTTGATGGTTAAATAAGTGATTAGAATCAGCGACAGAAACAGATTGAACTCGAATGTCTTTCACTTCATTCAAGCTAGTGATTAAGTCGTCGTGTGAGGCTTCTGGAACATGCACTTCTACAAAGCCAGCAAACTGTCCCGACATTTGAGCAAAGTTACTAGCAAGCCAATTTCCTTGATGTGCATAAACACGTTTCGCCAAAGTATCGACTAAACCGGGTTGGTCTTTGCCTATTATTGTGATTATGATGGGTTTCATTGTTACTCCTGACTGTATTCAACGAATAGGTCAAACTACTTGATCTTACGCTAACACAACTTACACTTCGGGTCAGGAAATTTACGCCTAAAATTGGAATCATGAAAACGCTTGCACAACAACAGAAAAGCAGAGCTCGAAAAGATCTGCTTATGAGCCGAATGGTCAGCCTTTTTGGTATTGGAGTGTTAGCGACGATGACTCTGTTAATGTGGTATCTGTTTTCTCGCACTGTGCCTTTGTTTCTCGACCCATGGCTAATGTTAAAAACCACCGACAATATTCAGCCGAACGCTAAAATGGAACAAACAGCAGACAATCAAATGGCATTCTCAGGTTGGTTTGAAACGGATTCAGTGATCTTTTTGTCTGCATTACCCAATAAACGCACCGTATTCGTGGGTTATCAGAACAACAGCCTTACTCGTTGGGTACAGATTAACAAACAAGGCCAGTTTCATTATATTCCAACCTACCGTTTACAACTGAATAGCGAAGAATGGCCTGTTCAGTTGAAAGCACATCCTTATGCAAATGCTGCATTTTTGCTGACCACGAAGCAAAGATTAATTATGTTTAACCGAGTAACAGGTGAACAGCTACATATCAACGAATTGTCGAACAGGCCATTGTCGATACAGGTATTCAGTAAAGAAATTAAGATTACATACCCAGATAAAATTGAAACATGGACGATAAAAAACCTTGCAGGCGTCACGACATTAAAGAGTTTATTCAATAAACAACACCACGAGGGTTACCGACACCCCAAATGGGTCTACCAGACTGCCTCGGGCAGCGATTTTATCGATGCGAAGTATTCATTAATTCCCCTGTTTATGGGCAGCGCAAAGGTGGCTGCGTGTGCTATTTTTATTGCGGTTCCGCTTGCTTTAGGGGCAGCGGTTTTTAGTGGTTTTTTTGCGCCCTACCACTGGCGAAATCGTATTAAATCCAGTATTGAAATGTTAGAGGCTGTGCCATCGGTAGTGATAGGGTTTATTGCAGCTGTACTTCTCGCCCCTTTGGTAGAGACACTCCTAGTAGCGATTGGGCTTTTTGTTACAACACTGCCTTTTATTGTGTTTTTGTTTGCTCACATTCAACAGCGTTTAAGTAAATCATTCACCCAGTTTGAGAAAACGGGAATGTATCTGTTTTTAGCTAGCTTAACCATGCTCGCGTGGAGCGTGGTAAGCTTTCACCTTGCACATTTAGTGGTTCCTTTAGAATGGTTTTTCGGCGCATCTAAATCTACGCTAGTGGTTGCAATTGCACTGGGGTTAGCAATTTCGCCAACCATTTATACGATTGCAGAAGATGCCATACACAGCGTACCCGATGCACTAAAAAATGCGTCGTTTGCATTGGGTGCTACTCAGTTGCAAACTTTAAAGCGCGTGGTGCTGAGGGTCGCGAAGCCAGGATTGGTGGCAGCCATTATGCTAGGTTTTGGCCGCGCCGTTGGCGAAACCATGATTGTATTAATGGTGAGTGGAAATACGCCTATTGCCGATTGGAGTTTGTTTGAAGGTGTGCGCGCGATCACTGCAAATTTAGCTATTGAATTTACCGAAGCAGAAACAGGAAGCGAGTTGTATGTGATTTTATTCTTCACAGCGACCTGTCTTTTTGTATTCACATTTGTGTGCAACAGCTTTGCAGAGCTGCTTAGATACCGTATGCGCAAGGCGGTGCAAGATGCATAAGTGGTTAGGAAACTACGTTCAAGAGCGATTTGTTTTAAGTGTGGCGGTATTTTGTGCTGTCCTGCTTTTACTGTCTTTTGTCGTTATCATTGGCTACGTATTCACGCAAGGAAGCCACTATTTTTGGCCTCATGAAATCAAGCAAATTCAATTTATTGACGAGAATGGCAAAGAGCAGAGAGGTTATGCTCAGTGGGTCATTTCTCAACAAAACACCGATTCTCAGTGGCTAGGTGTTTCACGTGCCACTCTTCCTTACCAAACTCAACTCAATCTGTTAAATACATCTATAACACGCTTGGAAAAAGTGCAATACGTGGCCGAGATTCGTTTGAAAGGAGGCCAGAGCATTCTCGCCCAGCCAGCCTTTATTCAAACACCGGACAGTGCAAAATTAGATTTTGGAAATGATATTTTGCTGTGGAAAAACAAACTTTCTGACTTAAAACGAACCAGCACACTCCACCAATTAGCTTTAAAAATTCATTCTGATACCTTAATTTACATTCCACTTTCAACGTTGGAAAGTCTCCATTTTCCTAACGATATGTCGGTCATCGACAAGGTATTGTATGTGGGTGAAATGCTGTGGCGCTTTCTTAGTGACTACCCCAAGCAATCTAATACCGCTGGCGGAGTTTTTCCTGCCTTATTTGGCACGCTTGTTATGGTGCTACTCATGGCTCTGTTTGTAGCGCCATTTGGTGTGTTGGCTGCCGTTTATATGAATGAATACGCGCCTAGCAGTACATTGGTTAACATAATGCGACTATGCGTGAGCAATATGGCAGCCGTTCCATCCATTGTCTATGGCGTGTTTGGTTTGGGTTTTCTGGTGTACGGGGTGGGCGGAAACATTGATGCTTTATTTTTCAGCGATGCTTTACCCAAGCCGACTTTAGGCGCACCGGGTATATTTTGGGCCTCACTCACTATGGCGTTATTAACCTTGCCTGTGGTGATTGTCGCAACCGATGAGGGTTTGAACCGAGTGCCAACCGGTTTGCGTAAAGGAAGCTATGCCTTGGGTGCAACACAAAGAGAAACCATCTTATACACCGTTATTCCTCATGCAAGCCCAAGTATTATGACAGGGATTATCTTAGCCATCGCCCGTGCTGCGGGGGAAGTTGCACCACTTATGCTCTTGGGGGCAGTACGGTTTGCCCCGAATCTTCCTATCGATACCGAATTTCCCTTCATTCATCTTAATAGACAGTTTATGCATCTGGGTGTGTTAATATACGATGGCGCATATACGTCTCAAACTAGCGCCAAAGGCGCGTCGATGATGTTCACAACTTGCAGCTTACTCATACTCTTGGTGTTGATGCTGAATATGGTAGCAATGGCGCTGCGAGCAAAATTGCGCAAACAATATCAACAGGAAAAAGTGACGTAAATGATGCTTAAGTTGTTTGACTACGAAAAACCAGACTTAGCAGAGCTCAGCGAGGCACAAACTGCTCTGAGGGTAGAAAATTTAAGTTTGCACTTCGGGAATAAGCGAGTGCTACACAATATCAATATACGTATACCGAAAAATCAGATAACCGCTTTTATTGGTCAAAGCGGCTGTGGCAAATCCACTCTGTTAGCGTGTTTTAATAGAATGAACGAGTTGGCCAGTAATTGTGTGGTATCGGGCAACGTTTATTTTAATAACCGCAATATCAATACCCCTCGCGAAAATTTATCTCGTCTTCGGGCACGAATAGGTATGGTATTTCAAAAGCCCAACCCTTTTCCGATGAACGTATATGACAACGTATCGTACGGATTGCGATTGCAAGGTATGAAAATGCGTAGGCATATGGACGATGCTGTAGAGCGAGCACTTATTGAGGCAGCGTTGTGGGATGAAGTAAAAGACAGACTATTTGAACCTGCATACACCTTGTCGGGCGGTCAGCAACAGCGCTTAGTTATTGCTCGAGCCTTGGCGTTACAGCCTGAAATTTTGTTGCTTGATGAACCTACTTCGGCGCTCGATCCCCTCACCACGCTAATCATCGAAGAACTCATGGTGAAGCTAAAACAGCGCTGTACCGTAATTGTTGTGACTCATAATATGCAACAGGCAGCGAGAGTATCCGACTACACCGCGTTTTTGCATCAAGGCGAAGTGGTTGAATTTAACAACAGCGATACCTTATTTACCCTGCCAGAAAAAAAGAAAACCGAAGACTATATTACTGGTCGCTACGGATAGAGACACGTCATGCACCAAATTGCTTTTAATACGCATATATCAGCGAAATATAATGCCGAACTAGAAAACTTACGCCATTCTGTAATGACAATGGGGGGCGCGATTGAAAAACAAATGGTCGATACCATACGTTCAATTCGCGAAAACCACTGCGCGTTAGCAGAGCAAGTCATTATGAATGACATCAAGATCAATTCCATGGAAATTCAAATCGATGAAGAGTGTATGCGTATTATTGCGACCAGACACCCTACCGCTTCTGATTTGAGGTTAGTGATGACAGTATCAAAAACCACCGCAGATATTGAGCGAATGGGTGATGAAATTGAACGTATTGCAAAATTGGTAACTCGCGACAAATTACCCGAATCACAAGAGTTAAAAAGCAGTATGGCCAATATCGGTGATCGCGTGGTAGATATGATGCGCGGTACGTTAGATGCGTTTGCTCGGCAAGATGATGCATCGGCTTTGGACGTTTACGAATCAGATAATGTGATTGATGCAGAATACAAAAAGCTACTGTCTAGAATTGCAGAAGAAATGCAGCGAGCGCCTGGCGATATGCAAAATTGGCTTGATTTGTTATGGGCAATGCGCTCATTAGAACGAATTGGTGATCGATGTAAAAATATTTGCGAATACGTGGTGTATTTAACGCGCGGTAAAGATGTTCGACATCTCCCCATGGAGTCTTTGCAGGAAAAAATGAAAGGAACGGGTGAATAATCAATCATCTCTACAGGTTTTGCTCGTATTTGGTTGGAAAAACGTGTGATTAGGGTATTATCTCACGCCAGCGGTAACACGTTGGATTTATAAGGTTAATATTGATGGATTTGTTACATACCTACGGCATGTTGTTAATTATTATAGCTGCGGCTGTTGGGTTTATTATGGCTTGGGGAATTGGTGCAAATGACGTAGCCAATGCCATGGGAACGTCCGTAGGTGCAAAAGCGCTGACCATAAAACAAGCTATTCTGGTTGCAATGGTATTTGAATTCGCAGGTGCTTATCTAGCCGGTGGAGAAGTCACTAAAACCATACGAAAAGGTATTATTTCTCCCCAATACTTCAGTGACATTCCAGAATTGCTTGTGCTTGGAATGATTGCATCATTACTCGCGGCCGGATTATGGTTGGCCATTGCATCTTGGAAGGGGTGGCCTGTTTCCACCACACACAGTATTATTGGTGCCATTGTAGGATTTACTGCGGTAGGGATTACACCTGATGCAGTAGCGTGGAGTAAGGTTGGCGGCATCGTAGGAAGCTGGATCATCACTCCAGCCATCTCGGGTATTATTGCCGCTATTATTTATTTCAGCGCGCATAAACTCATATTCGACACAGACAACCCATTTCAAAAAGCCCGAAAATATGTGCCAGTCTATATGGCTCTGGCCGGTTTTATTATGTCATTGGTTACCATTAAAAAAGGTCTAAAACATGTTGGTTTAGAGCTTTCGACCACAAGCGCTTATTGGGTTTCGCTTAGTATCGGTGTCGTAGTGGCGATTATTGGCATGTTTTATGTTAGTAAACAACAGTACTCACTAGAACAAGATGCAGAAACCCAAACTCAAAATATAGAAAAAGTGTTTGCTGTTTTGATGATTATCACTGCGTGTTGTATGGCGTTTGCTCATGGATCAAATGATGTGGCTAATGCCATTGGTCCGCTTGCTGCGGTAGTGAGCGTGGTGCAATCAGGCGGCCAAATAAACGCGCAAGCCGAGTTAGCCCCTTGGATTTTACCGTTGGGAGGCTTGGGCATTGTGGCTGGCTTGGCTCTGTTTGGGCAACGCGTCATCAAAACTATCGGAAATAACATTACCCACCTAACACCGAGCAAAGGCTTTGCTGCAGAACTGGCAGCAGCGACAACGGTTGTTATTGCATCTGGCACTGGGCTGCCCATTTCGACAACACAAACGTTAGTCGGCGCGGTACTAGGCGTCGGCTTGGTTAGAGGCGTTGCAGCATTGAATTTTTCAGTGGTAAGAACTATTGTGGTGTCTTGGGTGATTACCTTACCAGCAGGCGCGGTATTTTCTATCGCGTTATTTTATTTACTGAAACTCATTTTTGGAGTCTGAAAACGCGCATGAAGTGGCCGAATTTAAAGCACTTGCACTATTTGGTTACTCTGTATGAAGAGCAGCATTTTCAAAAAGCGGCAGTAAGGTGTAATGTCAGTCAGTCAACCTTAAGCACTGCGATACAAAACCTTGAAGACCACTTCGAGTGTCAATTACTCGAACGCGACCATAAGACGTTTATTTTTACCTCGCTTGGCATTGAAATTGTTGAGCGAAGTAAGTTGGTATTGCAAGGCGCCGGAGAACTGGTTGAATTTGCTCAGAATGGAACAACTTGGGATAGCGGACAATTAAAGCTTGGTGTCATACCGACGATTGCGCCTTTCTTGTTTCAGCAAATGATAGGTGCATTCGCCGCATTTTTGCCCAATATTAATCTGCAATTACAAGAAGACACCACCGCTAACCTACTCGAGCAAATGAATGACGGAAAGCTCGATTTGTTGGTGTTGGCCTTACCCATGGCGACGCCTGGCTGTAAACAAATGATTATCGGTCACGACCCTTTTCATCTAGTCGCCCATAAAACCGTTGCTGCATCGCTCCCTTCTCCTATGAATCTCGATGCAATGCCGAAAAAGAGTATCTTTTTATTACAACAGGAACATTGCATGACCGATCATGCGGTCAGCGCTTGTCAGTTACAGCACCGAGATGTTGTTAGTTCATTAGCCGCTAGCTCGTTATATACGCTAGTGCAATTAGCCAACAGCAAGTTAGGTTTTACCTTCGTTCCTGAGTTAGCGCTTAATCAAGGTATTTTGTCCAATACTGAACTCGACGCCATGCCTGCCGAAGATAAAGCGTATCGAGAAATTGGTTTAGTTTGGCGTATGGGGACAACGCGAATGCGATTGTTTAGGCGGGTAGCAGAAATTCTTTCACCGCTAATGCCTTTGCCAATGTTGAAGTAGACTGGGTTTCAGTTAATGAACAGGCTCAGGCTACGCTACGCCAAGCGGGTATTTAACGAACAGCGCGTGGCGTTTCTAGCAGTGATTGCACTGATGATAGCTGAAACTGCAGTTAGTTTAAGCATCCCTTACCTTATCGGAAAACAGTCAAAGTTGTTTATCGACAATCCAGGTGGTCTGGGTTTGATACATTACCAAATGGTAGCCGTGTGGATCGGACTGTTTGGCATGCAGGCCTTATTGCGGTTTTTCTCTAGCTTTCAGGTAAACGTACTGGGTGCCAGAATCATGGCCAGTCTGAGTTGCAGACTTTACGACCATATTCAAATGCTACCCATTCAATATTTTAAAAATACCAAACGGGGTGACGTAATTAGCATGCTGACTAACGATCTAGCTATCGTTAGTTACTTCGCGTCAAGCGTGTTCACAAACTTAGTGCCAAATATGCTTATTCTTATTGGCACAGGCGTATTGATGTATTTGATTGATCCATTGATTACTCTGGCAATTTGTACGCTTGGGCCGCTTGTCTATTTGGTGTTGAAATTGGTAGGCAGAAACATGCATCCCATTGCCAAAGCCTTAGTGCAAAGGCAAGCTGATTCCATTGCTCATGCAAGCGAAAACATTGGCGCAATTTCATTGGTGAAAGCATTTAATCGTGAATCGAGCGAGTCACGTAAATTTCGCATGCATAACGAAGAGATCCTCACATTGCGCAGTAAGCAGTTTCGTTTGCAAGCTATGCTAGCTCCCATGGTTCAGTTTCTTTCGTCGGTGTGCGTGTTAGTCGTTGTGTTGCTGTGTTATCTGAAATTTCAAGCAGGCGATTTAGTCGTTTCAGATCTGATAAGTTTACTCTTGTACGGCTTTATTTTCACTCGACCGCTTAGCAGTTTAGCGAGTCTTTACGGACAAGTTCAGCAAACGACAGGAGCCACAAGTAGGTTGTTGGATATTTACCATTTACAAGGTGAATCCGATGAGAGGGAGCTCGTTGCCTTGGTGGCTTCAGAAGGTAGCGTTGAGTTCAAAAATGTCAGTTTCAGCTATAAAAGTAACGCACCTTTACTTAAACAGCTGAGTTTTTTCTTACCTGCTAAATCGTCCATGTTGATTTGGGGTAAAAACGGCGGTGGAAAAACGACTTTGCTGCATTTATTGATGCGTTTTTATGAGCCCCAAGAAGGTGCGATTTACATAGACGGGCAAAATATCAGTAGTACCAGTTCTTCGTCTGTAAGAGCATGCATTGGTATGGTCTCTCAAGATGTACTTTTAGTGAATGGGAGTATTTTTGATAATATCGTTTACGGGGTGGGGCAGCCTGATCACAAAAAGGTGATAGAAGCTGCGAAGCAAGCAAGATTACATCAGTTAATAAAAGCCTTGCCTCAAGGTTATGACACGCCCGTGGGTGAAGAGGGCATTAAGCTTTCTGGTGGTCAACGGCAGCGAGTGGCGCTAGCAAGAGCACTATTGCGTAAACCCACTATTTTGTTGTTGGACGAACCCACGTCTATGCTTGACGAAAGTGCTCGTGCTAACTTTAAAAATGAATTCGAAACCTTGTTTTCACACTATACCGTTATTATGATCTCGCATGATCCTTCACTGGATAATGTGGCAGATTATGTGGGTGAACTGAGTCATGGTGTGTTGTCGATGAAAAGCGTATCTAATTTAAAAGGAAGATAAGATAAACTATGACTACCATAGCGATTAAGCCAGAAGTAATGTTACAACGAGTGGCAGACGAAATGGTTTTGCTTGAGCCTGAAAGTGGTGATTATTTTACCCTCAATGAGGTAGGCGCTATTATTGCGGAGCAAAGTCAGGCTGGGAAAAGTGAAGATGAAATTGCATCTTATCTTACTGAAGTCTTCGATGTAACATTGGAACAAGCACAGCAAGACACGCAGTCTTTACTCGAAGCTTTAGTTGATGCTGGGCTTGCTACCCATTCTTAAGCGCTTGTATTCCCTACCACGGGAGCAAAAAAAGTGGTTGCTCTCGGCATATGTTGCGTTTGCAAAATGGGACATTTGTATTCGTTTTCTACCCTACAAGTGGTGGCGTCATCGCATTTTTCCATCTGAGCTACCAAAAAGTGAAGTATCGAACCTACACCTTCATCAAAATCTTCAAGCGTTTATCCATATTGTAGAAAAAGCGGGCAGGCACCACTGGGCCAAAATGAATTGTCTTCGCAGATGTTTAGTCACGCAAGAATTGCTTTACCACCATGGAGTTAGCTGTGATTTGTGTATCGGGGTTAGAAAATCCGATCGAAATAGCACGCTAGAGGCGCACAGTTGGTTAGAAATGAATGGAAAACCCATTAACGACAGTGAAGAGCTTACCAATACCTACAGTAAATTGATGGGGGGTGATGCGTCGAAGCAATTTAGTTTGTTGTTAAAAAAAACTTAATCGCCATTTAATCGCTATGGTGTTGCGTGATCCAGCATTGGGTTAAAATGGCATAGAGCAAATCAACAGTGACATAACCGGACGCGTTGTTCACGACATGGTCGAATTGTTGTAGCAATGGTTTGGGTTCCAATAAGCCTAAATCCGCTAGTTTTTCATGGCGTAATAGTTGCCTGATTGCCGTTGCATTTTCTCTAACCAAACCAGTAAAATGCTGGTCAAACGTGGTTTTTTTTGTATTCCAACACACCTTTTCAGGTAAATAGGCATTCATTGCTGAGCGCAACAGCCATTTGGGAAAAGGCCCTCGAATTAACTGCTTTGGCTTTACATCAAAACTGAACTGGGCGATATGTTTATCAAAAAATGGATGAGCAACTTTTATGTTGTGCGCCGCCCCTACCTTTTGATAAGAGCGCAGTGAATTGAACGTTGAGCTGGTTTTAACCGTGTGATAACGCGCAAAATGAACGGGTTGTTTTTTAGAGTCAAAAGGATTATTGATATTTAAAGACTGCTTAACGGTATCAGCAGTATTTGATGGAAGCCAAGTGGGCAAAGCGACTCTGTCGCCCATTACATCAATACTCTTTGACCTTACTGCCTTTAAAAAAGCCGTTGGCAGCAAGGGCTTTAAAAACAGTTTTTTGGCAACGTCAACAAACGACATTCCCGTTTTCCTACATGCCTTAAACACCTCATACACAACACCGAGGTCACCGCTTAAAAATCGTTGAGAGTAGGCAGATGAATGCCCCCAACACATCTCATCGCCACCATTACCGGTTAATAATAGTGATGCATTATGACGCTCGCAAAGCGCAAATTCGTCGAAATAACGCGATGAAAGCACAGTACCAGGACTGTCAAAATCGGTCGGATAAAGGCTTAAAAAGTCTCTGTACGCTTCTTTGTCGGCCGCCATCCAATGATGTTCATCGCAACCAATATGATGGCTGAGTATATCAATCAGCTCACTTTCATCAGATTCTGGGCTTTTCTCATAATAATGAGACAGGGAAAACAGTGCGTTATTGTGCTGCTTTTGAAACAAGGCCGCTAGCGCTGTAACACTTGAAGAGTCAAGTCCTCCACTCATTTGACTCACCACTGCTAGGTTGTCATTACCAATATTATGTGAAACTGCATTTTTGAGAATAGTATGAAATTGCTCGATAGCTTCATTATCATTTAAGGTATGCGCGGTGGGGCTAAAACGTAATTCCCAATATGGCTTATGCTGTATACCGTCGGTTGACGCTGTTAAATAATGGGCAAAAGGTAGGGTATGAATGTGCTTAAACAGGCTCATGTTCGGATTCGGATGACCTGCTAACCAACATGAGAGAGCCGCTGAATTAAGTTGGACCTCGTTTTTAAGAACGGCGATAAATGAAGCTTCGCTAGCACACACAAACCCGTTCTCTACTTGGCTGTAATGCAGGGTATATTGCCCTAGCGCATCGCAAGCCGCATGAAAAGTTTGACTGTGTTTGTTCCAATTAAAAAGGCAAAAAGGACCATCAATTGCCTTAGCTTTACTCTCAAAGGTTAAATTAGGGTCAGCGAATAAATCGGAGAATGTATTGCTGTGTGCAATCCACTGATAGCAATGGTCGTCATAGTGTATATGCCGTTGTGTAACCTCTAAAGATCCTAAGGACTTATAGTGCGTGTTTTTCTGATAGAATCCACTAACAAAATGCCGATGATGAAAAACACATATAAGCTGATAATGTGCTTCAAGCTTATCGATGCAAGCCCTTAATTGCGTCTCGTTATTACATATCAAAGCGAATGAAAATATCACGATTTGATTACTTTATCTTTGTTGCACATCTTGCTTGGGACTATATAGCGTTTAAGTGGAGAGTTAAACGAAAAGTCACCTTGTGTTGAATTGTGTGCACCGATGGCGCATGGGTGCTCTGTTTTAGTGTCAACTGATTGAAACTGGGTTGAATTGAAATAACTGAATGATTAATATGATAATTTTCTATATAATGCCGAATATTCCTTGAAAATAAGTGCAGGGGAAATAGCAAAGTTGTCAGGTTTTTTTACAATGCGCGTATTGCGCATGGCTAATGTAATAAAAGTGAAATGAAATTTTTAGCTAAGTTGCTGATTTTATTTTATTATTTAATTGTGGTTTAATCTTTGCTTGCTTTCATGTATCTTCAACGTGTATAACTTTAACTAAACGGAAAGGCTATAAATTATGAAAAAAGTTTTATTAGCTGGTTTTTTTATGCTTTTTGCTTGTGCAAAAGCAAACGCTTCATTCGTAAGTGTTATTACTGCCGACGAGCTAGACGGCGTTGAAGTAACAGTTACTTTTGAAGATCTAACAACAGCTGTTGCTACACTCACAGCTGATGGTGTTGAATCTGCCTCTGTTAGTAGCACAGATTTTGCACTTTCTATTTTCGGTGAAACGTTCGGTGAAGCTTCTGCAGGTATTTGGTCTTTTGCAAACCTTTCTAATTTAGGTGTTGTGTCAATCTTTATTGATGCAATTACTGCTGGAATTGTGTTTGACCCTGTAGAAGGCGGTGTTGCTGGTCCTGGTGGTGCAGGCCGTCCATTTTTTGCTGATACGGCTGGTGTTATTGGTGAGTTCGGTGCTGCAGTAGTAGCTGGCGAGTTGTTCGGTACGTTAACAATTTCAGCTGGTGGCGCTTTACTTCCACCTGAGTTACAGTTTGTTATCGACACAGACGCGGTAGCAGCAGTGCCTGCTCCTGCAATGGTGGGTTTATTAATATTTGTTTGCGGTGCTTTCGCGGCACGTCGTAAACTAGCATAATTAATTAGGAGAACGGTTATGATGAATCAAGAAACTTCTCAGAAGCGTGAGTATCGTTCGCCTGAGTTGAAAAAAGCAGGTAGTCTTGCAGAACTAACTCAAGGTTTTGCAGGTAGCATCCCCGATGAGCAAGGCGGAAGCGCTAAGCGTAATCCTTTCCAAGGATAATTAGAAAATCTTAAAAAACCTCGCTATTATGGCGGGGTTTTTTTATGCTTGTAATCTATGATCACACCTATACACGGTATTCAGTTCTTTACTGAATCCGACCGACCTAAACGTAACGATTATCCTTTTTCACTGCTTACTCGATTTTTAGATAAGCCGATGGATTGTATTGAGGATCCCGTTTGGCAATTGAGTGACCAAGGTGAAAGATATTCAACCCATGTCAATGTAGTCCAACAGGGAGCCCAAACCATTCTGAACATAGATTGTGAAGGAAAAGGGCAATTCTGTTTTGATAAGTCAAACTTAGCGATTTACTGGCAACAAGGTGGGACCGGCTTTGAACATTACTTACAAACCTTCGGTGCGTCTTTGTTTTTAGAGCAACATGCTGTTCCCTGCATTCATGCGAATACCTTAGTTAAAGACAGTAAAGGTGTGTTGCTAATTGCACCAAGTCGAATGGGTAAAAGTTCACTAAGCGCAAGTATGGTTTCGCATGGCTTCGAGTTAATCACCGACGATATGGTTGCATTGCATTTAAGTAACGAATTAGGCTTTTATACTTATCCGAGTTGGGCGAAGTTACGCTTATGGCCTGACAGTGCAGAACACTTAAGTAAAAATTTAAGCATCCAAAGTCAAAACAAAGTTCATGCTCGTTTTGCTAAAACTGAGATCCAAGTTAATTCAAACATTCAATTCAATCAGACAGTTCCCATTAGCGCTGCATTTATACTGAATAGGCACGTTTCGTCAAAGAATCACGCAGCTGCAATAAAAATAACTCATAAGCCCGCTAGCGTTGCATTAATGACATTAATACAAAACAGTATGTTGGCAGATGCATACAGGTCGTTAAATTTAGAACAAAACCGATTTCATCGATTAGCACACTTTGTCGAACGGGTGCCTATATATGAATTAAGTTATTCTAGCGGATTGGAACATTTGCCAGAAGTCGTTGCTTCCATTGTAAAACAACTATTTGAGTGAATGAAAAGAGTAGTAAAATGGTGCAAATGCATCGAGATGGTGCGCTAACCTGCGAAGATGGGAACGGAAGAGCTTCTCTTGATCCAACTCTACCATTAGGCATTAGTTTTGCTAGTTTTCTCTGCTGTTCTGGTTCAAGCGTCACGTAAGTTTTACATTAAGAATTATTTTGTTAGACTTGTGTTAGAACTGGTGTAAGCTTGCAGTTCAACTATCAGTAAGTTCGGTAAGTAGTAAGGTTTCTAAAACTCATTCAGTAGATTATAAGTGAATGGGTTTATTTAAGATGCCATTACCAGGGGATGGTTTATGAGTCAGTCAGATGGGTTTATTCGTAATAATCTTAATCAGTTTGCTTTTATGTATAGGCTAGTTGATATCTTATTCATTCAATTTGGTCTTATTTTCAGTAGCCTAGCTTATTTAGGGCGCTTTCCAAAAGATTACATTGTCATTGCTCTAATAGCCAACATGGCATATCTGTTTTTTGCAGAGCTCTTTGTGTTATATCGCTCGTGGCGAGCGGGTTCTTTCAAGGAAATGCTGTTTTATACAACGGTGAGTTGGCTATTAACTATTTTCCCCGTCTTCACATTCCTTTTCTTTACCAAGCAAAGCGAAGAGTATTCGCGTTTCGCTTTGGGTTTATGGGTGCTGGTTACGCTTATATGCTTATGTTCATGGCGCTCTGTTTTTCGTTATTACCTTCGTAAAGTAAGGCGAAAAGGCTACAACACAAGGTGCGTTGGCATAATTGGCCTTACACCTAGGGGCAGAGAACTTGCTGATCAAATATATGGAAACCCCGAAACGGGATATAAATTAGAGGCAGTGTTCGACCAGCGCGATATCAGCAGGCTTGATGAGAAATACCTCCACTTATACAAGGGTGGCATACAAGATGCTGTTGAACTGGCACAACAAAACAAGCTTGAAATTGTTTTTATTGCCTTGCCTTTTACATCTAAAAACAGAATAGACGAAATATTGAGCAGCTTGGGGGATACAACGGTAGACGTTCACTTGATACCCGATATGTTTACCTATCAATTGTTGCACGCAAGAATCGGGCACGTAGGGGAAATGCAAACCATAAGTGTGTACGACACGCCGATGCGTGGAGGCTATTCCGTTATGAAGCGTATGGAAGATGTATTTTTAGCATTGTCGATACTGGCACTTATTGCTATTCCTATGCTTATCATCGCAATTGCCATAAAAACGACATCCAAAGGGCCTATTATTTTTAAGCAATCGCGTTATGGCATGGATGGGAAAAAAATCAAGGTATGGAAGTTTAGAAGCATGCGAGCTATGGATGATGGTGAAGTCGTTAAACAAGCCACTAAGGGCGACGCACGGATTACGCCGGTTGGCGCGTTTTTAAGAAAAACGTCATTAGACGAATTGCCGCAATTTTTTAATGTGCTGCAAGGTTGTATGTCGGTTGTTGGCCCCAGACCTCATGCGGTTAGCCACAACGAAGAGTATAGAAAGAAAATTAAGTATTATATGTTACGCCACAAAATGAAGCCTGGCATAACAGGGTGGGCACAGGTGAATGGTTGGCGCGGTGAAACAGATACCGACGAAAAAATGGAAATGCGCATTCAATACGACCTCGACTATATTAGAAACTGGTCGATATGGATGGATTTCAAAATTGTTGTGTTTACCTTGTTTAAAGGGTTTGTGGGTAAGAATGTGTATTAA
>CAYSDZ010000009.1:0-104572 GCA_964429915.1 uncultured Alteromonas sp.
GCCCCATAAGACGCACTTAAAAACTGTTTCAGATTCATATTCTCTAGTAGCAATTTTTCAAATTTATCACTGCGTAACGGTTTGGAATACAAGTAGCCTTGGAGGGTCTCACAATCATAGCGCCTTAGGATCTCAAGCTGCTCTTCATACTCTACTCCCTCTGCGACTACGGTTAAACCTAGGTTATGGGCGATGTTTATAATGGCGGCGGCCATATGTCGATCTTGACTCGAATGAGCAATATCATCGATAAAAGCTTTATCGATTTTGAGGGTGTTTAAAGGAAAGCGTTTCAAATAAGCAAGAGATGAATAGCCCGTACCAAAGTCATCTAGGGCGAGATGTACGCCTCTGTTCCTTAAACGTTCCATAAGCGCCAAGCCATCTTCGGGGTTTTCCATTAATGTACCTTCCGTGATTTCGCACTCTAAATGCATTGACGAGATACCCACTTTTTTAAGCAGAAGTTCAATTTTTTCATCTAAGTTAGACTGTTCAAATTGCTTTGCTGAGATATTCACCGCGACTCTGCCAGTAAATAAGCCTGCATCAACCCATCGTTTAGTATCTCGAAGGGCTTTTTCGAGCACCACATCACCAATTTCAACAATTTGTCCAGACTGCTCAGCAAGAGGAATAAATTGACCGGGAGGTACAATCCCCTTTTCAGGGTGCTCAAAACGCACCAATGCTTCCATGCTCACTAAACGCCCAGAAGCGATGTCCACTTTTGGCTGATAAAAAACAGTGAATAAATCGTCTTTTAGGCCCTGTCGAATTAAGTTTTCGATTTGCAGTTGGCGAACCGCTGATTGATTCATCTCACTGCTAAAAAATTTATATGCATTTCCACCCGCATTTTTCGCGAAATACATGGCGGTGTCAGCATTTTTAAGCAACTCTTGAGGCGTAACGCCATCATAAGGGAATTGAGCAATCCCCACACTCGCACTCAATACATACTCTTGTTTATTAATGATAAATGGCCGCGAGAGGTTATCTAGCACAGATTGCGCGTAATGCGCCATGCGGTGGATATCCCCTTCTTCTTCGACCAGTATGCTAAATTCATCACCGCCTAGTCGATAACATGTCGCTGTATTGCCGATTAAGCGCTGTAATCGCTTAGCAATTTGTTTGATTAGCACATCGCCTGTTTGATGCCCTAGCGAATCGTTTATTTTTTTAAAGTTGTCCATATCCAAGCAAAGCAAACTGTGCGGTTCACCTTTTCGCACCAAATTCTGCTGCGACGCTTGGAAAAAAGACCGATTGGGCAACTCGGTTAACGGGTCGGCATTGGAAAGTTTAAGTAGCTCTTTTTCTGTAGCTTTTCGCTCTGAGATATCCGAAAACACCCCGACGTAATGACTTACATTCCCATCAGGGTCGATAACTGCATCGATATTGAGTTCAATTTCATAGCTTTCACCGTTTATGCGTTTTGATTCAATCTCGCCCGACCAGTTGTGCTTATGGAATAAGGACTTTCTCACCTCCTCGGTAAATGCCGCAGGATATTGGTGAAAATATAGGTAAGATGCAAGTGCTCTCTCCTTTGTTTCGCCGGTGAACTTACAGTAAGCGGTATTCACTGAAATAAATTTAAAAGCCGTGTCGGTAATAAATACGCCTTCAGAAATATTTTCAAATGAACGCTCGAAAAGACGAAACTGCTCTTCGGATTCTTTTAAGTACTGAATGTCTTTAAGTGTACCGGTCATTCTTAGTGCTTGACGATTATGATCACGTTCAACCACCTTGCCTCTGTCTAAGACCCACAACCATTGTTTCTTAAAGTTTATAATACGATAAGACACTTGATAGTATTCGGTATCTCCTCGAAGGTGCGCGTTTAATGCTGACGTTACATTGTCTATATCGGCCTCATGGACATTGCCGTTATAAGCCGAATTGGTGCGAATATCGTCCTGTGGAAAATCAATACTGCCCCAGGTGTTTGAGCGGTGTACTTGGCCTCGCGCTATATCCCAATCCCACAGTTCATCACCGCTACTCCACAATGTCAGTTTTAATCGCTCCTCCGATTCCAAAATGCGTTTCCGGGAGATAGAGCGGTTCTTCCATTGCCTAAACGCAAAGAAACAACATAGTATGAACAAAGCTCCGTATAGCCCTACAGCAGGTGTTGAAAACCAAGGTGGTGGCAGAATGGTAACTGTTAGCTTTTTCGATTCAGACCATAATTTAGAAGGTTCTTTCGCTTGCACTTCAAGAAAATACTTTCCCCAAGGCAAGTTGTAAAACACGGCATTTCTACCTAAAAATTCGGTGTTGTTTAGCCATTCCGTGTCATAACCATTGAGCTTGTATCGATACTCTACTTGTTCAGGAAACTGTGGGTTTGTTAACGCAAAGCCAAAAGAAAATCGTTTATCGATATATCTAAGTTCTATGGCATCCATCAGATAAATAGGCTTGGACAAGGGCGATTGTGTTTCATTAAACGGCATTTTTTGAGAATTAAGCCTAAACTCACGTATTTGAGGAACCCGTGTAGCCACCTTTGTATTGTTTTGGTAGACAAATTGCTCAGGATTGAAAATGTTGTAACCGTACTTTCCTCCGAAAATAAAGTACCCACTTTTAGTTTTGAGTGAAACACCTTCATATAATTTGTTATGTTGCAACTGGGCCGTATTAATTTCGAACGCTCTGTGTTTCTTCTGTAAATCGATAAGCGCTATCGACGAGTTACTGGCAACCCAGAGACCTCTTTTTCCAGCCAGACCTGAATAGGCTTTCTCGCCCGCCGTGTTCATTGATAATTGATTAATGACCAATAACGTTGAAGGTTCAACTCGCACTAGATCGACATTATGCGTTAACAGCCATAATTCTGAATCCTGTTCAAATACACCCACCAAGGTACTGAGTTGCTTATAAAACGACGGCGTCTGTATTTCGGTGCCCGTTTTTAAGTCGAACACTCTTGTGCTGTTTTGACCCGATAACCATAGGCGTTGTTGACTATCGATTTGGATAACTCTAGGGTTCACCATATCATCAAGAGATAGAGAGCGCTGTGCGGTTTTATCATCGCTGTTAGTATCAAAGAACGATAAATAATTTTCTGCATCCACAAACCACAACTTATTATTAAAATGATGGATACTGTAAACAACGTGATCGACTACTTGTTCGCAATCAGGAAGCATATTAGCGGATGTCACAGTCACCTTGTGAATACCTGCTTCGCCTGCTGCTACCCAAAGTTGGTCGTTATCATCGACCACTAAATCCCATAGTTTGATATCGTCAAAGGTTTCAAACCGCGTTAACTGTCCGGTAGATAAGTCATATCTCTGAATTTCAGAAGCCTGTGATGCACTCCATATGTTGCCTTTTGAATCTTCATCAATACCCCAAATATCAAGACTATCTAGCTCCGCTTGATTTTTATCGTTTTGCATTAAGGGCTTAGCAGCAACAATAGGTAGCGTGTTTTGATGCGTTGTCTTGAACTTAACACCACTGTCTGTACCTAACCAAGATGTATCGTTGCTGTCTAGGAAAAATGAGAACAGCCCGCCAGATTCAAAGTAACTTTCACTGACTAAGTCATAGTTGCTATTGTTTTCATTAATTTCTAACATTTCTGCGTTTGATATCGCGACAAGACCTTTATCCGTAAGGATGATACTAAACACTGGTTTTTTGGTTTGAAAGGTAATAGGCGGCAAATATAAGCCATTTTTGTAGTACACAAGCCCTTCATCAGTTCCCATCCAATATTTGCCTTTTATGCGCTTGACCGTTCTTAAACCATCGGAAGGTATGTTTAGGGACCAAGGATTTGCATTATCTAATGAGAACAACTGCTTTTGTGTTTTGTCGTAAATATAGCCACCATTATTGTAAGTACCTATCCATATTTTGTCTGGCTCATCTAAGATGGAAGACATACTTTGAGGATACTTTACGTTTTTATTCAGCTCTATAAGACTTAGCCCGTCGTCATCAAGATAATAAATATCGTCTGATGCCAAGACTAATAACTGCCCATTCTGTGACTCGGCAATATCAACCACATCAATATTGATGTCAGAAAACTTAACAGGAATGCGAGTAAAGGTTTCGTTTTGTCTATTAAAACGGGCTAGGCCTTCTAAGGTGCCGACATAAAGAACACCTCGTTTAGTAAGGAGCAATTTTCGAACAACGTTATTGGGAAGACTGTTGTCGTTGTCTGCTTCGTATAAGAAAGCCTGACTAGCATAACCATCGAATTGCACTAATCCGCCCGATGATGCGAACCAAAGCAAACCATAACTATCTTCTAAGGTATCTAGAATATAAGTATCGGAAACCGACTCTACGCCAGTCAAGGGAGCAAAATTTCGAGTGATACTCGGTATTACACTCCGCTCTTGAGAGAAGACTGTTAACGATACACTCAAAGAAAAAAAGATAAGAAGCCAAACGAAGGGCCTCCGTATGGCTTTATTCATAACTTCACGCGCTTACTACTAAATTTAAAGCCTTAGGCTTTTTTATTATTATTTAAATCCAAAATAACTTTATCACGTGAATTCCCTTCACCCAAGCCCATTCATCTATTGAATAGTTGCTTATCGCTCAGGGGCCAAACGATCGATTATTTTCATTAAATCTGCGCTGGCATTTTCCATGCCTTTAAGATGGTTTCTTTGTATTGCTTCGTTACCGTCTTTGTAAGCAGTAACCGCATTATGCCCTTCTTTCATCACTTTAGTCAGTATGTGTGACAAATCTTTAAACGAAGATGTATTAGCAATGGCTTTTCCCGATTGCTCTGACATCCATTGCCCAAGACGAGAAGAAGACGGTGTAAATGCATCATCAGACGGTGCACTCTTTTGGCTACAAAGCGTAGAATATATGGCTGATTTCCATGCAAGGTGTTCAAGTTTCATCGCTTGAACAAATGTGCCGCTTGAAGACTTCGTAAGATTATCTTGCATCGTATTACAACGTGTCACAATTTCATCGTAACTCGCATTAAGGGTCGTTACACCCTCTGACAAATGGTCATTGTTATTCTTCAATTCACCCACTGCATCCACGGCTTCTTTTGTAGACTGAATAATTTTTTGAACTAAATCTGCAACTTCACTGGCGGACGTATTGGTTTCTGTTGCTAAAGCCCTTACTTCGTCAGCCACTACACTGAAGCCTCTACCTGCATCTCCAGCTCGCGCCGCTTCGATTGCTGCATTGAGCGCGAGCAAGTTGGTTTGATCTGAAATACTGGTGATTGTGCTCACAAACTTGTTGATATTATCGGCAGTTTCGCTAAGCCCAGAAATACTTTGGCTCATTTGGGACATCCTTGAACTTAATAACTCCATGTTCTTCATGATCTCTTTTAACGAAGACCCTGATTGATTAAATAACCCCGTCACATCAACGTCACTATCGCTCTGTGTCTCGCTATGATGAAGCGCTTGTTGCATTGCGTCTCTCATCGCATGTATTTGAGCAAAAGACCCTAACATACTCTCAATCAAGGGTTCATTGCCTGATGACGCACTTTCGTGAGACGCTTTCGCTAGCGCCTCCTCCAATGCATGATTCTGTTTTTCAAGTTCATCGAGCCGAGTGTTTAATTCTTTATTGATCCCGAGCTGTTCATTTAAGTCATTTTTGGCTTTGCTGAGGGAAGATTTAAACACTAGCATTGTTGCGCTCCAAAGGCAGAAAGTAAGGTTAACGTTAAGAATATGGCAGACGAATGAGATTATTGCCAATCAAAACATGTATCGGCACTATTTTAATTTTCTATATTTTTTTAACGGTGCAAGATCTGCGGTGAATTGAAGGAGTAACTGAGTCGTTTTATCGGGTTCGGAAATAAAGGGAGCATGTGCAGCGTCTGATAAAATCACACAATCAGATTGTGGGTGCAAATGATGAATATCATCAACCGCTCTAATAGGCACTAAAGTATCTCGCTTTCCATAAATGCGCAGTGTAGGAACGGTTATCTTGCCGATTGATTGACGAATGTCGGCAAATTCAAGTATCTCAAGCCCTTTTTTAAGCGCGCTTTGCTTAGGATTAGGATAAGCGCTAATTGCTTTTTTAAGCTGTTTAACTTGTGTTCTTTGGTCCTTACACCCCATTGCCTGAATCGCCAGAAAACGATCTAACGTTTTGTTGTAGCTCAATGCCAATTGTTCTTGGAACGTTCGCAATAATTCAGGCCTGACTCCAGCCCATCCACATTGCTGAGGAAAACAAGGCGAAGAAGCAATGGTAACTAAACCCGACAATAGACTTTTGTGTTGAATCGCTATTTGTTGAGCAATAAGGCCGCCTAAACTCCATCCAATTAAAATGGCACCTTGCGGAACAAAACGCTCAATTAAGGTAGCCATATCATGAAGACCATACGAATCGATGCAGATATCATGATTCATGCCGAAACCGGGCAAGTCTATCATTGTTACCCTGCATTCTGATTCAAGATAGGGCAGCCAATGGTTAAACGCCCCTGAGTTCATTCCCCAGCCATGCAGCAAAACCAAATCGAAACCTGAACCATAGGTCCGTACATTTAGAGCAGCATGTTGTATATGCTTATTCATTTTCAATCCCTGCGTACAACCACGCGTGAGTTTAACGATTCAATGTTTAATCAATCATGCATTTTATGCAAACAATATAGCGCAACCATTATTTGTAATACTTGCAAGTTCGATTGTGAAACCGTCGTTAAGCACGTTCCAAGTGAGCATCATCCTGTTCTTGTAGACATACAAGACAGAGCAATGATTCAGCAACTCACCATCTTAAATTGGTATGCTTGGCCCCTTGATGAACTCATCCACCTCGTCAAATTTAAACTTCGGCCACAGTTTTGCCGCTTATTATCGCAGTGGTTTATTACATTCGCATTCAACAATAGCAACGTATTAAGACCAGACGCTCTCATTGCGATGCCACAAGGTAAATGGAAGCATTTTACAAGGGGATATAATCCTGCAGGAATATTAACGCAACATTTATGTAAACAACTGAGTATTCAAAACTTATCTAAGCACTTGCACGTTGCAAGCAGCCTCATAGATCAAAGAAGTTTGTCGCGAACAAAACGACTACAACGAAAAAAACGCTTTATTGCCTCGCGTTTGCCCGCTTCCGTTTCAACGGTGGTCATCGTTGATGATATCACTACCACAGGCAGTACGCTGCGTTTAGCCGCCACTGCCCTTCAAGAAGCCAACCCCAATTTGAAAATACATGCCTGGTGTTTGGCAGCCACTCCACCCACGGGCATGTTGTCTTAATTCATTAAGCCTGATAAAAATACCGCATTGCCCATCAGTTTGCTGGTGCCAAACCAATAACCTCGGAAATTAACGTTATCGACAAACGCAATCACTCGCCCCTTGCCTCTTCGCTGAACCACTACCGCTGCACTACCTGCTACTTTTTCAATTAACTCGTTTGAGGTGTAACCTCCCACCAATGGATCGTCGGTATAGGTTGCGAAGGTATCAAATGGATTTTGAGTATTTTCCACAATTAAATTAGAGGTCTTAAAAAACGGCAGCCTGTCATTTTCCAAACCAAAAAATAAGGGATAGGTTAAATCAACACTTGCCATATAAGCAGCACCTGAAATACGTTTTTTCGAGGAAAGCTCATCAATATCCGCATACTTTAAAGAAGAAATATCAAACGCAGAATTAACATCACGTTGACTAACAATACTCACATCCAACCAATCCCGACTTTCAAACCAACGCAATGCGGTTTTCTGTCCGATAAGCGTGCCACCTTCATTGAGCCAAGCCTCTAGATTGCTATTTGCGCGCTCATCCCATTCTCGATAACGACCATTTGCTGCAATAATATGAGTAAATTGATTCAAATCGACACGAGAGAGCTCTTCTTGATCAATTAGGGTGACAGGCATGCCCACGCGAGTATCAAAATAATGCCAGATTTCTCCCACCTCATATTCAGACGTGCCTTCGCCACCAAGTAATAGCACTTTCGGCAATGTAAGTGGGATCATGTTTCGACTTCCTAAATCAATCCCTTTAGGAGTCAATCCTGTTTTTATCGACCATAGCGGCAATGAAAACTCATGAGCGAATTTCGACACTTGAGCCATGTTACTTGGGTTAAATGCCTTTGGAATAATCACCGTACCTGCAGCAAACTCATGTTCTTCGCCTTTAATTTTTGATGAGAACGCTTTACCAGCCACACGAAGGGTGTATCCCTCCATTAATAAACGATTTGCCAGTGCGGGAGCTTGATAATGATGCCATTCAAATGCTAACGCCACCGCATCATCAAACTCATCATCATATTCATGTTTTGCTAGCTTCACTCGACCTTGCGCGAGTGACAGAGACTTTGCTTCGCGAGAAGACAAGGCATGATAGTCAATATCAAACGCGAGTGGCATATTCCAATTAGACACATCGTAAAACGTGTTGTCGGGAAACGATGTGCGTTCCGAAAAAATTGATTTAATAAGACGATATTGGGCTTGGTTGTAGGGAACGTAAACGGCACCGTTCGCCTTAACTTTCTGCTCTTTTATGACGGTAGAGCGGGTCACTACATGATAGTGAATTTGGTGTGCATCTAATTTGTCGAGCATACGTTCGAAGCGAAAGGTGTCTTTTGGTTGAATAAGCAAGACGCCAGCCTGTTTATCTTGCTTGATTAATTCATCGGTTTGTTGCGCAAAGCTAGCGGGATAATTAAGAAGCCGTTGTTTGTTTTCTAAGGCGCCATCAATTGAACTGAATGTCGTTGTTATATGATTCTGGATAGTTTGAGTGAACGTTAAGTCGCCATTGATAGACGCTTGAACGTGACCTCTAACTCTTGCCTGTTCAAAAAGAATGCCCACGCTCCCATGTGCATCAGGATACGTTGAACCTTTACCATAATAAAAATCGTCGAAGCCCTCCTCGGTAAAATACAGTTGGTTTTGTTTGTCCAAGGCCTTGGCATGGTAATGTGCAAGTAAGCTCGTCAGCTCTACATTTTCATTTGGCGTGAGGGGATTAGTGCGAGACGGCACACCAGGTTGAAAGAAATAGGTGCCATCTGTCGCCATTTCATGAAAATCAGTCAATATATGTGGTCGCCACTTGTGAAACTGCTCAATCCTGGCCTGCGATTCAGGGTGAGTGAGTAATAACCAATCTCTGTTTAAATCAAACCAATAATAGTTGGTTCTCGCTGATGGCCAGTTTTCATTGTGCTCTCTGTGATAACTAGAGGCATTTAATTGATAACCTTTATGCATGTTTGCCCAGTGCGCAAAACGAGAAAGCCCATCAGGGTTAAGGGCTGGGTCGAACAAAACAATCGCATTATCGAGGAGCTTATCAATACGCTCATCCGAGCCAGCAGCTAAATAATAAGCCAGTACCAAGGCAGCATTACTACCAGAGGGTTCATTACCATGAATACTGTAACCGGTGTAGAAAATTAACGGTGAATCGGAGTTGGGTTTGCGTTTATTCGCAATATTTTCAATGTGTGTTCGCCTAAGACTCTCTATTTGTTGTTTTGTTTTAGGCTTAGAAATAGTCAATAACAGCAAAGGCTTGTCTTGATGGGTGCGCCCCGTTACTTCAATATTTACTCTGTCAGAGCTCTCAGCTAGCTTATACATGTAAGCTACAAGCTGATCATGCCGAATATGCCATTTACCGATGTCGAATCCTAAAAAAGCTTCTGGTGACGGCACCGCCGGATTGAAAGTCGTATTCTCGGGCAGATACTTTTCTGCTGGCATTCCAGTGACTAAATGAGGTTTAACGTTAGCAATGACATTTTTGGTTGAACCACACGAAAACACAAATAGAAGCAGTACGAAGGTGCCTAAATTTTTCAATCCAAGTTTCCTTATTCTTATTATAACTATTTTTAATACTTGAGTGTTTTACTCAAGTAAATTTGATACCATATTCATAGTAACACGACACGACGTGTAATTCTGATACCAAAGTTATTTATCTGTTAGGTGAATCATGATAGCAATTTCGGAAGCGGCACAAGCCCATTTTTCTAAACTCTTGGCGAAACAGGAGCCCGGTACAAATATTCGAGTATTTGTAGTAAACCCTGGCACACCCTCTGCCGAGTGTGGTGTGTCTTATTGCCCACCAGATGCAGTGGAGAAAACCGATACGTCTTTGACTTTTAATGGCTTTAACGCTGTCGTTGACGAAGAGAGCGCGCCATTTCTAGAAGAAGCAGAAATTGATTTTGTTACTGACAAAATGGGCTCGCAGTTAACCTTAAAAGCGCCGAACGCAAAAGCCCGAAAAGTCGATGACGATGCCCCGTTGATTGACCGTCTAAATTACATGATTGAATCTGACGTCAATCCACAACTTGCTAACCATGGCGGACAAGTTGTACTGACTGAGATCACTGATGACGGCATCGCTGTATTACAGTTTGGAGGCGGTTGTAACGGCTGCTCGATGGTAGACGTTACATTGAAAGAAGGCATTGAAAAACAAATGCTTGAAGCGTTCCCCAACGAAATAACAGGCGTAAAAGACGCAACTGAGCACTTAGCGGGTGAACATTCTTACTACTGATCCCAAACTAGGCTGGAACCGCTTTTTAAAAGGTTTAGCCGTCTTTTTTATTGGGTTAATCTTATTGCTGCTTAGCCCTCCTGAGCAGCAAGAAATTATGTATTTTGCCATTGCGATTTTAGGAAGCGGCTTTGCATATGCTATGACCGGGTACATCCCTATGCTTTTGCATAGGCTCAGCATGCAAGGGCTGAATTCTGCACGTAAACAAACCACACAGATTAAATCAAACTCTTCCGACAAATAAAGTACTGGGTATAAACCCAAGCACCCAACGTAAGGCCGCGTAGCGTTAAAAAAGCCAACATTCCGACCCATAATCCAAGGTTTTGCATGTCTCTGAACAGCCATGCAAACAACATGAATCCGAACACAGCACTGACTAACATGCTATTACGCATGACTTTTGCTGATGATAATCCCACAGCAACGCTATCAAAAAAAAAGCACCAATGTCCGAGTAAAGGCAACAAAATGACAATAAAAATATAATCTTGAAAAGCTTTAAGAATAGCTTGATGGGTCGTTAATAAACCGCTTACTTCTTGCCCGAAAAGAAAAAATAAACAAGCGTAGATACAGGCAAAGGTCAACGACCAAAACAGACCTTGAGTCAAGCACTGTGCAAATCGCAGTCGATTGTTTTGTCCTTTTGCTTTTCCTACCATGGCCTCTACCGCGAAGGCCACACCGTCTAAGCCCAGAGCAATGAGCGCAAAAAACTGCATCAATAAAGCATTGATGCCTGCTTCCACTACACCGTATTGGGCTCCTTTTAGTATCATTGTGGCAAGACAAACTTGTAAGATTACGTTGCGTAAAAAAAGATTCGCATTAATGCCGAGCAAAGAAACCAGTGCGCTGAATGTAAACCACTGTAACTTTGGCACTAACGAGGCAGAAATATTAAAGCAACGGTTTAAGTACAAAGTGAACATAACGAGTTCAGCGCCAACCGTCGCCAATGCAACCCCTGCCACGCCTAAATCGAATAAATAAACAAAGATTATGTTTAAGGCGACATTTAAGCCGTTGCCCGCTATTTGAATAAAGAGAACAGGTTTTGTTCGTTGATGTCCTATAAGCCACCCCACCAAAACCATATTACCCAAAGAGATAGGAAAGCTATAGGCTCTTACGGTAAAATAGTCACTAGCCACTTGATTTGCATCGTATTCTAGGGATGACAAGCTTAACCCGATGGTCAGGATAATCGTCTGAAATACAAACAATATTAGCCCTAAACTCACAGCCAAGCCTAAGCTTTGCCATAGTATTTTTGCGCTTTTTTGCACACTAGCATGACCAAAAGCCTCGGCAGACGCTCCCGTCGTAGACATTCTTAAAAAGCCGCACACCCAAATAATTTGCGTAAATATAAACGCCGCTATACTTCCACCCGCAAGTGCAGTAACCGATTCCATTCTCCCTAATACAGCCGTATCCACCAAACCTACCAAAGGAGCGGTAATATTTGCTAGTATCATGGGTAAAGCCAAACTCAAAATATGCCGATGTGATCGCCAGCCACCTAATAAGGCTATTCTTATTATCGACATCGTTTTAACCTGTGGAACTCATATGAAAACAATTCGAAAGTGCTTACTTCGTTTGCGTCAAGCCCTTTATTCTAGCATGAATATGCTTTTGGGTTTTTTACTGATATCCATTAATGTACAGGCTGTCGAAGACAGCGATATTCTTACCCAAAGCGCTGTGATTTTAGTTTATCATCATGTTTCCAGCACCACGCCAGCAAGCACGAGCTTAAGCAAAAAACAATTTGAGCAACATCTCGATTTCATCGCTGAATCGTTTAATGTTGTGCCGCTTAAAGAAATTGTGTCTCGACTAAAAACAGGCAAGGCACTTCAACCGAATTCAATAGCAATAACTTTTGATGATGGTTACGACAATATTTTAAAAAACGCCCATCCCCTGCTTTCAGAGCGAAAAATGCCCTATACCGTTTTTGTAAACCCTGCGCGTATAGGAAGAGAAAAAGGACAGCTGTCTTGGCAGCAACTAGCTGACATGCAAAAACAAGGTGTTACCATAGCCAATCACACTATGGATCACCTCCATATGCTCACCAAGTTATCGGAAGAAACACAATCGCAATGGCTTTCACGCGTTTGGAACAATGTGGAAACCGCTCAACAACAACTTGAAAACCAGTTGGGAGACGTCCCTAAATGGTTGGCTTATCCCTTTGGTGAATACAACCAAGTACTGGCAGATAAGTTGTTACAAGAAGACTACATTGGCTTTGCTCAGCATTCTGGCGGCATCAGCTCAAATTCGTCATTTGCTGCGCTGACTCGTTTTCCTGCTGCAGGTATCTACGCCAATATGGGTTCCTTAAAAACTAAAATAGCGAGCTTTGCAATGCCCATTACTACCCGCCACCCCCAAAACCCGGAACATCCTTTAGGGGCTAAGCTCGCCTTTTCATTTACAGTAAAATCTGATGATTTAACGCTTAGTCAAATTCAATGTTTCTTCGCCGGGGACCCTGTTAAAGTTATAAAGAAAGGCAACACCCTATCTGTAAACAATGACACTAGGCTGCCAATAGGTCGTTCTAGGGTAAATTGTACTGCTCCTAGCTTAAGTCAAAAAGGGAGGTATTATTGGTATTCTCAGCCATTCTTTGTTGCCAATGAAAAAGGAATTTACCCCAATTAAGACAAAGGTGACTGCGCTATAGAGCCATCTTCATATGAACAAAGGGGCTGCGATCCGGCCCTGACTCATCTTTTGAAAATCCTAACTGGGTGTAAAACTGAATAGCCGATGCGTTGTCTTCTTCAACATCTAGGCCCAAACAATTTTTTCCCTGCTCTCGAGAAAGCTGAGCAATATAGTTAACTAACTTTTCAGCAAATCCGCAGCGACGATGTGCAGGTAAAACAGCGACATGCCCAATAATCATGGCGTCTTCGGGAGGAATAAGAATGGCGTAGGTTGCCGCTTTTGAGCGCATAATAACTTGTTGCGCTTGTTCTGGTGTAAAAAAGTCGACAATTGATTTTGCAGTATGCTTTGCAAAAATATCAGGCATTTGCTTTTGCCAATGCGTACAAATGCCAACCGGTACGTCGTCTAGACAAATTACCGTATGCTGACCAAACCCAAATTGACCATACTCAATATTCCAAGCAGAATAAAGAAAGGCTTTTGTTTGTTGTTTATCTCCATTACCAAAGATAAGGGTCAGCAAAGACTCTGCAGCCATTGTGATCAATTCGACTGCGCGCTCCTTGTCGTCCGACCTTGCTCTGCGAATGGTAACCATTTCACTGCTAGAGGATGTGAAGGGTGATTCGTCAGCCTTCATTTTAAACTACATCCAATCAGAATTTCGAATGATACCAACAGCAAGACCTTCAATATGAAAGGGTTGAATGGTGAGGTCGACATTGATGGGTGAAAAATCGTCGTTTTCAGCATGCAATACCACTCGATTGCCTTTTTTCTCAAGACGTTTCACGGTAACTTCGTCGTCTAAACGAGCGACCACAACTTGGCCATTGCTCGCTTCGGTAGTTTTATGGACGGCCAGTAAATCACCATCCAAAATACCGATATTTTTCATACTTTCGCCATTAACGCGAAGCAGATAATCAGCACCGGGTTTAAATAACATAGGATCAACCTGATAATGCGACTCCACATGCTCCTGTGCCAAAATAGGCTCGCCCGCGGCGACGCGACCAATAAGCGGTAAGCCCTGTAACGTTTCATCTGGTTCATCAGCATGGTCGGCATGTACACGAATTCCTCGAGAGGTACCCGGTAACATTTCAATGACCCCTTTTCTTGCTAAGGCTTTTAGATGCTCTTCCGCCGCATTAGCCGAACGAAAACCTAATTGTTTGGCGATTTCGGCTCGTGTTGGCGGCATGCCCGTTTCTTGCAATGTACTTTTAATTAAGTTCAGAACTTCTTCTTGCCGTTGAGTAAGTGGACGCATAAACAGCCTGTTAATTCATACAGTTATTTAAAGTATATACAGATGCTTACGCCTAATCAAGCTCAAGGTGCAACAACTTAATGCAAGGAATTATGTGATACACTAATCACGGTTTTATTGATTTTCAGGTTTGTATTCATGTCTTGGATGCGCACAGCGCTCTTAAAAGTATTTGCCTTACCCGTTTCTATACTGGTTAGGTCTAAAGATGTTCCGGCTGACCTCAAAGAGTTGGGCATTGACCCAAGTAAGCCAATTGTTTATTTGTTGCCTTCTGATTCTGTGACCGACCAACTTGCATTGGCAAAATCAACGTCGCGCTTGGGCCTTCCTACCCCCAACAAATCGATACAGATTAATCAGCATGATTATCAACGTTGCTACTTTCTAAAAGGTATCCGCCCAATTTTTCGAAAAAACCCATCGGAAACTGGCATTGAGAAAGCTTTTACCCAATTTTTCCAATTACATCGAGAACATGAAGCGTTAGATCTGCAAATTGTTCCTGTCTATATTACTTGGGGTCGAGCTCCGGAGCGTTCTAAACCTGATTTCACCGATTTAATTGTTGATAATGCGACACCCTCTTGGTTGCGAAAACTCTTTATCGTATTGTTTTTGGGTAGAGACAATTTCATCAATTATAGTCCTGCCGTATCGTCTAGAGAGATGGCAAATTTAGGTGGAGATGATGAAAATACTGCGCATAAATTGATTAGGCTAGCCAACTTTCACTTTCATCGAAAACGCCAAGCGATGACTGGCCCCACCTTGTTAGATAAATTAGAAAGAAACAACGCAGTATTGGGTTCAGAGTCAGTAAAACGTGCAATGGCAGCGCAAGCAAGCGAGAAAAACCTAGCGCCAGCTGCAGTTAAGAAAGAGGCCTTAGGCTATCTGGAAGAGATATCAGCAGACTATCGTGAAGGCTTAGTTCGTTTCGGCGACCGACTCCTCACTCTTATTTGGAATAAAATTTATAACGGGATCAGTGTGGGTCATGCCCAGCGCATTCGAGAACTTGCCAATGCTGGTCACGAAATTGTTTACATTCCCTGCCACCGAAGCCACATGGACTATATGCTTCTCACTTATGTTATTTATCACGAAGGATTGGTTACACCTCATATTGCTGCTGGTGTGAATTTAAACTTTTGGCCTTTCGGTGGTATTTTCAGACGCTCTGGTGCGTTTTTTCTAAGGCGAAGCTTTGCGGGCAAAAAACTCTATACCGCCGTTTTCCGTGAATACCTTGAACTGTTATTTAACAAGGGGTATTCGGTTAAGTTTTTCCCTGAGGGAGGCCGCAGCCGAACAGGTCGACTTATCCCTCCCAAAACAGGGATGTTAGCCATGACCGTTCAGGCTGTTCTCAAAGGCCTCAATAGGCCGGTTAGTATTGTTCCTGTGTATATCGGTTATGAAAATGTGATGGAAGTAAAAAGCTATCAAAAAGAGTTGAAAGGCTCGGGTAAAAAGAAAGAGTCTCCTTTACAAATTTTGAAAGCGGTACGCAAATTAAAAAACTACGGGCATGGCTTTGTTAATTTTGGTGCGCCGATCACCGTAAATCAATATCTAGATAAACAAGCGCCGCAGTGGCGTGAAGAAAAAGGTCGTCTTTATGACAAAAAGCCCTCTTGGCTAACTCCGGTCGTCAACGATCTTGCTGAAAATATCATGACACGCATTAATACTAATGCTGCAATCAATGGTATGGCCTTAGTAAGTTTGTGCTTACTGTCTTCAAAAACCCATATAATGGGGGAGCAGGAATTACGTTCAGCCATCGAACGTTTTCTTGAGTTGCAACGCAAAGCGCCGTTTAGTAAGGACATCACAATTCCCGATTTATCAGCGGCTGAACTGCTTGAATCGACTTTGTCATTACAACGGTTAACAATACGTGAAGATAAATTTGGCAAACTCATCTCTCCACGTGAAAATGGTGCGGTATTGCTGACCTATTATCGCAATAACATTATTCATTTATTTGCCTTGCCCGGTCTTATTTTAACCAAGATTTTTTGCAATCGTGAATCGACGAAGCAGCATGTGCTTTTATTAGTCGCTTCTCTTTATCCTTTATTACAAAAAGAGCTGTTTTTGCATTTGAGCCAAGATGAAGCCCTTGCCTATACCGCAAAGCTCATTGAGTCTATGCAAGAGATAGGTTTATTGCGCGTTGACAATGACCGTTTACTATTGCCCGCATCATCAGGCGATAACTATAGCAGCGCATGGCTACTCAGCCGCTGCATGCAAGAGACCTTTCAGCGCTATGCTGTGGTGTTAACGATATTGCATAAACGCCAATCAGTAAATCGCACAGAGCTTGAGAAACAGAGTAAAGAGGTTGCTGAACGATTATCTGCGTTATATGGCATAAGCTCTCCAGAATTTTATGATAAAAACGTGTTTGCATCATTCACAGTTGCACTTAAAGAAAATGCTTGGGTAAGTACCGACGATTCGGGCAATTTATGCGCCTCCGAACAAAGCGCCTCACTACGTAACGACGTATTTGAACTCATTTGGCCCGAAATCGCCCAGCATTTGGAAAATTTCGACGTTTAAAATTTCGACGAATAGGTAAGCAATGACAATTAAATCGACATTCACCCTATGGGTGGCATTACTCTCAAGCTTCACGGTTTTTTCTGAGGAACTGACCATAGAGCGCATTTTTTCTTCGCCTTCTTTATCAGGCAGTGCACCAATCAAATTAAAGGTATCGCCTGACAGTAAGCGAGTAACGTTTTTAAAAGGCAAAGAAACCGATTATGAACGCTATGACTTGTGGGAATATCATGTTGAAACGGGAAAAACGCAATTATTGGTAAACTCTGACGACCTTCACAAAGGCGACGAAAACCTTTCTGATGAAGAAAAAGCGCGCCGTGAGCGTATGCGACTTTCAGGGACCGGTATTGTGGATTACACATGGTCTGACGATGGTCAATCAATTCTATTTCCTCTTGCTGGCGATGCCTATTTATATACTCTTGCTAGCGCTTCAAATCCGGCTAAAATCACTCGATTGCTTGACACTCCTGAATTTGAAACCGATATTCGACTGTCTCCCAAAAGCAATTACATTGGTTTTATTCGCAATCAAAATTTATTTATCAAACCTATCTCTGGCGGAAAAGAAGTGGCTATCACACAGCAAGGTGGCGGCACAATAAAATTCGGCATGGCTGAATTTGTCGCGCAGGAGGAAATGGGGCGTTTAACGGGGTATTGGTTTTCTCCTGACGAACAACACATTGCCTTCACCAAAGTGGATGAGTCGCCGGTAGATATTATTACGCGCAGCGAAATTTATGCCGATACCATAAAAACGGTTGAACAACGTTACCCAAGAGCAGGAACGCCGAATGCGAAAGTATCATTGCATGTACAAGCGATAAAAACTGGAAAACGCACGCTTATTCCCTTTGAACAGGGTTTGAGCCAATACGACGACCTGTATTTCGCTCGCGGCAAATGGGCCTCTAACGTCGAGTTTAGTTTTCAAATTCAAACCCGCGATCAGCAAGAATTAGCACTTAACTTATTCGATACGCGTTTAAAAAAAGTCAAAACGTTACTTAAAGAAAGCGACGATACTTGGGTTAACCTTCACGACGACTTGCATTTTTTAGCCAATAAAAAAGGGTTTATCTGGGCGTCTGAACGAGACGGCTACCAACACCTTTATCATTACGACATGTCTGGCAAGCTTGTAAAACAGCTCACACAAGGTAAGTGGGTAGTTACTGGTTTGAATGCTGTCGATGAACTAAACCAAAAACTATATTTCAGTGGAAGGAAAAATACGCCTACTGAAAATCACCTATATTCCGTTTCGTTACGCGGTGGTGATATAGAAAAAGTAACGTCTGAAAATGGTTTTCATTCGGTGGTGTTCAGCGACAATGCAGGCATTTACATCGATAGATTTTCAACCATTAACACTCCGCCGCAAGTTGGAGTTTACGATGTCAACGGCAAGCGAATTACTTGGTTAGCAGAAAATGCGATTGACGAAAATCATCCCCTTTTCCCCTATCAAGAACAATGGGTGAAACCCCAATACGGCAGCTTAACGACGCAAGACGGGGCCGAACTATATTATCGTTTATTTACGCCGAAAAAGCTGGAAGGCAAACACCCTGCCATTGTATTTGTTTACGGTGGTCCTCACGCTCAACTAGTTACCAATCGTTGGGCAGGAAATAGAGGCATGCTTATGCAATATTGGGTGAACAAAGGTTACGTGGTATTTACGGTAGACAATCGCGGCTCTAATTACCGGGGTAAAGCGTTTGAAGATCCTATTTACAAAGCCATGGGTGAAATAGAAGTACAAGATCAAATAGCAGGAGCAAAGTTCCTTGCGGCTCTGCCTTATGTCGATGAATCTAAAATAGGTATTCATGGCCATTCCTACGGTGGCTACATGACCTTAATGACCCTGTTTAAAGCAGGAGACCATTTCGCGGCAGGAGTCTCAGGTGCACCCGTGACCGATTGGCGTTTATACGACACTCACTACACTGAGCGCTACATGGGAAATCCTGCTTCCGATGAAGCTGCCTACACCGCTTCTTCGGTTTTCCCTTACGCCAATCAGTTAAAAGGGGATTTGCTGATTTATCACGGTATGGCTGATGACAACGTACTTTTCACCCACAGTACTAAGCTATACAAACACCTTCAAGACAATGCAAAACCCTTTGAAGTAATGGACTACCCAGGCAAAAAGCACAGCATAAGAGGCAAGCAAACGGGTATTCATCTTTATCACACGATCACGAATTTCTTTGATAGGACGCTTAGGTAAAGACATTGCTAATTGGCTTAATTTCGTTAGTAAGTGCTTATATCGAAGTACAATAGAGCAAAATCGCCAGTTTTACGCTGGCGATTTAACAATAATGTCTTTGTCAGCGACCTTTTTATTCTGTTGAATACCACTAGTGGTACTTACTTTTAAAATAGTTTCTACTAGCTTATCCATTGCAACACGTATGGTGTTAATTCGATCGTAAATTTCACTAGCCGTTTGCTTCGCTTGATCTGCACTCTGTGCATTTGCTTCAGACTTTTCTCGAATTTCGTCGATAAGAAGGCATCGAGACTCGGTGAAAGATCAGTTCGAGTTATCTATGGTGTTGCCTTGAATCCCACATTAGAGCGCAGTGAAAATGAAGGAATGCGGCTAATGGAACACGCCGCAGACAAACACTATCCGATGGCCGCTTATATGATAGGGAGGCACTATTTTTATCCGGGCTGGGACGTATCAGATTGGCAGATTCTCTATGACAAACACATAAGCGGAAATATTTCAGTCATTGACAATGTATGAGGTCTTCGTTTCAGTTTAGTGAATCACTCACAAAAACATTTTGGGTATTAATTTTGGGTATTGGACGAAAAACAAACTAGGAATCACTAAATACCATACCTTTTTACTAAGAACAGCGCGCTAAATGGTTAAGCTTGTCAATATTTTAAAAATTCGCTTTTTCATAACGCAGCTCTTTTTGCCACTGTTCTCATTATAACCTTGAGTAATTTGTGGTTTTCGGTCTATTGCTGGACTCAAGCACAATATCATTTCTCATACGAAAGCGTCTTCCTCTATGCGCTTTATGCCGCGTTCATTTTCCGCTTGTCCTTTTTTTATTATTGATTGTTGGAAAAATAAAAAAGGTCAGCAGGGCAAAGGAAAACGGAAGAAGGCAGGCAATCAGGTATACATAAAATGTACCTGCCCAAGTGTATTTACTTCAAAAATAGCTTATATGCAGCGTTGTCTGTGACTTCGTCGCAGCGATAGCCTAGCGACAGAATGTGCGTATCAAACTTAGGTCGCTGATTATCTGGTAAGTCAAAGCCCACCATCACTAGCCCCGATGCAGCACCGTGATTGCGATAATGAAACAAACTAATGTTAAAGTCGCTTCCTAAAGTATTAAGGAAATTCATGAGAGCCCCAGGGTATTCAGGGAACTCAAAGGTGAACACGCTTTCCGATTTTTCGTTTAACGAACGCCCACCGATCATGTGCCTTACATGTAGCTTAGACAACTCATTTTGCGACAAATCGACAGGTTCATAGCCTTTTTGCTGTAACGAATGTAACAGTTGTTGGTACTCTTCCTGGCCTCTTTTCAGTTTCACACCTACAAAAACGTTTGCGCTGTTCGCGTCGTTTTGTCGATAATTAAACTCGGTGATCACGCGCCCACCCAAGGCTTCGCAGAAACGCTTAAATTCACCTTGATTTTCAGGGAGCGGCACACCAAAAATGGCTTCTTTTTGCTCCCCTAATTCGCAACGCTCAGACACATATCGTAGCGTATGGAAATTAATATTCGCACCGCACAAAATGCCGCCCAGTTTCGCGCCACTTAGCGTATTTGCTGCGATGTATTTTCTCATTGCGGCAATAGACATTGCTCCGGCAGGCTCAGCGATGACACGCGTATCGTCAAATATGTCTTTTATTGCACCGCATATCTCATCGTTCGACACCGTCATAATGTCGTCTAAATACTGCTCTAATAAACGAAAAGGCTCAGACCCAGCTGTTTTGACGGCTACACCATCGGCAAAAATACCCACTCTGGGCAAAGTTACTGGCTTACCGGCTTCAAATGCAGCTTTAAAACATGCTGATTCCTCAGACTCTACACCGATCAATTTAATTTCGGGTTTAAGCTGTTTAAGATACACCGCCATTCCAGCCGCAAGACCGCCTCCCCCGATTGCAATAAACAAAATATCGATGTGCGGATTTTGCTCTAACAACTCGCGCGCAACGGTACCTTGCCCTGCAATTACATCAGGATCGTCGAAAGGCGGCACCAGCGTTAATCCTTGCTCTTTACTTAAGGCATGAGATTTCGCGCTTGCTTGGTCAAAGCTGGTACCATGCAAGACAATATTCACATTTTCGCCGCCAAAACGCGCCACTGCATCTACTTTAATATCAGGGGTGGTTTCAGGCATCACAATCGTTGCTTGAATGCCTTTTTTGTTGGCAGCATAGGCGACGCCTTGTGCGTGATTACCTGCAGAAGCGGTGACTACTCCTGCTTTTAATTGCTCTGTGTTCAACGCGGCAATACGAGAATAGGCTCCTCGCAACTTAAATGATTTAACGGGCTGTTGATCTTCGCGCTTTAACCAAATGTCATTTCCCAACTCATCTGAAAGTTTCGGCAGAAATGACAGTTCGGTCTTAACGGCCACATCATAAACCGGAGACAACAATATCTTTTTTAGATAATTGTGCGCATCTTCGGTCATAGGTCTTCCAGCTTAGACACATCGCGCACCGCGCCTTTATCAGCACTGGTAGCAAGCAAAGCAAAGGTTTTCAATGCGGTTGATACAGGACGCACTCTATTTTTGGGTTTCCACGGTTTTTCGCTGGCGTTCATTTGTTCGCGTCTTTTAACAAGTTCTGCATCTGAGACCGCCATGTTGATAGTGCGATTCGGAATATCAATGTTGATCGTGTCACCTTCTTCCACTAAACCAATCCCACCGCCACTTGCAGCTTCAGGTGAGCAGTGACCAATAGAAAGACCTGAGGTGCCACCAGAAAAACGACCATCGGTAATCAAGGCGCACGCTTTTCCCAACCCTTTTGATTTTAAATAAGATGTCGGGTAAAGCATTTCCTGCATGCCCGGCCCACCTTTTGGCCCTTCGTAACGAATAACAACCACATCGCCTGCCACTACTTCGTCACTCAAAATAGCTTTTACCGCATCGTCTTGGCTTTCATAGATCCGCGCTCTACCACTAAAAACATGAATAGATTCATCGACACCAGCTGTTTTTACAATACAGCCATTTTCAGCAAGATTACCGAACAAAACAGCAAGACCACCCTCTTGACTGAATGCATTTTCAATAGTTCGAATACAACCACTTTCTCGGTTGTCATCAACCGTTGGCCATCGACAATTTTGCGAAAATGCTTGAGTCGTGCGAATACCTGCGGGACCTGCGCTGTAAAACGTTCGGGCTTTTGTGTTATTAGTATTAGTGATATCCCATTGGGCGATAATGTCACCCATGGATTTGCCGAGGATATGGCTATTGTCAGAATGCAACAGTCTAGCCTTGTTTAATTCGTTCAAAATACCCAATACCCCCCCTGCACGGTGTACATCTTCCATGTGATATTCAGGGGTTGAAGGTGCAACTTTGCATAAATGGGGCACTTTTCGAGACAGTCTATCAATGTCGGACATGGTAAAGTCAACTTCACCCTCAGAGGCGGCCGCCAATAAGTGCAAGATGGTATTCGTCGAGCCGCCCATTGCGATATCTAAACTCATCGCATTTTCAAACGCATTGAAGTTAGCAATATTTCTGGGTAATGCGCTTTCATCATCATCGGCATACCAGCGCTTACACAAGTCCATAACCACTTTACCGGCTTGTTTAAACAACTCTTCCCTATCTGCATGGGTGGCAAGTAACGAACCATTACCCGGTAAAGCCAAACCAAGTGCTTCGGTTAAGCAATTCATTGAGTTAGCAGTGAACATGCCCGAACATGAACCACAAGTAGGGCAAGCAGAACGTTCTATTTGATCGCTTTCTTCGTCCGATACTTTATCGTCGGCCGCAGCAACCATGGCGTCAACCAAGTCAAGTTTAATCAATTGGTCAGACAACTTTGTTTTGCCTGCTTCCATGGGTCCGCCTGAAACGAACACCACAGGAATATTGAGGCGCATCGCTGCCATCAACATTCCAGGGGTAATTTTATCGCAGTTAGAAATACAAACTAAGGCATCTGCACAGTGTGCATTTGCCATATATTCTACCGCGTCGGCAATCACTTCTCGTGAAGGCAAGCTATACAGCATGCCGCTGTGCCCCATCGCGATGCCGTCGTCTACCGCAATGGTGTTAAACTCCTTGGCAACGCCCCCCGCTTCTTCAATACTTCGAGCAACAAGCTGACCTAAGTCTTTAAGGTGTACGTGTCCGGGGACAAATTGAGTAAATGAGTTGGCAACGGCAATAATGGGCTTACCAAAATCGCCGTCTTTCATACCGGTTGCACGCCACAAAGCGCGAGCGCCGGCCATGTTTCTACCGTGTGTTGAAGTTTTAGAACGTAGTGCTGGCATAATAACTCTCTCTTTCTTGTCGGGTTATTTATAAACGGGAGTGAGCCAACCCCATTTATCTTCGGTTTTTCCGTTAAATAAACCAAAGAACATATCTTGTACTTTTTCAGTGATTGGCCCGCGTCCACCCTTACCTACCGCAATGCCATCAACACTTCTAACTGGAGTGACTTCGGCAGCGGTACCGCACATAAGAATTTCATCAGCAACATACATGGATTCACGCGGAATGTTCTCTTCTCGCACTTCGTAACCCATTTCTTTGAGTAAGGTCATGACTGTATCGCGAGTAATTCCCGGTAGAATAGCCGCGGTTTTAGGTGTTGTAGTTACCACGTTATTGCGGATCACAAAGATATTCTCGCCGGCACCTTCGCTAACGTAGCCATTGCGATCAAGCGCAATGCCCTCTCCGTAACCATGGCGACGCGCTTCCATTGAAATAAGTTGAGATGATAAATAATTACCTCCCGCTTTGGCACCGGTTGGCATTGTATTCGCCGCTAACCGATTCCAGCTTGAAATACCGGCGTCCACACCGTTTTTAAGTGCTTCTTCACCTAAATACGCCCCCCATTCAAAGGCCGCGATGGTCGTTTCGGTCTCTTGTCCAAACGGCACTTGCAATCCCATACCGATATCACCATAAAACGCGATAGGTCTGATGTACGCTGATTTCAGCTTGTTGACTCGGATTATCTCCAAGGTCGCTTCATTAATTTGTTCGAGGGTGTAAGGAATGGTCATACGATAGATTTTCGCTGAATCGAACAAACGACGATTGTGTTCCTGTAACCTAAACACACAGGTGCCTTTATCGGGTGTGTTGTAAGCTCGTATACCCTCAAAAACAGACGAGCCGTAATGAATAGCGTGAGTCATTACATGCACTGTTGCATTTTGCCATGGAATTATTTCGCCATTAAACCAAATGTGATCAGCAGGTTGTTTAGCCATAAAAAGTATTTCCTTTAAAGGTACGCTATACGTATCAAATATAAGTATTAAGTCTATTTACGAAGCGGATTGTACCTTACTAAACATCTGTACCCAACTGCTCTAGTGCAATTGAAAACAGCGTTTCGATACGCAGAAATAAATAAATAGGAAGGTGGATGGGCTAAATCCTAGGCCGTTTCAGTATTACATACAAATCAGCATAAGCAAGTTTTATTTTTCTACATAACATGTTCTTTGTGTAAAGAACATAAACCGCACGTGAGTACAGTGTTAGCGGCGCTTTCATTTCTCTATTATTCACATTTTGATGAATAGCGGATACAAAATCATGAGCTTAGCCATTGTGCAAACACGCGCTGCCGTTGGTATGGATGCCCCAACAGTCAATGTTGAAATTCATTTAGCGAATGGTATTCCCGGTTTTCACTTGGTAGGCATGGCTGAAACGACAGTAAAGGAGGCACGGGATAGAGTCAGAGGCGCCCTTATAAATAGCGGTTTTGAGTTTCCTGCCAAAAGAATTACCGTTAATTTAGCACCAGCCGACTTACCCAAACAAGGAGGACGATTCGATCTATCGATTGCTTTGGGTATACTCATCGCTAGCGATCAACTTCCTAAAGATTGCTTAGACGGTGTAGAAGTCTTTGGAGAATTAGCCTTAAGTGGCGGTGTACGTGCTGTGCATGGCTTATTGCCCTGCGCTGTGGCGTGTCATGCCGACAATAATCATCTATTCGTGCCAAGTTCAAACCAGATAGAAGCCTCTTGGGTAGATGGCTTAAGTTTTACTGCTATTAATCATTTAAACGACATCGTGCATCATTTAAACGGCGCTCATACTTTGCCTATTCACAAAGGCAAAAAATACATTTCTTGCCATCATTACGAAAAAAAAGATTGGTCTGACATAGTGGGGCAGCAACAAGCGAAACGTGCGCTTTTAATCGCTGCAGCGGGCCATCATCATTTACTCATGGTTGGGCCTCCAGGCACAGGGAAAAGTTTGTTGGCTAGCCGGTTGGCGCAGCTTTTACCTAAGCTTAGCTCTGACGAAATGCTGAGCCAAGCTTCGATAAGGTCCATTTTAGGCAATAACATAGATAAACCGCTAAGCTCAGACGAATTACTGAAAAGACCCGTACGTCAACCCCATCACACGGCCTCAGCCGTTGCGTTAACGGGCGGAGGAAGCTCACCTAAACCGGGTGAAATTTCACTTGCTCACAATGGCATTTTATTCTTGGATGAATTACCTGAGTTCGGACGGCATACCTTAGATGTGTTGCGAGAGCCTTTAGAAACAGGACAGATTCATATTACGCGAGCAAAAGGACAAGCTACGTTTCCCGCTAATTTTCAACTCGTTGCAGCAATGAACCCTTCACCCACAGGAGACTTACATGACGGTAGAAGTACGCCAGACCAAATCATGCGTTATTTAAACAGGCTATCTGGTCCACTACTCGACAGAATTGATATACAGGTTGAGGTGCCAAAGCTAGAGACCTTTCATTTTGGCAACAAACAACTTAACGATGAATTTTTAAGCGCACAGGAGGCATTCGAGCTAGCCGAGTTTGCCCGAGCAAAACAGCAGCAAAGACAAGGTTGTCTAAACGGAAAACTAAACATTGCCGATCTTGAAAAGTTTAGCTGTATTGAACCCAAAGAGCTGACTTTTTTTCAAGACGTCGCAAAAAAACTCTCACTATCATTGCGTGTATTTCATCGCTGTATCAAAGTGGCACGTACGCTAGCCGATCTTGAAGATAGCGAAACAATTACTCGAAGTCATCTAGCCGAAGCATTAAGCTTCAGAGCCTTAGACACTTTAATTCGGGATTTCGGACGTTAAATTGTGTCATAAATACGCAATAGCGAGCCAGTAAATTAAACAAATGATAACTGTGCGGCAACATTGAACAGTGCCTCGGTTAGAGAATGATTTTTACGTTCAATTAAACAGCATAACCCGAGTTTATAAGGTTCAATATCTGGTACGGCTATTCGGTGAACATGATTCGCAGCCATTGAATGGTCTAATACGATCTGCGGCACCAATCCAAAACCACAGCCAAGTGCCACCATGGCAACAATGGCTTCGTTGCCTCCCACGGAGGCATAAATATGCGGTTTCACTCCACGCTTTTCTACCCATTGCTTAACCATATCGCGAGCATAGCCCTGTTCAGGTAACACGAGAGGATGGGTATTCCAGTCTATGGCATCGACGGAATTGATTTTCCATGCTTTAGGGGTAATGAGAACTAAAGGGACGTTGTCCAATGGCATAAAAAATAAATCTTTGGCCAAATTGGGTGGCCTAATCCCCAACGCGACATCTACCTGTCTATTTTCAATTTTTTTAAATGAATAAGCCGGATCGCCCGTTTGCAATTTCAAGGTCACTTTAGGAAATCGCGTTCCTAATTGTTGAATGAGGTTAGGTAAGTGACTTTGACTTGCTGTTACCGAACAATACAAGGATAATTCACCATGCAACTCTTCGCTGTCTTGCTGTAATTTTTTACGTGTTTCTTCCCATCGAGTTAAGGTATCAGAGGCAAAATTCGCCAAGATCTCGCCCGCGTCAGTCAGTGCAACTGAACGGTTATCTCGGATAAATAATTCACTGCCACATTCTTCCTCAAGTCTTTGAATAACACGGCTTAAGGTGGAAGGTGAAACAAACATTGCAGAAGCGGTGTCACCAAAATGCAATGAATTAGAGAGATGCTTAAACAACTGAAGACTGCGAAAATCCATAACGTTTCATTTTTTGAAATACTATATTGCGAATATATCATTTTTCAAAACATAATGACTAGCGTAAAGTTTCAACATCGAGCGGTGAGACCCACCCTCGCAGAGAATATTAAATAGGACAGATATGGCAAATTACTTCAACTCATTATCACTTCGCGCTCAGCTTGCCCAATTGGGTCAGTGTCGTTTTATGCAACGCGACGAGTTTAGCGATGGTTGTAATGCACTGAAAGGCAAAAAAATTGTGATCGTAGGCTGCGGTGCACAAGGTCTTAATCAGGGGTTGAATATGCGCGATTCTGGTTTGGATGTCAGCTACGCGCTACGTCAAGCCGCAATCGACGGACAAAGAGAATCATTTAAACGCGCCTCAGGCAATGGGTTTACAGTTGGCAATTACGAAGAGCTCATTCCCGATGCCGATTTGGTGTACAACTTAACACCCGACAAACAACATTCAAACGTGGTTGAAACGGTGATGCCGCTAATGAAGCAGGGTTCTGCCTTAGGCTATTCACACGGTTTCAATATCGTAGAAGAAGGGCAGCAAATTCGCAGTGACATTACTGTGGTAATGTGTGCGCCTAAGTGTCCAGGCACTGAGGTTCGCGAAGAATACAAGCGTGGATTTGGTGTTCCCACTTTGATTGCAGTTCACCCAGAGAACGACCCCGAACAAAAAGGCTGGGCGTATGCAAAAGCACTCGCTAGCGCCACAGGCGGCGACCGAGCAGGTGTATTGGCGTCGTCTTTCGTTGCAGAAGTCAAATCTGACTTAATGGGCGAACAAACCATTTTGTGCGGCATGCAACAAGCGGCCGCTGTGCTTTGCTTTGAGAAAATGACCGCTGAAGGTATCGACGCAGGCTATGCCGGTGCATTGATTCAATACGGCCTAGAAACGATTACAGAAGCGCTCAAAATTGGTGGTGTTACCAACATGATGGACCGTTTAAGTAATCCGGCAAAAATCAAAGCATTCGAACTAAGTGAAGAGTTAAAAGTGACTCTTCGCCCACTGTTTGAAAAGCATCAAGATGACATTATCAGCGGAGAGTTTTCTTCTACCATGATGCAAGACTGGGCAAATGATGATGTTAACTTGCTCACTTGGCGAGAAGAAACCGGAAAAACCGGGTTTGAAAACGCGCCTCAGTACAGTGGTAAAATTGACGAACAAGCATTTTTCGATAAAGGCATTGTGATTGTAGCCATGATCAAAGCGGGTGTAGAGCTTGCCTTTGACGTCATGGTTGAAGCAGGCATTTTACCTGAGTCAGCATATTACGAATCGTTACATGAGACTCCGCTTATCTCAAATACCATTGCACGTAAGCGTTTGTACGAAATGAATGTAGTTATTTCTGATACCGCAGAATATGGAAACTATTTATTCGCCAATGCTGCTATTCCATTGTTAAGAGAGAAATTCATGCCCTCGGTAGACCTAAGCCTAATAGGCAAAGGCATGGAATGTGAATCTAACTCTGTAGACAATAAAAAATTAGTTGAAGTGAATGCCGCTATCCGTGAACACGGTGTCGAAACAATCGGTGCAGAACTTCGTGAATACATGACCGCCATGAAGGCGATAGTGGAAGCATAGTTTAATGCTAGATGAGTAATCATTAAGTAATGAAAGTTCCTGGACTGCTTGGAATATTAGCCCCTGTTTCTGTCGTTAGGTGCTTTAACCAAGCCCTTTTGCCCGACCATTTTGGTCGGGCTTTTTTTATTGATTATTCATGTACGTGGCAAGCTTATCCACATGTTGTTTGGTCTCGTCAATCAGCGAGCTAATTTCTTGTGCCGATTCAGTTGTGCTCTGGGCGAGATTCCTCACTTCATCTGCTACCACGGCAAACCCTCGACCTGCCTCACCGGCTCTTGCCGATTCAATCGCTGCATTTAAGGCCAGGAGGTTAGTCTGATTTGAGATGCTATCGATAGTCGTTATGATATTACTGATCCGCTCCATTACCTGACTCATCGCACCATGCGTTGATGCGATGACCGCGTTTCTCTGCGAAACATCTAAACCATAAAGGAATATTTTTTCAACCGTATTTTCTGCATTCATCACGGGTGAGATTGATGCACTGAGTCTAGCCACAACCTTGTCTTGGTGAGTCAGGGTAATTTCGCTATTGATACCTTCTCCCGACTGCAAAGCACTCCAATGTTCTGGTTTTATTAGGCTATCTAAGCTACCGATAAGCGCTGATACTTCTTTTTCAGACTCCTTTTTCAACGCGGACAATGCAAGATGGTTTGCCTCTACCAAGTGCCCAGTAGCATTAAACTCCATCACCCAATTACTCTCACTTATCGCATCAAGCCTGACAGCATTTTCTACTGCACGGCGTTTCGTTTCATCGATATTTGCCTGTACAGAAATAAATCTACTCAGTTTTCCCTCGTCATCAAACACTGGGTTAATCGCCAGACTTATCCAGTAAGAGCCCCCTTTTGCATCATAGTTTAATATCTCGTCGTAAAACGGTTGCTTGCTCGACAGCTTACTGGAGATTCGTTTTACTGTGTCCTTGCTCGTGCCTTTACCTTGAAGCAAAGCGCCTGGCTTTTTACCGACGATGTCTTCTAATAGATATCCGGTCAGCTTCGTGAAACCGGGATTCACGTATTCCACTAAACCCCTTGCATCAGTGATAATCACAGAATTATCTGTTCCGTTTGCAACTAACGATAACAGATTGAAATAGGATTCTTTTTCGATTGACGCAGTAATATCAGTGGCAAACTTAACGACTTTTATCACCTTACCGTCGGGATCAAAAATCGGGTTATAACTCGCTTCAATCCATACGGCTTGACCACTTTTGCCTATCCGCTTGAAACGCCCAGACTGAAACTCGCCTCGCGCTAAGGCTTGCCAAAATTTTTGATATGCTTCTGACTGTGCCTCTTGCTTCTCAACAAACATACTATGGTGCTTGTCATTAATCTCAGACAGGCTGTAGCCCATTACCGCTAAAAAGTTCGCGTTGGCATTAAGAATGTGTCCCGATGTTTTAAATTCTATGACTGCCTGAGACTTATTTATCGCGTTAATTTGTCCTTGCATATCAGCAAACTGGCGCTTATCAGCCGTGATGTCGGAAGCAAACTTAATGACTTTATCTACGTCTCCGCGTTTATTTAAAATGGGATTGTAAGTTGCCTGTAACCAAATTCTCTGGCCTGCTTTGCTTACTCTTCTGAACTCACCTTGCTTGAATTGTCCATTGCCCAAATCTGACCAAAAATCTCGATATTGTTGCGACTGTTTATCCGACGCTTCAACAAACATACTGTGATGTTTACCTTGAATTTCAGTTAAGCTGTATCCTATCGCCTTCAAAAAGTTTTCGTTTGCCGTAAGAATAGTGCCATCTGGAAGAAATTCTATTACCGCTTGCGAGCGGTCTAAGGCTTCTGTAACGGCTTGAGTAGTTTTTTTTGATTGATTAAATAGCATAAACGCCCATGCTCCAACTACAACTTATATGGGTTACCAAATTACAAACGTTTAACAAATTTAGGTTACATTGACTGTTTCTGCAAATTACAAACAGGAAAGAAAAGGTATGATCAAAACTGAACAATCGGAAGATGGCAGACAGCGATGCGCATGGTGTACTAGCACTCCCAAATATCAGCAGTATCACGATGACGAATGGGGCTACCCAGTAAAAGATGACCGACGACTGTTTGAAAAATTATGTCTTGAAGGATTTCAAGCAGGCTTGAGCTGGCTAACTATTTTAAATAAACGAGACAACTTCAGAGCGGCCTTTGATCATTTCGATTTTAATCGCGTTGCCCACTACACTGAGCAAGACATACAGCGCTTGCTAGCGAACTCAGGTATTGTACGTCACAAAGGTAAAATTGAAGCGGTGATCAACAATGCACGTTGCGCCTTGGCGTTAATCGACGAAGCAGGCTCACTGGCTAGATTTATTTGGCAATTCGAACCCAATCATCCGGAAAACCGTGTTCCAGAATTATTAGCTAAAACCAAAGAATCAACGGCTCTCTCAAACGCGCTGAAAAAGCGAGGCTGGAAATTTGTCGGTCCGACAACCATGTACGCTTTTATGCAATCAATGGGCATGGTGAATGACCACAGTATTGATTGTGCGTTTTATGAAAAGTCACAAGCAAAACGAAAAGCGTTTATCCGACCCTAGCTGATATACTCGTTCCACCTCAACATGCCACTTCTACTTTGATGCAATGTGAACCGCATATTTTGCAAGACTAAAAAACACTAAAAAACCTGCTGCAAGAGGGTAAAGGTTTCCAACTAAAAAACTATCTATCAATATTGCAACGGGCACTGAAATGGCACTCGACAAAGAACCGACTAATGCAACTCCAAAGCCTGCGATATGACCAAGATGCTCCATAGCCATGGCATTCATGTTACCGAATAAAATGCCAATAAAGAAAAAGCCAATAAACAGCACTCCGATAAGCAACCACAGAGGAGGAAGGCCATTAAACACAAACACGACAGTCAATAAAACAAAGGAAAAAACCATGACTCCCGTTAAGGCATGTCGAACCAAGGTGTGCATTCCAAAACGCATGACCATTTTTCCATTGGAGTAAGACGCTAAACCGATAGACAATGCCAACACAGCGAAAATATACGGGAATGCAGTTTGGGCTTTGTAATACCCTACAAATATCGTTTGCGATGCACTGAGATACGCTAAAAAACAACCAAAAATCAGACCAGTAGCAAATGTATATAGCATGACTTGTTTGTGAGTAAGCATAAATCGCAATGAATCGCTTAATTGCTTGAAGCTGATTGCTTTTCGATTGCTCTCTAATAAGGTTTCAGCTTGCCGAAATCGATACCAGCAGCCTCCGATGATCCCTACTAAAATAAATAGGACAAAAAGTGCCTGCCATGAATACCAACTTAACACCCATTGACCCAAAATAGGTGCAATCATAGGAACAAAAATAAAAACCATCATCACGAACGACATGATTTGTGCCATTTCATTGCCTGAATATTTATCTCTAACGGCGGCCAGCGCTCCAATTCTTGGGCCGCTTGCACCGAATGCTTGCACGACTCTGCCCAACAAAAACGTATTCATATCCTTCGCAAGCATACAAATGATTGAACCAAGAACGAAAACAGCTAATCCTAGTAAAATTGTCGGTACCCGTCCTTTGGCGTCAGCAAAAGGCCCGAAAAATAATTGCCCAAAGGCCATTCCTGCAAAAAATAGCGAAACACTCAGTTGCTGATGCTGAGCATTTTTTGCATTCAAATGGGTGCCGAGCATGTCTAAAGCAGGTAAAATAGCGTCAATACTTAGCGCGACCAAAGAAGTTAACAAGGCCGTCAGTGTAACAAACTCGGCCATGCGTAAAGTTTTTGGCTCAGGCCAAGAAGTAGAAGAGTTCATAATAGCTTAAGTGGTCTTTTCATTTTAGGACGCGTAAGTGTACAGGGTTCAAACGACAATTTGCATCGAGGACATTCATTATTAGTCGGACAATTTGCGCCAAGTGGCTTATTTTTTTACTTCTTTCGTTAGCCAGTATCCATGCACACGCTGCGCTCAATCTTAAAATTGAAGGAGTAAGCAATGCCGCTATTCGCGACAATATTCGCGTGCTTGTAAGTGCGTCCGATATTTTAGAGCAAAATAAACTCAATCCTTTTTGGCAAAAACAACTACGCGATACAGTAGAAAAAGCACTTGAGCCCTATGGGTATTATCATAGCCAACACAGTGCTGAAATAATCAAAAACGCGTTAGTGCTTACAGTGTCCTTAGGCAAGCCCATCAGCATTGAAGGAATCAATAAAACCTTAACAGGCGAAGGTGAAAACGACGCTAATTTTACCTCTCTATTCAATGCCTATCCTCAAAAACAGGGCGATACGCTGAATCAAACGTTTTATGGCAAGTACAAAACAGATGTTTTCAATTACGCGTTGTCGCATGGTTTTTTTGATTTTGCCTGGAAAACAACATCCATTGATATTTCACGAGAACAGCATGCTGCAACACTCACACTAACAGCGAACACGGGGCCGCAATACCTATTTGGCGATATTCGCATAAAGGGCGACGACAAATCACTTGCCCTATTAGAGCGAATCAAACCGTTTAAAACCGGTGACAAATACCGCGTCGACCAACTGACCGAATTCAATCGCACATTAAACGAAACCGGTTATTTTCAGGTAGTGATTGCTCGCCCTATCGTAAAAGAAGCACAAAATAACTACGTCCCCATCGAAATAACGCTCGTTCATCGTCCTGATGATTTTTTTAATGTAGGTGTTGGCGTGTCGACCGATACAGGCGGACGTGTCTCATTCAATTGGGAGCATCCATGGGCAAGTAGTAAAGGCGCGTCCATCTCTGCAGAGATGTTTTTATCGGAGCGTGAACAAGAAATACGCGGCCAATATAAATTACCGCTAAAAAATATTACGACAGACTACGCTACCTTCGATGCAAGCTACTCGTTTCTGGATGACGACGATCAAAGTACCAATAGTGAAACACTAACACTGAGCGCAAGTCGATACTGGCGAAAACCATCACTACCATGGCAATTCAGCACTTCGCTGACATTCCTTCGAGAAAACTTTAGACAGGCGCTAGCAGATCCCATTACAACACAACTGTTACTTAGTGGCTTCTCGGCAACCTATCTCAATGCGAAAGGAGGGTTAGGGCATAGAACAGGGTTAAAAGTCGATAGCTCCATTGAAGTGGGCAGCAAAGCAATTGTATCTGATATTGATATAAGCAAAGTGCTCGTAGACAGTCAGTGGATTAAAGCGTTTGGGAAGCATCGACTCTATTTACGCAATCAGCTCGGTGCTATTGCAACCAATAACTTCGAAGCCGTACCGTCTTCTTTGCGCTTTTTCACAGGCGGCGATCAAACAATCAGAGGGTTTGAATTTCAAACGGTTTCGTCAGGTGTGCGAGTGCCTGCTCCTACAGAAGAAAATCCAGAGCAAACAAACTTTCTACCGCAAGGCGGTCAATTTCTCGCCACTGCCAGCATAGAATACGCCTACCCCATCAGCGAAAAGTGGCGCGCAGCGGTATTCATTGACGGAGGTACGGCCACCAATAATTTTGCCGGTGAATGGGCAACGAGCACGGGTATCGGCGCACATTGGCTAACCCTTATTGGGCCAGTTCGTTTTTATTTTGCTGTTGGTAGAAATGAAATAGACCCCGATACCTCGTTTCGATTTCACTTTATACTCGGTCCGGAGCTGTGAATAAATGACGCGTTTTCAAAAAATTGCTTTAGTGGTAATGATACCGTTCATTTTATGTTTAGGCTTGGTGATTGCACTCATCTCTCCTCTCGGCTCGCAGGTGCTCCAGTGGGTAGCCAATACTTACGTAGAAGAATTGAGCATAGACGATATATCGGGCAGCGTATTGTCTGGCTTAACTATTGAGGGTATCCGCTATACCGGCACGCCAGACCTGAGCTTAGCAAAAGCAGAGCTTGCTATTAACTGGCAAGAAACGCATCTGAATCAAATTACACTCAGTAAAATTGTACTTCAACAAGGTAAAGTCCGCTTAGCTTCGTCCACTAATACTGAAGAAAGCAAGGAGACTGAGCCAACACCATCGGGTGAACAAGCCCTGTTTACTTCACCTGTCCCCATCGATATAGAATCTATCGTCATCAATGATTTTTCAATGACCCAACCCGAATTAGAGGTAGAGATAGGCGATTTTGGTACTTCGCTTCACTTTGACGAGAGCTTAATAGTCAGCGAAACGTATTTAAACAGGCTGAGTATTTACTCATCCGCAAAACCTGAACAGCGGCCTCCCTTTGAAAAGTTGGAGTATACTGCACCTAACTTGCCTACGATTTTTATTCCACTCAAAGCCACTATTGATGGTTTAACGGTATCTGCATTGACTTACCAGACTCCAGAAGCCTCTCAGACTGTTCGCCAAATACGCGCTACAACACTACAAACGGAAGGCGCTAAGGTTACATGGGACACTATTGATATAGAGCACGATAAAGGACGCATAACAACGACAGGTACGATAAGCTTAGCGGAGAGCTATCCATTAGAGTTAACACTCAGCGGTGAAGCGCATATCGATGAAAATACCCACCAAGAAGTAAAACTAGCAACTGCTGGTTCGTTGGAAGCGCTCAAGCTCGACGCGCAATTATCTGGCTTGGTCACGGGCACCGTGACAATGCGATTGAATATACTCAACAACGCGTTACCTGTTGATGGCAAAATAACGTGGCCCGAGCAACGCGTAGACTATCAACAAATAATCGCCCTTAAACCGGGTGAGCTATTGATTAATGGCGATATGAGCAATTATCAACTTCGTATCAATTCTGCTTTGCAAATAGAAAAGTTAAACGAGGTATTGTTCATTGCAGACATTGAATTGGGTGGCTCAGACTTAGTCGTTAAGCAACTAGATGCAAAACTGCTGAACGGGGAAATTGTTACCTCAGCAAACCTTAACTTTGCCGGCAGCTTGTCTGCAAACGGACAAACCCAAATACGCAATATTGATCTCTCGACGTTAACACCCAATTTGTCTTCAGCCACGATCTCTACTGCAGGTTGGGATTATAAAATTAATCAAAATGGTGACAAGCTTCTGCTTGAGCTTGCCAATATCGAAGGCCTGTTTAATGTAGAAGAACAAGCTATAAACCTTGACGGTGATGTGACTTATGATCAATCAGACGAGGTGTTATCTGCCAATTTACGTGTTAATCAACCCAATTCACCGAATAGCATAGCATTGACTGCTAATGTAAAAACACAGCAATCGATAGAGATTAATGCAAAGATTGACGTCCCACAGGTCGGCCGTTTTTTACCCGACCTCAATGGCGCATTAAATGGCACCGTAGCCCTTAATGGAGATTGGCAAAATCCACTATTCGATGTCAATGTTCAGGCATCAAACATAAAATTTAGTGAGCGGATGTCACCGTTTCTTCATCAGCAGGGAGCATACAATGGACGAATCACTTTAGTTGGTGATCTAACTCGTCATCGCTTATCGATGCTTGCCAACATGAATGACAATCGAGTTAATTTTGCCGCTAGCGGTGCGTTGTTAAACGATATTTACGAAGGACAAATTGAACGTTCAGAGCTCGTTGCTTTAAACACACGCTGGGTATTACCTTCTTCGGCCGTGTTTAGCATTAATACCAAAACTAAAGACACGGTATTATCGAAACACTGCTGGCAATTGAGCAGTGCATACAACACCGAACAAAGGGTTAGCGATACCCATGAAGGGTCTTTGTGTGTTGAAGAAAGTACCTATCAAAAAAATGTGGCAAATTGGGCAGTGAATGCGAAGCATTTACCTATAGGCGATTGGGCAAAAGCTTCAATAGGAGCGATTGCAGAGGTATCAGATTCGGCAAGCTTAAGCTTTACCCATCAAGGGCAATTTGATGTCAACAAGGTTTTGAATGCATCTTTAAACGTTAACGTCGCAGAATCTACGTGGACCTTAGGCGAAGCAAATCCTATCTCCATAGATTTAAAGCAAGTTGACTTAAGGGCTAAGTTAAACGAACAGATGATTACGGTTGAAGGCACCTTGCTCGGAACTAATATTGGTTCGTTAAATTTGGCCCTTAGTGCAAGTCAGGACGACTTTTTGGAAGGAGATATCAGTGCCGATATCAATATTGATAACCTCGATTTAAAACCACTGAGTTATTTTTCCCCCTCCGTGCACAAACTTGAAGGGGTGATAAATGGCGACATTACGGTTTCAGGACTCGGCAAAAAGCCCGAAGTTAACGGTCGTATAGCCCTGTCTAAAGGCGCAGTAAGCGTGGAGCAAGCTCCCTTATCCCTGTCTGAATGGGAACAGTCGTTTACGCTATCAGGCCAAAAAGCCACAATCGACGGTTCATTTTTATTAGGTGAAGGGCGCGGACAATTGGGCGGTGAGCTGTCTTGGCAAGATGCGCCCTACGCAAACTTTACCGTGGACGCATCTGACATTGCCGTACAGCACGAACAAAGTATCGTTAGGGTCAGCCCCAAGCTAACTGCGAAAATTACGCCTGACGATGTCGATGTGTCGGGTGACATCAACATTCCTTACGCACGCATAAAAATTAAAGAGGTTCCCAAGAGTGCAGTCACCCCTTCAAAAGATGTACGGATACTCGATGAGCAGCAGTCTGACGACCCTATTCAAAACATTAATTTTGATATCAATATCAATATCGACCCCGACAAATCAAAGAATGTAAGACTAGACGCTTTCGGCTTAACCGCTAGCCTGAACGGTGGGTTAAATGTGCAGAGTCAACCGTCGCTTGTTGCATTTGGCGATTTAAGTGTGGTGGATGGTCGCTACAAAGCATATGGACAAAATTTATTGATACGTAGCGGTGAAGTACAATTTAATGGCCCCCCTAACCGACCCTTTTTGTTCGTAGAAGCGATCCGCGCCCCGGAATTAACCGAAGATGGTGTGATCGCTGGTGTGCGTATTGACGGAGCGGCATCAGCGCCAAGCGTCGCTTTGTTTTCTGAACCCCCCATGGAGCAAGCACAAAACTTACTTTATCTTATTAATGGACGCGGGAATTTGTCGGGAGGCGATAGCGATCCCAACTACGGAGCTATGTTATTAGGCTTAGGTTTATCTCAATCTGGCAAAGTTACCAATTCAATCGGTAAGTCTTTGGGGATTGAAGACCTATCACTAACAAGCACAGGGCAGGGATCAGATTCACAAATTTCTCTGTCAGGTAACATTACTAAAGATTTGTCAGTGCGTTTTGGCGTCGGTCTATCAGACGGGCAAGAGGTAGCAATACGCTATCGCATTTTACCAAACTTGTACTTGCAAGCGGTACGTCAATTTACGGAAGCGGTTTCCTTGATAGATTTATTCTATGAATTTTCTTTAGGTGATCCAGCTAAAAAACCGCTAGAAAGTGAAGAAAACTGAATGAAGTGGGCAAATTGCTTGTTTGTATTAGATATAAAAAAGGCAAGCTTGCGCCTGCCTTTTCGATACTTTTAAAGAATTTTCAACTACACATTCTTTTATAAGCCCAACTTTTTCTCTAAGTAGTGGATGTTTGTGCCACCTGCAAAAAAGTTTTCGTCTGCCATAATTCTACGCTGTAACGGCACATTGGTTTTAATACCTTCAATTATTAGCTCGTCTAAAGCATGGCGCATTCTCGCGATAGCTTCATCACGGGTTTCACCATAACTTATTAGTTTACCGATCATCGAATCGTAATGAGGGGGAACGCTGTAACCTTCATAAATATGAGATTCCCAACGCACACCTAAACCACCTGGTGCATGAAATACCTTTATTTTGCCCGGACAGGGAACAAAAGTATCGGGGTCTTCCGCGTTAATTCGACACTCTATAGCATGACCACGTATTTGCACTTGAGCTTGCTCAACCGACAAGGGTTGTCCGGCAGCAATACGGAGTTGTTCTTTAATCAAATCAACACCTGTAATCATTTCTGATACGGGATGTTCAACTTGAATACGCGTGTTCATTTCAATGAAAAAGAATTCGCCATTTTCATACAAGAACTCAAACGTTCCAGCACCGCGATAGCCGAGTTCAATACACGCTTTTCGGCATCGCTCACCGATTTTTTCACGCATTTGTGCTGATATTCCTGGTGCAGGAGCTTCTTCAACTACTTTTTGATGTCGACGCTGCATAGAGCAATCACGCTCACCAAGATGAATAGCATTACCTTGTCCGTCTGCAAGCACTTGAATTTCAACATGCCGAGGGTTCTCTAGGAATTTCTCCATGTATACGATGCTATTGTTAAATGCAGCACCCGCTTCAGCCTGAGTGGTTGCGATAGACGACTCCAACTCAGCTTCAGAGCGCACTACACGCATACCTCGGCCACCACCGCCACCTGCGGCTTTAACGATAACCGGATAACCAATTCGTTTTGCAATCGCTTTATTGCGTTCAGCGTCGTCTGTAAGCGGACCATCTGACCCCGGAACACAAGGAACGCCTGCTTTTTTCATCGCATTAATAGCAGACACCTTGTCGCCCATTAGATTGATAGTTTCCGCTTTAGGACCAATAAAAATAAAGCCACTACGTTCAACGGCATCAGCAAATTCCGCGTTCTCTGATAAAAAGCCGTATCCTGGGTGAATAGCAATAGAATTGGTGACTTCTGCCGCAGCAATAATACGCGGAATGTTTAAGTAACTGTCGGTTGCGGGTGCTTTACCAATACAAATCGATTCGTCAGCCAATAATACATGCTTTAAGTCGCGATCTGCGGTGGAATGCACAGCAACGGTTTTGATTCCAAGCTCTTTACACGCACGAAGTATACGTAGAGCTATTTCGCCTCTATTGGCGATTAAGACTTTGTCTAACATGACAAGCCCACTTATTCTATGATGAACAGTGGCTGATCAAATTCCACTGAATCTTGGTTTTCAACAAGGATAGCTTTTACTACGCCCGCTTTATCTGACTCAATTTGGTTCATCATTTTCATCGCTTCAATAATACACAGCGAATCACCGACTTTTACAGACTGACCCACTTCAACAAACGCCTTTGCGGTAGGCGAGGAAGAACGGTAGAACGTACCTACCATTGGCGATTTAACAGTGTGTCCCGTTTCTACGTCGGGTGTTGCTGGCGCTTCTGCTGAAGCCGCAACAGGCGCTGGTGCGGGTGCTGCAACCGGAGCTGCAGGGGCTGGAGCCGCATACTGCATGGGCATAGCTGACATGGTGCCCGCATTACGGTTAATCCGTACAGATTCCTCACCTTCGGTAATCTCTAACTCGGCAATGCCTGACTCTTCGACTAGTTCAATGAGTTTTTTAATTTTTCGTATATCCATGTTCTGTCTCAAGTTTGTTTTAATTCATTAAATTTTACCATTGCGGCAGTAAGCGCTAGCTCATACCCCAATGGTCCTAATCCCACCAACACGCCAGACGCAATATCCGAAAAGTAGGAATGTTGTCTAAAGGCTTCGCGTTGGTGAACATTGCTAAGATGCACTTCGTAGAAAGGGATTTGTACTGCGAGTAATGCATCTCTTAGGGCAATACTGGTGTGGGTGAATGCAGCAGGATTAAAAATAATCGCATCAATAACCCCCATTGCACTATGAATACGTTCAATAAGTAGATGTTCTGAATTAGACTGAAAGCAAGTAAGAACCACATTTTGGCGATCAGCAAGCGTTTGCAATCGTTGAACGATGTCATCTAGCGACATTTGGCCATACTTGTCGGGCTCACGTTTACCTAATAAGTTTAAGTTTGGCCCATTTAGCAATAAAATATTCATAACGTGCTGACATTACCGTCGAAAAACCCACTTCATTATCATTAAAGCAATTTAACGGAGAAAAAGCGAGTAGATATAAGTAAAACTACACTTTAACGACACAAAGTCGTATTTATTTATGAAAAGTATACCCAAAAGTGGAGAGTTCGCAGCAAAATACTGGTCTTATCAGAATTATTCGTTAGCTACATTCCCTGTAGCTGATTGTTTTATCGTCACTTTAATTAAAAATATCGTTGACATGCGCGGCAAAAGGCTCTGCCTTCATGAAGCCGGTTATACGAGATTGAGGAATTTCGTTGCCATTTTCGTCGAAAAATAGAATAGTTGGCAACCCTAACACATCAAACGCTTGTTGAAATTCAAAATTGGTTTCTGATGTTGCGGTAAGGTCAATTTGCATCAATACCGTATCGCGCAATGCTTCTTTTACAATGGGCTTTGGAAAAGTTCTGGACTCAAACTCTTTGCAGGCCACGCACCAGTCTGCATATAAATCTACCATCACTGTTTTTCCTTGCTCATTGGCTTGTTTGAGTTTTTCAGAAAAGTCAGGCAAGTCTTTAATCTGAATAAACCGTCCATGGTGTGCGCTCTGGTCTGTCGTCTCTTTTTGCTCAGCAGCGTGTTGTATACCTTTCGAATTTGCGCTGTTATCAATGCTTCCTAGAATGTGGGTGTCTATTACCCTGTACCCTATTATGGCGCTGGCAAATAGGCCTATAAATATCCCAAACGCCCTCACTCCTTTCATAAAAGACGGTTGTGAGTGACTGTTTATTACAAAATAATAACTAAATGCGCTCAGCCCTAATACCGCATACAGCAACATTGAAAAGGGGCTGATCCACATTCTTTCAATAAACAATATGGCCACGGCTAACATCATAAAACCAAAGGTGGTTTTAACAATATTCATCCACCCTCCCGCTTTCGGCAACAATTTACCGCCGGTCATTCCAAACAAGATCAATGGAATTCCCATACCAATGCTCAAAATGTATAACGCAATGAAGCCTAAAAACATATCGCCGCTTTGAGCAATATAGAGCAATATAGCGGTAAGCGGTGCGGTGGTGCAAGGCGAAGCCACTAAGCCAGAGAGCACACCCATCACAAAAACACCAATCGCGTTGCCTTGTTTTTGCTTATTGCTCACTTGGTTAAGTTTTACTTGCCATGAACTAGGTAACTGCAATTCATAAGCACCAAACATCGCCATCGACAACACCACGAATAATACGATAAATATGCTTAGCAAAAGCGGATGCTGAAGGGCTGCTTGAAATTGCACGCCGGCACTTGCTACTACAACACCTAAAATTGAATAGGTTATCGCCATGCCTTGCACGTAAATAAATGACAACCAAAACGCTTTACTCAAGCTAGTCTCTTTACCTTGTCCAATCACTATGCTGGACAAAATGGGATACATAGGAAACACGCAAGGCGTAAATGCCAGTAACGCACCTAAACCAAAAAAACCTAAGAGCGTTATCAATAACCCCTCACTGGAAGCCAAATCTTCTGCAAGTTCATATTGCGATGAGACTGTTTTTTGTTTAGGCGGTGAAGAAGAGACACTTGGCTTTAACTGTGACAGATAAATTTTGTGGATGCTTGGTGGATAACATAAACCCGCCTTCGCACAGCCTTGATAGCGCAAGGCCACCACGGCGTCTTGTCCTGCTTTTTCAATGGGATACGAAAACGACAACGAGCCATAAAATACATCAGAGATACCAAAAAACTCATCTTCAATTTGCTCAGCCTGCGGGAAAACAGGCTCGCCTAAAGCCGCATCTTTTACTTTTGCACTAAACTGTTTTTTGTATAAATAATATCCATCAGCGATGTCGAAGGTAACTACCAGTTGATCACCGTTTTGCTGAAAATCAAATTCAAAGGCTTCTTCGATAGGTAAAAAGCTAGGCTGAGCGTCGAACGGAGAAGAAAAATCGTCAAATTGAGCGTATGCAGGCAAAAGCCCAGCCATCACAACAAATAAAAACAAAACCGTTGATAAGCGTTTTAATAACATAATTCTGGTATTCAACCCACATTCAAAAAAAGTGACACAGTAAAGACCAATCGCAACTTAATTTACTTTCACCGGTCTAAATGTTTAGTAATATACAAATGAATCTATTTGTACACTATACCAAGCAAGTGTAGTGTAAACCGCTATCGACATGTGATTTATTCAACTGACTAAGGAAGCAAGTTGCCGATTCTTTTTCTACTATTTATTATTGTTCCCATTATAGAAATTAGCCTGTTTATTCAAATTGGCGGTAAAATTGGTGGGTTTAACACGCTCGCTTTAGTCATCGTAACCGCTGCTTTAGGCGCTTTTTGTGTTAAACGAGAAGGCATTGCAACCTTGCAATCAGCCCAGCAAAAATTACAACAAAACCAAATGCCAGCAAAAGAGCTTATTGCAGGTGCAGGTCTGCTTGTAGCTGGGGTGCTTCTTATTACACCGGGATTTATGACTGACCTGTTTGGGTTTCTGTTAATACTTCCATTTTCGCGAAAATGGTTACTTGAACGTTTATTAAAACGGTCAAATATCGCCTTTACCTCTCACCACAATGACTCACAGCACACATATTCACAACACCAGCATTCAACGAGCAATCACACAGGCGATGCTGAACAAGGAAACGTGTTCGAAGGTGAATATACCGACCATTCAGGGCAAAACAGTAAAGCGTCACTGATCAATACTCAAGATGACCCACAAACGAGTGACGAAAAAAAATTGTGATTTTTTTAATCATCGCCCCTTGAGATTATTCACATACTCCCCATCTCCTGAGCAGACAAAAGTTAGAGTTACCTTAACTCTTTTATAACCGGTGTTTTTGGTTGTCAGAAACACTATGCAATTAGACATTGGAATTTTCAGGAGATTTGAAAATGGCAATTCGTCCTTTACACGACCGCGTCATTCTTAAGCGCGATGAGCAAGAAAGCAAATCAGCAGGCGGTATCGTGTTAACTGGTTCTGCGGCAGAAAAATCCACTCGCGGTCAAGTTATCGCTGTGGGTAACGGTAAGTTATTAGATAACGGCGAAGTAAAAGCGCTTGACGTAAAAGTTGGCGATACCGTTATTTTTAACGACGGTTACGGTGTAAAAACCGAGAAGCTAGACGGCGAAGAAGTGCTGATCTTAAGCGAAAGCGACATCCTAGCGATTGTCGAGTAACCCTTCCGTAAACGAATTTAGAGGAAATTAATTATGGCAGCGAAAGAAGTACGTTTTGGCGACGACGCTCGCACAAAAATGCTAAAAGGCGTCAATGTTCTAGCAAACGCAGTAAAAGTCACTTTAGGCCCAAAAGGCCGTAACGTTGTTTTAGATAAGTCATTCGGCGCGCCCAGCATTACTAAAGACGGTGTATCTGTAGCCAAAGAAATCGAACTTGAAGATAAGTTTGAGAATATGGGCGCACAAATGGTTAAAGAAGTGGCGTCTAAAGCGAATGACGAAGCGGGTGACGGTACCACTACTGCCACTGTACTGGCTCAAGCTATTGTTACAGAAGGCTTAAAATCGGTTGCAGCAGGCATGAATCCAATGGACCTTAAGCGCGGTATCGACAAAGCCGTTGCAGCAGCCGTTGAAGAATTAAAAGCGCTATCTACCGATTGTAAAGATGGTAAGTCTATTGCTCAGGTGGGCACTATTTCTGCGAATTCTGATTCTGAAGTCGGTGATATCATTGCTGAAGCAATGGAAAAAGTGGGTCAAGAAGGTGTTATCACTGTTGAAGAAGGTCAAGCACTTCAAAACGAATTAGACGTTGTTGAAGGTATGCAATTTGATCGCGGTTACCTTTCTCCTTACTTCATCAATAATCAAGAAAACGGCACCGTTGAATTAGACAGCCCTTATATTCTTCTTGTTGATAAGAAAATCTCTAATATCCGTGAGTTGCTTCCTACTCTTGAAGCCGTTGCAAAATCGTCTAAGCCTCTTCTTATTATTGCGGAAGACGTGGAAGGTGAAGCGCTTGCTACGCTAGTGGTTAACAATATGCGCGGTATTGTTAAAGTAGCTGCGGTTAAAGCACCTGGTTTTGGTGACCGTCGTAAAGCCATGCTTCAAGACATTGCTGTGTTAACTGGCGGCACAGTAATTTCTGAAGAAATTGGTCTTGAGCTTGAAAAAGTTGAACTTGAAGACTTGGGTACGGCAAAACGCGTGGTTATCAATAAAGATAACACAACGGTTGTCGACGGCGCAGGCGATGAAGACGCTATTCAAGGCCGTTGCACTCAAATTCGTGGTCAAATTGAAGATTCAACGTCTGACTACGACAAAGAAAAGCTTCAAGAGCGTCTTGCTAAACTAGCTGGCGGTGTTGCCGTTATTAAAGTCGGTGCAGCAACCGAAGTTGAAATGAAAGAGAAAAAAGCCCGTGTTGAAGATGCGCTTCATGCAACACGCGCTGCCGTTGAAGAAGGTGTAGTACCCGGTGGTGGTGTAGCATTGGTTCGTGCCGCTGCTAAAATTGTTGGTCTTACTGGCGAAAACGAAGACCAAACTCACGGTGTTGCTCTTGCACTACGTGCAATGGAAGCGCCTCTTCGTCAAATCGCATCTAACGCAGGTGCCGAAGCGTCTGTTGTGACCAATGAAGTGAAAAACGGCGAAGGCAACTACGGCTACAATGCGGGTAACGACACGTACGGCGATATGCTAGAGATGGGAATCCTAGACCCAACTAAAGTCACTCGTAGCGCATTACAGTTTGCATCATCAATTGCTAGCTTAATGATCACTACTGAAGCCATGGTAGCTGAACTACCTAAAGAAGACGCACCAGCGGCACCAGATATGGGTGGCATGGGCGGAATGGGTGGCATGGGCGGCATGATGTAAAAATTTGAGAGTCTAACTCTCAGTTTTATACTGAACCCAATACCGTTTTAAAATGAGCCCGAGCCAATGCTTGGGCTTTTTTTATTGCAATACGGTTTTTTCATTGATACCCAAGTCTTAAACGCATTTAAAACTGCGTTATGCAGGCTATGCGATCTACTTTTCGAGTTAGACCTCTTACAGTTGTTCAACGTCTTTATTGAGTCCATTGTTTTTACTATTTGCATCCCATTGTGCATCAAACAAAATTCCACCTGCCTTCACACCGTGTAAAAATATGAAGTAGGTGTTTTGGAGTTCATAAGGTTTGCGCGCCATGACAAAGTTGGTGATGCAGAAAAGTATATTTGGCGATATTCTAACAGTAATACTTTGATTGGAGTGAAGTTATGGAAAACGAAAGTAGTATCGAAAAATTATAAAAATTGGGTGTTGAGTATTTAAGAGGAGATAAATATTTTCTCGGTTTTGTGCTCGCTCTTATCCTTGGTTACTATTTCTTGCGGTTCATTGGCAGCGGTGTTGGAATCGGTACAAATCAGGATTTGGCTGCATTTGTTGACTACATCGGCGGTCTGCTCAACCCCTTGCTTACTTTTTTTACGATTTTGATACTGCTCTATTCTATACCCATTCCACCTCAACATGCTCGTTTCAGAGCTATCACAGCGGTTTTGTGACAAGGCATACTTGAGAAGGAATGTGGTTAACCTTTCGAACAAGTGTAACGCAGTCATAAAAGCGCTGTGATAGCTCTGAAACGAGCATGTTGAGGTGGAACGGGTATATACGGTTACAGCAGCGCGAACTGAAAACCATTATTGCTGATGTCAAAACAGCAAATAACATTGGTGAAAAGGGCGTAAATAAACAAGAGATCCAGCTTATTCTTCAATATTGTTACCAAGACTTTAGGGGCTACGCGAATTTTTTTAATCAGGTGTATCGGTCGGATTTTTTTGAAAACAAAAGTTTCAACGCACCAAATGACCATCATGAATTCACAATCAAGTATGTTGGCAAAAAGGTGGGGAGATGTTCTCTCAGAAATTTTATGGCTGATAACGATTTGATTGGATTTTTGAATTATCAGGAATTCTTCGATTGGTTTGATGACCTGAGCGATAAAGCAATCTCGGCGTTGAGGATCGTAGACCAGTATTTTGAAGAACACTTGGCTTTTTCTGAAATGCCTCCGCCAGGTGTCTATTGTGGACCGTGATTGCGTCTGCTTGTGCCTGAAAATCTAACATACTCTGGTCTGTATTGCTGTATGGATTCAAAACAGTACGGGCCCAATATCTTCTCCAGTGCTTTGATTTGGTGGTTTGCATTCTAATGCGAACATAGGCTTTGGGTACAGGAGTTGAGTGATTGGGATGCCATTGTTCCCATTATGCAATTAGGGTGTTTTTGTCTTTTCCGACTCTTCAGGATTATTAGTCGTTGTTGTTGATTTGAAATTTACATTGCTTGGTGATAATGCGACTATGTTCTTATACTCTGAGCAATAGTTCGCAAGCAATAACCCCAACTCAGCACCTTTAGACACACCAGTAATGGCAAAAAGCTATAGCTTCCACCTTAATTTATCTCCAAACGTCAGTGTCTTGGCCGCCAAGCATTACCATAATTTCGATTTACTGCTCATTCACACGATAGTAAATAGTGTCTCCATGATAAGGGCAACGTCCATAGCCGATTCGAATATTGTCTACAAATTGATAATGAAGTGGATTAAAAGCTAACTTTTCGGCCGGCTTGTATCGTTGGGCGCGCACGGTAACTAACTATGTCAATTCTGTGAATGCCGGTAAGACAAAACTTTATGTACAAAAGGTCATCCCCGCACACGCAGGGACCCTCAAAATTTAAGACAGCTTTTCTCGGATACGACGTTTTAAACAGGCCCATTCTTGCTTAGTTGACCGCTTTGAACCATCAAGCGCCATATAGCTGGCAAACCAACCCAAGGTCAAAATCATCAATACACTGGAGTTGGTATCTTTGTCATCAATAACGATGGCCATCGCTAGCATTACACAGGCCCAAATAAGAGCATGCGCAATCACCATAGGTGAATCTGAGCTTGGGTGCCCTTCAATTTTACTCAGGACTTTGCATATACCACTGACTATCCGCGCACGCCCTGAGTTTTCAAACTGGGTCGCTTCGGTATAGCCCATACCATTTGTGGCATTGAAAAACGCCTGCTCGGGTGATTCTCTAGCGGCTATTGCTTCCTCGATAATACAATAAAGATGGTCCTTTAATTCATCTACTTTTTCCGCTTCCCAAATGTTATGAGCGACGACTTTGCTACACCAATCATTAATTGCTTTGTCTAAATCAAACATGATTACTCTCCCTTAAACGACATTAATAAGCTATACAGTTGCTGCCATTGGTCTTGCTGCTGAGCGAGCTCTACTCGACCGTTATCCAGCAATTTATAGTATTTACGTTTTCGGCCAGTTGCAGCCTTGCCCCAATACGATTCAATCAAACCGTTTTTTTCTAAGCGGTGCAAAATGGGATACAACATGCCATCTGCCCACACCAACAAACCATTCGATCGCTCTTTGATTTGCTGAATTATTTCATAACCGTAGCTGTCGCCTTTTTCTAAAATCGACAACACTAATGGGGTCGCTGATGCCGCGACTAAATCTTTCGCAATTACTGAAGCCATAGGTTCTCTTTGCATAGAATTTCTATGTAAATAATACATAGAAATTCTAGGTAAGGAAAATAAATTTTAGGAAAAACTATTAAACCCCTGTTTTATATTGCTATTTTTATCAATTTTATGCAGATGAACTTTGTCAGACAGAAGTATCAACGCGCTAATTGGCTCTGTGTAACTGCCATTAGCGGTGTCTTTCGAGGCGAACCCCGAATTCAACAATAAACCGAATCATCGCTTTTCGTATATCTTCGCGCTGTATATATTCATCATTGTAGCTTTGACATGTATAGTCGTCGGTGATAATTTTCTTAAAGCAAATCGCAACAAAACAAGAAACCCGTTTTTCGTTACCCTTTTTACTTCGTTGTATTTTCATCACGCAATTATGTTTCTTAGTCATCACGATGTTAACGTTTCCCCATGTGTTAGCATCCGAGTGTAAAAAAATATCGCTTCCTGTCAGTTACGATGCGTTTGGTTTGCCGACCATAGGCATTGAGATAAACGGAGTTCGTCATCAGGCTCTAATAGATATTGGATCAGCTGAGGCAATACACCTTCCCGCCAAATTGACAAAAAGCATGTCGAGCTTACATTATAACGGTGAGACGGTTGCTAGCTCGAATTTGCTTGGAGAAGTGATAGAACAGAAACGCTTTATCATAGAGGAGCTCAAGCTGGATTGTATGACCTTTAGCGATTTACAAGGTCTTGAATTATCTGAATGAGCAATATCTTTGGGGGACATGAATAAACAGCAACAAGAAGAATATCAACATGAGCAAAATCAGATCGTTATTGAACGTCAACTATTTAAAAATAGAAGCGTGACTTTCGACTTTGGGAACGTGCAACCAAATTTAGTGATTGCTGAAGACTTAATTCCTGCAGCAGGCTCAAAGACCTTTGTGATAAAGGAACAGGCCTAGGGTATTAGTATTGAAGTGGCCACTCGTAAAAATCAATACACAATGGCATTGGATAGTGGAGCGTCTATCTCGCTACTGGCGTTAGACAAAGTAAAGCAAGACGAAACACTTGAGGTCTGTAACGTTGATTTAGGACCTGACATGGTGTGCCAAAAACTTTCGAACAATATTAAAATTGGTAATATGATGCCTTTTCAGTCGACTGTAATTCTCTTGCCTATCGACCCTCGGTTTAGTCTTGATGGAATATTAGGGGCTGATTTTTTCGGCGCGTTATACATTCAGCTGAATTTATCCTTGAATCAAATTCATCTGAAAAAATACTAAGAAGTTTGACTATTTTTTACACTGGAGTTTTCTTTATTCATTGGAAATGAGAACCTAGAGCCGTTTATTGGTGTTTCGGTTGAAGGTAGGGATTATCGATCTGAGTGAGGAGGTGAGGCTAGCGCTTGACCGCTTTCTATTGCTATTCTGGTATAGTAGTTGTTATTAAACATAACTGGCATGACTTGAATTACGCGAAGTTACCTATATTATGCGTAATTATTCAATTAACGCGTAATTGCGCGTTAATCATATAACAAAGTACCCTGCCAATTTGGCTCAAAAAATAAAAGTGAATGATATTGATTAATACGATCAACAGGAATTTATAAGTTTACAGAAAAAAGCCAGTCTACGACTGGCTCTTAAAACGTTAAACGTGTGTTTAAACCCATTACGCTTCAGCAATAATAACCACTTTTGCTACTGCCATTACATCTGAATGCAGTTGCAAGTCGATATCGTATTCGCCCGTTTCACGTAAGGTACCCGTAGGTAGTTTCACTTCTGCTTTAGTCACTTCAACACCAGCCGCAGTGATTGCGTCGGCAATGTCACGCGTTCCGATAGAACCGAACAATTTACCTTCATCGCCAGCAGGTGCAGCAATCGTCACGTTTTCAAGCGCAGCAATTTTATCGGCACAAGCTTGCGCAACTGAAAGCTGATCAGCAATTTTTGCTTCAAGCTCAGCACGACGCTGTTCAAATTTTTCAACGTTTGCTTTAGTTGCAGGTACGGCTTTTCCTTGAGGGAAAAGAAAGTTACGTGCAAATCCTGACTTCACGTTAACTGTATCGCCTAATCCACCAAGGTTAGCGATTTTGTCTAAAAGAATGATTTCCATCTTAGGGACTCCTCGCTTTATTTATGTGAATCGGTGTATGGCAACAAAGCTAAAAAGCGAGCGCGCTTGATAGCTGTTGATAACTGACGCTGATATTTAGCGCTTGTACCCGTAATACGGCTTGGTACAATTTTACCACTTTCAGTAATATAGTTTTTAAGTGTAGGGATGTCTTTATAGTCTATCTCTACTACACCTTCTGCAGAAAAACGGCAGAACTTACGACGTCTAAAAAAACGAGCCATTTATCTTCTCCTTATTCCTGATTTTCGCTAACTGGCTTTTCAGCGCGAGGGGATTCTTCACGACGTTCGCGACGCTCTTCTTTCATCATAGGAGAGGCTTCAGTAATAGCTGATTTTGTACGCATTACTAAATTGCGAAGAATTACATCGTTGAAGCGGAAAGCCGTTTCTAACTCTTCAACTGACTCTGCTGTGGCTTCAGCGTTGATAAGCACGTAGTGGGCTTTGTGAAGCTTTTCAATTGGGTATGCCAGTTGACGACGGCCCCAGTCTTCTAGACGGTGGATTTGTCCGCCATCTTGCTTCAGGATAGTGGTATAACGCTCGATCATACCTGGTACTTGTTCACTCTGGTCAGGGTGAACCATAAATACGATTTCGTAATGACGCATCAATACGCTCCTTACGGTTGTAGCCTCGGGCAGTGCAGCCATCTGCATAGAGACAAGGAACTTGTTTGGTAGCTGCAAGGGCGCGCATTATATAGAGGTAAGGGCTGTACTACAACTAAAATTTGCGTGGCTAAATGTACCGACTAGGCTAACTGTACGTGAAGTCCTATTTTGGTTGCTTGCAAACTGGCATCGGCAATTTCAAATAAGCTTTGTTCGGATTGTGTTGCCATACACAAAGACGAAACGCCAATCGAAACCGTTAATTGCTGGGTATGCTCACTTTCCTGACCAAGACAAAGTGACTGGATCTGCTGCTGTATGCGTTGTGCTACCTTTTGCGCACCCAATTTATTTGTTCCGGGCAAAATAATAGCAAACTCCTCTCCGCCGTAACGACAAACTGAGTCAGGCTTGCGATTAACCGTGTGTCTCAAAACACTCGCAATTTGCTTGATGGCTTTGTCGCCAGCGGCATCACCATATTTTTCGTTGAAGCTATTCAAACGGTCAATATCAATGATCAACAACGACAAATCGCTATTGTATCTTTCTGCGTAGGCAATTTGGTCTTTAATATGCTTATCAAAGAAGTAGCGATTATTGAGACCAGTAAGAATGTCGGTATGATAAAGTCGATTAGCAATTTCAATATGCCAATACGTCGTCAGTAAAGCCATTACTCGCATATTGAGCGCGGCAGCAATAATTGGTTTGCGAAGAATATCAATATCGTCGTTTTGCCATACTTTAAGTTCATTGCCAGTATGCTGACCATCGGCCATGAAAATAATCGGACAATGAGACAATAGCGTCATTTCTCGAATATCTTTACACATAGCCCATCCGTCGAGAGGCGGTATTTCGACATCTAACAAAACCAAATCGGGCGATTGTATTCGACAAAAGGCTAAAGCAGATTCTCCATCGTGAAACACCTTCACGTTTTTGAATTCAGTTAAGCTTTCGCGAATAACACGTGTGTTTTCTTCATCATCATCGATGACCAAGATAAGGGCATCAATAAGCTCAGGCACAGTAGATGTCGACATTATTGGTCTGCTTTATAGATTGTTTTATGTGCGATTTGTTTTATGAGTTATAGCTGTCAAATTCCATCATTGCAAATTTTGTAACATTTTTATCACATTTATTTACATTTGGCTTGACCATCTCACCAACAATGCCAGCCAGTGAGTTAATGTTCGTAGCTGATATAGTCAATAAAAAGAAACCGCTTTGGTCTACTTTAAGCGTTAAAATGTAATACACTTTATGTTTTGGTTTTATCGACAGGCAGTAATGACAGCTATTGGTATTGACTACGGCACTTCAAATTCAGAGGTCGTATATTTTGACGGTGAACAGCACCATCTTGTAAAACTTGATCCCAGTCATCCTGATTCAAACAAAATACGCTCTTCTATTTTCATTTATTTTGATGATGATTTACCCACACCACCCGCCGATATGGTTAATGTAAAAATAAGTCAAATTCAACGGGCGATCACTGACCAAATAGATAAAGCCAAACAAGCCTACTACGAAGCACAAGACAGCAAAGAGCAAGGCATTTTCAGTGCTCGCATTCAGGACCTCCGCGGTCAGTTCCACGATAAGCCGGAGTTGCAACGCAGAGCAATACAATTGTTGTTAAAAGATATGACGGTGCAGGATTTGTCGCTTAATCAGCTAGTTAAGCACGGAAAGTTTGCATTTGGAGAAGAGGGCTTTAAACGCTTTCTTGCCCACCCAGAAAAAGGCCGTTTGATTTATTCGCCCAAAAACTTTCTGGGCGCGTCATTAGACGACAACCAAAAATACGCATTTGTTGGCATGATCGGAAAACAGTTGGCTTTTTTCAAGCAGCAAGCTGAGCAACAACTCCATTGTCCTATTCGCGAGGCCGTTATTGGTCGTCCTGTCCGTTTTCACGGCACACGCGGCGAAGAAGGAAATCATCAAGCCATTGAAATCATGACCAAAGCGGCGATGGAAGCCGGTTTCGAAAAAGTCAGCTTTCTTGAAGAGCCGATTGCAGCAGCCTACAAAATTGAACGCATGCTAACGCAACAAACCAATGTGCTAGTCGTGGATATTGGTGGTGGAACTACTGATATTTGCTGTATTACCTTGTCACCCGATAAGTTATTAGAATTAGATCGACAGCAAGACGTGCTTTCGGTCACAGGAACGCGACTAGGTGGAATGGAGTGCGATAAAAGCCTAGTGCTCAAAGCCATCGCGCCTCATATGGGCATGGGCCTCACCATGACCAATGGTTTGCCCGTTCCTCCCACCTACTTTTCAGACATGTGTGCCGTTGACGACATACCCAAACTCACCTATTTCTTCAGCGATGATTATGGCTTGGATATCGCCCAAACCATGTCGTTAGTTAAGAACAATGCAGTGCTTGAGCGATTGCTAACTGTTCAGGCTGAAAAGCTTTCCGCGCGGCTGGTCAATTCGGCACGTTTGGCCAAAGAGTTATTGTCGTCCAAAGAGTCCATCACACTTCCATTAGGGTATATTGAAGACAAATTTGAAGTGGGCATCAACAAAGCTAGCCTGAATGATTCTATGACATCATGGCTCAGGCGAGTCAAGAAACTGATAACAGATTGTTTGAATAACAGTGAACAAGCACCGGATATATTGTTTATTACCGGTGGAATGAGCTTATCACCCATTGTGACACACGAAATACAGACCCAGCTACTTCCTCACTTACCGCTTAAAGAGGGGGATGCCTTTAATTCTGTGTGTGAGGGCTTAGCCATACGCGCTTTTAACTTGTTCGATAAGGCTTAAATGAATAGCGTCTATTGATTTTAAGCCGCTCTCATCCACGCATTGGATGGTTGTCCAGTTTTCACTTTTTTCGAGTTCTTTATAAACCCGATACACTTCTTCTAGATAGCCATGCTGTGCTTCTTGGATATCTTCTTTTTCCTCTGTGTAGCTTCGTTGTTGTTTTTTTAGAACCAGATCTTTTGAAAACGAAAGCGGCAAATCCAAGAATACAGTAAGGTCGGGTTTGGGTAGCGCATGTACGCTGTATTCAAGTTGCTTGATCCAGTTGATAAAGCCATTGCGGTCTGCTTCGGGTAATTTAGCCGACTGATGTGCTGCATTCGATTCAACGTAGCGGTCGCACACTATGTAGACGCCGTTGTTTAAATCTTCCAACATAGCCGGTTTTTGTTCAAGCCGATCGCCAGCAAACAACATAGACGCAAGCTTTGGGTGTACATTGTGAAATGTTCCAAACTCGCCTCTCAAAAAAGCACCAATTTCTTTGCCGTAAAAGGTACTTTCATACGCTGGAAAGCTATACATTTTGGCTTGCTTACCCTGACGCGCCAAAGCCTCGATTAACAATTGCGCTTGCGTCCCTTTTCCACTTCCATCAATTCCCTCGATCGTGATCAACTTACCTTGCATTCATCTTCGCTCTGTTTTTTGCTTACAACGTAAGGATACCAAGAACTTGCACAATAATAATAGCCGCGTATGCTTATAAAAAGCTTAACTTGTCATTCAATAACGCTATGTATGATAGTGTTTTGCGTATGTTCACATTAATTGAAATGTAATCGGGTAGTTTTAGGACTTTTTATATGAAAAAAATCGATGAGAAGGAAGTGCTTAAAAAGTATTCCAAAATCATCGACGCGCTTATTCCTTACGAGCATCAAGGCAAATTACTTGAAGGATTAAATAAGTTTTCTGCTGTGCTGCCAACTAACGTGAGAAACGCCATAAAAGAAGAAGTAAAGCGCCTCACTTCACTCACCGACGCTAGCGCAGACAATTCATTGTTTGCCAGCTACCCAGTACAGCGCTTTAAGCACTTTGGTATCGACATGAAGTTGGACAAAGTGGGTCAAAAAATTCTGCTTCAAGAAAGCGCTAAATATTTAGATCGATATACGGTTGGCGTATTTGAATCGGTAATGAATTCTGACCATTACCAATCACACATCAAACAAGCACAACAGCAAAAAATTGCTCAAGCCTTTTCGGTTCAAGCCCAATCCTTCGCTGATATCGATTTTGGGCATGATTTAGCAGTAAGGCCTCGAATCAGTGTTACCTGCAGTCATTTTGACAAAGGCAAAAGTTGCGCGGTAGCGTCTTTGTCAAACAAAGTCTTCAAAATAGAAACAAACCGCATTCCAGAAGATACCAACGAAGAAGACCTCTATGTATTTGTGTTTCCGGAAATACATGGTTTGTGCGCAAAGGGAACAAAAATACACTGCCTAAAGTCATCGGGGGGCTTTAATAAAACCACCCATAAATTTGAAACCGAGTTTACGTTTGTGCCGCCGACTCCGCGGCAACTGATCGAGGCAATTAGTCACTACATTTCTCAAATGGTGCATATGCTGCCTTTAGAACGAGACTTAGAGTTAGAGCGAGTCATTCAAAATCTGGATAGAGATCACATACTCGCTAACAGTCCTTGGATACCCTTATTTTTGAGTTCAAAAGGTTCACAGGTGAGTATTGACCTTGTGCTGATGAGCCAAGTAAATTTTGAATTCAATGGTGGCTTCAACACAATAGATAAACTTCCGGGGAAAAAGCGCTTAAACACATTGATGCCTGAATTGAAAAAGTTTTCAGAGATTTTTCTTCTTCGAGGTGTATTCAACACTAAGAACGGCCCCATCACCGTGTCTGCCTCCATTCGGGAACTTCAAGCCAGTAAAATATTAGCGCCGTTCATTAAAATGATAAACCAAACACAAGCATTGTCTGTGTTGCAGCTTCGCTTGGTTCCGATTACCGATGCGCCCAAAGATCTGGCATATGAAATACACGATATGAGCAAACGCGACTATCCAGAAATTGACGACATTACCTATGTATTGTTCTGTAAAGATGTATCGGAACAAATAGGGACGTTAACCGTGCCAGAGGATACGCCTAATGCTAAATTCCCTAGTGTCATTATTGATAAAGAAGAAAGTAAATCTCCACAAGTTTTATTGGAAAGTACCCTAGAACGGCGTGCACAAGCTCGCTATAAAATAGACAAACCTGCGGTTATTCGTACAGGGCTTTTAAGCAAAGTAGACGCCGTTGTGGAGGACATGTCAGAAGGCGGTATGAAGCTTTCCGTCAATGAGCCAGCGCAGTTTGAGAGCGGTCAAAGCATTAAAGTAAGCTCAACTGAACTAAAAATCAAAAACGAAAAATACAATGTTGTCGCTTATGATGAAGTGACAGGTTCGTTGCGGCTCATTATTTCTGACGAATCAACTGAATTGAAACAACACCTTGCCAACCTTATCGAATCTAATGCGAGTTATTTTAAAGCACGTAATTTAGAGCTTAAACAGCACAATATATACCGGCATTTATGGGAATTGAGTATTCGTCATATTCCTTGTGTGGCCATATTGGTCACACATAATCGACACATCATTTCACGGCTTTCAACGGTTTACTGCTCACCGTCTTCTAAAGATTTGTATCCATTTAAGCCGGGTAATAATAAAATACCCATGCATGGTTTTTTTGCAGACAAAGACGCAGAAAAACCGGCTTCAACCTTATTACAAAACATGTTGAGTCATGCCCAGCCCAATGCACATGTAGTACACGCTTTACGTCCGAAAGATAAACGAATTATTTTTGTAGAAGAAAGTGCATTCTTATATGGAAAAGTGCGAGATCAGATTATTACACATGTCGGTAAAGGAGAGATTGAAGCCTGTGTCACACAAATTAACGCGATAAAATGTAAATCTCATCACACTCCACTCACTAAGAAACGCTTGGCGTTTATTTCTACGATTGATTTGGAGTTATACGAAAAAATGAAAGACTTACAGAAAGTGTATACACACGTTATTTACATGACAAATATGTCCAGCCTGCATAATGCCTTTCTTGCTTCTGCCATTAAACCGGTAAAGAAATAGAAACCGTAACCCGAAACACAAACACCCCCAAACGGAAACACACTATGCGATGCAATACGCACCGCAGTAAAATAATTCAGCCTCAGGGCAGTATATACCCGTTCCACCTCCCACTTACACGCTGGCGATTAGAAAGCCTTGAAAGCGCTACCTGCCTCGGCTCCCGTGTTTAGTTGAAGTTTCCCTTTCGTCAAGGTATCACCACTGCCGATATACATATCTATCACTTCTTTTTTCTCGTTCAAGGTCATTAAAGCGAACTGACCTTTAAAACTTAAGTCTACAGCCTTATTTTGGTAAACGTCAGACGGGCTATCTTGGCTAACGATGTATTGGGTGCGCTCCTTGCCGTTTACATTCAGCGTTACTTTTACGCCTTTAAATGCATTGTCCTGAACGAGATATTCAATACCTTGAACTGCATAATCTTCACCTTCAGTGATCGACTCATACGCTACCACAAATGGTGCGTCCCAAGCGTCGCCCTGACGACGTAATAGCATGGTTGGCACGTCATCGGTCGCATACTTTTTAGGCGCGCCATACGCTTTTGGAGCATCCACAATGGTAAGCTGTGTCTCGAAACCAGCAGGAATAGAAGCTTTCATACTAATATCGTGTTTAGCCAACTTAGACGCGGTAAAAACAGCTTGGAAAGCTTCATCGCTGAATTGTGACGAGCGCACATTATCAAAAAAGTGCCACCCTGGATGGCGATACTTTTGCTGCAATGTCCAACTGCCCTTCTTAGACGCTTGATAACGTTTGCTGTCTTCTTTTAGCTTAAGTACCTGCCCTTCTTGGCTTACCTCTACCTTGTCACCCACATTATGGTAAACATAATCATGAAACTGATTTTCGTAATCACTTTTTGCTTTGAAAATATCTAAATAATAGCCTTTGGTATCAGACAGACGAACCAATGCTAAGGTACGCTGATGCTCAGCAGGTGCTACGCGATTGAATGCATCGTTAAATGAAGACCGTGTCACTGAATAGTTTTTCGCCACCCCCTCTTCGCCCGGAAAAGGCTCACTGAGCACGGATTGCACTGGCTCGATGCCTAAGTCGATCCACCCTCCTGATGACGCAGACGCACCGTTACTGATAACTGAGTTATGTGCAGCGAATAAGCGATAATAATTTTCGTGAATATCTGTACGATAAGTCCCCTTACCCCCATCTATCCCTAACACATAGCCTTGTCCATACAGCTCCATATCCATGCCTGACGCGTGCCCATGAATATAAGACCCACCCGCAATAAAGCTCATTAAACTATTTTTCACGGAGTCAGTGGGACTTATATTCCGCTGAATATTCATACCGGCAAACTCTAAGCGTTTAGTGCGTGGGCGAGGACGGTCAACATCGACCTCTGCAGTAGCCTTTATTTCCTCATCGAACCATAACAACTGAGTGGGTGTGTAATAAGGAGCTGGATACCCTGATCTTGGCTTTAACACTGCTCGGTCGTACTTACCTTCGGCTACGCTAGATGCTAAATAATTACCAAAAAATGTCTGTTGGGCTTGGTTACCGTTCATCTTAGCCAAAATATAGGCTTTCTCCATCGCAAAATATTCAGTCTCGTAGTGTCTGTGACCATCACCAATAAAGGGGTATTCGCCATTAGGAAACTGCAAATCATAATACGACTTAAACGCAGCAGGAATGTTCGGGTATTTTGCGCCTAGGCCCAAAGTCGGGTCATAACGGTCCAACAGAGTCATTAGATACACGGAAAAACCAGCAACGTGAATCGAGTAGCCAAACGACTCCGGCCAAATGTCACCATCGACCTTAAATTTTTGTGCCACACGTTTTAGCGAAGCCTGATGTTTTGTATCAACATGCGTATAGTAAGGGAGATGTTTTTTAATCTCTTCTGCATTGTCTAAGGCAAGAATGTTGTGCACCAAACTGGATGACTCTAACACCGGCCAATTGGAGTCGAGCAGACCTTTGTTCAATGCTAGCCAAATGTAGGTTTCAAAAGTTTGCTGAGCATCGTCAAAATTAAACGGTACAAGACGCTTTGAAGCAATATCGTAAACCTGACCACCCGCTTTTAAATAGTTGTAGACGAAATCATAAATAACGGGTAACTGCGCACCAATAACGCGTGCTTCATAAAGATGATCGGAAGGGAACATCCAGCTTGAATTGTATTTTCCTTCACGATGAACAGGTAATTGCTTAAGAGCATTAATGACTGTGAAAAGAATATCAGCACCACATTTGGCGTACTTTTCCTCTTCTGTCAAAAAATACATGACCCCACAATCTACACCGTCTTTTAGCGTATCGGCAACGGCTCTACTTTGTTGCTGTGTGCCTCCACCCTCGATTCGGAACAAGGGCAAGGTAGGCGGATTGTCTTTTCCGTTCGTCCAAACGAAAGGCAGTTTTTTTAAGGCTTCATCGCGTTCTAACACCTCGTCTCGTGCAACGCTTGCAGCCCTGCGGCCCAGTTGCAGATACAATGACTTAGCCCAGTCTGCTGAGTTCACTTTGCGTATTATCTCGGCTCTATCTTCAGGTTTAACCCAAATAGAAGGCCGAGTCACCGCTTCTGATTGTGCAAAAAAAGGAATAATAGCAATGCTTGCAAATACGCAAACACGGCTGGATAACGATGAAAAAAGTTCGCCTAAAAGGGTTTTGACATTCATGTAACTACAACTTATTAAATTCATTTCACAATTAGTTTACCAAACACAGATTCGTTAAAAAACGTCATTGATCGTTAATAATCATCATATTGTTTGATACTGATTGGTTAAGTGTAGTGCAAAACGCTAGGTTCTGAAATTAAGTAGGCCTATTATTGGTTGAATAATATACCCGTAAGGTCACCCATCCTGTCGGACTATGCTCAGAGCGAGTTAACACCAGCATGACCCGTCCTTGAAACACAAAAGCATTAAGCTGTTTCTGTTTAGGGACACCTTTTAACTTAAAGGTACGAATGAGAATAGCCATATCGTCAAATACTTCCACGTTTTCGATAGCCGTTGATTGGTCGTCAAAAAAAACTAACTGGTATTGACGAAACAGTGCTGTTAGCTGCTCTTTCATGTCGTTATGACCATATTGCCATGATTCCCATGACAGTGCTTTGACTACCTTTAGGTGGTGATACGTTAAAATTTTATCGACGTCTTGTTCGACAAACGCTTGGCGCACTTGAATGCCTGTTTGTCGAATTGCTTCCATTTCTTGATTTGTAGGCTGTGCGCTGTAGCCGAAAAAGCTCACTAATGCACACAAACGTAGGCTGTTTTTGAATATATTGACCATCACTATTCTCTTCTATTCAGGGTAAGTATTAATGACAGAGGAAGCATATCGGTGTGGCGTAGCGAAAACGTCCCGTCTAATTAGCGAGTACTTTTTTTCGGTAAGCTGAAGGGGTCATACCAGTTATTTTTTTAAACGCCGTGTTAAATGCTGACTTGGAGTTAAACCCGACAGCAAGCGCTAGTTCTAAAATGGTCTGGTGAGAAGACGATTTTAATTTTTGTTTTACTTTTCAATTCGATACTGAGTGACAAAGTCATAGAACGTTGTGTGCAATTCCTGATTCAAAACTTGGGTCACATAATAAGGTTTTTCACCGATACTTGAGGCGAGTTTAGGTAAAGAGATAGTGTTGGAACACAATAGCTCATTCAACGCATCGGTATCATCTAATTTCTTTAAAATACGAGAACGCGATGGTTTATCTAGCGGAACCTTAGCATATTTTTTATTCTCTGTTTTATCTAGCTGATGACTCTTTTGTGGCGTCACTAAGTAGTGAAAGAGTAAAAAGAGTGACACTAAAGCGATTAAGGCATCGAACAGAACCAGTATGCCACTTAAAAGCGCGCCAGAACTCCATAACCATATGTTCAATGTGCGCATAATATTTAACGACCATGTCGTATATAACAGCACAATAAGTACACGTAATATACGCAATGAAGGCTGTGACAGTTGGGAAAAGGCGTGTTTAGCCAAGCTCGTTTCATTTTTCAGCAGGGCGACACAGCGAAAAAGGTAAAATGGAACCTGAACAGCAAACAAGCCCACAGCAAGTAACAATGTAATATGTATGATATTTCCGAATGATGGGCTGACTGAATAGTGAAAAAATACGCTTGATGAAATGAATAACGGTATGGTGAGTATCGTTCCCACAATGACAATACCTATATGAAACATCAATAAGGGCGGTACAGGAGAGGCGGTAGCTTTGGGCTTTACCGCACGTGCAAAGTTCCACAAACAGGGAGCAAGTAAATAGGACGAGCTAATCAAGAGACATAGCCAAACCCAATGCGTCGGTGGTTTACCATAGTGCAGCAACCATTCACAAGCAAAACCAAACGCATCTATGCATAAAAACATGCATAAGTAACGATAACCGGATTGTTTGTTTTTGCGTAATACCGAGACAAACAGAATATTCAGTAAACTCGCGGCAAACAAAGCGGAGCTTTGCAATGGCTCAATCAACATTGTAAACGCCTCCTGCTACGAAACCGATAATGCCAATAAGATACTAAAAAAAAGCGATACTAAGCTTTGGAGCGATTATCTTGAGGTATATACTAAATTAATAATAAACGATAAGTGATAAAAAGATGGAACAGGTTAAAACCATTTATGCTGAAGAAATGCAGCGCGTACTGAACACTCTTTTTGTGAAAAATAATTTTAACAGCAAACAAGCAGAATGTTTGGCAGAGGTTCACACAGAAAATACGTTAAACGGCGTTTTTTCTCATGGCATTAATCGTGTCCCCCAATTTATTCAATGCGTCAAAGAAGGGTTTGTTAACCCTCAGGCTCAAGCAAAGAAAATAGAACAGTTTGGCAGTATAGAGCGCTGGGATGGGTGTAGTGCATCAGGCGTACTCAATGCAATCTCCTGTACTCATCGTGCGATTGAACTGGCGCGCGATAACGGAATGGGCTTAGTCGCGCTACGAAACACCAACCACTGGATGAGAGCAGGATATTACGGCTGGCTTGCCGCTCAACATGGTTGTATAGGGATTCTATTTACAAATACCAAAGCGAATATGCCAGCTTGGGGTGGAAAAGAAAATCGGCTTGGCAACAACCCATTGGTGGTGTCGATTCCAAAAGAGTCAGGCCATATTGTCTTAGATATGGCGTTGTCGCAATTTTCGTTTGGGAAAATACATGAATACGCACTTAACGATGCACCATTACCTTTTCACGGAGGATGGGACGAGAATTATGAAATTACGACCAAGCCAGAATCCATATTGGCCACTGAAAGCGGAATACCTATTGGTTATTGGAAGGGGTCTGCACTTTCAATGGTGCTCGACATGCTAGCCACCCTGCTGGCAGCAGGAAACTCGACATATCAAGTTGAAAAAATTGAACAGGAAACGAATGTTTCTCAAGTGTTTTTATGTATCGACACAAACACGTTTCACGACAAACACCTACAGCAAAACTTACTCCAAGAAATCATTGACTATACTGCATCGGCAACCCCCACTGATCAAAATCAGCAAATCTATTACCCCGGTCAGCGAGCCATGGCCACTAAACAACGTAATTTGTCACAGGGTATGGCCGTAAACAACGCCATATGGGAAGAAGTGCTCAGCTTGTTATAAGCATTAATGGCATGACTTGGCGAAGTGATACGTAAACAAATCTAAACCTTTCCTGTAAAAGACGCGTAACAATCTTACTGTTCGAATACGGGTAGATTTTATGGTCATAAACAAAAAAAACCTCGTTTTGCTTTTCACAGCTTTTACTGTTTTTTCGTGTGGCGAACCTCAAAATGAAAGGCTGGAAGGGGTTGCGTTAAGCGATAAAAACGGAACTGACTTACTTGCAGAATCACTTTTTTGTTCAGGTTCTACGTCAGTTTTAAAAGACGCATCAGTTGATACCTATGATGAATTGATGGGTTGGCAAGCGACGTTTGAACGGATTTCTTCAAATGCAAAGCAAAGTGCCATGTCGTTCGCTAATAATGACAGTGCCTTAGTGGAGCGCAGGCTTGCCGAAATCAAGCAACAAGTTCAGCAGAACATTAACCGCATTGACGCAAAAGACAATCGCACAGGCATGAAAAATCTTGTGAAAGAAACGTTAGCACAGTGTACCGGGTTTGCTAAATAAGCTTGTTGTCTCAAACGCCTTATGATTTCGAAAGATACACTCAGCCAAACTGCATCAGATAACCCTACCCTAAGGCCGGATGAAATCGAGAAATTTGATCGATTGGCAAAAGAGTGGTGGGATGAAAATGGAAAAATGAAGTCTGCTCTGTCCTTCAACAAGGCGAGACTGACTTACATTAAGTCACAAATTTGTCAGCATTTTGAACGGCCTACTGATGAAGTTAATGCGCTATCTGGACTGAGTCTATTAGATGTCGGTTCGGGAGGCGGTCTACTTAGCGAACCCCTTGCTCAATCAGGTGCTTCGGTAACAGGGATTGATGCAAGCGCAGTGAGCGTGGAAGTCGCTCGACGACATGCCATAATGACCAATACTTCAAACGTTCACTACGAACACGCTTTATCGAAAGACTTAGTTGAGCGTGGCAAAACCTATGATATTGTTATTAATGCTGAAGTCGTGGAGCATGTTAACGACCAAGCTACGTTGATTAAAGAGTGTATTGCGTTAGTTAAACCTGGTGGCTTATTTGTAGTGGCGACCTTGAATAAAACGATAAAATCGTTTTTTATCGCGATTGTCGGGGCTGAGTATGTTATGCGCTACCTTCCTATTGGCACGCATAGCTGGTCATTCTTTGTGAAACCTAACACCCTTAAAGCATGGGCTTATAACCATAAATGCTCACTGACAAATGAAACAGGGATGGCGCTGAATCCGCTCACTGGTCAGTGGCGCTATACGACAGATATGTCAGTCAACTATTGTTTGTGTTTTAGTAAGCCTCCTCGAGTCGAATAAGCAATAAATATCACAATTTAATAACAAGCGTATTTTAATGGTAAGTTATTTAGACTTGGCTAGGTCTTATAATCACATCATAAATGTCTTATTACGGAGAGTTTGTTATGCCAGACATTGATTCGCAAAGCCGTACCACTTTATGGCTACCTAACTTGTTAAAATTGAGTTTTTTCTTGTCATTGACACTTAGTATGATAGCCAATGCTAAAGGCGATATTCATGACCGATGGGGGGTGCACAACGCCGATTCATCTCAAGTGGTCAACCATAAGCCAATGAACAGCATTCTAACCTTTATTGCCGTGCCGCAAGATACGACTCAATATAATTTATCCAACCTTAATCAACGTGTGTTGAACTATATGGGCAAATATCAGGATTTTCTGGAAACGGTGCCTGTCTCTGAACTGAACAAAGACGAACAGTTGGCGTTTTGGCTCAACCTCTATAATGTCTCGGTCATCAAAAAGATGGGAGAGAACACAAAACAGGCAAAAAAACTCAAAAAACTACGCGGTACCCCAGGTGATGCAGGCGAATGGTGGGCAGAAAAAAATATTCAGGTAGAGGGAGTTGTGCTTTCGCTAGAAGATATAGAGCAGCATATTCTAGCTCGTCATTGGCAGGATCCTTTATTCATTTATGGTTTGTTTTACGGTGTTAGTGGTGATGCATTTTCATCAAGCGTTGCTTTTACGGGTAACAACGTACAACGCCAATTAAAAGCAATGGCACGGCATTTTATCAACGACAAATCAAACATAAAAGTGAAGCGAGGCGAAGCCAGAGTTTCTAGTCTTTTAGCGTGGAATAAAGCGTCTGTATTCAACGGCAGCGACACTGCTATGTTACAACACATAAAAGAATTCGCGAACGAGAAAACAGCAAGCCAACTTGCTGATGTTTCTAAAGTGAGTGATAAGCACAAATTTAACTGGAGAAGCGCAATTTACACTCCGCCGGCTAGCAGAGATGCACTTGGAAATGGCGGTGGTGGATACAGTAACAGCGGTGGCGGTGGTGGATACAGCGGCGGCTCATAAGGCACAAAACCGAACATCACGATTATTGGCAAGTCTCTCGTGCTTGCTAATAATTGTGATGCTCTTTACACCTCAGTTCGACTATTCTCTTCCTTTTTCTTCGTTTTGGACCAGTATCAATGTAGTCGTCATGATGCTAGCAGGGGCGGTATTTGTTCGTCTTTTTTACCCCCTGAATTTTCAATATTCTATAAGAATAATTATTCTTATGGGTATTTTACTTCGCTTACTCTTTATCGTTGGTCCGCCTGTTTTAGAAGATGATATGTACCGTTATTTTTTTGATGGCAGTTTAGCGACTCACAGTATGAATCCGTTTGAGCATCGCCCCGCTGATGCTTACACATCAATCGAAAAAGGGATTGAAAAAGACAGAGTCATAGAAGCAAATGATGCTCTTGCCTATTTACATAAAATTGACCACTTCAAACGTGTCGCCTATCCCTCACTAACCACAATATACCCTCTCACTGCCCAAGCTTTTTTTGCGCTAAGTGCACTTATTGAAGAGTTTAATTTAACAGCGTGGCGATTTTTATTATTCTTAGTTGAACTGTCCACTCTCTTTCTTCTATATCAATTGCTCTTAATATTAAAACAACCACCTGCGTGGGTAATGGCATACTGGTTAAACCCAATTGTAATAACCGAAGGTATCAATGCAGCACACATGGATGTGCTATTAGTACCATTTTTATTAATGGCATTTTTAGCGCTTTACCATTCAAGAATAAAATCATCGGCGGTGTGTTTAGGATTAGCAGTAGGAGTCAAAATTTGGCCGTTGCTTCTAGCTCCACTTTTTCTTATCCACGTTATCAAGCAAGCAGGATTAAAAAAAAGCCTTGTTTTTTTAATTATCTGTTCATTAACCTGTGCTCTTGTTTTGCTGCCTTTGTTTCTTGCACTAACGCCTCATGCCGGTGTTGTTAACTACTCTCAGCAATGGCACGTGAATAGTTTTTTATTTAGCATTTTAAATAGCACATTGGTTGCCATTGATAAGCTTTTTGATGAAAGCTATGTCTCGATGAGGTTTTTGGCTCGCATGATTGTGGCAGGAGGTGTGTGCTTTTTTATTTTATCGTGCGGATATCGATTATTATTACAAACGAAAGAAAATGAGATGGCCTTATTCTATTCAACATTGCGCTACAGCTTTTGGGCTGCGCTGATCTTGTTCTTATTATCTCCTACCGGTTATCCTTGGTATGCGTTTTGGTTTTTACCTTTGTTCGTTTTGACCGCTGACGAGCGAAGCAAACCTATTGTGGTATTTTCATTTACCTTACCACTCTATGATTTACGCTATATCGTCCAGAAAATCGACTATGCTGATTACTGGCAGTGGTTGTTAGTAACTTGCACCTTTTTACCTATCATTGTGCTGCTGTTTGCAACACAGCTTCCCTATTTTCGAAAAATCGATGCCAAAATTCAGCCGTAGCTGAATTAATCATATTCGACTCTGCATTAAGCAACATCACAAAACCCGTTCCGGTTTCTGGTGAAAACGCAACATCGGCTCGATAACCTTTCACCCAACCCCCGTGATAGTTGATAATGTGGCCATTGAAGTCGTACACGCGCCATCCTAAACCATAATGGGCGTTATTTAGGTAGTCTTTCCATCCCCTGCGATATCGCTCGCGGCTTGTTACTACTCTGGGCGTCGTAATCTTTTCAACAAGATGAGATGGAATCACTTGCTCAAACTCACCTAGCAATGCCTGCAAGTAACGTGTCATATCCTGAATGCTAGCATTGACGCCTGCTGCTGGCGCAAACCGATAGTAATTACTTTCTACCTTTGTTTGCTTGAACTTGGTTCGCGTAATAGCCATGTGTGGTCTGGCCCAACTTTTCGACTGCATCAAGCCCGCTTTACCAACACTGGCGGTATTCATTGCTAAAGGCGTAAAAACTAAATCTTGAAGCTGCCTGTGATATGAGCTGTCTATTTGATAAAAGTAGTCGGCAATGGCACCAAACAAGGCATTTTGGTAGGTATAACATTGTCCAGGTTTACAGAGAAGTTGAAGTTCAGATAAGTCGTTTAACACGCGTGCTAATGAATAATCTGCCTCAATCAAGTTGTCGTAAGCATTGGGCATAAACCCACTTGATTGCCCCACAATATCTGCCACGCTCAAAGGCTCAAACGGCTCCTTTTGCCATTTTTCGTCCTCAAGTAATTCACTGATAGGGGTATCCCAGTTTAAATCGTTTGCCGTAATGTACTTTGCCATCATTACGCTTGTGAAGGTTTTGGATACCGACGCAAGCCTAAATACGGTCTCGCTCGTTACAGGGGCTCCATTTTTGTGGGTTTTTCCGTAAGTAACAATTTGTGGTGCTTTACCTTTTTCATAAAATACAAACGCGTAACCGGGCACATTATTTTTTTTTGCCTGATAACGAACGTAACGCTTGTAGTCTTCAAACCACTTGTCAGAGGCGTATACCTGCGCTTCTATACTGAAAAACAAAAACAATACTAAACACAATCGAAAAAACTGCAAAAACACACCACTTATTACTGTTCTAATTTATTTATCGCGCAATATTACAGGCAGCAACACCATCCAGTTGCAAGCCTTAGCTGTGTTCCCTTCAACAGCCTAAGAACAGACCCGTATTGCGGCGATATGTTCCTTCGTCAGACAAGCTATTGTATTCTCAACTATACCAGACAGAGATAAACCTAAGTGATCAAATCGACACAAACCGTGTTATGGCCACGTTGCCTTGCCTGATATAAGGCGTCTTCTGCGTGGCTAGACACCTCCAAAAGAGGGCGCGCAGAAGCGGTAAACGATACACCAAAAGAAGCAGTCACGGTTAAGCCTTCGTAAGTAGTCGACTGGGGCAGAGTGGCGATACCGTGACGCAAATTATTTGCACAATTTTGTGCTTCATTTGGCCCTGTATTTGGCATGAGAATAATAAACACCTCACTGCTCCATCGCCCTAATACATACCCCTCTTTTATGTGCCTACGCAAGTAATCCGAGACTTTTTCCAGGACTTCGTCTCCCGCATTGCGTCCGTGAATGTCGTTGATATCCGAAAAATGGTCAACATCAACCAATACAAGACTCAAGCTGCCGTGTTGTTTTATTTGTTGATGATAGATATCTGTCATTTGTTTTTTGTCAGGCAGGCGAGCGTTATTTCGAATAATAAGATCAGACTTCATATCTTTGCGGAAAAAGTAAAGTAAATTATTGATCAGCAAAAAAAGAGCGAAAACGATAATTAACAGAGAAACCACACTAAAAATAAATCCATTGGATATTTCTGTTTGGCGTTTGTCTAGGGGGCTTAGAAGATATACAGTCCAGTCAAACTGAGGAAGAACCACCTCTGCAATCAAAAAGTCTTTTTCGTCAATATTGACCAAACGATTGTTCAAGTCGCGATTGCCTTGGACTTCTTGTGGTAAATCGGTAAACCAGCTCAGTGTGCTTAAATGCTTGAAGTCAGAAGAAGAAGCTAGCAGTGTGGGGTCTGACGACAGCATAATGTTACCGTTGGGGTCGACAAATAAGAAATCGTAACCGTATCGTTTTTTGTATTGCTTAAAAACATTAATAAAGCTATTGAGACTCTTCCCTACCCCAAAAAATCCAAGGAATTTGCCATTGTCATTAAACATCTTTAAGTCGATGTAAAAATGTGGGTCTTCCCATTTGCCGATGTCAGCCACTTCGTCATCGTCAATCGCTTTATATTTGAAATACCAGTTTACTTTATCCTCGTCCAACGCCAATTTGCTGCCATCTGAATGGTATTGCATTCTGGTTTCTTCATGAGCAATAAAAAAGGTCATGCCAAATTCTTGTTCAAGCCTACGCAGTACGGCATAAACTTTTGTTTCGTCTAACCTGTCCGCATTCATTATTTCAATGAGTTCGCGAGACTTCCCCAGTGTTTCAGAAATATGTAAGGGCTTAAACAGTTGGTTGACGATGAGGGACACGGCAGGGGACGTGCTACTTTGTTGTGCTCGACTTTGCTCAGCAACAATTTTGGATACACTAAAGTGAACCAAAGTCACTATGGCCAACACCACTACGGCAAACAACACGAGTATGCTTCGGTGTAATGTTCTAAATGTGTTCATAGTTGGTTCTCTTCCTGAGAATAGCAGTGAATCAAAAGCAAATTACGAACTAAACTTAATGTTCAGTCGTTAACGCACTCAAAGTACCACAAAAACAACACATTATCATTCTGAATATTTTTACATAACAGTCACTGACAAGCGCGGTCGCAACGAGTACACTTTTTATAAATTAAAAAACTTACTTTCACATTATGTTTTCAGTTGTAATATTAGCGGCCGGAAAAGGTACGCGAATGAAATCGTCTTTACCTAAAGTGCTTCATCCTGTGGGAGGCGTTCCCATGGTGCAGCGTATTATTGATACCGTGACCACCCTGTCACCCAGAGCGATTCACTTAGTGTATGGTCACGGTGCAGAGCAGTTACAAAGCACCTTAGCAGCGAACGAATTGAATTGGTGCTTGCAAAGCGAGCAATTAGGCACTGGACACGCAGTGATGCAAGCACAGCCTCATATTCAAGACTATGAAGATGTGCTTGTTTTAGTAGGTGATGCGCCGCTTATACAAGCGTCAACATTACATAAGTTACAATTAGCCAAACAAAACGCCGATATTGCGCTGTTAACGGTCGATTTAGACGACCCCACCGGTATGGGGCGTATTCTGCGCGATGGGGATGATGGAGATAATATTATCGGCATCGTTGAACATAAAGATGCCAGTAATGCACAGCGAGCTATTACTGAAATTAACACTGGCATGATGATGATGTCTGGAAGTGACTTAAAACGTTGGTTAGGCCAGTTATCGAACAACAATGCACAAGGTGAGTATTACTTAACCGACATTATTGCCATGGCCGCACAAGAAGGCAAACGTATTCAAAGTGCACAGCCCGAAAGCGCTATTGAAGTTGAAGGTATCAATAACCGAATGCAACTATCGAAGCTTGAGCGCGCTTTGCAAATGCGTCAAGCTGAACACCTTATGATGGAAGGAGTGACGCTACTCGATCCAAATCGCTTTGATTTACGCGGCGAACTCATCGTAGGAAAAGATGTTGTGATTGATGTGAATGTCGTGATTGAAGGTAGAGTAGTACTAGGCGATGGCGTTGTGATTGGCCCTAATTGCTGTTTGAAAAACTGCGAAGTGCAAGCGAACAGTAAAATTGAAGCGTTCAGCCAATTAGACAATGCCCTCGTAGGAGAAAACTGCACTGTAGGCCCATACGGCCGATTACGCCCCGGTTCAGAACTCAAAGCACATGCCAAAGTGGGTAATTTTGTTGAAATGAAAAATGCGGTGTTGGGTGAAGGCGCAAAAGCCAATCATTTAACGTACTTGGGTGATGCCGAAGTGGGCGCCCAAGCGAACATTGGAGCGGGTACGATAACCTGTAACTATGACGGTGTGAATAAATCCAAAACCGTTATTGGTGAAAATGCGTTTATTGGCTCTAATTCTGCCTTGGTCGCCCCTGTTACCATTGGAAAAGACGCAACGGTAGGAGCCGGTAGTACTATCAATAAAGACGTCAATGACAATGAGCTTGCCTTGAGTCGAGCTAAACAACGTAATATTGAAGGGTGGCAACGCCCCAGCAAACGTTAATTGATTTAACCTTGGCGTAACGGTAATCTTCGCCCCCATCACCTAAAGGAGAAAAACATGTGCGGTATAGTTGGAGCAGTTGCAGAACGTAATGTTGTTGAGATATTGCTTGAAGGCCTCAAACGCCTAGAATATAGAGGTTATGATTCAGCAGGTGTTGCATTATTGCAGAATGATGGTTCTTTTACCCGAATTCGTCGAACTGGCAAGGTTCAAGCTTTAGTTGATGCGGTAAATAATCAGCCAGTTTTAGGCGGTACGGGAATTGCGCATACTCGGTGGGCAACGCATGGTGGGGTAACCGAAGACAATGCACACCCGCACGTTTCTTCAGATCGCATAGCGGTTGTTCACAACGGTATTATTGAAAATTATGAGACCTTAAAAGAACAGTTACGTGACAAAGGCTACATTCACAGTAGCGATACGGATACTGAAACCATTGCTCATACCGTACATACGTTACTAGCCGAATCCGATTCTTTACTCCAAGCCGTTCAAAAAGCCGTAAGTCAGTTTCATGGCGCCTATGGAACGGTTGTAATGGATAAGAACGATCCTTCTCGTATTGTAGTGGCACGCTCTGGTAGCCCTTTGGTCATTGGTTTAGGATTGGGTGAAAATTTTGTCGCCTCAGATCAAATGGCCTTACTCCCAGTGACACGCCGATTTATTTTTTTAGAAGAGGGTGACGTCGCCGAAATTACGCGAAGAACCGTGCGTATATTCGACAGTCAGGGTGAGGCTGTTGAACGAGAAATTATCGAATCAAACATAGAGCATGATTCTGGCGATAAAGCGGGTTACCGACATTACATGCTAAAAGAGATCCACGAACAACCGACTGTAGTCAGAAATGCATTACAAAATCGGCTTGTGGGCGACGATATTGCCCATGATGTATTTGGCGAGGGCGCAGATACTATTTTTTCAACCATCAAGCATGTACAAATTGTGGCGTGCGGAACCAGTTATCATGCCGGTATGACAGCGCGCTACTGGCTTGAAGAGTATGCGGGTGTGTCTTGCAATATCGAAATTGCATCAGAGTTTCGCTATCGTAAATCGGTTGTGTTGCCAGACAGTTTGCTGATCACCATTTCTCAATCTGGTGAAACCGCAGATACCCTAGCAGCATTAAGGCTTGCAAAGAAAATTGGCTACACATCTAGCTTAACCATTTGTAATGTGCTGGGTTCGTCTTTAGTCCGTGAATCTGATTTGGCTTACATGACAAAAGCTGGAGCTGAAATTGGAGTCGCATCAACTAAAGCATTTACAACTCAATTAGCCGGTTTTTTGTTGCTCACCTTAGCGCTTGGCAAACATAACAATATGACCCCAGAAAGTGCCAAAGCAATTGCTCTAGCTCTCCATAGCTTACCGGCCAAATTAGAAGAAACGCTGTCTATGACCAAGGGTATCGAAGATTTAGCCGAAGAGTTTGCCGATAAACACCACAGCTTGTTTTTAGGAAGAGGCGACCAATACCCGATTGCAATGGAAGGTGCGCTAAAACTTAAGGAAATTTCTTATATCCATGCTGAAGCTTATGCTTCTGGAGAGCTAAAGCATGGCCCCTTAGCGCTCATTGACGAGGAAATGCCGGTTATCGTGGTTGCACCCAACAACGAATTGCTTGAGAAGCTAAAGTCGAATGTGGAAGAGGTACGTGCACGAGGCGGCATTATGTATGTCTTTGCCGATAAAAACGCCAACTTCAAAAGCGATGACACCATGCGCGTTATCGATGTACCACACTGTGACGACCCTATCGCGCCTATCGTTTATACCGTGCCATTGCAATTATTGTCTTACTACGTAGCATTAATTAAAGGAACCGATGTTGATCAGCCCCGTAACCTAGCGAAAAGTGTTACTGTGGAGTAGTGGTGCCGCTAACGGATAGAATCTTTGTGGGAGAGGAATACTTTTCACCAAGGATAAGTTTCATACTAAAAACGCCTTTTTTTGTAAATACATTACTTATGATGTTTGCAAAAGTCTTTACGATGCTTATTCGCTAGTCAGCAGCAATATTCACTGCCCCAGTTGGTTTAGCATATGTATATCCGGTCCACATCAACATGCAGAGAGAGATTGAGTGTTTTGCTTGGTCTATCAAACTAATGCCGATTTCGAGGGGATGGACGCCCCCCCCTTGTATAGAGCGGTTCTTGGGAACGGGTACGGTCCTGAAAAGAAAAGCGCCCGCTAAAAGAAACATTGGTGTCGATTTGAATAGGGCCTGCATAGATAACTTTGACTATGCTGAAGCGGAATTATTTTGTGAAGATGCTTTTAAGTTCTTAGAAAATTTCGACTATTTAACTAGCGGTCGTGCGATATCCTATCTCGATCCTTCTTGAGTATAAGAAAGATTAACGCTATTAGACTGAACCCTGAAATTTAAGCAACTTGCCCGAAGTTATCAGAGTCTCTAGCGAGTAAGGTTTGCCAAGTAAAAACCTTCTTCCCTGCATCAGTCCCAACCGTAATTCGGTAATTTACGGTAGCGGTAGCGGCGATTGGTACATTTTGATTATGGGTATTGTATTTGGGGTTAGCGCTATTACTCCATGGAAAAAAGCGAATACATAAACCTGAAGATGGGAAAAATTGATGCCGCTTAAAAACGGTAATTTTGTTGCCAACAAACGTATATCCCTTTGACATATACATATGCATTGGTAAGATGTATATACGCTAGGAATATACGTGAGGGTGTTATGACGCAAACAGTTCAAACTACAGTTTTTAAATCCAACAAGTCTCAAGCTGTAAGATTACCGAAGCCCGTTGCTCTACCTGATGAAGTGAAGGAGGTCGATGTGGTATCTGTTGGGAATAAACGGATTATTTCTCCTGCTGGTACGGCGTGGGATGACTGGTTTGCATCCGGCAGTGTGTCAGATGATTTTATGAATGATAGAAAGCAGCCGGTAGTGCAGAAAAGAGAAGAGTTTTAATGCACAAGTACATGCTAAATACAGATACTTGCATCTACACGATTAAAAGAAAACCGGCACACTTAAAGCGATTGTTCAATGCCCATATAGGGCAGCTTTGCATTTCTGCTGTCACTTGGGGTGAATTGGTAGGAGGCGCTGAGAAATCACAACAGATAGAAAGAAACCTGTCTGATATTGAAGGCTTTGCTGCAAGACTGGAAGTATTAAAATTCGATAGAGATGCGGCAAGGCAGTTTGGCCAAGTCAAAGCTGCACTTGAGAACCAAGGTAATGTGATTGGTAGTTATGACATGATGATTGCCGGTCATGCACGTAGTCATGGGCTAATCCTTGTAACAAATAACGAAAGAGAATTTCAGCGAGTTGATGGTTTACGGATCGAAAACTGGCTTAACAAATAGATAGAAAACAATGAATGAAGAATTTCACGATCACATTTGAAGCTAAAAACCGAAAAGCCAATTAAAAGAACAATAAACAAGGTCATAAACAATAACTAACTTAACTGGCTAAAAATTTTGTTACTGTTTCAAGTATAAAAAATATTCAACCTGTGTACTACCCTCTGTGTCGGCTGTGTTTTAGGGTATTCCCAAATATTCTGCTAAGTGAGGAGGTGGAACCCTATCCAAATTTAGCCAACAGTAGTTACTTCGTAAGTAGTACATCTACAAAAACAAATAAGCATTAAAAAGGCGTGAACCTTTCGATGTCACGCCTTCAATCAAATAAAAAGCCTTATTCAGCCAAGGTTATTACCTCAACCTTATACCCCAAGGCTTCAAATTGGGGCTGTAAAGTTGCAGCATCTCCCACAACCAGCTTTGCCATCGTATCGATATCTAGGTGTTTGTTAGCCAATGCATTAAACTCTGTGAGGCTAGTATTTTGAATAATTTTAGCCTGTTTGTCTGTGAAATCTGGCGGTAGATCGTAAGCAAGAATATTACCCAAGAAGCGGAGCTTTTGGTCTGGCGTTTCGTAGCTTCGTGCATCGCGCTGACCCACTGCATTGCGCATAAACGCAAGCTCGTCTTCGGTCATTCCTTTTTGATGGTACGCTCTTAACTCTTTTTCAAATTCAATAAACGATTTGTCGGTTACATCCGCTCTCACGCTCGCACCAGTTCGGTACTCGCCATTGTATTTACTGCCATTGAAGCCGCCACCAGCGCCGTAGGTATAACCTTTATCTTCACGTAAGTTAAGATTAATACGGCTATTGAACGCGCCGCCCAAGTTGAAATTCATCAAGCCAGCCTTGAAAAATTCGCCAGTAAAATCGCGTGCGACACTCGGTTTACCAATACGAATCACCGACTGTGCGGCTCGATCTTTGTTAACCAAATAAACTGTTTTAGGGTCGTAAGCAACAGGTTTAAACTCACGGTTGAACGCCTTTCCTTTACCAGTCCATGCAGTCAACGTCGCCAACGACTGCGTCACCTGTGACTGAGGCAAGTCGCTTACCACAATCAACTCCGCGCCCTGTGGTTTTATATAATCGCTATAAAAAGCGTTGACATCGGCTTGGGTTAAAGCGCTGACGGTCTCAACGGTCCCAGAATTGGGAAAGCCTGCAATTGACTCACCATACATGAGTTTTCCCCACGCTTCACTTGCTAGGCTGTTCGCGTTTTTACGCGCATTCTGAATGCCTTGAATGGTTTGTGATTGCAAGCGCTTAAAATCTAACTCATTAAACGCAGGCTGTAGGAGTTTTTCTTCCACTAAAGCTAGAGTGGCATCGAGGTTTTTGCTCAATGAACTCACGAAAACATTAATCGTCTCGTCTTGAGCGGAAATATTAACTCGACTTCCTAACTTTTGTAACTCAAGACTCATCGCCTCGTTTGAACGCACCTCGGTTGATTCGTTTAGCAATGAAGCAGTGAGATTGGCTATGCCAGCTTTTTGTATCGGCTCGGCAAAATGTCCCCCTTGAATTTTAAGCAGAATGCTAGTGGTAGGCGTTTCTTTGCTTTGCGCACCAAGCACTTCAATGCCATTACTCAACTCTGTTTTCCAATAGTCAGGTACAGAAACCAAAGGATTCGCACCTGCAACGGGTTGTTTGCTTCGATCAAAGCTATCCGTTGCTCTACGCGTTTTGAGATCAGACGCTTTGACTACCTCTCGCTCAGGAATGGTGCGCGCTTGAATAGTAAAATTGTCTGCCTTTGCAACCATTTCAGGTTTGCCATTTGGCACAACACTCACAATCACTGAATGCTTTCCTTTGAGGTATTGGTTATAAACCCGTACGACATCATCTTTAGTGACATCATTGTAGCGCCGTATATTTTCACCAATGTAATTTGGATTGTCGGTAAAGGTCTCGAAAAAAGCTAATTGACTGACCTTACCCGATACCGACTGCAATCCGAAAATCGCTCTCGATTCAATCTCCGCTTTTACTTTAACCAAATCGTCGTCTTCAACGCCGCGCTGTTCAAATTCATCAAATGAAGCGCGAATTGCTTTTTCTAAATCTGTCAACGATTTACCAGCAGCGGGGTTGGGTAGCGCAAGCATAGAAAACACACAGGCCAGTTCTTGGCAGCGATGATTAACTTGCGACTGTACTGCTAATCCATTTCTCACTAAATTTTTATACAAAATAGAGGTTTTGCCGCCCCCTAAAATCTCAGCTAGCACATCTAAAGGCGCTTCGTCAGGATGACGTGCATGCACGGTTGGGAAAGCCATGTATACCAAAGGTAAATTGATATTGTCTTCAAATGAAACATACCTGTCTTCAGCAAGCATGAGCTCAGATTTCGGCGCGTTAACCACTTCAGGTCCTCTGGGGATAGCGCCAAAATATTTCTCAACCAATGCCAGTGTCTGTTCAGGATTAACTGCTCCGCCTATCGTTAGTGTGGCATTGTTTGGACCGTACCAACGTAGAAAAAACTTTTTCAAATCGTTGACGTCAACTCGGTTCAAATCTTCTGTGTATCCAATCACAGGCCATGAGTACGGATGACCCTCTGGGTATAAAGCAGCACCTAGCGTTTCCCCTAAACGACCATAAGGCTGATTATCTACGCGCTGGCCTCGCTCGTTTTTCACCGTCTCGCGTTGTACTTCGAATTTTTCTTGAGTAACGGCATCTAATAAGAAACCCATGCGATCGGCTTCTAGCCACAACATTTTTTCTAGCTGATTGACGGGTACGGTTTGAAAATAATTCGTACGATCTGAGTTAGTAGTCCCATTGAGGGTTCCACCTGATTCAGAGACGATTTTAAAGTGTTCTTCGTCAGCCACATGCTCTGAGCCCTGAAACATCATGTGTTCAAAAAAGTGAGCAAAGCCAGAGTTTCCCACCTGTTCGCGTGCTGAGCCGACGTGATAGGTGACATCAACATGAGCTAAGGGATCGGATTGATCTTCATGGATGATGACTGTTAAGCCATTCGCTAGCTCGTACTTTTTATACGGAATAACAATCTCATCGCCTTGACGTGTTACTTCCTGGGCTAAACGCACTCCGTCGGGCAGTGCTGAGACCGTATTCACTTGTTCAGAGTCGTTGTTCTGGCAAGCAGCCAAAAAGGCAACGGCCCCTATCGCAATAAACTTTTTCAATACAAATTCCTTACACCAATAATCTTGTAAATATGTTCTAAAAAATAACTTAGTAGCCTAACGCAAGACCGTTTGAAGATATAGGCATCTGTTCGCTTAAAAATGTAAGAAAGCGTAACAGTTATCACATTCTGATATGAGTACGCCTTGCAATAAGGTGTCTATCGACTCATATACTCTTCCCAAAGGCATAACGTAAGATAAGTTCGAAAGGGGGCCGCTTTTTCGGGTGTAATCGTACTGGTCTCAAGCTGTTTTCTAATGGCAAGGTCGCCAGGCATCCAAACATCTCTGTCACAGGTTCCTCTCATCAGTATGTACTGGGTTGTCCACGGTCCGATGCCTTTAATTGACAACAGTCCTTTGATTTGACGACTTTTTACTGAATTAACATGATCTGGCGAACGCATGTAAGCAACATAGGATTTGAGGGTTTGTTTTTTCGATTGAGGCATGCCGAGCATATCAATCATTTCATCGCTAATCTGCTGTGCTTGAGGAAAGCCATAAATAGCATTTGCGCTTCGAGCATTAGCAACGAGTTTGTTCGTTAAGTTTATTGCAGCAGGCACGCTAATAAGCTGACCTAAAATGGCTCGGCAACCCACTTCAAAGATATCCCATACACCGGGTATGCGGATCCCTTTCACTTCATCACTTATCGCAAGACCAGACTCCTTTAAGCAAGGCTCTATTTTCTCCCAAGGCGCTTCTGTATCAAGCACTCTTTTCACTTGCTGAATAATCCAAGCGCTGTCACAAGGTGAGTGACCTTCGATACTCACTTCAAACGCGCTTGTTTGTTCGTAATAGTGCGCCTGTACTTTTATTTTTCGGTCTTGTAAAACAAAATAACGCTCGTATACATTGCCATCGACATGTTCGATTCCTTCGATGCTTCGCGCAGCTAAAAACCGAGACAAAGCACACCAGTGATAAGGCGGTTTAAAAGGAATAGTGAAAGATTCGGTCAACACACTCAGTATCGGATTGAAAAAGGCGTAAACGCTGTGTCGTTGTCAAACACATCAACTTGCTCGGCCTGTTTAAGTTTTGCTACCACTTTATAGGTAATCGGCGTAAGAAGAATTTCCCAGACTACTTTTAAAATATAGTTAGTTATCATTACGGTAAGGATCAGCTCAGTTGACCAGACACCAAGAAATGCAAGCGGATAAAAAATAAGCGTGTCAACACCTTGTCCAAGAACAGTAGAGCCAATGGTACGTTGATACAACGCCTTACCTTGACTCAACACCTTCATTTTTGCCATTACAAACGCATTAACCATCTCACCGGCGAATATCGCTACCACTGAAGCAATAACAATACGTGGCGCTTGTCCAAAATTCATCGCAAACACCGATTGCATGTCCGTATTGCCCACTGAGACGTTCCAGCTGTCTGCGGGTGGAATTGCAGTGATAAACGCAGCCATTGCGGCAGCAAACGCCGCGGAAGCAAAACCAGCCCAAATCACACGTCGTGCTCTTGCATAACCATACACTTCCGTTAGCACATCGCCCAACACGTATGAAAGCGGAAAAAACAACACGCCGGCACCGAAACTAAAGCCAGCGATTGTCGCAACTTTTCCAGCCCCAATAATGTTAGAGCAAACAATAATGACGCAGGTGGCCACCATCACTAGATCAAAGTACTTGAATCTATGAGCATGCAGTGATGATGTATCGTCTATTTTATTCAGTGATTTGCTTTGTTTCATCGTGAATGACCAAAAGATAGATATCAGGCAATATCTTTATCGCTTAGCTTTGTCAATTTTGTTATCAATTTTTGTGCTCGCTCTTTCGCCCATTGGTGTTTAAAACTCATCCAACTTTCACCGGCTGCTTTGCGAGCAATATTTTCGACGGCTGGCATAATACCCATATTATAAATTGCCTTTACACGTTCACTCCATGTACTGGCAATGGCACGCTGACTCAAGCCAAAGCCTGTTGAAAGATAACGAAGCTGATGCCACCAACCAGAAGGAATATAAAGCGTATCGCCATGTTCAAGCGTAGTGGAAAAGCCCTGTGCGTATTTCAAGGCAGGATATTTGTCAAAATCAGGACTTTCTGCGTCTAAATCCATGAAGCTTCTTACTGAGAAAGGAATTTGGTATAACGCAGTGCTGTGCTCTTTAGAAAACAATACCGCACGTTTTTCACCAACAAACTGAGTGTGAAAAACATGTCCCATGTCTAAATCATAATGTAGAAATACAAACGCATTTTGTGAGCCGAAAAACAACGTGGGATATGAGTCTACAAAACCATTTACCACGCTAGGCGTAGCAAAATCTTTTTCCAAATCAGGGTTTAGTTTTAGTGCATTTAATAAAAAAACGCGTAAGTCGGTAGGGCCTTGTTCAAGCAAGTCGATATAGTCGCTAAAACGCATTTGCGTTGTGGGAGCATTAAAGCTACTTTTCGGGTCGAAATCACCAGTTCGATATAGAGGAATAACTTTGTCACCAATCATTTCCCGCATGTAATCAAAGTTCCATTTTGAATAGGCAGGCCATGATTCACTCATTTTAGAAAAAACAACGGGACGACGGTTAAAATAATGCTGTTGAAATTCCTCAGCACTTATATTTTCAACTTTATCGATAGGTGTTAGTTTCATACTTGATTTTGCTCCCTCTAGCGACAATCTTCGCACGTATCCGATTGTATCAGTTTATAGCGTGAGGATCATACGACCAATCACATAACTTGGGTCATCGAATGACACGCGTGAAAAAGCTACTCGCCCCGTAAAACATAAATTTCACCTTCATGCATCCCTTGAATGGTGAGTTTTTGTTTAGATAAAGAGTGCAAATAATCTAAGTGTTCTTGCTGAATCAATTGACCGGGCACCAATAACGGGATACCCGGTGGATAAGGCGTAATAAGTGCAGCGGCAACCCGACCCACCGTGTCAGACAAGGCCACCAACTCTCTTTGTCCAAAAAATGCCGTCGAAGGTAGCGTAGTTAAGTGAAGAGGGGGGATACGGTGAGGTAATGGTTGTTGAGTTTTTCGTTTTTGCAGACTCACCGTGCCTTCATCAAGCTTATTAAGTGCGTTAAATAAGCGAACGATTTTCGCTTTCATACCACCCAAAGTAAGCAGTACAAGTAAAGTACTGTGAGTGAATTTTTCAATTTCAAGCCCTACCTCATCCATTAAGTATCGATGTATTTCCTGATTGGAATAATTCAGTTCAGACATGTCTATGAGTATTTTTAATGGGTCGTGCCCCATATTATCGGCATTGAAATGACTGAAGGCTTTCGCAAAATCAGCCTTTTCAAGAATTTTAATTCTTTTAAAGCGCTTGGCTTGCTCCCTTAGCTCGCTAACATGAGCCAACAGATTATTAAGAATTTTATAGCCTTCCATTTCTAGTTGTTTGCTACAAACATCTAAAGATGCGATAAGCTGATATTTGGGTGACGTACTGGTATGAATGGCATAAATTTCTTTGAAAAAGTCGATATCAAAATCAGGATCATTAACGTGTATGTATGAGGCTTGAGAAAAGGCAGACACCACTTTATGGGCAGAGTGGGTAACATAATCAGCGCCTGCATTGATCGCTGAATAGTCTCTAAAACTCGGGTGGAACATCGAGTATGCAAACCACGCTTCGTCAATAAACACTTTCATGCCATGCTTATGTCCTAACTCAACCACTTGCTTGAGATCGGTTAATAAACCGTCGTAAGTACAGCCAGTTAGCACAATTAATTTTGCGTCTTGGTTTTCAGTGATCTTCTGCTCAAGTTGAGTTAAGGATGGCGGCGAAAAGATGCCATATTGCTGATCCAAAATACTGTCGAGGTAAACGGGCATAGCCCTAGCCTGAACCATTCCGTAGTGAACCGACTTGTGGCAATTTCTATCCACTATCACTTTATCACCTTCTCGCAAAAGCGTTTGCAAGATAATTTTGTTTGAAGTGGATGAACCGTTAGTCACGAAAAAAGTGTGCATGACCTCAAAGGTTTTTGCTGCACTTTCCTGAGCTTTGCCAATCGCATGGGTACTGTCAGTCAGCGAACCCAATGAATCAACGCTAACAGACAAGTCGCTTACGAACACATTTCGTCCAAAAAACCGATAGAAATCGTTGATATAAGGAGAATTTCTAAAACTAGCTCCACCACTGTGTCCGGGTGTATGCCAAGAGTCGTTAGACTCAACGGCGTACTTTTTATAGGCCGCCCAGAAAGGTGTCTCGGCTCTATCGTCAAAATCATTCAGGAGATAGCCAACAATCGATTCGGGATCTGAGGTAAGCTCTTCCTGATAGAAAAATGCTTCAATTTGGTTAGACTCTGAGACTATTTCCAAGCCTTTATCTGAATCGTCTATCACGTACACGGGAAGCTCATGCCGAATGGCTTTAATTTGATTAATCAGTACCGTAGTCTTTGCCTTACCCGTTACGATGCTCGACCCAATAAGCACGGCTTGCACATCGCCATCATCAGTTATCTTAGATTCCATTTCTGCGGCTGAATGAGCGCACAGTACCTCAATAAGAACGTCTGTTCTTTCAAAAGAAAACACACTTTTTCGCAAGTTTTCTACGGTATGAAGTAATTGTGTTTCGTTGGCATCGACAACGAGTATTTTAAACAGTGGCGTCATTAGTGATGCTTACCTACTCGAAATATTCTTATTTAAAACTGGTATGTTACGCTTATTTGACCATCTCGTCCTCGCGCAAGAGGCGATAAGTCGTCGGTACTGACTGAGTATAGCCTATCAAACAAGTTGTTGATCTGCGTACTTACCGTAATCTGGTTGTTTAGATAAAAGGTGGCACCCAATTTCATAAATAGGGTTGAAGGCAAGGCGAGTTCGCTAGGCCCAGGTTTATCAAAAGCCTGTCGATAAGATACCCCGATCCAACTATCGAATTTCTGAGCTTGATAGGTAATGTTTACATCATGTTGGTGAGGGCTGATATCGTTGATAGCAATTCCTGTATCATCTTCTCCCCACAACCATTGCCCACTGAGTCTCACTTTTATTCGGCCAGTGGGTGACCAATTCAATAAGTAGTTTATTGCCTCAATCTGAGCATTGCCTAAATTAACGTATTGCTGAAGCTCATTGCTGATATTAATGCGCTCTATGTAATTGTCTATCCACTGACGCGAAGCGCTCACTCCGAATTCCAATAAAGAGCTTTGATAATCCACATCGATTTGTAGGTTTCTCCCTCGCTCCGTTTCTAGTAAGGGATCTCCCAAAGTTACCCCTCTTGGTGTGCTTCCATTAAAATATCGCTCTGTAAGCACCGGCACTCTGAACGCACTGCTAGTATAGAGAGACGTGGACCAGTTTTCGTTAAACTGATACCGAGCAGCCAAAAAAGCACTCAAGTTGGTATCCGCATTGTCGTCAGTAGTATTTGCTTGAGTATTTGCTTGATTGCTTTGTTCGATGTACTCAGTACGAAAACCACCGGAAACGTTGATATTCTGCCACTCTCTATTCGCGTCAATAGTAAATGAATAGGCTTTTTGTTCTGCGGCTAAATTGCGGCGGTTGAATGTTTGCTCTCCTTGGTTATTGAACTCTTGTTCTTGGGCCTCAACCTTGCTTCTAGCATCAAGGGCCGCTTTCCAGCTAATCGTCCATTGTTGTACTTGGCTTTGCTCTCCTGCGCTTACTCCCCAACTTAAGCCTGAGTTACTTAAATCGTTAAATCGTCTTTCTGGTCTTAATACATCTGTATCTAATGAGAAACGATGTGCGTACACAGTCGTGTTAAACCAATTAAGCGTAAACTTGGTTAACCAGTGGTCATTTGAAGGGTATTCGGTGATCCGCTCACTAGGTAAATCACTGCTTGCTTTACCAATATTATTGGCGGTTGAATATAAGAATAACGCTTCTTTAATTATTGAGTCAATTGATGTGTACTTCGCCCACCCGACTGATTGCTCAAACCCATCTAATAAAAGCTGATTATTCGCGCTTTCACTATTATTGCCGTGCCGATAACTGACCCCCCAATTAACATTAAAACCTTTGTTTTGTTGGCCACCGATCCCCGACAACTCTCGGTAATCCTGCTGCACGCCATATGAACTAGCGATGCGAGTATCAAATGACGACGCTAGTCGTAAATCGATGCCTCCACCTAGGGCTCCGCTGCCTAGCTGTGTAGATGCTGCACCAGGAAGTACGTATGAGCGCCCTAATAGACCCGGTGCAACGAACTCGGCTGCATTGCCCGCTCTGCGTTCAGAATGAATCGGCACACCTTCTACCAAGGTTTGAATGCGCCAACGTGAAAGACCACGAATACTCAACGTTTGTAGCAAGCCGCCTTGACCATTAAATGTCACTTCTGGCGCTTGAGTTAAAGCGTCAGCGGCACTACCAAATTGACTAAGTGGATCTAAATCAATTGCACTAAGCGGTAAGGAGTCGGCCAGATGGTATGCGTAATCCGGTTTAGTGCCGTGTACGACCACTCGTTCATGGCTTGTTTCACTTGCTAAGCTGCATTGGCTATAAATGAAAAAACAAAAAACAACAACAAATAAAACTGAATATGAGGTGTTACGAACTACCATACGACGACTTGTACTTACTTTTATTAAGATAACAACGATAAAAAACCACTGCGTATGTTGCTATACGCAGTGGTGAATGACACGAATTAGCTAAGTTTTAAAGGGAAGGTAATGCCTGACCGGGTACCCATGGTGCGCCCGCTTTTTTCAAGTCTTCTTCAAAAGCTGGCAACTGATTATTCATGACATCGTTAAGCGATTGTCGCAATTTATTCAACTCTTCTTTGGCAATGTCTACACTTTTACGAATAGAAGGTGTAGGCCCATAAGTTGAACGGAAGGTTCCAATGTTTGCGTGACTCAAGCGGTCGTTAATACTCGGCCCATTCCAAGCACCCACTTGGTTCTTCGCAGGATTGCCATTCAATTGAGTGTCAAGAGCATGCAAGCTCGCTTTTATCTTAGCAAATTCTGCATCTAATTTACCCGGTTCAGCTTTTGTACGCGTCAGTGCGACATTCAACATATCTAAACGTTTAATTGTGTGACTTAAAGCTTGGCTTACAGCACTGGAAACCGCTTGTACGTCGGCAAGCTCTTTCCAAAACGCCGCCACCTCTTGCGCATCTACGCCTTTCAGTGCGCCGTTTTTACGCAATGGTTCCACCTCAAACGTTTGCGCTTGTTGAAGCAGTGTTACCTCTCCGTCGACCTCTTTGCTCATACTCACGGTGTAGGTACCTGGTGCGACCAACATACCTGTTGGACTTCCCAAGAAACCACCGGTTTCGCTTATAGCTTGGTGAGCAGGCCAACGTAGATCCCATGTTGTACGGTGAACGCCTTTTTTCGCAGGTGCTGAAAATCGTCGCACGACGTTGTTACTACTATCTTTGATAGTAAACAAAATTTTTGGCTCAGCTTCTCTTTTTTCTGCTTCTAATTCTGTCCACGAGGGGAATGTGAGCGATTTGCCCTCTGCTTTTAGTGCTTTTTCTTTTTTCTTACGCGCCGATGCTCTGGACTGAATATCGTCTTTTAGATAGTAAGTAAACGTAGCGCCAAACTCAGGGTTAGGTGCGGTGTATAGAGTTGCTCCATGATTCGCTTTTTGACCTCGTCCCAGTGGAGTGCGTTCTATGTACCACCACGCCTTACGCGTTGGGAAAAGTAGCGCTTCTTGCTGTAAAGTTTTCTCTGACAGTCCACGCAATGCAGAATAGTCGTCCAGAATGAAAAAACCTCTCCCAAAACTAGCTGCAACCAAATCATTTTCTCTACGTTGAATCGCGAGGTCTCTAAATGAAATAGTCGGTACCCCTCCATTCAATTCAACCCACTTTTCACCGCCATTTGCACTGAAGAACAAACCAAACTCTGTACCAACGAACAGGAGGTTTTGATCGACATGGTCTTGTACTAGACGCCAAACAAGATGATTGTCTGGTAAATTACTGGTAATCGATTTCCAGGTTTTCCCCTTATTGGTACTTTTCAACAGATAAGGAGTGAAATCGCCGTATTTATGGTTATCCAATGCGACATATACGGTGTCTGCGTCAAATAAATCGGCTTTGATGTCGTTCACAAAGGCTGTTTCTGGAACCTTTGGAAGCTTGCCTACTTCAATTTTACGCCAGCTATTTCCACCGTTTTCTGTTACTTGGATATGGCCATCGTCTGTGCCTGCATAAATCAGCCCTTCTTGAACAGGAGACTCAGCTAAAGAAGTAATAGTAGAAAATTGAGACATAGCGTAGATGTCCCATGCTCCATCCCAACTTTGTTGTCCTCCCATTATGGGCTGATTAATCCGTTCTAGATTTTTGGTTAAATCACCCGATATCGCTGTCCACGTATCACCACGGTCTTCTGAACGCCACACTCTATGAGAAGCAAAGTAAAGCCGAGTTGGTTTGTGTGGACTAACTAAAATAGGCGCATCCCAATTAAAACGCTCTGCACCCTCGCCTTTTTCAGGTTGAGGTTGTATGTATACGATTTCTCCATTAGTACGATCGTAACGCGTTAAATTCCCCTGCTGCCACTCAGCGTAAACGATATCGGGGTTACCTGGCTCAGTGGCAGGTTGGTGGCCATCACCGAAAAGAATCACTTCCCAATCTGCATTGCGTATTCCATGCACATTGTCGGTTCGAGACGGTCCACCCTGTGTATTGTTATCCTGCGTACCGCCATAAACATTGTAAAACGGTGCGTCGTCATCAACTGCCACTTTGTAATATTGAGTAATAGGCAAATTGCTCACGTACCGCCAATTCTCACCTCTATCGAAGCTTTCGTACAAACCGCCATCTGACCCCACCATCATGTAGTTTTTGTCTGAACTGACAAATTCCATCGCGTGGTTATCTGAATGTTTATGCTCTTCTTTCATGGTGGTAAAAGTTAATCCACCGTCGTGAGATTGCTGCATACGTACATCGGCAAGGAAAATATGGTCGAAATAATGTGGGCTTGCATACAATTCTTGGTAGTAATGAGGCCCAGTACCACCGGCAACGGTTTCTGCGCCTTTTACCCAAGATGCGCCTCGGTCTGATGAGCGATAAACTGCACCCGTACGGCGGTCTAGCTCGATAGCGGCATAAAGCACATCTGGCTGCATAGGAGAGATCGCTAAACCAATTTTGCCCATATCGGTTTTAGGTAAGCCTTGAGTTAGTTTCGTCCATGTTTTTCCGCCATCCACTGACTTGTGTAAACCCGAGCCTGGGCCGCCACCAAAATACGCAGCAACGGTTCTATGCCGTTGCCATGTTGCCGCATACAGCACTTCGGGATTTCTAGGATCGATAATTAAATCTGTCACGCCTGTCCAATCATCGTCACCCAAAGTCCGCTGCCAGTCCTTTCCGCCATTTTCTGTTTTGTACAAGCCTCGTTCACCACCTTTTTTCCAGAGATTTCCTTGCACGGCAACCCAAACCACATCGGAATTAGTAGGATGAACAATAATTTCAGAGATATGTTGACTGGTTTTTAAGCCTACGTTGGTCCAAGAAGCGCCAGCATCTTTACTCACATAAACGCCGTCGCCAAAACTAATATGTCTTCCACCAACATTTTCGCCCGTTCCAACCCACACCGTATTGCTGTTTTGTGGATCAAGCGTAATCGCACCGATAGAATAAACAGATTGTCCGTCGAATACAGGCGTCCATGTTGCACCTGCGTTAGTGGTTTTCCAAACGCCTCCCGAACCGACACCGACATACCACACACTTTCGTCATTAGGGTCGATAGCCACATCGGCAATACGCCCCGACATAAAAGAAGGTCCGATATTACGCAGCGATAAACCTTTAAACGTATCGCTTGATAAATGAGATGGATCCTTTTCCGCAGCAAAGACTTCAGTTGAAACGAAAGTTAAGGCGAGAGTAAAACTCAATGCCGCAGCCGTAGCAGCACGCTGTATGTGGTGGAGCATAATTTTCCCCTGAAAGAATTATTCTTTATTTATGTTAGATGTCTCAGTCGTTCAATGATGTGTAAACCGTTGCTAGGATACCGTAATTGACTGTGTAACAAACACCAAAGCATTTCGATGAAAAACCGATTTTTTCAGGGGAGTGTCGATTTCTCTTCCCACAATTTCATCACACCAGCATGTTCGTGCATGTTGACCGGAGTTTGAGTTGCAGCTTGCGACAACCAATAAGCAACCAGCTCTTCATATTTTTCGGTCTTCTTAAATCTTTCAGCTGCATCGGTAAGACGAGCGACCAAATTTTTAGACGTGCCTTGTTTTGAAAGCGCGAGATAGGTTGTTGACGTTGTATAAACAAACGCTTTTTTAACTTCTGAACATTGCACTTCCCTGCCTACACAATAATGTGTGAGCCCCGGCTCAGAAAAAAATAAAAACTCTGCATCTTCACGTAAAAAAGTCTCTACCGCCTCTTTCCATGTTTCAGTCGCCACTGGAATTAATCCATGCTCTTCAATGATTGACGCCCTGAAATCACCCGCTAACACAGCAACTCGGGAAGCCTTGGGCAACTCGCCCAAATTGTTGTACGTTTTTCTGGTTTTGAGGGTAAATACTGAATAGGCATTTTCAGTTAGGGGGGTAATCCAATGATATTTCTCTTCTCGCTCTGGGGTCTTTGCAAGATTAAATACCAAAACGTCAGGTTTCATTTCACTCTCTATAATGAGACGCTGCCAGGGTGCACTTAAGATTTCTGTTTGCAAGCCCGCTTCTAGTAAGATGCTCCTCACTAGCTCCACGGTATAACCCGTTAGCCTGCCTCTCTCATCTCTAAAATTAAAAAACGGCTCCAAATTAGTAATCACCCAAAGCTTAGATGACGGATTACTTGAACGGTCGTATTTGCCTAAAGAAACCACTCCTTCGACAACGCTCACTGATTGAGACAGAGCTTGCAGTTTATCAACCCATGCTTGGCTGAGTGTTGAAAACGCTTGGCTTTTAACAAATTTTTGTGCAGTAATGGAAAGAGCGGTAGCAATCTCTCTGTTTTGTTCTGTTTTAGGCATAGCCATGTAACTGAATTGCAAGCTGTGCGTGTAGATGCGATGCAACTGTTCGCATTGGTCAGCCATTTTCTTGCACAAAAGAGCAATACCTAACTCAGAAAAAAATAAGCTATCGACGCGTTTAGCTAATACTAAGTCTAAAGCGTTCTGCCAAGAATCGACCTCAACACGCTTAATATTGGCTTTACCTCTTAACAGTTCTGAGCGATAGTCGTCTCTTAACACTGCGACAGACATTGGTTTTTTCAAATTGTCTATGTCTTCGATTTTGTTCTGTTGAGTAGAGTAAAACCCGATAACGTTTGCAGTGAGAGGAGCAATCCAAAAAAATCTGTCTTCACGCTCTGGTGTTCGTACGATACCGGTTGCCATTACTTGAGTGTCAGATGTCAGCTCACTCATTACTCTAGAAAACGGCAAAGGCCTAAAATTTGGTGTATACCCTGCCGCACTTAGCAATTCAGAGGCATAGTCAACTGAATAGCCTGTCATACTGCCATCGGGTTTAACTTCACTAAACACAGGCAAGGGGTGAGTAAGCACTGTGACTGTTTTTGCTGATACCGAAGTATCAATGAGTACCAATAAAATCAGTAAATACACAGTGCGCATAATGCCTATTAAGCTTTCCTACTTACGTTATTCGCATTCCTGAGGGCTGATCTGAGCCTCTTTTTTAAGGTATACGATATTGGTGATCCGCAAACGATTTTTTGATTCTGAATACAAAGAAAACGGTGCGTCGACACTTTCCAATTTTAAACCTTCACGTTCAAAACATTGCAAAGGCACTGTAACTGTAGACCACGTTTCACCATCTGATAAAGGGAGATTGTGTGATATATCGATACTTTTGCAATATCCATTTGAACAACCCACATTTAATACTATTGGCGTAGCGGGCGGCTCAATAGACCGAACATCAAATTGAATGACACCTTGCTCACCAAAACGGCTTAGATCTTCTTGATAAGTCTTAGAGCCGATACCCATGTAGGCAGGTTGCTCCCCTGACCAAGAAAATTCGACAGCATCCCCCTGAGCTGAAAAGTCAGCTTCCATAATTGCCACTGTGTTATTTTGTGTACGTGAGCCCTCAATAAAAACGGGTTTTTTCCCGTTATCTTCTCCATAATCATAGAACAGTTCCCAAGGTTGATTTAAGCCTTTAACAAGCAACGGATATTCCGCATCATTTCCACTTTGAACACGATAATCATTTTCTTCGCTTAATAATGCAAGCTGTACCTCGTCAGCATAGTTTAGGCCGTATCCGTAAGGAAATAAGGGGTCGTAGTCACTACTGTAACTATTTAATACCACTTGAGACGCTAATTTAGGCCAAGAAAAACTAAGTTTACCTTTAAAATCATAATTCACACTTCCGTCAGCATTGGCGAATAAAACCTCTGCCACCGCTTTGCCTTCAGAGCCGGGCAACCATGCAGCCACAAAGGCATCAGAGGCATTGATTTCTTTATTCACCCAAAGCGGTCTTCCCGTTAAGAAAACAGCCACAACAGGAATGCCTTGCGCTTTTAGTGAACGAAGCAAAGCTGCATCTTTACTATCATCGGGTTGATAAGCAATGGTTTTAATGTCTCCAAACCATTCTGCATAGGGCGATTCACCAAACACAACAATGGCTGCATCAGGTTTTTGTTTATATTGCCCTTCTTGCTGGTATTCCATAGTGCCGCCTGCCGAGGCTATGGTTTGTTTAAACCCATCAAGTAGGGTAGAAGCACCTGTAAAATCGTCTTTCGTCACTTCGGTAGACTGCCAACTAATTGTCCAGCCACCGCTTTGTTTTGCCATATTGTCGGCACCATCGCCAGCAATAAGGATGTGTCCAGTAGGGTTTAGCGGTAAAAGGTTATCGTTGTTCTTTAACAACACTAATGATTCTCTTACTGCCTGACGCGCAACTTCACGATGAGCTTCGTTGCCCATTAAGCCCTTATCGCCAGCGTGGGGGCGAGAAGAAGGCCGACCTTTGTCAAAGAGTCCAGAGCGTATTTTAACTCGCAATATGCGTCGCACTGCATCATCGATGCGAGACATGGGAATAATGCCATCGTTAACTTGCTTAACCGTATTATTGATGAATGCTTCGTAGTCTTCTACTACCATGAACATATCTAGCCCAGCGTTGACTGATTGAGGGCAACTATCGTTGGTACACCCTTTCACATTGCCGTGCGCATTCCAATCGCCGATAATAAATCCGTCAAAGCCCAAGCGCTCTTTTAACACATCGGTAAGTAAATACTTGTGCCCGTGTAATTTTTCACCCTTCCAAAAATTATGGCTAGCCATGATGCTTTGCACGCCGCTCTCTATGGTCGGGAAATAGGCTGATGCCTGTAATTTTACTAAATCCTCTTCATCCATAGTGGTATCGCCTTGATCGATACCGTTGTCGGTACCACCATCGCCAACCCAATGCTTGGCAGTTGCATAGACGTGATCATCACCGAGAAAATCGGGGGTATTTGCGACCCCTTGGACACCTTCAACTAGCGCTTTGCCGTATTCAGCGATAAGCTCGGGTTGCTCTGCAAAGCTTTCATAGCTGCGCCCCCAACGAAGATCTTGAGCAACGGCTAAGGTGGGTGCAAATGTCCAGTCGGCACCGATTGCTAAGACCTCTAGGGCCGTAATCTCGCCAATCTTTCGCATTAAGTCTACATTCCGAGTAGCACCTAACCCGATGTTGTGTGGAAAAATAGTCGCGTGACCAAATTTATTGTTACCATGAACCGCATCAATACCGTAAGTAACCGGTATTGCTAACCCTCCGTCGGACGTATCCATGGACGCATCATAAATCTCATCCATATATTGCACCCACTCATCGACACTTGCATGTCGCTTTCCGTGCAAAAATGAACCACCGCCATTCAATACAGAGCCTAAATGAAGACGTTTAACATCAGCCGGTGTTACCCATGTAATTTCCGCCTGAGTCATTTGCCCAACTTTTTGTTCTAACGTCATTTTTTCTAAAAGAATATTTATTCTTTCTTCAACATCAGAATCTAAATTAACCTTGTGTTCCAAATTAGGCCACCGATGTATCGACGTTTGTTCCGATGGACCTGTAGGCTCAAAAAGAGAGACCGACTCGGGTTCTTTTTTCGAGTCGCAAGCGCTTATCAATGTCATTACTCCGATAGCAATACACCCTAAAAAGCATGTTGATACCTTGTTTTTATCAATCCACATAAGATAATTCTCTTAACGTATTTTTAACCTTTAGTATAAAGTCTTAATTAAAAAGTTAACACTGGAAATCTGTCGGTTTACGCATTTTCGTATACACTTTTTTTATGTAAGTACGTAAAACGTCAATGGGTTGTTTAACGAGCGTAACGAACAAATATGAAGCAGTTTTATTTAGCGACCTTATCTGGCTTGATTTCGCTAGCTTGTTTTGCCGAACAATCTAGTGAAAATCAGCAATGTGCCCCCTCTTTTACACAGTCTTATCATGTAGAGCGTATCGCTATCGATGCTCAGCCCGTATTTGACGAAAGTGCAGAAAACACGACTTGGTTCCACTCTTGGGCAAACTCACTGCATATCAATACGAAAGAATTCGTTATAAAAGAGCGACTTCCGTTTAATGAAGGCGACGAAATTAATACCTCAGACATTGCAGAAGCGGAAGCCATTTTAAGGCGCGAGCGTTATATTGCTAATGTTCAAATTGAAGTAGAAAACCAATGTGAAGATACGGCTAACAAAACAATTTCCGTAAAAACACAGGACAATTGGTCTTTCTATCCTGCTTTGTCGTTGAGCCGTAGTGGCGGCAGAACCAGTGGCTTAATTGGGATCACCGATGCCAATTTTCTTGGTTTAGGTGTTGGAGCCAGAGTTCGCTACACAAAAGATGAACAACGTACGGGCTATTTGTTGCGACTTAATTCTGCGGTCCATTGGGTGCGTCATGCCAATGTGACACTCGACTTGCAAAATAATGATGACGGAGGCCGCTACGAGCTAGTATTTAACAAGCCGTTTTATCATCTTGCCAGTGATTCGATGCAGTTTTTTCAAATTACCAAAGACGAACGTACTCAAGATATTTTTCAAAACGGAGAAACAAGAAATAGCCTCGACATCGATTCCGAATTCTTCCGTGTTGCCTATGGATGGAAGCTCAAATCTGATGAATTAAGCACCGTTCGTATCACTGCTGGTTTTGACCATATAAAAACGCGTTTTGACATTGCTCCAGAAAGTCCAAGTGCAAATCCTTTGTTTCTAGCTCAAGACAGACAATATCAATACCCTTGGCTCGCGTTCGAGTATTTTCAACGCGATATCATTGTGATGCGTGATATTCAACTCATTAACCAACCAGAAGACATTAACCTTGGTTGGCAACACCGTATTCAATTTGGCCTAGAGACAAACGATATTGCCCCTGAGAGCAAATTTGGATATCACTTAAACGCGAGCAGTAATAGAGCCTTTAAGATAAACAACTGGCTATTACTATTCGATACACGGCTGAATGCCATTTTAAATACCTCTGCAAAAGACTTTGTGCGACTTTCATCGCGTTTAGAGGCGTTTTATCGGAAAAGTGAGGTGCTGGGATTCTATACAAGAGCATTTGTCGATTTTTCGAGCGGTCAATTCATTGATCAACCCATCGTCATTGATGATGACACGGGCGTACGAGGCTATCCCTTACAGTATCAACACGGTGATCAACGCCTATCTACTAGCGCAGAAGTTAGGTTTTACACCAATTACAATCTCTATCAATTATTCAGTGTCGGTTTTGCCGTCTTTGCCGATGCAGGTAGAGCGTACGGCGGAGACCGTGCGAGATTTAATGAGCAAGACGGTATACTTAGCAGTGTTGGGCTAGGAGCAAGATTCTATTCCAACAAAGCCACTAATACGGGCGTCCTTCATCTAGATTTTACGCTTCCGCTTGCTCGGGGTGAAAACGTCGACACCCTAGCCGTTAGTGCAAATTTACGACGTTCTTTTTAAGGGCTGCTACTATTATTGACGTTGTACAAAACTCAAAAGGCGCTACAGCATGACATTGAAACAACACATTATCCTTACTCTATCTTTTTTCTCTGCTCTTATTGTCGGTGTCGGCGCTTTTAACATTGCTAACCAATCAACGGTTCATACTAAAGTACAAATTGCGCTTCTATTGAGCGATGTCGATACCCAATTTTATGCCGCACGACTTTATCAGCGCTATACCATGATGGAACCGGAAAATGCTGAACACCCTATTAAGGTAACGAACTTGCTCGTTCAGGCTAAAAAGTCAGCACAAACCGCGCTAGATATGATGAAAATATTGACTAGTCGCAGCTTGTCGGAAAAAGTGATAGCTGATATCGAAGATTATCAAACGGCCTTTCAGCGCTATGTCAATCGCCTGAATAACTCAACGGGCAATGCTGATGCCGACATTATGGTAAATGCAGCTAGAGATGTATCTCAAGGTCTCAACACCTTAAAAACAGCACAGTTAGATATTCTAGATAAAACAAGAGCGTCTACTCGACGATTGAATATTATTGCTATCATTTTTGCGCTTGCTACTGCGTTAGGCATGGGCATTTGGCTGTATGTAACCATAATGAGACCAATAAAAGAATTGCGTGACACCACCGTTTTTATTGCAAATGGAGACTTAAGCAAACAAGTAAAAATTATTGGTAAACATGAAATTACCGATATCGCCATAGATTTAAATGCTGCCATTCGAAATTTATCTGGCATGCTAGGCAACATTTCAACAGCGGCAAATCGCTTAGGCGAATCTGTGAATTCAATTGGCGCCGACCTTCATCGTTCTATGTCTTCCATCAATGACCAGCATCAACAAACCGAACTCGTCGCTACCGCTGTTACCGAAATGGCGACCGCCACCGAACAGATCGCGGCTAATGCGAATGAAACAACATCACAAAGTAGTTTGAGCAATGAAGTTATTACTAAGGGTCAGAATGATTCCCAAACTACAGTGTCAACAATGAATAATCTCGGTAAAGAGATGCAAGGCACGTCTCAGCTTGTCAATCAGTTAGCTGAAGACAATAAACAAGTGGATAACATATTAGTCAGCATTCGAGCGATTGCTGAACAGACCAACCTATTGGCTTTAAATGCTGCAATAGAAGCTGCTAGGGCTGGCGAACAGGGACGTGGGTTTGCAGTGGTTGCGGATGAAGTACGTCAACTTGCTCAACGAACGCAAACGTCGATAGAAGAAATTACTGAAATCATTGAATCTATTAATGCTGGAACTAAAAACGTAGTCAGTGTTATTAACCAATCACGTGAAGGGGCAGAAGGAGCAATTTCACAAACAGAACAAATGGGAGCAATGTTCAGTAAAGTTGCAGACGCAATAAAAATCATCAACGATATGAACACGCAAGTCTCAGTAGGCGCGGAAGAACAAAGTGTTGTAGCAAAAGACATCTCCGAAAACATTGTTACGATAAAAACTTACGCCGATGAAAACAAAGCCTCTTTGGATAACATCACTCAGCAATGTGACACTCAGGCTGATTTACTCAATGAGCTGCAACTTAGTATCAACAAGTTTAAATTTGGGTGATTTTTAACGGGTATTCGTATTCCATAACACAAAAATCGGACACCCAGAAAATCAAATTGACTGGCTTTTTTGTACGTAATATGGATACGTCCGGTATTTTTAATTTGGATTTATGAAATACAAAACACGAATAAAACTGAACAAAAATGTTGACCTCCATTTCCAACATATATTAAGCAAAATATATTTTATGTCTGGTAGTTAATGGCTAATTTAATTTATATTACTAGTCAGGTTATTTATTCGCAGATTCAATAATGGAATAGACTTTTTCTAAATGATTCGGAAATGCAAATCATCTATTTACAATCCATTTTCTTTACTTTTAGCGCTTGGTTTCGTTTCCGTAGAAGAAAACACAAGCTTTTGAAAGATATGTTGAGGCTCCAGCAAGACTTCAAAGATACTCGTTTATCGACTCGCGAACCCTTATTTCACTAGCCTATAAATTATCAGAACAGCAATCTGTAGCTTATACAAATATATCCTCAAACGTAAGAAGTTATGTTTTTACCCCCTTGAACAAGAATTTTTCACCTAATGAGGTTATATTCAAAAAATATATTGAAACATCTTTAGCTCTATTTATTCTGAAAACAATAGATCAGCTCGGCCTGTCAAAAGGCTTATTCGGTCTACGGCAGAAAAAATACTCGCCCCATGATACCTTTCACACTATAGCGTCAAATAACATTCGGTATATTGTGGCTAAAACCAATCCGAAACTACCTATGTTCTTTCACAATCTTATCAAAGCGGAATTTCAGAAACCGCCTCAACCTTATGAAATAGATGACTTTTATCTACACATAATGCTTGAAGTTATTGAGCCATTGCTTTCAAGACACTGGGCAAAGCAAGAAGTAACATCGAAAACAACTGTTAGTGGGACAGCTCATGATACAAAATCCTTTGGCAAAGATTATTGCACTTCTATATCAGGGAGCACTGCCAATAATGAAAAACAAAGACACACAGCAAAAACAGATCGTTATCAGATTAAAGACGAAAATAGCAAACGCCTCAATGTGAATAGCGAAACAATAAAAGTCGAGCTTTCAGCTCTTTTACCAACTGAAGGGATCGCATCGGAAGAAGCGATTCGTTATGCAGAGTCGGTGCTTAATGAAATAGATAAACAAAAGTATTTTGAGTGGGAACTTGTCAGAATAAACACAACACACAAAGGTGTGTTGGTGGCAAATTCTGAGAATGCCGCGAAAAAAAGGTTGCGAGAACTGTTTAACGTAACGCGCCTACCTAATGGATACAGGCTTAGGCAAATCTCAAAACAAGTCTATGAGAGACGTCGCTAGTTTACTTGAGCGAATTAAGTTTCATATGTAAATTATTGTAACTATTAAGCGATTTTAGCTGAAGGTCCTTGTCTCTTTACACCCCTCATTCGGCCTGTTGAAAGACATCCGCGTACGTATAGCGAAAGTGAGTATCGAACTCTGAGCATACTAAATATCGAGCCGCAAGGTTTCCTGTATCTCGTCTATCAGTGTTTTTGGTACATTCCATTCCTTAGCAAGTTGACGCCAAGCTGATATGTGCTCAATCGTTGCATCAATAATATTATCGATCTTTTTCTTGTTAAAAATTGGGCTATGTTTCTCTAAACTATAGAAATCACTTCTTGTAAATTTATCTCTTTTCCCATTCAAGCTCATCCAATGGCTGTTCACCCATTTACTACCCGGTTTATAGCTATATGCTAAATCATAAGCGGGTGCGAGAGACCATGTGTCTTTTTTCAGAATAAAGGCAAAGTTCTTTGAGTGGTCGTCATGATTTCGCGCAATGATATTGAACGTCATGCGCTTAAATAGCTGCTCAGCTTCAACAGCAGAGAGCTTCAACTGTCTGGCAACACCAAATAATTCTGCGTAAGAAAATACTCCCGGTTTTTTATAATCAACGTGGGCAAGCCCATTTAGCGTTTGTACGTGTACCTTGATGTTTTTGATTCGATCAAACCGTTGTGTAATAAAGTGGCGTCGTTTACCTTCATGGAGTAAGCGGCATGGCATCATATCGACACCGCATTTGTTTGCCATTAAATGATAAACAAACTCCATTGCTCCATAGCCTAACGGGTCACCGAAGGTTTCTTGATTTTTGTTGTGTTCACTAACGCCGTCAAATTTCATCAAATAATGAGTAAAACCACTTGGCACTTTGGTTTGGCCAGAGCGAACTTGAGTAAAATCCTCATTAAATGCTAATACGGCTTTCGGTCGTGCTCCTCCCGCACTCATGCCAACAGATAATAAAGATATCATTGCCTCTCTATCGTCTTGGCCATTTTGTTTGAGTTCTATTCCAAAAGTACCTCGTGAATCTAAGATTTCTTGTGCAATTGAAACAAGCGATTGGATGTCTACTTGTTGTGAAGCATTTAAATTTCGTAACTTTGTAGCTGGCGCATACTCAAGAGCCCCCATGCCTCGCTTTCCTGTATATTGGAGGCGTTGCAGTGGGGTAATGTCACTCGGTGAACGACCTTGACCTGCAACCCATGCGTTGAGAACTGCGTTACCAAAATCATCAGGTAAGGAGTCAGCTATTAAACCTGGTAGACCTTTAAAGGTATTGAAGTCCAGTTCGGGAAAGCTATAAATGCGATTCGATAATGGCATTTTGATCGGAGACAGCTCGACACCTTTTTTTATGAAGCCAGGATCATATTCAAAAGACCCAAGTCCCCTTTCAGTGTCAAAGCTCACTGCACCAACAACATCGTCTTGGTATGTTATTGTAATGACCTCCATTACCATTCTGGTGTTTCCTCATCTTTCTTACTGCGCTGGCCAGAGGCTCTCTGCCTTTTCTTTCCTTGCAGTTTGGCCAACTGTAAGGGAGAAATTTCTTGTTTAGGGAGAAATAGATCAATCTGCTGCGTGAGGTCTAATGCCATTAATATAGCAATCATGATGGTGAGCTGAGCTTTTCCTTTTTCTGCATTTAAAACCGTTTTGCGAGCAATGCCAGCGAGCTGTGCAACTTCAGATTGTGTTAAGTCACGATTTAATCGAGCTTGCTTCAATCTGTCGCCGATTTCTTCTGCCAATGCAGTAGCTGTTACATCAATAAACATAAAGTCCTATTATGAGTACAATAATGGGGTTAAATCTTTTTAAGATCCTTAATTTAGGACTTTAAAAACACACTGTCAAGTTGATGTTGAGGGTTTATCTATGGTTACATTAAGTGCCTATTCACAATAATGGAGTAACCAATATGGAGCCTTATGCGTTCTTTAGGCCATATTTTTCATAACAGATGAAAGCGATAATTGGAGGTGAGCATAGAATTCTCTGTATAGTTGATAGTAATTAAATTAAAGTTGTATAATAATTAGTCATAATCAGTTGTGTTTAGTGAGTGTGCTATGATTGATCAGGTATCATCCAATTCTGTGTTGCAGGCTGGTTTACAAGGTTTTCAACGAGCATCTGCTGGCGTTGCTGAGGCTGCTTCAGCGATTGCTAACCCCAATGTCAACCGTTTCGAAAGCCAAGTTGAAGGATTAGTCTCACTTCAAGAAAACACCATCAATGCTCAAGCTGCGGCTGAAGTGATTGACGTAGCAGACGAAACACTTGGCCGAATTATTGATACTTTTGCATAATTTTCGGGGAATCACACTCAGCAATGCTTATCACGCCTTTTCCCTCTAGCTTCCCTCTCAACACATCAAACCAAAGTGTTGAAGCGGCTCGTCGCGAAAACAATCTACGTGAAACTATTCCTCAATCTGGCAACGGAGAAGCCGGAGAGCGTGAACAGGGCCTAGGCTCTGAAGGCGACAGAGCAAGACAAGCAGCCGGACAAAGTATCAATCCTCTCACTTATGAGCGACCAACGCCTCAATCACTACTTACACCCGACGATCCAAGCACTGAAAGTCAGTTGTCTGATAATGCCAATGATCAAAGTGCGGGTAGAGAAGACGCGGAACAGAGGCAGCAGGACCAAGCAGAGCAAGCTGAAATTCGCGAGCTTGAGGCAAGAGATCGTGAAGTAAGAGCCCATGAGCAGGCGCATGCGGCAGTGGGTGGTCAATATGCAGGTTCACCCCAATATGAGTTTGAAACAGGGCCAGACGGACAACGTTATGCAGTAGGAGGCGAAGTCTCCATTGATGTTTCAGAAGAACGTACACCAGAACAAACGGTACGCAAATTACAACAAGTAAGAGCTGCGGCTCTTGCCCCCGCCGAACCCTCGCCACAAGATTTAAGAGTGGCAGCAGAAGCTGCAAGAGGAGTGGCTGAAGCTCAAGCGCAAATTAATCGAGAATCAAACGAAGCAGCCCAAGTCGATACGGAAACGCAAACTGGAGTGGCCACTTCTCCGCCTTCACTAGACGAGATTATCGACGAGAATGATATTTCTACTCCCACTCGCACCTTAGATAATGCAACATTGCAAATAGACGACGAAGAACAAACATTCTTTAACCGTCGGAATAGAGTGATATCTCAATTTTATCAACGCGCAGCCGAACCTCAAGCGATAGGTTTTTCTACAAGCGCTTGAGGTTCTGATAGCTTATTTTGTTTTCGCTTTTGCAAACGCGTCAGCAAACGCATTGCCCATTGCGCTATTTTGTTGAGTGGGTTTGTTTGGTTTTTGCCCACCCTGAACAGGTTTGGTTTTAGGCGGCCTGCTTTTATCGCGCTGCGCAGGCTTTCCTTGCGAATGTAATGGCTGATCATCCATTCGCATAGTGAACGCAATGCGCTTTCGCTCAACGTCCACCTCCAGTACTTTTACTTTTACAATATCACCCGTTTTTACTACTTCTCGCGGATCTTTGATAAATTTGTTGGTGAGTGCAGAAATGTGCACTAAACCATCTTGATGCACGCCTACATCAACGAATGCGCCGAAATTAGCCACATTGCTCACTACGCCTTCTAATATCATACCGGCTTTTAAATCAGCTAGCGTATTCACGCCTTCTTTAAACGTAGCGGTTTTAAATTCAGGTCTAGGATCTCTTCCCGGTTTATCTAGCTCTCGAATAATGTCTTTTACCGTCGGCAAACCAAAACTGTGATCGGTAAAATCTTCAGGACTCAGCGTTTTAAGCAGTTCAGTATTGCCAATAATGTCATTTACTGCCACTTGAGAAGACGCAATAATTTTATCAACAACGGGGTAGGTTTCAGGGTGAACTGACGATGCATCTAGCGGATTTTCGCCATTCACGATACGTAAAAAACCGGCTGCTTGTTCAAAGGCTTTGGGTCCTAAGCGTTCAACGTTGAGTAGCGCTTTGCGCGATTCAAACGCGCCGTGTTGGTCGCGAAAACGCACAATGTTTTGCGCCAATGTTTTATTTAACCCCGACACATAACTCAGTAAAGCGGGTGAAGCCATATTCAGATCAACACCAACCGAATTAACGCAGTCTTCGATAACTTTATCCAAACTTCGACCTAACTGGCTTTGACTGACATCGTGTTGATATTGCCCTACGCCAATGGCTTTGGGTTCAATTTTTACTAACTCGGCCAGAGGATCTTGCAGACGCCTTGCTATTGAGACCGCGCCTCGTAAAGACACATCCAAGTCAGGTAATTCGTTAGAGGCAAGTTCAGAAGCAGAATACACTGACGCCCCAGCTTCACTGACCATAATCTTTTGTACCGTCATGTCTTTATTCGCTTGCATCATTTCGGCAACCAGTTTATCGGTCTCCCTAGAGCCAGTGCCGTTACCAATGCTGATCAGCGATACTTTGTGCTGCTTACACAAATTAGCAAGCGTTCTCTGTGATTTATCCCACTGGTTTTGAGGGGCATGAGGAAAAATAGTGGTGGTTGCGACAACTTTCCCCGTTGTATCAACAATCGCTACTTTGACACCCGTTCTAAGCCCCGGATCCAATCCCATGGTAACTTTTGCACCTGCTGGCGCTGCCATTAATAAATCATTGAGATTTTTAGCAAACACTTGGATGGCTTCTTCTTCAGCTTTTTCCCGAATAGCACCAAATAACTCGGTTTCCATGTGCAAAGAAAGCTTAATTTTCCATGTCCATTGTACGACTTGAGCTAACCATTTATCAGCCGCTCTATTCTGCGACTTGATGCCTACATGTTGAGCAATAATATCTTCACAAGGCGAGATTTTGCGCTCGTTACTCTCTGCTTCTGGTGTTTCATTGAGTTGAATATGCAGCATGCCTTCATTTCGCCCCCTAAACATCGCTAATGCCCTGTGCGATGGCACAGAGCTAAGAGACTCTGAATGGTCGAAATAATCTTTGTACTTGGCAGCGTCTTTTTCTTTTCCGTTCGCCACTTTGCTAGTGATATGTGCGTGCCTGTTTAAGTACAGTCTTACTTTAGCCAATAACGCAGCATCTTCGGCAAAGCGCTCCATTAAAATAAAACGAGCGCCGTCTAATGCCGCTTTTTCATCAGCCACCCCTTTCTCAGTATTAACATATTGCTTGGCTTCGTGTTCTGGTTCTAAGGAGGGATCGTTAAACAGCGCTTCAGCCAAGGGTTCTAGCCCGGCTTCAATTGCAATTTGCCCTTTTGTTCGTCGCTTCGGTTTGTAGGGCAAGTACAGGTCTTCTAAACTCGTTTTACTTTCAGCATTTAAAATGGCGCTTTGTAATGCTTCATTCAGTTTGCCTTGTTCTTCAATACTTTTAAGGATCACTTTACGTCGATCTTCTAATTCACGTAAGTAGCCCAAACGAGTTTCTAGTGCTCTTAACTGTACATCGTTAAGCCCTTGAGTCACTTCTTTTCGGTATCTGGCGATAAAAGGAACGGTTGCGCCGTCGTCTAGCAAATTAATTGTCGCCTGAACTTGTTCCGGCTTAACGTTAAGCTCTCGTGCTAATGTAGTGTGTATGGTCATACTTTTTTGATTAATAATTAAAGAAGGGTCGGGTTAAATTCGGTCAGTAGTATCATAGTGTATTTCTTCGATAAGCCATACTGATTTTCCGTGTTCAGTATTCACTTCAAAGGTGTCGTCAATACATTTACCTAACATTGCTCTTGCCATCGGCGAATCAATAGAAATTGCCTCTTTGCGCCCAAATATTTCATCATAGCCAACAATTCTTACACAGAGACTATTCTCGTCGGCCTCGCGGTAGAGATGCACCGTAGCGCCAAAAAACACTTTGCCCTCTTGCTGTGGGTGGTAATCTACCACTTTCAAATTGGCTAAGCACTTTCGCAAATAGCGAATCCTGCGGTCAATTTCTCTTAGTTTTTTCTTGTTATATTGGTAATCCGCATTTTCACTTCGGTCACCTAAACTGGCTGCCCATGCAACCTTTTTGGTGATTTCAGGACGCGCTTTTCTCCATAGCGTATCTTGTTCTTGTTGCAAAGCTTGATACCCTTTACGGGTAATAAGGGGGGTTTTCACAATACATCACCGTCCTTGGTGAGAAGTGAACATCATCCATAATTTCAATGTGCGCTACTCTTCTTCAGATTGGCTAGACACGACTTCCAATAATTCCACATCAAAAATCAATGTAGAATTTGGCGTAATCGCGCCCGTTGCACGCTGACCATACGCCAATTCTGATGGGATATAAAAACGGTATTTACCGCCTTGTTTCATAAGTTGAACGCCCTCAGTCCACCCAGCAATGACTCGGTTAAGAGGAAAAACAGCAGGCTCGCCGCGACTATAAGATGAATCAAATTCGGTACCGTCAAGCAGCGTACCTTTATAGTGTACTCTTACTGTGTCGGTCGCTTCTGGAGAGGGGCCATTGCCTTCTTCTACAATTTCATACTGCAAGCCAGACTCTGTCGTCACGATGCCTTCTTTCTTAGCATTCTCAGCAAGAAAAGCTGCACCTGCTTCAAGGTTTTCTGCTGCTGATTTTTCTGCCTGCTGCTCTTGCAGTTGACGCATTGCCTGCTCACCAGCTTGAGCAAACTGACGAATTTCATCAAGTGAAAACGGTGAGGTTTCTTCTAAAGTATCGATAAATCCTTTAACAACAAGGTCTTTATCTAGATCACCACCCAGCTTTTGTATTTCTTCAACACGGCTATTTACAAACACCGCCATGCTTGCGCCCATTGCGTAATCTTGCTTTTGAGTGTCTGACATCGCCGTTGCATCAACGGACGCTGTAGTCGCTGATGAAGGTGTTTCTGTTGAGGCTGTGTCTTTTTGACAGCCCATTAATCCTAGCGCTGCTATAGCAGAAGCAGCAATTAGCGTTTTACGCATTTAACATCTCCGAGTTAGTGATTCGTCTATTCCGTGCTATGGTAACGACAGCAAATTAAAATCTAAACATAAAAATTATGAATACGCGATGTTTATCGCCCAAACACGTTTTTATACTGACCAGTTTATTCTTCGTTAGTTTGATATTTGGGTGTTCTTTGCCAGAAACTCAACCCCTTTCGCGAATAAGACATGTAGAAGAGGGGGCCTACGCCGCCGATATCAGCCCTCTAGGCAAGCTTGTTGTAATGAGTGGTGTCTCCAACGGTATAAAAGTATGGCGCACAGATCAGGACACACCGCTTTTTAATTGGCAACATCAGGGCGGAAATAACAATACTGTCACCAATGTGCATATATCAGCAGACGAAACGTATGTGATTACCTCTGACCGAGAAGCATTCGCACTTTGGAATATTGAAAGTGGCGAGCCCGAAGGTTTTTGGCGAATTGATGAATCGTCAATAAGAGACGTTGCAGTGAGTAATAGCGGCAAAGGGTTGCTTGTCGCTAGAGGCAATGGAAAAGTGATGTTTTTTGAGCCCGATACGGGCAGACGTTTAGAGTTCCTGGGACACAGTGAAAAAGTCAATGCCATTGATATCTCTCCAAATGGTCATTATGCGTTAACAGGTGGCAACGACTATTCGGCATTGTTGTGGGATACCAGAAGTGGACAAATTGTACACACCTTTGAGCACAACAGCCGCGTTACACGAGTTGCACTTGATGACAAAGGTCGTTTTGCTTTTACCGCAGACAGCAAACGTCAATCTCAAATTTGGGACCTCCAAACTGGACGCTTGATCAGCACATTACGTTATACTGCCAGACAGAAAATGTTTACTGATGCGGTTTTTTCTCAAGACGGACAGTATTTACTCACAGGTTCTCCAGCAAGGCGCATGAACTTATGGAGCGTACAAGATGGCAAGCAAGTCGCTGAATGGCGGGTGGCGCCAAGAGAAACCAGTAACCCTCCTACTGCCGTAGTTTATGCTGTAGGTTTTAACCGTGAGGGCAATCTTTTATCGTCCAGCAGCTCAGGGCTAACGGCAACGTGGGAATTATCGCTACCATGAACAAACCAATAAGACATTCTGAAGAGCTATCAAAAGCTATAGAACAACTAGAAATTAAAGTGGCTTATCAAGAGCACACTATCGATCAGCTAAATGAAGAAATCACTCGTCAAAATAAAGACATCGAACAACTGCGTTTAACCTTGCAACAACTCATAAAAAGAATAAAAACGTTTGAGCCTTCTGAGTTAGCAAAACAAAGCGAAGAAATGCCACCGCCACATTATTAAA
>CAYSDZ010000010.1:0-96875 GCA_964429915.1 uncultured Alteromonas sp.
AACGAAAACTCACGATAATCTTTTGTCGACAGTTTCGTCGGAACTTCAATTGATTACCGATATCGCAAATTCCAGTGCACAAAACACGCGCGAATCAAACGCGATGACAGAAAAAATAGCAGAAGAAATGGACGTACTGAAGACAGCCGTCCAGCAATTTCATCTTTAACCTAATTCAGCCAAACACAATTCTTCATGAATTTGCTTGCACCATTGTTTCACTCGCGATTCAGTTAATTCTGGTTGACGATCTTCGTCAATGCCCAAGCCAACGAAATGTTCGTCATCAGCCATGCCTTTAGAGGCTTCAAAGTCGTAACCTTCTGATGACCATTTGCCCACTAAAATCGCTCCTTTTGCTTCTACAATATCTCTTACCATACCCATAGCATCAAGAAAGTATTCAGCATAATCTTCTTGGTCACCGCAACCAAAAATAGCCACAAGCTTGTCAGTAAAATCGATGTCTTCTAGGTCGGGAAAGAAATCATCCCAGTCACACTGCGCTTCACCGTAGTACCAAGTAGGAATACCAAACATTAACAAGTCATATTCAGCGATTTCTTCTTTGGTGCTTTTCGCAATATCTCGAACATCGATGAGTTGTTTGCCCAACTCTTTCTGTATCATTTTAGCAACATGCTCTGTGTTACCAGTGTCACTACCAAAAAAAAGACCAACACTTGCCATTTATACATTACCTCTAACGCTTTAAATTTAACCAACGCTACTTGATTGAAGAATAATTTGAATGATCCCTTTCGCCACGAACCCTAATGCGCCCAACATTAATACGCCGTAAGTAACAAATCGGCCTATTTTGGGGACGTTGTTTTTCTTTAATACGTCGTGAATTGCATAGCCCATTAATATGAATAGACCCACAAGGCCTACGTTCAACATAATGGATTCTATAAGTTCATAGTGTTCTGCTAGCATCCGAAATCAATACGATTAAAATTTTGCGGAATGGTACCACAAAATTTAGACGTTTTATCCCTTTGAGCTTAGTTATAGCGATCAACTTATGCCGACTGGGTGTTGAGCATTCTTAACACTAGACGATTAAATACCTCGGGTTTTTCGGCATGAAGCCAATGTCCGGTATTTGAGATGACTTTAAAGCTAGCATTTGGAAAGTGATTTAAAATGGCTGCTTGATGAGTTGGCTCGATATAGTCAGACTGTTCGCCTTTGATAAAAAGGACAGGCCCATTAAAAAGCTGATGACGGTAAGGCCAGTCAATGATATTGGAATAGCTTTGCTTTAGCCCAGTAAGATTAAACTGCCATTTCCAAGCGTCGCTTTTTCGTTTAAAACTTTTAAGTAAAAATTGCCCAACCCCAGGTTCGTTGAGCATAGTATTCATAATTTCTACTGCTTGTTTTCTGTCGCTTACTTTGGCACGCTCTACGGCTTCAAGCGCATTGAAAACTGCATCGTGTCTGGGTGGGTAGGCAACAGGAGCAATATCCGCAACAACGACTTTTTTTATATCGTCAGGACGACTGAGCGCCATTGCCATTGCTACTTTTCCACCCAACGAATGTCCAACAATAGAGCAAGGGATAAAATTTTGTTGCGCTAATAAAGCGTAAATATCATCGATTACCGTATCGAACTGCCAGTGTTTAACATGGCTTGATTGACCATGATCAGGTAAATCAATAGTCATTACATTGAATTGCGGCAGCAATGTTTTTTTTAGGTTATTTAAATTGTTTTTGTCGCCAAATAAGCCGTGGATAAGCAGTACTTTTTCACTGGCAGTGTCATGGTAGTTCAGTTCGTAATTAATCATAAAACAACACGGTTACAGCAGAATAAAAAGAGGGTAGCACTACTTATAGCGTAGTGCATTTATTACGATGCAGATAACGACTCACGAATTGTTTTGGTAAAACGTACCTTGTTAGAGCTGAATTAGAGACTCACAACTGAATTGTCTTCGCCTGGGTTTCCGTTTGGCAAGTAGGCATCCGCTTGCCAGTCGTTCTCCCATTCGGATTCATTTTTCAAATATCTGAATTGATAATTAGCACCCACGTCTAGATTGACCGTTTGTGTAAAATCGCCATTTTTTAATTTCTTCATTGGCATTACCGCTGTGTCCCAATCATTAAAATCGCCAACCAGTTTAACGGATTCAGCGTCCTGCGCTTCTTCGGCAGATAGACGAAAAGTGACTTTACAAACAGGTTTAGATTTTAAAAAAGACTTTTTGATACTCATGCGTCGTTGCTCTTTAGATTGAGAAAATATCTATGCATACAACATTATGCTTATAAAATAATCAGATCAAGGTTTTTATTATTTACATATAAAAATACCGCCTGTTATAGCGGTATTTTTGAGCACTAACGAAACGGGCAGTTTAAAGCACAGAAACTAGCGCTTTTGCAAGAGGTTCGACATTTTGTAAATTGATTCCTGCGATGTTGACTCGGCTGGAATCAACGAAGTAAACACTGTACTTCTCTCGCACTTCACGCACCTGTTCAGGTGAAATACACAAGTAAGAAAACATCCCTTTTTGTTGTTCAACAAAACTAAAATCGCGGTTTGCACCTTGTTCGTGCAAATTCTTAACTAATAGTTGCCTTAGTGTTTTCATGCGATCGCGCATTTCGGTCACTTCTGTTTTCCATTGTGACGTTAACTCGTCATCGCTTAAAATAATATTGACTAACTGACCACCGTAGCTTGGCGGCATTGAATAGATCCCTCGCGCAACGGACTGAATTTGAGATTGAACAATTTTCTTTTCGCTGCTGCTTTCACAAACAACTGCAGCTAGGCCAACACGTTCTCTATAAAGGCCAAAGTTTTTACTACATGATGCTGCTATGATTACTTCTGGTAGGTTATTAACTAACAGTCGAAGGCCAAAGGCATCATCTTCTAAGCTGTCACCGAACCCTAAATAGGCTAGGTCGACAAAGGGAATAAATCCGGTTTGTTGCGCTGTCTCTAACACCACCTGCCATTGTTCTTTACTTAAATCTGCACCTGTGGGGTTGTGGCAGCATCCATGTAACAAAACAATGTCGCCTTTTTTAACTAATTTGAGCGTGTCTATCATCGCATCGAATGTAATAGATGCATTAGCTTTATCAAAATAGGGATATTTTTCTAATGCTAGACCGGCGTCGCCGATCAAGGGAATATGATTTGCCCAAGTGGGGTCGCTGACCCACACTGTGGTATCGGGAGTGGCGCGTTTAATCAACTCTGCCAGTACACGCAATGCTCCACAACCTCCGGGCGACTGTACCGCAGCCACACGATCTGCCATAACAACACTACTGTCTTTGCCTAACATCAGTGCAAGCATATGGTCGATATAGCCCTGTACACCTTGCGGAGTGATATAGGTTTTAGACGTTTCTTGTTCCAACCATTTCGTTTGGGCATTTGCCACTGCTTGCATAATGGGCGTATTCCCTTTCTCATCTTTATAAACGCCTACGCCTAAATCAATTTTATTCGGATTGTTATCTTCACGAAATGCAGCAGATAAACCAAGGATAGGGTCGGGAGCAAGAGCGGGTAATACGTTAAACACAATAAGTATTCCTTAAAAATAGAAGCATGGTTGGTAGATAAAACACGCGCATTATGCCATTGAGTTGTCAAAATACAAAGCAAAACAAAGTGGGTTATAGTAAATTTTTATCTATTTTAAATTCATAATTATTCGAATTGATGCACTCACCAGATGAATTGAAATTTCGTTCATGCCAAAAAGCTTGATCCGTGTTTGATACAAGTAGCAACGTTGATGTTCGAGTGCCGTAATTGTCCATAATAATAAAAGCGGAAGATAGCTTTTTCTCCCAATCTATCGGTGCACCTGTAACCGGTAATTGTTCGTCTGGTGCTTTTACATCATCGCGTAAAATTTTAAAAAGATTCTCTGTATCTATCTGGGAAGAGGATTGGCAATAATGCGATAAGGCTTGCATTCCTTTTGTTGTTTTCGGCCACGGAGAATTTAAAGCGGCATTTGACAAGCCATATACGCCCTTATTTAGCGGCGTATGGGTATCGTCGAAATTGTTATAAACCTTTAAATCACCAATTTCCCCGTGAAGTAAGTTATAGCCATTGTAAAGTTCTCTTGTGCTACGTAAATCTGATTCATCAATGCCAGTTTGCAAGGCTCTTAGCACTAATTCTCCACGACTTTTGGCATGGTCTTTTATACGTTGAGGGTTGCGAATGTTGGTTAATGCAGCAAATCGCCCCTGTTTCGACACACCCATCCAAGTTCCACCAGCGCGTAAATCTTTTCCTGCTAAAAGAGAAGGGTTGTCTTCCCACCACTGACTAAATTGTGTTGGCCTGTCGTGATATTCGTCTCGATTTGCGGCAATAATTAACGGAAAATCGGGGTGTTGCTCGACTGCAATAAATAAAATACACATAACAACAAAAACTTGGCAAATTTTGCGAGAAGGTAACAGTTGCTGATGTATAATTCAAAAAATTAATGTTTGTAAAAAGAGAATATTGTGTCGCGTAAAGGTTTTTCGACTCAACGGGTGCATTCAGATGCGTTGCTCAACAAACCGGCTCATGGAGCCGCACACGAACCGATTTCCACGTCAGTTTTATTTAACTTTGACAATGCGCAAGATATTGTCGACGTTTTTCAAGGGAAAAAAGTTGGACATGTTTATTCGCGTTCGTCCTCGGGTTCGTTGAATGCATTACAGGCTATGCTTAACGACATGGAAGGCGGTGAGGGAGCCGTTTGTTTTGCAACAGGCATGGCGGCGATCAGTTCAACCATTCTGGCTTTGTTTCGAAATGGTGATCATCTCATCGTTAGTCGCTATTTGTTCGGCAATACACGTAGTTTTTTTAAAACGCTCTCAGGCTTGGGTATCGAGGTTAGCTTTGTTGATGTGACTGATGTTAAGCACGTAAATGCGGCATTAACATCACGCACTAAAGGGGTTTTTACAGAAACGCTGGCGAACCCAGTAACGCAAGTTGCTGATTTAGAGGGTATCAACAAGCTTTGTAAAGATAATCAATTGCTGTTTATGGTAGACAGTACTATGACACCATGTCCTTTGTTCAATGCGAAAGAGAGTGGGGCTTCACTGCTATTTAATTCGTTGACGAAATATATCGGTGGTCATGGCAATGCTTTAGGTGGAGTAGTGGTGGATTGCGGTAATACAGACTGGACAAGTTTCAGTAATATTGTAGACCGCTATAAAGGAGCAGACAGCAAGCAGTGGGGGCTGACACAAATTAAAAAATTAGGCCTTCGCGATCTTGGTGCAACCCTATCGCCTCATTATGCACATGCGTTGTCAATGGGCTTGGAAACGTTAAAAATGCGGATGGAAACAAATTGTATAAATGCATTGCGTTTAGCTACTTTTTTGAACGGGCATCCCGCTGTAAATAGAGTGCATTATCCTGGTCTGCCTCATCACCCCCAGCATCAGCGAGCGGCAAGGTATTTCTCCTTGTTCGGCGCAATCTTAAGTTTTGATCTTGTTGATGGAGTGAGTGAAATAGACGTACTTAACAATTTAGATTTGGTTTTGTGTGCAACACACTTGGGTGATAATCGAACGTTAGCTCTTCCTGTTGCTGGAACTATTTTTTATGAAGATACTGCTCAAGAAAGGCAGTCGATGGGTATTTCTGATTCAATGATTCGTATCAGCGTGGGCATTGAAGACAGCGACGATATTATCGCCGACTTTGAACAGAGTTTAGAAAAAGTCTTAAAAAAATAATTTTTTTGAACCTTTTGCTAAGGTGAAGGACTAATACAGTACAAAGAATAATTAAATTTATTCTTTCGTGTGTTCCAAGTTGAGTGTGTATGTTAGCCCTACTTTTTTAAGTAGGGCTTTTTTATGATTTCGTTTTTATTGTCTAGTAGAAGACTGCTGAGTGTTGTGTAAGGCCCAAATCAACGAAATACAGTAAGCTACAAATCCAGCAATAACGCCGTACAGATGCGCGTCTATTGCAACTACGGCATTAATTTTTTCGCCCAATTCGACGCTAGGCCCTTTAATTTGCTCTTGCATTATTTTTATCAGAGTGCCCGCTATCATAAGATAGCCGGTTTTATAGCCTTGCTTAACATCGTCGCACGCGCCGAAAATAAATAGGCCATGGAGTAATCCAGATAACCCTACATACCGTTGAAGTTCCGGACTAAAAAAAGTGATACCCGTCGAAATAATTAAACTTGTGAAGCAAAACAAACAAAAAAAGTTAATGGAATAATACTTTTCTCCGTGCAATGCCCAGATTAATGCTAAACCTGCTAGGTTTAGCCCAAGGTGATACCCGTTGGTGTGTGCAATGTGCGCGGAGATAAAGCGCCAAAATTGTGCTGAATGAATGGCTTGACGATCATATTCGAGAAACTGGCCTATTTGAGTATCGAAAAAGAAAGAAAAGGCACAAATAACGGTGAGTGTGATGAAGGGTAAAAGATGCCTCCAAGAAAGGGGTAAATTCAATGCGTTCAATATTAACCGAGCTATTCAGACTAACAGCCTCATAAACTACCTAAAAAGTTAAGAAAGATAAACCATTACATAATTTGGCTTGATGCGCCTTGGATTATCGTTAATATAGGAAAAGTTCAATAAAATAAAAGGTCTAATGAGCCGTGGATGTTCAAGTTGAAACAAAAAACGGGATCAAGGTTATTTCATTTAATCGACCAGATAAAAAAAATGCGCTTGTTCCTAATATGTATTTGTTAGCCGCTGACGCTATTCGGTCGGCAAGTGATGATTTCAATTGCCACGTTATTGTTCTCAGGGGAAATGGTAATGATTTTACTGCTGGCAACGATATTAGTGAATTTGCATCAGCCAATGACGAAACAATCGCCAATACTGTGAGCTTTATGCGGGCTTTGTTGCAATGTCCTTTACCTGTGGTTGCAGAAGTAAAAGGGAATGCTATCGGAATTGGTACAACGCTGTTATTACATTGCGATTTCGTTGTATCTGCATCAAATAGTAAATTTATGATGCCATTTATTAATCTTGGCTTATTACCCGAATACGCTTCTAGTTACCTGTTACCTCGTACTTCAGGCCATATCAATGCCGCTAAATGGTTAATGCTAGGCAATGCGTTCGATGCTCACGAAGCATACCGACGTAATCTTATTACTTATGTATGCGAACCTGAAGAGTTAGAAGAGGGGGTGCGTGAAGTGTGTAATCAATTAATTAACAAACCACGCAATGCTTTAATTCAAACCAAAACATTGCTTAAGACTAATCTAAATGCTGTGTCAGAGCACATTGATAAAGAACTGGCGCTGTTTGCTAAGGCTTTACACAGTGAAGCGGCAAAAGAAGCGTTTGATGCTTTTTTGAATAAAAGGCCGATCAATAAGCGCGTTTTTCTAAAATAACGCGCATTTTCGTCATCAAACCAGTTCTACAATCAAACCAACGCGAGGGAGTAATGCTTGCCCGAATTACGCTAATTTCTTTTTTCATTTGTCTTTTTAAAGCTGGATTTGTTAGTGCAAGTCAAAAAGCGTTTGTAGCTAAGGAGTATATGGTCGTAACGGCAAATTCTTACGCGTCTTGGGCAGGAAAACGTATTATTGAAAAAGGCGGCAGCGCTATTGATGCTGCAATAGCGGTTCAGGCCATGCTCACTCTCACCGAGCCTCAATCCTCAGGTATAGGCGGTGGTGCGTTTATTTTATATTGGGACAATGAAAACAAAAAACTTTACACCTACGATGGCCGAGAAACTGCGCCCTCAAACGTGAATGCATTTTGGTTTATGCAGGATAACAAGCCTATGCCAAGGCTTGATGCAGTCGTTGGTGGAAAATCGGTGGGTGTACCAGGGGTACTACGTGCTTTGGAAATGGCGCACGATGCACATGGTCAACTACCATGGCATGAGTTGTTCGATGATGCTATCGACACATCCCTATCAGGGTTTACCGTTTCTAAGCGCTTAAGTGATCTTCTTAAATTAAGGCATAACAAAGGAATCACCACCTTCCCGATAAGCACGACGTATTTTTATCCTGCAGGCCTAGCCTTGCAAGAAGGCAGTAGTAAAAAAAACCCCAAGCTCGCCAAAACCTTACAAAACATCGCAAAACAGGGCAGTGACTATTTTTATTCGGGAGAACTGGCTAAACGTATTGCTGATGCTGTTCAATCGGTAAAAGTTAACCCTGGGGTACTCAATATTGATGATTTGAAAAATTACCAAGCACAACAACGACAAGCCGTATGTGGGTCTTATCAAGACTATAAAGTATGTGGAATGCCTCCCCCAAGCACAGGTGGAATTAACGTTTTACAAATGTTAACCATGTTAGAAACACAGAACGTAAAACGTTGGCCGATGAATAGCCTAGAATTTGTACATTTATTTACTCAAGCCAGTGCTAAAGCTTACGCTGATCGTGAATCCTTTATTGCTGATTCAGATTTCACCAAACTTCCTTATGCCGCTTTAATCAATGAAGCTTATCTTGTTCGACGAGCGGAAGAGCTACAGGTTGACAAAAAGTGGAGGCGAGCAAGAGCGGGCTCACCTTACTCAGACGCTCAACTGTATCCAGGTAGAAGTATCGAACAGCCGAATACGAGCCATATTTCTATTGTTGATAAGCAGGGCAATGCCGTATCAATGACCACCAGTATTGAGTTTATGTTCGGTTCGGGGATCATGGTTGAGGGTTTTTTGTTGAATAATCAGCTAACTGATTTTTCATTCAATCCAAGTCGCTTCAATCGTCGCGTATTGAATGTAGTTGAACCGAATAAACGTCCAAGAAGTGCAATGAGTCCAACAATGGTATTTAACGCACAGGGCGAATTAAGCCTTGTATTAGGTTCCCCTGGCGGCAGTCGAATAACCAATTATGTCGTTCAAACACTAATTGGTGTCATCGATTATAATTTGAATATTCAAGAAGCCATAAATTTACCGAGAGTCACCAATCGAAACGATTATACTGCACTTGAAAAAAACACATCTATTGTGTCACTCAAGCAGGCACTTCAGGAACTTGAACAAAAAGTCAAAATCGTGGAATTAAACAGTGGCTTACATGGGATTCAATTGAACGATGGAACCTTAATTGGGGGTGCCGATCCGAGAAGAGAGGGTATCGCTGTAGGAAAATAAACATAATTGCCTATTTTGGTGCATCTCAATTTCTATCTCTTTTCTATCTCTTTGAAAATTCAACCTTTATGGTGTGGCATCAAACCTGCTTTAAAACTTATCGTAACAGATGAGTATCATTAAATACCCATAAACATCCTTTTACGTTCGTCGTAAAGTGCGATGTTGGTCTCACTAATTGTTTGCGTGTTTTGCGCTATAGATGGCTAGCAAGTTTCATTTTACGTTTAGCAAGGAGATATTCTAAATGTACCTAAGTCGTAGACATTTTCTCAATCTCCTAGCAGCCACAGGTGGTTCGTCTCTTGTTTACAATGCAAGCTTAGCGATGGATTTTATCCACAAAGAGCCTGCTTTACCGTCACTTGATTTACCTCCAGCATCAAATAGCAACAAATCAGTTGTAATTTTGGGTGCAGGCATAGCAGGCTTGGCAACCGCTTATGAGTTAGAGCGTGCTGGTTATAGCTGCACCTTACTCGAAGCGTCACACAGAGCAGGCGGGAGAAATTTAACGGTTCGCCATGGAGATTTGATTGATGAGCTAGGTCAGCCAAGTGTCTGTCAGTTTGATGACAACCCCGATTTATATATGAATTGTGGGCCAGCAAGACTACCAGGCCACCATCGACGAATACTGCATTATTGCAAAAAGCTCAAAGTGCCACTTCAAGTGTTTGCCAATAGTAATCGCCTTGCTTACATTCATGATGATAAGCGATTTGGGGGTAAACCGATACGTATAGGCGAACATATGGCTGATGGGCGTGGCTTTGTTGCAGAACTAGCCTATAAATCATTAAGTGCAAATCACCTTGAAGCGCCCCTATCTGAAGAGGATATTGAGAAGTTTAAAGGCTTTGTCATGGCCTTTGGTAATCTGAAGGAAACAGGCAGTTATCAGGGCTCCGAGCGTGCAGGTTCCACGGCTGATCGCATGTTGCATCATCCAATACCTAAGCTACCCAAAAACTTGTCTGAATTTGTGAATTCAAACATGACGTCTTTTTTGCAGTTTATGACAGAGGCTTATGATTGGGGAGAGCCTTTACTGACACCCGTTGGAGGAATGGACAACATTGTCAAAGGGTTTGTAAGAGAAATAGCATCACCCATTAAGTTAAAAGCACAAGTGAAATCCATATACCAAAATGACGCAGGTGTTGAAGTGGATTATATGCATGGCGGTAAAATGCAAAAGCTAAAGGCCGATTACTGCTTCAATAATATTCCTGCTCACTTTATGGGCGGTATTATGAACAATCTTTCCACTGAATACCAACGTGCATTGAATTCATTAAAAAGAGGTAAGCTATTTAAAATTGGCTTGCAAATGAAAAAACGTTTTTGGGAAGATGAAGGTATTTATGGTGGAATTTCCTATACTAGCTTGCCGTCTTCACAGCTCTGGTATCCCTCGAACGGTATTTTTAGTGAAAAGGGTATCATGCTGGGTGCCTATGTGTGGGGAAATGAGGGTAACGAATATTTTGAGCGTATGACGCCAGCAGAGCGTATTCAGATCGCCGCTGAAAATGGGGAAAAAATTCATAAAAATTACGCCAATTACATAGAAGCGGGCGTTACCATACCTTGGTCTAGAATGAATCATATGATGGGGTGTGGAAGCCAGATGTCAGATGAGGATAGAGAGAAATACTTCGGCTTATTGCAACAGCCTGATGGTCGACATTACATGATTGGCGATCAAATAAGCTATCACTCGGGGTGGCAGGAAGGCGCGTTAGCCTCTGTCGAGACAGCGCTAATAGCATTTGGCAAACACAGCATAGAGCAGGGAGGGTAATATGAGAATACTTGTGTTATTACTTATCGCCTGTTCGTTTAGCCATGTAAGTTTTAGCGAACCTATGGAGCCGATCCCAAAGGCTTTAGAGCCATGTTCGGTGTGTCATGGTACTCAGTTAATGGGTAATCCAAATACGGGAGCGCCCCGACTTACGGGCTTGCCAGGATGGTATATAAGTAATCAAATCACGGCCTTCAAGAAGGGCTGGCGCGGTAGCCATCCAGACGATCATTTAGGTGCAGAAATGGTGCCTATGGCAAAATCGATAACTGCCGATATGCTAAAAATGGCGATTAAGTTTGCAAACACAGCCTCTTCACCGATACCACAGCCAACGCTTCACGGCGATGTATCTCGAGGAAAAAAACTTTATTCTCAGTGTGCAGCGTGTCATGGTGAAAATGCACAAGGTAACAAAGCCTTGTCGGCACCCCCCTTGATCTCGCTCAATGACTGGTACATTTTAAAGCAGCTAAAACACTTTAAAGAAGGAATACGAGGGCAAGCAGCAGGCTACACAAATGGAAACATGATGGCAGTGTCAGTGCAAAATCTGCCTGATGAAGCGGCGATGACTGATTTAGCCACCTACATTACACATATAAAAACTGAAAAGGAAAATTGATGAAAATGAAAATGCTAATCTCTGCGTGTGCAGGCGCGCTGCTACTTACGACATTTGCCCATGCAGATGTGACTCGGCATAAGCTACCCAATAACAGTACATTTCCTATTGCTAGAGCGGTAGAAGTACCATCAACAACAACCTTAATTTATCACAGTGGACAAGTACCTAGTCCTGCTAATCCAGATGCCGATCCTGCCAGCGACGAGTACTATGGCGATACTGAGGCACAAGCCTTATCTGTATTCAAAAAGTTTGAGGCTTCATTCAAAGATTTGGGTGTCGATTTTGGCGATGCAGTTAAATTGACTGTTTTTTTAGTGGGTGATCCCAAATTAGATGGAAAAATGGATTTCGCTGGTTTTATGCGAGCCTATACTCAATACTTTGGCACAAAAGAGCAGCCTAATTTACCTGCTCGCTCTGCTGTTCAAGTGGCAGGTTTAGTCAGACCAAATATGTTTGTTGAAATTGAAATGGTTTTGGCGAAACCCGCTAAATAATTGCCATGGGGCGGGTTCTACCTTGCCCCACTTTTAAGTGCACTATGAAAACTTGTCAGGCAACACATCATCGACTCGCCAGCCGCCGCCTTCTTTGATTAACTCTAAAGTGCGTATTTCGTCGATTTTGTCTTCGCCGTAAAAACCGCTTAAAAACAAATGAATGGTAGCCGTTTGAGCGAACTCAGCTCTCCCCACACTGTCTGAGCCCTCTGGCGATACAACCACCTCATCATACATTAACCCGATTACATTGCGCTGAACATTTCGATTAGTGTGATAGCGTTTCATCACTCTTGCTAGTCGCTCAGAACTCAATGATAAGGCTCTATCGATATTTTGGTCGTCATAGATGCTCTGCATGAAACGCACCGCGGTGTATTGAGGCGTGCCGTCGTCCATCATACCGAAGCGACCCACACCTTCTTCTTTTTCCTTTTTACAGCCCATCAGTGCGACCAACAGCACAAGGCTTAAAATGTACGTAAATTTACTATTCGTCATGTCCAGTGCTTTATTGATTGAATACTTAATAAGTATATAAAAATCTCAGGAAATCGTGGCAAAAAAAGCGTATAAAAAAACGGCAGGTGTTATGAAACCTGCCGTTTTTGTTTAACAATAAGTCAACGCTATTGTACTTCTTCTTTCTCGCTAAATTCACCAGCAAATAAGGGACTGCTAAGGTAACGCTCTGTTCCACTAGCAAGTAAGACGACTACCAGTTTATCTTTATTTTCTGGACGCTCAGCAAAACGTTTTGCTGCAACGACCGCTGCACCTGACGAGATACCAGCCAAGATACCTTCTTCCTTCATTAAGCGCTGCGTCATCTCCATACATTCGTCATTCGTTACTTGCTCGACTTCATCAATGAGGTCTAAATCTAAATTCCCTGGAATAAATCCAGCACCAATGCCCTGAATTTTGTGCGGTCCTGGTGTCAGTGGTTCACCTGCTTTAGCTTGCGTAATAACAGGAGAATCGGACGGCTCAACCGCAACAGACGTAATCGCTTTACCTGCTATTTCTTTAATGTAACGAGTAACACCAGAAATGGTTCCGCCCGTGCCCACGCCAGCTACAAATGCGTCAATTTTTCCATCGGTATCAGACCAGATTTCTGGTCCTGTGGTTTTAACGTGAATTTCTGGGTTCGCAGGATTATCAAACTGCTGTAAATGCACGTATTTGTCAGGATCACTGGCTACAATTTCTTCGGCCGCGGCAATCGCTCCTTTCATGCCTTTTGGGGCTTCAGTTAGCACTAAATTTGCCCCCAAGGCTTTGAGTAACTTACGTCTCTCAAGACTCATACTGCTAGGCATAGTGAGCGTTAATTTATAACCTCGTGAGGCGGCTACAAAGGCTAGAGCAATGCCAGTATTACCACTTGTGGGTTCAACAATTTCTTTTCCTTCGGTAAGCACTCCGCGTTTTTCTGCGTCCCATATCATGTTGGCGCCGATTCTACATTTTACACTAAAACTTGGATTTCTTGATTCAATTTTGGCGTAGACATTTCCGCTTGTAACGCGATTAAGTTTTACCAGAGGCGTGCCGCCAATGGCGAGTGAACTATCGTCAAATACCTTCATTATTTATCCTTATCGGGTTTGTTATTATTTATTGACCGAAACGCTATGTAATAACTTACAAAAACAATTATCTAAGCATACTCTACTCACTGAATAGAGTGAGTAGTTTTTAAAGTGTATTTCGCTATATGTTATGGTTGCATGTTTTGAAATTTTCCCGCCGCTATCCTAGCCTGAACAACACGCAAACGCCAACCTAGCATGATAGCGGCTGCACTTAAGCCGACAATAAATCCTATCCAGAATCCTTTTGCCGCCATTGGTTGCTCAGTGAATAAGGTTGTTCTACCTAATAAAACGCCAGTAGGGAGGCCAATCAACCAATATGACACAAAGGTGATCACAGACATTGCTGTTGTATCTTTGTATCCGCGCAATGCATTAGCCGAAATGGCTTGTATGGAATCTGAAAATTGAAAAATAGCACCAAAAATAAGTAAGGAAACCGCTAGGCTTAACACGGCTTCATCTTTAGTGTAAACATGAACAATACTCTGTCTACCAAAAATTGTCAGTAGGGCAGTACACAACGCAATACCCATTCCTATCAGTAGAGCAGACTGAATAGCATGCTTAGCGGCTTCGCTATTATTTTGCCCCATTCTATAACCTACCCGAATTGCGACTGCCATTCCAATACTCAAAGGAAACATGAAAAACAGCGCAGATACGTTGAGTGCAATTTGATGCGAAGCAACAGGTACCGTGCCAAACGGCGCCAAGAGTATCGCAACTAATGCAAATAAGCTAACTTCAAACAGAATAGTCATTGCTATTGGAAACCCCAATTTCAGGTGCGCTAGCATGGTTGTGCTGTCTGGCCTGTGTAGAGTTTCAAATAGCTTATAGGGTTTTAGCTTCTTTGCTTTTATCACGTACACAAAAAATGTGATTAACATGCCGTAGAATACCAACGCAGTTGCTAATCCACAGCCTATGCCGCCCATTTCAGGCGCGCCAAATTTGCCGTAAATTAGTACGTAATTTGCAATAATATTTATACCCAAACCAATAAGCGTAATCACCATGGTGGGCTTTGTTAGGCCTAAACCCTCACAGTAGTTCCGCAACCATTGATACAGCGCGAAAGCAGGTAAACAAAAAAATAAGTAAAACACATATTCGGTTGTAATGGGTCTCAAGGAGTCTGTCATTGGAATAAGCTGGATAATCTGCGGAATGAAAGGGGTGATTACTGCAAGAAAAACAGCTAGGGTACCAAGAAGATATCCCAGTTGTTGGGTGGCATGTGCGACGCCTTCCGGTTTATTGGCTCCTTGAAGTCGAGAAATAACTGGGGGTAAGGCGAGTGCCAAACCTTGAATGAAAAACTGAATAGGGTTGACTAAACTAAAACCGACTGCGACCGCGGCCATGTCCGTTGCATCATACCGACCTGCCATAATGGTATCGCTTACACCCATACACATCTGTGTAAGTTGAGCAATTAATAATGGCCAAGCTAAATGAATTAGCGCTTTTGCCTCTACTTTAAGCATTAAAAGTCGATTGATCATTAATGAATATTTTTATATCAGAAGACTAAAGGGTTGAATGGTGACCACTGTATTTTCGCTCAAGCCTTCCGATTCTGCCGGTATCACTATATAGCAGTTTGCATGTGTGAGGCTTGTCATTACAGAAGAGCTTTGCTTGGGAAGCAAAGAAACCGATAACTCTCCAGCCTCGTTTTGAATAAATCGGCCTCTTGCAAATTCAACGCGTCCAGCGCGCCGTTTGATTGACGTTGTTAAAGTAGCTTTTACATTCAATGGTTTTTGAATGACAAACTCATTGTTGCTTGATTCACCGGCTAATTTATGAAGAAGCGGAACCACCAACTGTTCAAAGGTCACAAAAGCTGAGACTGGATTACCGGGCAGTCCGCAAAATAAACACGCGCCAAATTGACCAAAAGCAAACGGTTTGCCTGGTTTAATTGCAATTTTCCACAAATGCAAATCACCTAGGCGCTGAAGTGCCGGTTTGACCCAATCAGCGTCACCAACCGATACGCCACCACTTGAAATCACTAAATCATGAGAAGCAGCAAGGCTTGCAAAAGTTTGTGTAATGGTAGCTTGATCATCTTTGAGTATACCGGCATCTGTCACCTCGCAATGTAAGGCCTTTAACTTTGCTCGCAAGCCCACTCGGTGGCTTTCATAAATCTGTTTTTCATCGGGCGTATCTGTTACCGCTACGAGTTCATCACCTGTGGCAACGATGGCAACCTTAGGTGCGCGAAAAACACACATTTTGTGAATGCCAACTGAGCTAAGGAGCATTAAATCTTGTGCGCGTAAGCGATGTCCTTTTTCAAACAATCTTTGACTTTTTGCAATATCGCCTGCTTTAGGACGAATGTTGTCGCCTCGTGTAATGCGTCCTGATATTTGAATCTTGCTACCTGTGCGTTCGACATTTTCCTGCATCACAACCGTATTCGCACCGGGAGGAATAGGAGCGCCTGTCATTATCCGCGCACATTCTTTGCCGTTTAGTGTTAGTTCACTCAATTCACCCGCTTTTATGGTTTGGGTTATGGTGAGTGTAAGATTTTCAGCGTGCTCATTTTCTAGATTAAGGGCATATCCGTCCATGGCTGAATTGTTCCATGGTGGCACATCTAATGGAGAATAGAGCGACTCGGCCAATACATGCCCAAAGGCTTCATCAATAGATAAAATCTGTGTTTCATTAATACTTACAACATGAGATAAGACTTGATGTAGCGCTTCATCCAAGGTCAACCAAGCTGCCAAAATTTGTTCCTCACAAAAATAAGAGAGGCGCATTATGCGCCACTATGTCCTTATGTGCCACTGTGAAACTGGGTTTATACAGTGGCGGTTATTTGGTTTCTATTACTCAGCCACACAGTTTGGTATGGTGCTAATGTTAGTGAGTTATTTTTAGTGTCAGCGGGCAGTTGAGTGATAAGATCGACCCACTCGTCAGTGACGATCAAATTTATATCCGTTAATGTAAGTTCGTAGGGTTGGTCAGAGACGTTGCTAATACAGAAAATACTCTGGTGTCGGTTCACGCTTTGACGCCAAAAACCAAATAAATGGTCGTCTAGCCTTAAGGTGAACTGGGTGGCGTTAGGATGGAATGCAGGTTGTGCTGTACGAACTCGAATAAGCTGCGTTAATCGGGTTAATACTTTGTGATGATGAGAGTGTGGTAAATCCAACTGTTTCTCAAGTTCATCAAAGTCCCAACGCTTTCGATTGATAGAACGATTCTGCCCTGTATGTTCCACTCTTTCAAGGTCATTTGGAGTACCTATAAGACTGTGAATGTAAATACCTGGAATGCCTTCTAAGCCAAGCATGATGGCATGAGCACAAATAAATCGGTCTATTTGATATTTATCTCTACCTTTTAAAGTACCAGCCATAGCGTCAAACAAAGCAATATTAAGTTCGTATGGTTTTTGAGTGCCAATATCCGATGTTCGCCAAGATACTTTCCCACCGAATGACATCATGGTGTTGACCAATTGTGATAGCTCTGTATCGTTTAGTAAACCTTCAGCAGGGCGTAAACCAATCCCATCGTGCGATGCAATAAAGTTAAAATACGTTGTGCCATTTTGTGCAGGGGGCATGCTCATCATCCAAGCACTTAAGTGTTTACTGCTGCCGGTTACTAAACTATTCACCAAAAGGGGCGGCAGCGAAAAGTTGTATATAGCGTGCGCCTCATTCGCATTACCAAAGTAAGTCAGGTTCTCTCTGTTAGGAATATTGGTTTCGGTAATGATAATAACATCGGGATCAGCATGCTCAATCAGGGTTCGGAATAGACGTATGATCTCGTGTGTTTGCGGTAGATTGATACAATTTGTTCCAATTACTTTCCACAAAAAGGCGACCGCATCTAAACGAAACAGTTTAGCGCCATGATCTAAGTATTCACGGATAATAGACGTAAAGGTGATAAGTACATCAGGGTTTCTAAAATCAAAGTCGACTTGGTCGTGACTAAACGTGCACCAAACATGCTTAACGCCATCGGCGGTTTCAGTTTCTCGCAACAAAGGAGAGGTGCGGGGACGAGTGACATTACTGGTATCGTCTTCAGGCGATGCAGTAAAGAAAAAGTCTTTACCGGTGCCTCTTTGCTTAATGAAGTTATCAAACCATACGCTACGAGATGAGCAATGATTGATAACTAAATCGAACATCAACCCATAGTCTTCGGCTAGGTCTTCAATATCTTTCCAGTCACCTAGCGACTCATTGACTGAAGAATAATCGATGACTGAAAATCCATCATCAGAACTGTAAGGGTAAAAAGGAAGAATATGGATTTTGTTGATGGCGTTGATGCAATAGGTTTTTACAAACTTATGCAGCGTTTTTAAAGGCGGCAAACCGTCCTGCATAACGCTATCACCATAAGTGATCATGACAACGTCTCTTTCATCCCAAAAGTTACTAAAGGGCGAGGGCACGTGAACATCTTCGTCGCTATAAAGTCTCATCACCTTAAGAAGCTGATCGGCAAGTTCACTACTTTTCATGCCTAGTGCTACATCAGCATATGCCGTATCGATGTGATGTATTACTTTTTCTTTTAAAAAGGTGTATTTCGACATTGTTACCCCATAAATTCTTTGGTGTCTAATTCAACGGCTTCTTTTATTCGTTCAAGCACATCTGGCATCGCGCTGGTTACCCTGTTCCAGCTTGGAATAAAGGGGGTTTCCATGGGGTTATCTAAAAAGCTTTGACCCGCTTTCATAATATTGCTTGCAAACATTTCTACCGCTTTCTCTTCGCTGTGTATGTCGAGCGATAAACCATTCATTACTGCATCGTTGTGATACGTTTCAATAAAATCTAGCGCAATTCTAAAATACGTCGCTTTTATTGTTCTAAATGTTTCGGTGTTAAACGTTGTGCCTTGTGTGGCTAGTTTTCGAATTAAGGCTTTTGAAATATCTATCGACATTTTCGATAAGCCCCCTTGATCGTTATTTAGCGATAAATCTTGATGCTTGTGATCATAGGTTTCTGCAATATCTGCTTGGCACAATCTATTGCTTGAATAGTTGCGATGCATTTCAGAAAGCACGCCAATTTCAAGCCCCCAGTCGCTGGGTATTCTTATATCGTTCAATACATCTCGCCTGAACGAAAATTCGCCTGCTAGCGGGTAACGGAAGCTATCCATAAATTCCAAATATTCGCTGTTGCCTACCGTTGCTTTCAAAGCGCGGATCAGTGGCGTTACAAGAAGACGAGAAACTCGACCGTTTATTTTTCCGCCAGCGACTCTTGCATAAAACCCTTTACAAAATTCATAGTTAAATTGTGGGTGAGCAACCGGGTAAATAAGACGTGCTAGCAACTCTCTATCATAAGTTAGAATATCGCAATCGTGTAGTGCAACTGATTCACTGCGGTTGGAGGCTAAGACGTATCCCATGCAGTACCATACGTTTCTGCCTTTTCCTAGTTCTTTAGGAGCAAGCCCAAGGGCTTGAAGTTCTTTATCTATTGCTTGCAGCCTTGGCCCTTCATTCCATAATACGCGGTGATGTTGAGGCAGGCGAGAGAAAAAATCTAAAGCGTAGCGGTACTGATCGTTGTCTGCTCTGTCTAAGCCAATCACGATTTGATTTAAATACGGAACGTGTTTCAAATGGTCTAATATATTGCTCAGTGCGGGCCCTTCTAATTCTGAAAAAAGAGACGGGAGTATCAGTGACATAGGACGTTTTTGCGAAAAACGCAATAAATCAGCTTCAAGGGCCTCAAGCGAGCGATCTGCTAAGTTGTGTAAAGTCGTAACTAAGCCATTTTGATGAAAATCAGCCATATTGTTGTCCTAAGCGTAATGAGAAAAAAGTGCAGATAGTGTTTCGAACCAGCCTTCTGGGCCGAATTGAACACTGGTTATAATTTCCCCCTTAGCCGAAGGTAATTCGGGTGGCGGCTTGATGGGGGAGCGTATTCTTATACCAATATCAGCCTGTTCTAGCATGGCGATGTCATTCCCACTATCACCCAAAGCAATAGTTCGGGGCGGATGCGGAAGACTGAATTGAAACTGAACCAATTCGGAAAGCCAGTTCATAGCTTGACCTTTATTTACATTACCACACACATGAATAAAGCGGCCGCCTTCCAACACGTTGGCTCCGCGTTTTTTCAATGCATCAATGAAAACCTGCTTTTGTTGTTCGTTTCCTTTAAATAATATAGGCTCTCCAAATTGCCGCTTAGATGCAAGTAAGGCATCGTTTTCGGGCAAACCTGTGGCGTCCATTATTTCTTGAAGCGTCATTTGACTAAAGCTTTTATACTGGCCTTCAAATTGCTTTGCTGCACCGTCTATTAATTGTAACCAATGCGAACGCGGTGAAGTAAATGATTTGCACCAATACCCATCTGTCCATAAAGCGCCTTGTGGCTTTTGGGGCAAAAAACCATGAGGTACGTAAACTGCGGCACCATTTTCAACAATAAAAGGGCCTGAGAGCGCATGTTTCTTGCGCAGTTCAACTAACTCAGCAAAGGTCTTACTGGTATTGGGTATAACGGGAATATTGTGTTTCGCAAGTTTAACAAGCATGGGTTTGGCAGCGTCGATACTGTATGTGTCGTGGTCTAAAAGCGTGCCGTCCATGTCAGTGAAAATTAAGGAATCTGGTGCAGATTTTATCAAGAAAAAGCCCCGTTTTTTTGTTTACAATGAGTAATAGTTCTACTTTTGTCAAGTTCGAATACCCAATTACAGCGGTTAGGCATAACGTTTAGCGCATGCTCAGTAAGTCGCTGAAAATAGCTGATAAAGTGTCGTACTTGATCGGGTGTCATTATGTTCTTAGGTGGGTCGTCAGAAAACTTCGCTCTGAGCTTCGCTTCCTGTTCTTCACGCCACTCTGCCACTTGTTCGAAAGACGGTGCTTTTAATAAAACCCATTCATCAACTAATCCGTAAAGCGGTTGATATTCGCTAAGCAGTTGACTATTAACATACCTTCGCCACTCACCATTAGGATCGTCTTCAGCCTCTAGTGTATTGACAGGCTCAACCAATTCGATGTCGTTCTGTGCAGGTAAGCCCCAACACCAGCCTTCTAAAATCAGTACATCGATAGGCATGCCGTAAACCGGCCACTCTTTTCGAGGATGAGGATCATCGGTAGATTTATCAAATCGAGGCACTGTAAGTGGCGACAAGGTATTGGCTTGGTTAACGTGCAATAACACGTGTTCGAGTAACTCAGTGTCATGTGTGCCCGGCACACCACGGGTTTGTAACATGGGATGCACTTTTTTTGCTAGTGCAACTCGTTTATTTCGACTTAAATAAAAGTCGTCTAGCGAGCATACAATAACATTTAAATTTGCTTCCGCTTTTAATTGGTGAGCCAAATAATCGGCAAGTGTCGACTTGCCAGATCCTTGGCAACCTTGTATCCCTAATGTAAACGGGCCTGAGGCACTTTTTTGGTGCGAAACAACCATGTTTACAATAGGTGTGAACCATTTTTGTGCGGATTCTTTATAGCTATCTGGAAGTTTATGCGCCTTAAGGAACGCGTCTAACGACATGTGTACACCCTAAACCTTATGTCTTTGATCGTTAATTCAACAAATATAATTCAACAAATATCATGCCAATACCTAAAATACTAAAATCGTTATTTTTTGTTAGCAATAATTACGGCGCGCTTTGGTGCAGGGTAACCCTCAATGGTCTTAGTGTGGTCATCAGGGTCGAGAAAATCAACCAAGGATTGTGTTTGCATCCAATCGGTCGTTCGCTGTTCATCTAAAGATGTCGGTGTAACATCGACACAACGACAATCAATAAAGCCAATACGTTCTAGCCAAGAAATCAGCGCCTTTACACTGGGTAAAAACCAGACATTACGCATTTGAGCATAGCGTTCTGGTGCTAAAAGTACGGTGTTTTCGTCACCGTCTACTACAATGGTTTCAAGTACCAACTCTCCGCCGCGCTTAAGTTGTTGGTGTAATTGGGTTAAAAAGGTAAGCGCATCTTTGCGATGATAGAGCACCCCCATAGAAAACACAGTGTCGAAAGCATTAAGAGGCGCCATTGCTTCAATGCCGATAGGTAAAAAATGCACCGGTTTTTCAGGTATGAAATGTTTTATTGCGTGAAATTGAATAAGAAACAGTTGAGTTGGGTCGATACCAAACACGCGTTTTGCACCCGCACCTAGCATTCGCCATAAATGGTACCCACTGCCACATCCTACATCGAGTACTGTTTTTCCACTTAAATCACTGATATGTTTGCTTAATCGGTCCCATTTCCAATCGGAACGCCACTCGGTGTCAATATGAATACCATGAATTGAAAAGGGGCCTTTTCGCCAAGGCATAAATTGTTTTAACAAGCCCTCTATCTGCTTTTGGGTGTAGGGTTCAATATCAGTCGCCTTACCAATAGTAACGGACTGTTCAAGATCGATTGATGAAGGCAACGTAATAGGTAATTTTGTCAATAGCTTCCGCCATTTACCAAACTCCCCGTGACGATGAAGCCTTTGCCACTCGTCTAGCTGCTTGGGAAGGGTGCACAACCACGGCGCTAAGTCAGTACCAATTAAATCTCGGTAGCAGTCGCTTTGCCAATTTTTCATTATTTTACAGCCAACATAGAAATAAAATTATAGTGTTGAAACCAAACTGTCACATGACTAAATCCGGCTTGAATAAGGCGCTCTTTGTGCAGATCTATGGTATCTGTTAACATTACATTTTCTAACGCTGCACGTTTTTGAGCAATTTCTAATTCGCTATATCCATTATCTTTTTTATAGGCGTGATGTAGGTCGATTAATAGAGCATTAGATAATTCACAGTCTTGCCTAATTTTTTCAGATAACAGTAGCGCCCCTTTGGGGTTAATTCCACATGCTATTTTATTTAGAAGTGTTTGACGACGTTCGCGCGGAATAAACTGTAATACAAAATTCATACATACCAACGAGGCATTGTCGATATGGCTTTGGTGTGCATCTTCACATTTTACTTCGATGGCATTTGGCAGAGCGTATTGAGAGACAAGACGTCGACATCGTTCGACCATAGCTTGTGCGCTGTCTATTGCGACGATACTGCAATGTTCAGGAGGTAATGCTCTGCTTATTGAAAGACTGGTTGCACCGAGAGAGCACCCAATATCAAATACCTTTGTATCGGCTTGAACGAATTTTTGAGCGATGCGTCCTGCTGCTTGAATGATATCAGCATAACCAGGTACAGAGCGATTGATCATGTCGGGAAACACATCAACCACTGCTTCATCAAATACAAAGTCTTTGATCTTTCCCTGTGTGTTATAAAGGGTGTCTTTTTTACTCAAATGTCGCTCAAGAGATTTGTTATTATTACTGTAAGTTTACCGTTTTAAAGCGATTTTTTCTGCATGTAAAATAAAATAATTTTTTGTTTTTGCGTTTGAATTTATAAATTGGCTACTTCATTTTCTTCAATAAGGCACGAGCATGCTGAACCAACAACTTCCCATCGTCGAACTCCACAGACATTTAGATGGCAACATTAGACCTAGTACAATTTGGTCATTAGTACAAAAAAATAAGCTTTCGCTTGAGGTAAGCAGCGAGCAAGACGTCGCGTCTCTGGTTCAAATAAACGATAAGACAAGTGATCTTTTAGCGTTTTTAGCTAAATTAGACATAGGAGTTAGCGTACTTGCCAGTGAAGAAGACTGCTTTCGCATTGCTTATGAAAATGTGGAGGATGCAGCAAATTCCTGTCTAGATTACGTTGAACTGCGTTTTTCACCCTTTTACATGTCAAAAGCTTTCAGTTTATCGATGGATGCTGTCATTGAAGCGGTTTGTTCAGGTATTAAGCAGGGAATGAGAGATTTTCCAGTCAAGTGCCAGTTAATCGGGATATTGAGTCGTACATTTGGAGTAGATACATGCGCAGACGAATTAAATGCTTTGCTCAACCACAAAAATCAGCTTTGTGGATTAGATTTAGCAGGCGATGAATTAAATTTTCCTGCTGAACTATTTAAAACCCACTTTACAAAAGCACGGGATGCCGGTTTGAACATTACTGTGCATGCAGGAGAAGCAGACGGCCCTCACAGTATTTGGAATGCAATCCGTGTATTGGGTGCGCAACGAATTGGTCATGGAGTGGCTGCAATAAAAGATAGCCAACTAATGAATTATTTGGCATCAAATGAAATCGGAATTGAGACTTGCCTTACCTCGAATTACCACACGGCAACGGTGAGCGATATTCATTGTCATCCATTAAAGCAATTTGTTGAGCGTGGTATCCAAGTTACATTGAGCACTGACGACCCCGGCGTTTCTGCTATTGACCTCAACCATGAATACAAGCTCGCCAAAAATATAATCGGCTTATCACAGAGCCAATTAGATGCTATTCAACGAAATGGAGTGAAGCAGGCTTTCCTTACTCCACTGGAAAAAGAAGCACTGTTTAACTCAGCCAAACAGCGCAGTAAGGTACTTTAGTCGCTTTCTATGAAAAGCGGGGGATCGAGCGTTTTATTTATCCGAAGTAAAGGTGAATTTAGATAATTTAATATCGCCCTGTTCTTTGCCATCTTTAAACTGTTGCAAGCGCACCAATTGGTAATTTAACGTTGCTGCATACCAAGCATAGGTTTCGCGAGCACTATTATTGCGTTTTATGGTGACTTTTATCGTGTTTAATTCACCAAAAGGTAAGACTAAACGCTCTTGCCCTTCAACGACAAAATGATATTGTTTCTTTTCGCCGCGGTAATTAATAAAGGGAATATCAAATTCGCGCTCACCCGTTGCTAGCTTGTCAGAAATTTGTAATCGGTAGAGTTGATTGTCGATTTCTCCTTCCCAAGGCAAGTCGAACGATTTTTTCCCATTATCAATGGAGATTTGACTATTTTCAGGATGAAATTCTACTGACAGTGATTTGTCTTTTCCCGTGCCTGAACGTGTATAGTGATATTCTTTGGCGACAAGTCGACTGCCTTCTAGCGTGAAAATGGAGTGTTCGACACGCTTATCAGATAGAAAAAACTTCGATACGTGAGATTGATACAGCAACGAATACACTTGGTTGTCAAGAAAATCTAGCTCCATAGACGCTGTACCTTGAGGACTGCCCCAAACGTAAGCTATGTATTCGGCATTAAAAGGCTGAAATTGAAAGCGCTCTGTTTGTGATTGAGCATGCGCTAAGTGTGCGTTAATGACAATCATCAAAATTAAACACCAAGCTCTTATCATTGGCTTTTCCCTATGAGTTTATCTAGTTAAATACCTGTTCCGTCTAAATATGCGACGTTGCCTTTCATCGTTAGCCGCTCTTCGCAAAACCACTTTACCACTTCGGGGTAGAGTCGCCTTTCTTCAACCTGTACTCGTTCTGAAAGCGATTCTGCGTTGTCATTATCCAAAATAGCAATAGGCTTTTGAGCTATAATTGGCCCACCGTCTAACTCAGGTGTGACAAAATGAACAGTAGGGCCATGCATTTCGTCTCGATTATCAATTGCCCTTTGATGAGTATTCAAACCTTTATACTTTGGCAATAACGACGGATGAATGTTCAATATTTTACCGCTTAACGCATTAACAAATTCAGGTGTTAAAATACGCATAAAACCAGCAAGAACAACCAAATCTGCATGATAAGACGTTATGGCCTCAAGCAAAGCTTGGTCATAACCTTCTCTCGATTCGTAATCTTGATGATTTAAACACAGCGAAGTAATCCCGTGATTTTGGGCTCGCTGTAAACCATACGCTTGTGGTCTATTTGAAATCACACAAGTAATACAGCCATCAATTTGCTTGGCTTCAATTGCATCTATAATGGCTTGAAGATTCGACCCATTTCCTGAAATCAGTACGACAATGTTTTTCATTGTACTATTCAATCACGACTGAATCAGTTTGGTTATCTACTGTTCTGCCTATTTGCCAAGCATCTTCACCGAGTTGCCTTAGCATGTTAATAGCATCATCTGCTTCATCCTGATCAACAATTAACACCATACCAACGCCACAATTGAAGGTGCGGTACATTTCATGCGTCGTAATGTTGCCTTTTTCTTTTAGCCAGTTAAAAATTTCAGGCCAATCCCAACTGTTTTTATCAATCACAGCTTGAACACTGCTAGGTAAAACTCGAGGGATATTTTCCCAGAATCCGCCTCCAGTTATGTGAGAAATTGCATGGACTTTGTGTTTTTCCAATAGCGCTAATACTGATTTCACATAAATACGCGTAGGTTCAAGCAGACGTTCTTCGAGTGTTTTTCCGTTTACATCGTCCTTAAGTGAAGCTTGATTCACTTCTATCACTTTGCGTATCAATGAATAACCATTGGAATGAGGTCCTGAAGAGGCAAGAGCAATAATCGCTTGCCCGGGTTGCACCGATTGCCCATCAATAAGCTTGTCTTTTTCTACTACGCCAACACAAAAGCCGGCCAAGTCGTAATCGCCGCCGTGATACATGCCCGGCATTTCTGCTGTTTCACCGCCAATTAATGCACACCCCGAAAGCTCACAGCCAGCACCAATGCCACTGACCACATCAGTCGCAATATCCACATCCAACTTCCCAGTTGCATAGTAGTCTAAAAAGAAAAGTGGCTCTGCACCTTGTACTATGAGGTCGTTCACGCACATCGCAACCAAGTCGATACCGACACCTTGATGTTGGTGACAGTCGATGGCTAATCGAAGTTTGGTGCCAACACCGTCGGTGCCGGAAACAAGAAGGGGAGAGCGGTATTTTTCAGGAATAGAGCATAGCGCGCCAAAGCCGCCTAAGCCACCCTTTACTTCTGGCCTGTGAGTGCGTTTCGTTACTTCTTTAATGTTGTCGACTAACTTATTTCCGGCGTCTATGTCGACACCGGCATCTTTATAACTTAATGGCGTTGTATTTTGGCTCACAGTAAACTCAGATATCATTTTCAATGAATAGGGATTTTACCAGTGCTCTCGACGTAATCCAACTTAACTCTACCCGTTCCACCTCAAAATGCTCGATTCAACGAGTATTTTGAGAAGGAACAGGTATAAAGGTGAAATCATTTCTTAAATGACGCAAAATACGGATGTCGGTATATTTTATTGGGTTTAAGGGCGATTTTTACGTGCTAAAACGTGGATTACTTTTGTTTTTGCTGAATTTTTGTGCTGCTGGCTTCGCGTCGGCGGTTGGTGTGGTAAGCGTTAATGAAGGTATTGTGTGGGTTGATGGAAAAAATGTTCAGCGCCAAGCCATGCAGCAAGTGGTGATAAAAATGACTGGCAGCAAAGAGAGCTTATCTAATTCAGGGGTATTAAGAGCTCTTAAAGATGCCAGTGATTATATTTTGTCCTACGAATATTTTATTGAAAATAATCAGCAAAAGTACAAAGCGGTTTTTGATACAGCAAAAATTGAAGCATTGATTCGACAGGAAAAGCTGCCCTTATGGGGGGCACAAAGGCCCGAGGCCATCGTCTGGCTAGCCCATGCACACAGCGCTGATGACATTCAATTAATTACCGACAGCGACGTATCTGGTATCGGCGAGTCAATACAACAACATTCCCAAGCACGCGGCGTACAGATGCTCTTTCCTCTAATGGATTTGGATGACTCACTAGCTGTTTCAAAAACTGACGTTTGGGCTCGTTTCCTTCCGGTTTTACGTAAAGCGTCTGAACGTTACAGCAGCGAATATATGATAACAGCTCGCCTGATTAGGACATCCGACTTGCGCGCTCAGCAAGAAACGCAACGGGGTAAAAACACCTCTCAATATGTTATTGAAACTCATAAACTGTCTGGTGTTAGAGGCTTTGATCGCGATGCGTTAACGCTTGACGTTGCTTTGCAAAACGAGGAAATACAATATCAACCAAAAAGTGAATCGGGTTCTAATACTAGGCTTAATATTATAGATATCCCAGACAATGCCGACTTTGCTTTAGAATGGTATATTGAGTCAAAAAATGAACAAAACCTGCAAAACATGTGGACAGGTAGAGAATTCGGTAACGATGCCAATAAGCTTCTTCAGCAGTTAATAGACAAATACACCGAAAAATTGGGAGAAAAATATGCGATTGCGACAGGCGATATGCCGTCGGTTCGACCCATTATTACTGTTTCGAATGTACAATCGTTAAAAGATATCGTAGCACTGACACGTTATTTAGAGACGTTGACCGTTGTTGACTCCACCCGACTTGTGCAAATGCAAGGAAACCTTGCTACGTTCGAGATTTCTTTGCTAGGCGCGATGAGTGATCTGTATAATTCACTTGATTTGGGTACACGCTTAACTGCCATTGAAGAAAAGCAACAAACTGAATCAACCGTTACTGGCGGCCAACCTTTACACTTTTTTTGGCAAGGATAAACATTGCAACTCGCGTTACCTGTTTCACTACCACTCGATCAAACCTTCGATAGTTTTTATACATCAACTAATGCTGATGCAGTGAGCCATTTACAAGACGTAGCCAGTCACTCCACTCATCTCGGTATTCCTCTCACTTTATTATGTGGTAAGGGAGGAGTAGGGAAGAGTCATTTACTTTTTTCGCTCTGTCATATAGCAGACGAAACCCATCAACAATCGGTCTATTTAAATTTTGAAGAGCTTAATAGTGTCGATCCCATCATGTTATCTGGGCTAGAGCACTGTTCAATCATTTGTCTTGATAATATTCATTGCATTGTAGGGCATACACAGTGGGAAACTGCCTTGTTCGATCTAATAAATAGAATCAATGAAGCGGTTTATAATAAACAAACTAGCCATCTTGTAATTTCAATGAATGCCTTACCAAATCATTTGGGATTTGTATTACCTGATTTACTTTCGCGCTTAAATTGGGGTACGACGTTTTATCTTGAGCAACCTGACGACAAAGGCCGAGAGGCAATCATTAAACGCCGAGCAAAGGCTCAAGGAATGAATATCAGCGATGCAGCCTGCAAGTTTTTATTAGTACATACTGATAGGCATCTAAATAAGCTGATGGCCTTATTGGAAAAACTTGATCAACTATCGCTTCAGTCGCAAACAAAAATCACCTTACCGTTACTGAAAAAACATTTTTCCAATCACTCTAATGAAAACGTATAGAAATTAGACCTATTTACCTTCAAAATAGGCTTTTTCTTTCGCCATCACATCTTTCAATTTACCTAATTTTAAGCCACATTCTTTGCCTCTCAAACGAGCAAATAAACAGCAACCAGTAAACATGCTCAACGATAAAATGAATTCTACAAAGGCAAAAGGGCGCTGGAGTGGTTCTGCATACAACACGGTGATTGCATGAGTAAGATAAAACAGCACTAAAAAACTTGCCCAAGCGTGGGTGTAAGGCCTTGCTTTGATGATCCCATGTAGTGGAAGAAGGATTGGGAGCACATAAAACAACAAAATAAATGTGGTTGAATACACCTGTTCGTCGTTAAAATAAAACTGCCAAGCTACTGTCCAAACAATCAGAAAAACGTGACTAAACAAGGCGATGTATCGCCACATTTTGGTGACACTGTTCATCGGAAAAGATTGAAACGCTATCATCTTTTGTTCCTCTTACTGCAATTTTTTTACTAAGTAAGCCATGCGCTTACCTTGAGCTACAGCGAGCTTTTTTTCGTGTTCAGTAAGCTCACTGTTTATACTGACGTGTGATACTCCATAAGGCCCACCGCCACTTTGGGTATCATGCAGTTCAGGAAGGCTATACGGAAGTCCAGAAATGATCATTCCGTGATGTAACAAGGGCAACATCATGGAGACGAGGGTCGTTTCTTGCCCGCCATGGAAGCTCTTTGAAGAAGTAAATACGCTTGCAGGTTTTCCATCTAATGCACCCGCCAACCACAACTCGCTGCTTGAATCTAAAAAGTATTTTACTGGGGCGGCCATGTTCCCAAACCGAGTTGGGCTACCTAAAATTAAGCCATCACATTGCTTTAACTCATCCAACGTCGCGTAAGGTGAGCCAGTTGGTGCAATAGAGGACGCATCTTCATTAAATTCGGCAGACACTCTTGGTACCGTTCTCAGCTTTGCCTCAACACCCTCAGCTTCTACGCCTTTTGCAATATGCCTAGCGAGCGCGTGGGTACTGCCATGCACCGAGTAGTAAAGAATAAGTACGTTTTTCAAGAAAAAATATCCAATACGTTTTCAGGTGGTCGACCTATTTTAGCCACTGAGTCTTTTATAACGATAGGCCGTTCAAGTAACTTGGGATGAGCTACCAAAGCTCTCATTAATGTCGCCTCTGACGCGTGTTCTAAAGAAAGTGCTGCATATTCTTTTTCTTTTTGTCTCATCATATTTTTGATCGATTCAAGCCCCAAGCTTGCTTGCAAATGTTCAACAACTTGCTCGGTGAGCCCTGTTTTCAAATATAAAACAACGTCAAACTCAATATCGTTTGCTTCTAAAAGAGCGAATGTTTCACGACTTTTCGAGCATCTAGGATTGTGATAAATCAACACGGAGGACATATTTTACCCCTTTTTATTATGCAACTGAATTAAAGCGCTTGGAGCTTTTTAATCTCATTTCTGAACTGCTGAATCCTTGCTCGAATTCGCTGTTTGGTAAGATGATCGTCTTGGCTATGGTTATAAGCAAATTGTAACTCATCGACGGCTCTTTGATATCCACCTACGAGCGCATAAACTTCAGCTTTGGTTTGATGCATCAAACCGGTATCGTTGTTGGCTCGGTAGGCGTCTGAAAGTAACTGATTAGCAAGGAAGTTATTTTTGTCAGTGAGTAAGTAATCTCTAAGTAACTCTATTGCTTTGTCATTGGCTTTTGAATGCAAAAAAGAGTTGGCGAGATTTAATACGATGACCGTATTGCGAGGTGAATGCTTGAGTTGGGCTTGTAACAATTCGATAGCTTCATCCGTTTTATTTAGTGCTAAATAAATATCGGTTGCCGCATCTAAATAAAACATGTTTTCAGGTCTGAGTTTAACCAGTGTTTGAATAAGGGGTAAGGCGCGTTCAGGCTTACCATTGCGTAACAAAGCTAGGGCATAACCATAACGGTCAGCTTCATCGATAACGTTGTCAAAAGCGCCGGCTTGCTTATTCGTAGCAGACTCATACACTTCCTCACTGTATTTAGCTTCAAAACTATATCGCGCTTTGATCCTTGTTTTGGCAAGCAAAAAAGGAAGGCTGGGTGGTAAGTTTCGAGACGGTAATGAAGCTAACCTTGACCTCACATCTGCGATCCTGTTTTCAGTTAAGGGGTGAGTAAGCAGTCTTTCCGGCGGCTTTGAGACTAAACGATTCTCCGCGGCTAACTTTTGAAAAAAAGAATTCGCGCCTTGTGGGTCAAAGCCAGCTCTGCTCAATAAAGCTAACCCCACCCTATCTGCTTCTTGCTCATTACTTCTTGTGTAATTGATACCGATTTGTGCTTGCGCCGCCGAGGAAGCTTGAATGGCCGCTATGCCTGCTTGAGGATCTGCTATGGCTAACAGTAAGCCACCAATCAATGAGGCCACGGCTAAGGGGGCAGTGCGTTGCTGAGCCTGTATTCGCCGAGCAATGTGTCGCTGTGTAACGTGTGCGATTTCGTGAGCCAATACCGATGCAATCTCACTTTCGCTGTCAGCTCTCGCGATTAAGCCAGTATGCATGCCTATGTGCCCACCAAAAAACGCAAACGCATTAATGGCGTTATTGTTAATGATAAAGAAAGTAAAAGGGAAATTGGTATTGTCGGCATGAACAACAAGGCGATTGCCTAAATCTTGAATATATTGTTGTAGAACAGGGTCTTGAATTACTGGAGACTGACCACGAAGTTGTCGCATAAGCGCATCGCCAATGATTACTTCTTTGTCTATTGTAATTGCTTCGGAAGCAACGACTCCGATGTCGGGTAAGGCATTTTTATTATTAGATTGCGAATAAGCAATGCCACTTAGTGCCAAGCAGAGTAATAAACTACAAATACATGTTTTCGCAAACCTTAAGCCAATATGTTTCAAGGTGTTTTTTGTATCCTGTTAAATTAACTAAAGTATATCGTTTTATCGTATTTTATATAAGAGTGGTAAAAGCTATTACGAGTTTCATTCTATTTCGATTATTTTCTGTTATCTTATCAGCACTTTTACAATTTGTTTAAGGCAAAAAAGGTGTTAAGCGTATTTCAGCGTTGGTATCAACGGAAGTTCTCCAATCCAGACGCAGTTATGTTGTTGCTGCTAATTTTAGTTAGCTCAGTGGTACTACTTATATGGGGCGCAATGATGATGCCAGTGATTGTTGCTGCCGTTATTGCCTATCTTCTTGATTGGCCCGTGGTGCAGCTTGAACGCGTTGGCGTCAATCGTACTCTTGGCACCTCTTCGGTTCTTATTGTTTTTATTGCTTTAGTTATTTGCACTGTAGTCGGATTACTGCCCATTGTGTCTAAGCAAAGTGTGAATCTTATTCAGGAAATGCCACAAATAGCGCGATCGGCACAAGAGTGGTTTTTGGCTTTGCCAGAGCAATACCCAAAATACATAAAGGTGTATCAAGTACAAAATGTCATCGATGGTTTAAATGAAAAGGTGGCTTTGTTAGGCGAAACCTTTATCGCTTTTTCGTTTAACTCACTCGGCAACGTTGCGGCCATGCTTATCTATCTTATTTTAGTACCGTTGATGGTGTTTTTTATGCTTAAAGATAAACATTTTTTCTTAAGCGCATTGTCAAAAATTTTGCCTAACGAACGCCGACTCATCGCCCAAGTTGGTAATGAAATGAATGGCCAAATTGCTAATTATATTCGTGGGAAAGTGATTGAGATTGTCATTGTCGGTTCTGTTTCATGCCTAACATTTGTATTAATGGATTTGCGCTATGCCATGCTGTTGGGTGTACTTGTAGGCTTATCGGTGCTTATTCCTTACATAGGCGCTGCTGTTGTGACCATACCTGTGGCTGTTGTCGCACTTTTCCAGTGGGGTTTTACGGCTGAATTTGGTTATTTGCTATTTGCTTATGGTGTCATTCAAGCTCTGGATGGTAATGTGCTCGTACCTATTCTGTTTTCTGAAGCAGTGAGTTTACACCCGTTATATATCATTATTGCTGTCTTGTTTTTTGGTGGGCTGTGGGGGTTTTGGGGCGTCTTTTTTGCTATTCCTCTTGCCACTTTAGTCAAAGCATTAATCACTGCTTGGAGTAGCGAATCGGGAGAAACCTTGGTTTAAAACCAAAAGCCGACTAGAAACGAGCTTGGCAAGCACAACCGAAAAATTGGTTAAAACGAACTATCTTTTATTTTTAAATTTCGATGTATGGGTTCTATCAACCCTTTTTGGTTTAAAGAAACTAATGTGTCCGTTAGCAACTTTTTAATGCTTTCTTTATTTTTTTGTGTGAGAGGAAATATAGAGCGCGCTGTTATACGTTTTAAAAAATTTAACGGGCTCTATTTGTTCACTTTTTACTTGTGTAATTAAGGCGTGAGCTAATGAGATCTCAAGGCTTGACAAATAATCTATGCGTTTTCTCAAAAGCAACTCGATGCCAGTTTGAGCATTGACGACTTGAATTTGCTGAACTGTTTTATCTTTTAAAAAAGCGCTAAATTCTTTTCCATAATACGCGCCTCTGACAAACCCTATGCTAATGTTTTTATTGCTTAGGTCAGAAGCATCAAATGTTTGTTCGTTTTTTAAACGTATTAAAACGGTTCGAGTACTTTCAATTAATCCGATTTGCTCAATGGAATCGACACTGTTCGCTCGGTCCAGTAAAATTGTCAGGTCAGCATTCCCTGTGGTTAATTCACGTAAAGCGCGACTGACGGGAACCAAGTCTATTTTAATCGGTATATTTGCTTCAGTCGCTATCAAATGAGCGATATCGACAACGGTTCCTTGTGGGCGTCCTTTGTCATCGAGATAACCAAAGGGTAACGAATCGTAAACTGCAAAGCGTAAGCTGGGTGGCTCGGTATTAGCAGCTGTGGAATTCGAAACAATAAAAACCTGCAGAAACAAGCATATTGTTCTGATGCAATTGAAGAAAATGCCGCTGCATAGGAAGTGCTTCATACGCTCTTAATTTTCTATTTTGACTCTGGCTCTATAGTATACCAATAGTCTTAATGATTTAACTTTTACGTGAAATAAAGTTTAAAAAAATGTGAATAAAATATTTACTTGCTTTTATACTTTTGGTTAAGCGGATAGCTTCAAAGCTATCCACCTCTAAGATGTCCACCTCGAACATCTAAACAGCCTTAGCCCTGCAAGTACGCTAAAATAACGTCATGGTGATCCTTTGTTTTAAATTTGTCGAACACTTTTTCAATAGTCCCATCTTCGTTTATTAAAAAAGAAATTCTGTGAATACCATCATATTCTTTGCCCATAAACTTCTTTGGTCCCCACACACCAAAGGCATCAGCAACGGCATGGTCTTCATCAGATAACAGCGTGAAATTCAAATTTTCTTTTTCAATAAATTTGGGTAAGCGTTTTACTGGGTCTGGGCTTACTCCCAAAACAACAACGTTGTGCTTGTCCAAGCTATCTTTGCTATCTCTTAAGCATTGTGCCTGCACGGTGCAGCCAGGTGTCATTGCTTTTGGGTAAAAATAAACCAGTACTTTTTTACCCTTAAACTGTTCAAGGGAAGTGGTTTCACCGTCTTGGTTAAGTAAACTGAAAGAAGGGGCGCTATCGCCAGCGTTAAGCATGTTCATCAAATTCCTCATACAATGATTGTGGTTCTATTTATGTTGACGTTTACGAGGGTAGAGATTTTTAAGTTCAATTTCAAAAATACACTTCTTACTTCTTCTAGTGCTTAGTGCTCGTACCTACTCTACCTTGAGATGCCCGATCCGACGTTTCTTGAAATAAATTGGGTATAAATAGCTTTGTTACGTTATTTTTCGCTGTTTTTTACTAAACCGACAATGAGATGACTTGTGTTTAACTGACGACATAATTACCATGTGCGCTTAGAAATATTGGAGTGAATATGTTTAAAGGTAGTTATGTGGCGTTGGTAACGCCCATGGATGATGAAGGCAATATTGATTATCGGGATTTAGAGGCGTGTATTGAATTTCACATCGAAAACAAAACCGATGGCATTGTATCTGTGGGTACAACGGGTGAATCAGCTACATTACCTTTCGAAGAACACTTTGACGTAGTTAAACATACTGTAAAGACGGTCGCCGGACGGATTCCTGTTATTGCTGGGAGCGGGGCGAACTCTACCGACGAAGCGATATTTTTAAGCCAAGGTTTGGCAAAAATGGGCGTAGATGGATTCTTAAGTGTCGTACCTTATTATAACAAGCCACAACAAGCAGGCATGGTTGCGCATTTTAATGCCATAGCCGACGCCACCGAGCTACCTGTTATTCTCTATAATGTGCCAGGCCGAACGGTCGCAGACATGCTGCCTGAAACGGTGTCTACTTTGGCAGCACATCCGAAAATAGTGGGTATTAAAGATGCAACGGGAGATATGGCTAGGCTGCATCAAACAAAAGCACTTGTGCCAGACGACTTCATGCTACTCAGCGGTGATGATGAAACAAGTTGTGAGTTTTTAGCGCAAGGTGGGCACGGTGTTATTTCAGTAACCGCGAACATAGCGCCAGCGGTGATGGCTCAAATGTGTCAAGCGGCAGCCGAAGGCGATGTAAATAAAGCAAAGCTGCTCAATGCGTCGATAGAAAAATTACATTCCGCATTGTTTATAGAGCCAAACCCCGTTATGCCAAAGTGGGCATTGTATAAAATGCAAATGATTAAGTCGGCTTTCTTGCGCTTACCGATGGTTTTACCGGAACTTGCTAGCCAAAAAATAATCGAAGATATTCTTAAAGAATACCAGTTATTAAAATAAACATAAGAGAACATGATGAAGAGCATTGTCAGTAGCCTTGTAGCTGCATGCGTAATAATAATGAGTGGTTGCAGTAGCGCAGACAAAACACGGATTGCTTCAGGTAGTTTTTCTTACATTAAGGCTGAAGAAGCGAGTGAAATAAAAGTGCCCGAAGGCTTAGATTCGCCTGAATATACTAGAGACTTTGAGCTACCTGAGCTAGGCGAAAATGCGCCGACTGAATACGTAGGCAAACAGCTCACTATTGTATCGCCCTCGTTGGTGTTACCCCTAGTTCGAGGAAGCTACATTCAAGAAGGCAGTAAAAGCGCTAAGATAAAGTTCGATAAAGTAGACGACAGTAAAGCGTTAGATACAACCATATGGGATACCGTACTCAGTTTCTTAGACGAAAATGAAATCGCAGTAGAATCTTTTTCACCAGAAGAAGGGACGCTCATTACCGATTGGATGTTAAACGACGACAGCGCAGACCGTAAATGGTACCAGTTCTTCAAAGACACCAATGCAACAGGAAGAAAGTTTGAATTCTCACTTAAAATGGCGCCGCATGGGAGAACAGCAGAGCTAGGTGTCGAGCTTAAAGACTACTTAAAAACAGTTAACGATGAAGTGGTGGGGAGTATGGAAAATACCCTTGCTCGTTCTGAAGAAGTTGATGTATTGAACAAAATCGTCACCCATTATGAGTATGAAATTGGCGTACAAATTTCACAGATAAGAGAACAAATTAAACAAGGCCTAGACACCGAATTGGGCTTTAACGCTGATGGCGATCCTGCGTATATTGTTGATGGTATTTATGATGTTACTTGGCCTCGTCTTCAGCTAGTTTTGTTGAAATTGGGTTTCGACGTTAAAGATTTGGACAAGTCAAATGGCTTGGTTTTCGTAAGTTACGCAGGACCAGGCGGCGGATGGTGGACCAACTTGTTTTCAAGTGGTGAATCATTATTGGGTTTAGGCGATTATCGCTTAAAGGTACAGGCTCAAGGTACAAAAACAGCAGTTACCTTTATGACAGACGAAAGTGAAGTGTTCGACGTAAAACAAGTGACTGATTTATTTGAACCCTTTTCAAGTACAATGGCTAAAAATAACTTAGATATCTAATTGGGAACTATATGCAAAAGCGTGAAGAATTGTATCGCGGTAAAGCAAAAACTGTTTTTTTAACAGAAGATGAAAATTTGCTTATTCTGGAATTTCGTAACGATACGTCAGCCTTTGATGGAGAAAAAATAGAACAATTGGATCGCAAAGGTGAGGTCAATAATAAGTTTAATCACTTTATCATGAACACCTTGGAGGAAGCAGGTGTTAAAACCCAAGTCGAACATTTACTCTCTGATACTGAGTCTGTAGTAAAAAAATTAGATATGATCCCAGTAGAATGCGTGGTAAGAAACGTATCGGCTGGGTCTTTGGTCAAACGTTTAGGTGTTGATGAGGGGAAAGATCTCTCTCCTCCAATCTTTGAGTTTTTCTTAAAAAACGATGCTTTACACGATCCCATGGTTAACGATTATCACATTACTTCATTTGGATGGGCGACAGAAGCGCAAATAGCAGCAATGAAGTCTGCTACATTTGAAGTCAACGCTATATTGCAGTCGTTGTTTGATAAAGTTGGAATGATATTAGTCGACTATAAGTTAGAGTTTGGAATAGACGCTAATGGAGAGCTAGTACTCGGTGATGAGTTCACACCAGACGGCTGTAGATTATGGGATAAAGTGACACGTAAAAAAATGGATAAAGACCGTTTTCGTCAAGGTTTGGGCAGTGTGGTTGAGACGTACATAGAAGTCGCTGAACGTTTGGGTGTGTCGTTAGGGCCAGTTAATTAAACTGGCTATTCTAAGCTTAATGTAACATCGCTAAGTGGAAGGCTACAGCAAAGCAGCACCTCATCGTCATCAATAAAAGCTAAAGGATCAATAAAATAATCGATTTGACCACTCACTAATTTGCATCTGCACGCTCCACAAAATCCATCACGACAATGAAACGGTGCTTCTATATTTTGAGCTTCTAACGAATCTAACAAACTTTTTTGCGGAAGAGCAGGGAAGGCATCCTTTCCCTCTACTGTTATTTGGATGCCTTTTTCTTTATCGGCCATTAATCAGTATAAAACTGATCATAATTCAAACTCTGCGAAATCCTCTTCACTCACGGCAGAGTCGATTTGCCCGACTAAGTAAGAGCTTATTTCTGACTCTTGAGGAGCAACTTGAACATTATCTGAATTTAAATGGTTGTTCATCCAAGGCAGGGGGTTTGAACTAATATCAAAAGGTTTACCCAATCCAATAGCAGACATTCGCTGATTAGCAATATACTCAACGTATTGGCAAAGAATATCTTTGTTTAAACCAATCATTGAACCACTAGCAAACAAATACTCTGCCCATTGCTTTTCCTGTTCTACCGCATTTAAGAATATTGCTTTTGCTTCTTCTTCACATTCTTTGGCAATCTCTGCCATTTCAGGGTCATCTTTTCCTTTGGCCCATATATTCAAAATGTGTTGAGTGGAAGATAGGTGTAAATTTTCATCTCTGGCAATAAGACGAATAATTTTGGAATTTCCTTCCATCAATTTTCTTTCGGCAAATGCGAACGTACAGGCGAAAGAAACATAAAACCGAATGGCTTCTAATGCATTAACTGAATTCATGCACAAATAAAGTTTTTTCTTTAGCTCACGTAAAGTAATGGTATGTACTTCGCCGTTCACTGTGTGCACACCCTCACCTTGAGTCTGCCAAAGCTGAGTAGCAAAAATGAGATCATCGTAATACTTTGAAATATCCGCAGCTCTGCGCTTAATTTCCTCATTTTCAACGATATCCTCAAAAATATCGCTAGGATCAGAAAATAAATTACGCAAAATATGGGTGTAAGAACGAGAATGTATGGTTTCGAAAAATGACCACGTTTCTATCCACGTTTCTAACTCTGGGAGCGAAACGATGGGCAGCAGTGCAATATTCGGGCTTCTTCCTTGAACCGAGTCAAGCAGAGTTTGATACTTCAAATTAGATATGAAAATATGTTTTTCAGATTCAGTTAAAGCCTGAAAATCAACTCTGTCGCGAGAGACGTCAACTTCTTCAGGGCGCCAGAAAAAACTAATTTGTTTCTCGATCAGTTTTTCAAAAATTGCGTGTTTTTGTTGATCATACCTAGCAACATTAACAGGGTTACCAAAAAACATGGGTTCGTTTAATGGATTAATACTTTTTTGATTAAACGTTGTATATTTCATATCAGACTATTCTATTCTTATATTTTACACGCACCACCAGCGCAATCGTCATCTTCTTCCACCACGACCTGCTGAGCATTAGGTTTTGTTTTCACTTCTTTCTGACTATCAGTAGAACTATCAGACGCTCCATCACGTGTGTTGTGATAGTAGAGCGTTTTGATTCCCAACTTGTAAGTTGTTAGCAAATCTTTCAATAACAGCTTCATTGGCACCTTGCCATTGGGGTACTTGCTCGGGTCGTAATTTGTATTGGCTGAAATCGTTTGATCAACAAATTTCTGCATAATACCGACTAATTGTAAATAACCATCGTTAGAAGGGATATCCCACAACAACTCGTATGCATCTTTTAAACGGTTGTATTCGGGCACAACCTGCTTAAGCACCCCGTCCTTACTAGACTTTATACTGATATGTCCTCGAGGTGGTTCAATACCATTTGTCGCATTTGATATTTGCGATGAGGTTTCAGATGGCATCAAGGCTGAAAGTGTAGAGTTTCTTAAACCATGTGTTTCAATGTCTTTCCGTAAACTTTCCCAATCTAAGTGCAAAGGCTCTTTACAAATTGCATCTATATCTTTCTTGTACGAATCTATAGGCAATATACCTTGCGCGTAAGTGGTTTCGTTAAACTTAGGGCACGCCCCTTTTTCTTTGGCCAAATTATTAGAGGCTTTTAACAAATAAAACTGCACTGCTTCAAACGTTTTGTGCACTAAACCATTTGCACTGAAATCAGAGTATTTCACACCATTTTTTGCAAGATAATAAGCAAAGTTAATGACGCCTATACCCAACGTTCTTCTGCCCATTGTTGCGTTATATGCCGCGGGTACAGGGTAGTCTTGGTAATCAAGCAAGCTATCCAGTGCTCTTACTGATAAATCGGCCAGTTCGTCGAGTTCATCAAGTGATTGGATGGCACCCAGATTAAAAGCAGAAAGCGTACACAGCGCTATTTCACCATTTTCGTCGTTGACGTGTTGCAGCGGCTTGGTCGGTAACGCGATTTCTAGACACAAATTGCTTTGTCGAACAGGTGCTAGCTCTGGATTAAAAGGGCTGTGGGTGTTGCAGTGGTCAACGTTTTGCAAATAAATACGGCCAGTGCTCGCTCGCTCTTGCATAAATAAGCTGAACAATTCCATAGCGCGGATTTGTTTTTTACGGATATTTTTATCAGCTTCGTATTTAATATACAACGCTTCAAACTTGTTTTGGTCTGCAAAAAATGCATCATACAATCCGGGCACATCAGAGGGGCTGAACAGTGTTATATGACTGTCTTTCATCATGCGCTGATACATTAATTTATTGAATTGGACGCCGTAATCTAAATGTCGAACACGGTTTTCCTCTACACCCCGATTGTTTTTAAGCACTAATAAAGATTCAACTTCCATGTGCCATAGAGGGTAAAACAAGGTCGCTGCACCGCCTCGAACACCGCCTTGCGAACAACTTTTAACCGCTGTTTGGAAATATTTATAAAACGGGATACAACCCGTATGGAAAGCTTCGCCACCACGAATAGGGCTACCCAAGGCTCTAATGCGACCTGCATTAACACCAATCCCAGCGCGTTGGCTGACGTACTTAACAATAGCACTGGATGTTGCGTTTATGGAATCTAGGCTATCTCCTGCTTCGATTAACACACAAGAACTGAATTGACGAGTAGGGGTGCGCACACCTGCCATAATGGGCGTAGGTAGTGATAGTTTGAAGGTGGATGCAGCGTTATAAAACCGACGAATATAATCTAGCCTGTCATCCTTCGGGTAATTTGCAAAAAGGCAAGCGGCAACTAATACATATAAAAACTGTGCGCTTTCATATATTTCACCGGTGACGCGATTCTGTACGAGGTACTTTCCCTCGAGTTGTTTTACTGCGGCATAACTGAAGCTCATGTCTCGCCAGTGGTCGATAAATTCGTCCATCTCGGCAAATTCTTGCTCGTTGTAGTCAGCTAACAAATGCTTGTCGTATTTGCCTTTTTCAACCATATCTTTGACGTGCTGATACAGCGGAGGAGGCTCAAATTGTCCATACGCTTTTTTACGCAAATGAAAAATACTAAGTCGCGCGGCTAAATATTGATAATCGGGTGTTTCGGTTGAAATAAGATCAGCGGCAGATTTGATAATAGTTTCATGAATTTCTGCCGTTTTTATACCGTTAAAAAACTGTAAATGCGATTTAATTTCGACTTGGGAAACGGAAACATCACTTAATCCCTCGGCTGCCCATTCAATCACTTTGTGAATTTTGTCTAGATCGATAGGTTCCTGCTCACCATTTCGTTTGGTTACGTAGAGCGTTTCGTTCATTTATTTATCCAATTACCATAAGCGCTGACAGAAGAGGTGTGTGTTACGGCACCTTTTTATGACTATATCTGAAGCTTTTTATTTAATCTCGACGTCACGTAATCTCTGAGTTAAATTAACGTGGAACGAGCCATTTCGAGTCGATATTTAATCGCGATGAGCAACAAGTAAAATTTGCGCTCTTTGAATATGAAATTCTGCTTCAAGTTATGTCACAAGATAGTGAGGTTTTAATTGTAATGCAACCCAATACAAAGGGTTTATCTCAGTTGAACCTGTACCTTATTTATTACTGTTAGTGAAAGCTAACCTATAAACGCAAACCGTTAACATTTAACACGGTTTTCAAGTCAGACTTGTTAAAAACTTAAAAAAAACCATTGTGTTTTACAGCGGTTTTTCACAGCTCAAAATATAGTTAACATCAATGTTGTTATCTGACAGATAAAAACGTTGTCTTAACGGGTTGTAGTGAAGGCCAATAGCGTCTTTGGTGCTTAGATTTTCTGCGTCGCACATGCTCATAAGTTCACTGGGTTTGATGAATTTTTCAAAGTTATGAGTACCTTTTGGAACCCAGCGTAAAATATACTCCGCACCAAGGATACCCAAAAGATAAGATTTAGCATTGCGATTAAGAGTCGAAAAAAACAGCTTGCCTCCGGACTTTGTGAGTTTGGCGCATGCTGCAACCACCGAAGCTGGGTTAGGAACATGTTCAAGCATTTCCAAACAGGTGACAATATCAAATGTTTCCGCATGGCTTTGTGCTAAATCTTCAGCTGATACTTGCAGGTACTCAACAGGAGTCGATGTTTCCAAAGCATGTAAGCGTGCAACGGTTAAACTCGCCTCAGCTAAATCAATTCCTGTAACCTCTGCACCCGCCCGTGCTAACCCTTCAGCAACCAATCCGCCACCACACCCGACATCTAACACTTTTTTGCCAACGACGCCTTCGCTTTGTTGTTGGATGTAAGACAATCTTAATGGATTGATAAGATGTAGTGGTTTAAATTCACTTTCTGGGTCCCACCATCGAGAAGCCAGTTCGGAAAATTTGCTTATTTCTTCTTGGTCTACATTGGCCACATTCAATCCTAGGTTATCTTATATTTTACTTATTAAAGGCTACATAAAATTGTTAACAGATGGTAGACTAACCTGCTAATAAAAGTATAACTGTACGACTTTTATACAGCACAAATGAATTGCGCTTATTGGCGCGCCAGTAAAAACAAAAAACAGAATAAAAACAATTAGGGACACCGCAGTATATGTCAGACAACGCGAAAGAAATCCTGCCAATAAACATTGAAGAAGAACTGAAAAATTCCTATCTCGACTATGCGATGAGTGTCATAGTCGGCAGGGCGTTACCCGATGTGCGAGACGGTTTAAAACCCGTTCATCGTCGAGTATTGTACGCGATGAATGAATTAAAAAACGATTTTAATAAACCTTATAAAAAATCGGCGCGCGTAGTGGGTGATGTTATTGGTAAATACCATCCACACGGTGACTCAGCAGTTTACGATACGATTGTTCGTATGGCGCAGCCGTTTTCTTTGCGATATATGCTAGTAGATGGGCAAGGAAACTTTGGGTCTGTAGATGGCGATTCTGCTGCGGCTATGCGTTATACCGAAGTGAGAATGGCAAAAATCGCCCATGAACTTTTAGCTGATCTAGACAAAGAAACCGTTGATTTCGTTGATAACTACGACGGTACAGAGCGTATTCCAGAAGTACTTCCTACGAAAGTTCCTAATTTATTAATTAATGGCTCGTCTGGTATTGCGGTAGGTATGGCTACCAATATTCCGCCTCACAATTTGAATGAGGTGATTAACGGCTGTGTCGCATTGATCGATAATCCTGACTTGAGTATCGACGAGCTAATGGCATTTATACCTGGTCCCGACTTCCCTACCGCTGCACTCATCAGTGGCCGTAAAGGCATCGATGATGCTTATCGGACCGGTAGAGGCAAAATTTATCTTCGCGCGCGTGCTGACATTGAAACCGACTCAAACGGTAAAGAAACCATTATCGTGCACGAAATCCCCTATCAGGTAAATAAAGCGAAGCTGATAGAAAAGATTGCTGAGTTAGTGAAAGAGAAAAAGATAGAGGGCATTTCAGCACTTCGCGATGAGTCAGATAAAGATGGAATGCGGATTGTTGTTGAAGTAAAACGCAACGAATCAGGTGAAGTACTTCTTAATCAATTATATGCCAATACACAATTACAGACCGTGTTTGGTATAAACATGGTGGCCTTAGATAATGGTCAACCCAAAGTTTTTAATCTAAAACAAACGCTTGAAGCCTTTATTCTTCACCGCCGTGAAGTGGTTACCAGACGTACCGTGTTTGAGTTGCGAAAAGCGAGAGAGCGGGCGCACGTCTTGGAAGGGCTGGCTATTGCATTAGCCAATATCGATCCTGTCATAGAGCTTATCAAAGCGTCGTCTAGTCCCGCTGATGCTAAAAAAGCCCTAGTTGCTCAAGGCTGGAATTTAGGTGATGTTGCTGAGATGTTGGAGCGCGCGGGTAACGATGCTGCTCGCCCTGAGTGGTTAGCACCTGAGTTCGGTATTCGCGAAGGGAAATATTTCTTAACCGAACAGCAAGCTCAAGCAATTCTTGATTTGCGTTTACATAAACTTACTGGGCTTGAACACGAAAAAATATTAGACGAATACAAAGCGTTATTGGAAGAGATTGCAGAGTTACTTCATATTTTAGGTTCATCTGAAAGACTCATGGAAGTGATTCGTGAAGAATTAGAAAAAATTCAAAATGAGTTTGGTGACGAACGCCGCACTGAGATTACGGCCGCGAGCCATGACATTGATATTGAAGACCTTATCGAAAGGGAAGACGTTGTTGTAACACTTTCACGTGAAGGCTACGTAAAATATCAGAAGCTGACTGAATATGAAGCCCAACGCAGGGGCGGTAAAGGTAAGTCAGCAACGAGAATGAAAGAAGAAGATTTCATAGAAAAACTCCTCGTTGCCAATACTCATGACCATATTCTGTGTTTTTCCACACGCGGACGCTTGTATTGGTTAAAAGTGTACCAACTACCATTAGCCAGCAGAAACGCGCGAGGTCGACCAGTAGTCAATATTCTGCCGTTAGAAGAAGGCGAGCGTATTACCGCAATTCTTCCTATTCAGGAATTTGAAGAAGGCAAGTATGTTATTATGGCTACGGCGAACGGTACGGTTAAGAAAACCGACCTTACTCTTTACAGCCGCCCTCGTGCTAACGGAATCATTGCAGTTAACCTACAAGAGGGTGATGAACTCATTGGTGTTGCAATTACTGAAGGCGAAGATGACATCATGTTATTTTCCGACGAAGGCAAAGTAGTCCGTTTCAATGAGATGCAACGCGATGCGGATACAGGTGAAATAAAAATAGACGCTGAAACGGGTGAACCACTGCATGCACTTCGGGCAATGGGAAGAACTGCAACTGGTGTCAGAGGAATAAAACTGCAAGATGGCCAAAAAGTCGTATCGTTAATCGTTCCTCAAGGTAAGGGAGCAATTCTTACGGCGACTGAAAACGGCTACGGGAAACGGACGCCGCTTGAAGACTACCCTGCGAAAAGTCGTGCCACGCAAGGCGTTGTGTCTATAAAAGTATCGGAGCGAAACGGTAAAGTGGTGGGTGCAGTTCAAGTTCAAGAAAATGATGAAATCATGTTGATCAGCGATCAAGGTACATTAGTCAGAACAAGAGTGTCTGAGGTGTCAGTGGTAGGTCGAAATACCCAAGGTGTACGCCTAATTCGTACAGCCGATGACGAAAATCTTGTTGCTTTGCAACGCATAGAAGAGATCCTCGGCGCAGAAGAAGAAATAACCGAAGATCAAACTGAATCCGAGACTAATAATAACAACGAACCTGATGGTGAATAGTTAAGCATGAGTGTTTACAATTTCAGTGCGGGGCCTGCCAAATTGCCTGATGCGGTAATGAAGCGTGCCCAAAGTGAATTTCTGAACTGGAACAATCAACACAGTTCAGTCATGGAAATTAGCCACAGAGGTAAGCCCTTTATCGCCGTGGCAGAAGAGGCCGAGCAACGCCTTCGTGAACTGTTGGCCATTCCCAATAATTATAAAGTGTTATTTATGCAAGGCGGTGGCCGAGGGCAGTTTTCAGCTGTGGCACTTAATTTGTCGCGACCAGGTCAAAGAGCCTTGCATCTAATATCGGGTTCATGGTCGAAAGGCGCGGTTGAAGAATCCAAAAAGTATAATTGTCCGGACGTGATCGCCAGCGCGGAAAAAATAGATGGCATTACTCGCTTCACGCCAGTGAGCTACGAAAGCCAAGAAGACGATGCGTATTGTCATTTTTGCCCTAATGAAACCGTCGACGGTGTGGCTTTTGATTGGCTTCCAAATGTCGGAAACGTTCCGCTTGTTGCAGACATGTCATCAACCATCTTGTCGCAACCGCTCGATGTGGCTAAATTTGGAGTTATCTATGCAGGAGCTCAGAAAAATATTGGTCCTTCTGGATTATCGGTTGTAATTGTAAGAGATGATTTACTTGGCAAAGCCCAAACTGTTACTCCTTCATTTATGAATTACTCTCTTCAAGCTGAGCACGATTCCATGTATAACACGCCCCCAACGTATTCGTGGTATCTAGCGGGGTTGGTATTTGAATGGCTACAAGAGCTGGGCGGCTTAAACAGTATCGCCGCCGTAAATAAAACGAAAAGTGAGCTGTTGTACTCTACCATCGATAAGTCTGACTTTTATGCTAATCCTGTTCATCCGGATAATCGATCTAAAATGAATGTTCCTTTCACTTTGGCCGATGCAACATTAGATAGTTTGTTTTTGTCGGAAGCGGAAAAACAAGGCTTACAAGCGCTGAAGGGCCATAGAATGGTAGGCGGGATGCGAGCCAGCATTTATAATGCGATGCCTCTTGAGGGTGTGCAGGCACTTGTATCGTTTATGCAGGAATTTGAAAGGACTCACGGATGACGAAACAGTTAACACTTCAACCTATCTCTAAGGTTAATGGGGAAGTAACCGTTCCGGGTTCAAAAAGCTTATCGAACAGAGCGTTATTACTAGCTGCGCTCGCCGAGGGTGAAACGACCCTTACCAATTTGCTAGACAGTGACGATATTCGCCATATGCTCACGGCACTAGAAAAGCTGGGCGTGACATATGCCTTAAATACCGATAAAACTACATGTGTAGTCAAAGGCTTAGGCGGAAAATTTCGGCTTTCTGAACCAACAGAGCTTTACTTAGGTAATGCCGGAACTGCAATGAGACCGCTTTGTGCTGCTTTAGCGTTGTCTGACGTAACGGTTGACCTAACAGGTGAACCACGTATGGAAGAAAGGCCGATAGGCGATTTGGCTGATGCCTTAGTCGCTGTAGGTGGAGAAATTAAATATTTAAAAAATGCGGGTTATCCGCCTTTAAGAATTATTGGTAAATCGCTCGCTGCTAAAGAACTTGAAGTAGACGGAAGTGTTTCTAGCCAGTTTTTAACTGCTCTTTTAATGGCCGCACCACTGTTTGAGGGTGACGTAAGTATTAAAATTAAAGGGGATTTGGTTTCTAAGCCTTATATCGATATCACGTTAAATGTAATGAAACAGTTTGGTGTTACAGTAGAAAACAATGAATATTCGGTATTTCGTATTAAATCTGGTCAACAGTATCGCTCCCCCGGTCAATATATGGTGGAAGGAGACGCGTCGTCGGCCTCTTACTTTTTGGCTGCCGCTGCAATAAAAGGAGGCACGGTAAAAGTAAATGGGTGTGGCACAAATAGCGTACAAGGTGATATTCACTTCGCTGATGCGCTAGAGGCAATGGGCGCAAAGGTGACTTGGCACCCTAATGCCATTGAAGTTTCCGGTGCTCCATTATCGGCAATCGACAAAGACTTTAACGCGATACCGGACGCGGCAATGACGATTGCTGTGGTCGCTTTATTTGCCAAAGGCACGACCCATATACGTAACGTTTACAATTGGCGAGTCAAAGAGACTGACCGCTTACAAGCGATGGCAACTGAACTCAAAAAACTGGGTGCGGAGGTTGAAGAAGGTAAAGATTTTCTTTCTATCACCCCCGTTAATACTTTGCGGCACGCAGAAATCGATACCTATAATGATCATCGAATTGCTATGTGTTTTTCGCTCGTCGCACTTAGTAATACTGCCGTTACGATTAACGATCCCGATTGCACGGCAAAGACATTCCCCGATTATTTCAAACGCCTTGCTACGATCTGTCAATAAATAGAGAAATAGCGGTAAAGGACATTGCAAATTAAAAGTGCGCGCGTATAATTACGCGCGTTTTTTCTACCTACCCAATCATTAAACCAACATTAAATAGTGGAGTACTCATGCAATCCATTCCGGTGGTCACGGTCGACGGTCCTAGTGGAGCAGGAAAAGGAACGCTAAGTACGCTTATCGCGAGTGCATTACAATTGCATTTCCTTGATAGTGGTGCATTGTATCGTGTGTTGGCGGTTGCAGCTTTGCACCATGATATGCCTACCGATGACGAAGAAAGTTTGGTACCGCTCGCCACGGGCCTAGATGTAAGTTTTGTTTGTGACAATGGCAATCATCGGATGATTCTAGAAGGCGAAGATGTAACCGATGACATTCGAGCTGAGGAAATCGGCAATGCAGCGTCAAAGGTAGCGGCTTTACCACGTGTAAGAGAAGCGTTATTGAGACGACAAAGAGCCTTTAGAGAAGCGCCTGGCTTGGTTGCTGATGGAAGAGACATGGGTACAGTTGTTTTTCCTGATGCTGACGCGAAGATCTTTCTGACAGCAAGCGCCGAGGCCAGAGCCCAACGTCGCTACGAACAGTTGAAAGCAAAGGGTTTGAATGTTAGTATTGCGCGCCTTTTAATCGATATCAAAGCTAGAGACGAGCGAGATCAATCTCGAAGTGTGGCTCCTTTGCAGCCAGCCGATGACGCTCTTGTTATTGATTCGACTGAACTTGATATAGGTCAAGTTCTTGATAAAGCGCTAAATTTTATTGAAAGCAAGCTGAAGTAAAGGCTGCATTTATATAGTAATTTTTTATCGTAACAACAAGGCCGTTGTTGCTTAGTGAAATAACCCCACGTTCAACGGAAATTTGCGTGGATTACTCAATTAAATAGTACATATGACTGAAAATTTTGCACAACTTTTTGAAGAAAGCCTCCAGGAATTAGAAACGCGTCCTGGTTCCATTGTTAAAGGAACGGTTGTTTCAATCGACAAAGATATTGTTTTGGTTGACGCTGGGCTAAAATCAGAAAGTGCGATCCCTGCGGATCAATTTAAAAACACCAATGGTGAGCTAGAAATATCCGTAGGTGACTCTGTTGATGTTGCCTTAGACGCAGTAGAAGACGGTTTCGGTGAAACTATTCTTTCTCGCGAAAAAGCGAAGCGCCACGAAGCTTGGGTTGAGCTTGAAAAAGCTTACGATGAAAAAGCCACGATCATGGGTATCATCAATGGAAAAGTGAAAGGCGGATTTACTGTAGAAGTAAATACAGTTCGCGCCTTCCTACCTGGTTCTTTAGTAGATGTTCGTCCAATTCGAGACACAACACATCTAGAAGGTAAAGAATTAGAATTTAAAGTAATTAAGCTAGATGCTAAACGCAATAACGTAGTTGTTTCACGTAGAGCGGTAATCGAAGCTGAAAGTAGCGCTGAGCGCGAAAGCTTGCTTGCTAACCTTGAAGAAGGCCATGAAGTCAAAGGTATCGTTAAAAACCTTACCGATTATGGTGCCTTTGTTGATTTGGGTGGCGTAGACGGCTTGTTACACATTACTGACATGGCTTGGAAGCGCGTTAAGCACCCCAGCGAGATTGTTAACGTTGGTGATGAAATTAACGTTAAAGTATTGAAGTTTGACAAAGATAAATCTCGCGTCTCTCTTGGTATGAAACAAATGGGCAACGATCCATGGCAAGAAATTGCTAATCGTTATCCTGAAGGTACTAAGATTACTGGTCAAGTCACTAATCTTACTGACTACGGTTGTTTCGTGGAAATCGAAGATGGTGTTGAAGGCTTAGTGCACGTATCTGAAATGGACTGGACCAACAAAAACATCCACCCATCTAAGGTCGTTAACCTTGGCGACACCGTTGATGTTATGGTTTTGGAAATCGATGAAGAACGTCGTCGTATTTCTCTTGGACTTAAACAGTGCATTGACAATCCTTGGGAAACATTCGCTAAGTCTTACGAGAAAGGCGACAAAGTGTCCGGTAAGATCAAATCAATTACTGATTTTGGTATCTTTATTGGCCTTGATGGCGGTATTGATGGTCTTGTTCACTTATCAGATATTTCTTGGAATAAAACAGGTGAAGATGCCGTTCGCGAATACAAAAAAGGCGACGAAATCTCTGCTGTAGTATTACAAGTTGACCCTGAGCGTGAAAGAATTTCTCTAGGCGTTAAGCAAATAGAAGAAGATCCTTTCAACAAGTACCTAGCGGATACTAAGAAAGGTGCTATTGTTACTGGTACAGTAACAGAAGTTGACGCTAAAGGTGTTACTGTTAACTTGGCAGAAGAAGTAAATGGCTACATCCGTGTTGGTGATTTATCTCGCGACCGCGTCGAAGACGCATCTGAAGTTGTTAACGTAGGCGATTCTATTGAAGCGAAATATACAGGTGTTGATCGCAAGAACCGTGTTCTTAACTTATCGGTGAAAGCGAAAGACCAAGCAGATGAGCAAGAAGCCCTTGATAAAGTAAACCAGCAGCAAGATGATGGTGGTTTTGCTAACGCAATGGCTGAAGCATTTAAAGCCGCAAAAGGCGAATAACTGCAATAACAGGCGAGCTACATGTTAGCTCGCTTGTTTTTTACTTCACTCTGTCGGACACTTAACCTTTGTGACCACTTCCTCGACGGAGAAAATCATGACTAAATCAGAACTTATCGAACGTCTCGCTGAAATGATGGAGCATGTGCAAGCACGTGATATCGAAATTGCTGTGAAAGAATTATTAGAGCAGATGGTGCAAACTCTCCAAAAAGGCGATCGTATTGAAATTAGAGGGTTCGGAAGTTTCTCGCTTCACTACCGAGCACCGAGAGTGGGTAGAAATCCAAAAACAGGTGAAACTGTTGAGTTAGATGGTAAGTATGTTCCACACTTTAAGCCGGGTAAAGAGCTTAGAGATCGTGTTAACGAAAGTATCCAATAATTGTTGTCGTAGAGGTAGCCTAAGTGAGAGGCTTGTTTTCCGTAATATTTGTCGTTTTTGTACTGATTGTCGCTATTGCTTTGGGTTCACAAAATGATGGTGTTATTACAATCAATTACTTAATTGCGAAAACCACCCTTACGATATCAAGCTTAATTGCAATCACTGTAGGTTTAGGTGTGCTTCTAGGCATAGCGATAATGGTGCCTTTATTGCTTAGATTGAACGTTTTGTTGGCATTACAAAAACGTAAGAATCAATAATGCTTGAATTACTGTTTTTGCTTCTGCCAGTCGCAGCAGGGTACGGTTGGGTGATGGGGCGAAACAGTGTTCGTCATGCCCAACGAAAACAATCAAGCATACTTTCAAAGCATTATTTTAAAGGTCTTAATTTTTTATTATCTGATCAGCCTGATAAAGCCGTCGATACGCTGATTAAAATGATCAACTTGAATTCTGATACCGTCGAAACTCATATCGCTATGGGTAACTTTTTTCGACACAGAGGTGAAATCGACCGCGCCATAAAAGTACATCAAAATTTAGTCAGTCGTGATGAGCTATCACCTAATCAACGAGAAACCGCGCTTAAAGAGCTCGGATATGACTATTATCAAGCGGGTTTTTTAGAACGAGCAGAGGACACGTTTACCAAACTGCTGGCCAGCGATAGGCACCGATATGCTGCACAAAAACAACTTTTTAGTATTTATCAAACAACAAAGGAATGGGACAAAGCCATTAAGTTAGCAGAACAAACCGTAATCCATTCCACGAATACTGATGACGTTAACCAACGCTTAGCTCATTTTTATTGTGAGCTGTCACAAAAAGAACTAGACGGTAACAGTAATCAAGAAAATGTTGCTATTCAACGATTACAAAAAGCCGCTGCGGCAGATCCCAGCTCAGTACGACCATGGATGTTACTCGCTCAACATGCAATATCTCTAGAATCTTATAGCGATGCAAACGAGTATCTAATAGAAATTGCTAAGCGAGACCGAACCTTTATTTCTGAAGCTGCAAATACGCTCTTAGTTATTGCACAGAAGACCGATGATTGGAACGCGCTGGATACGTTTTTAAATACGTATTGGCAACCTTGTGGGTCATCTATATTAGCAAAAACGCGTTTACTAGAAAAAAAACAAGGAAAAGGAACAGCAACTGATTTCCTTGTTGAGCAATTAAAAAAGCACCCCACCATGAAGGGGTTTCAAGCTTTAATGGACATATATATCAATTTAGATGATGAACATATTCCGACACAAAGCATTGCAACATTAAAGTCTTTAGTTGAGAAACAAATTGCAATGCGACCAAAATATCGCTGCCAAAGTTGCGGTTTTTCGGGGCGTAAACTGTATTGGTTATGCCCCTCTTGTAAAAAATGGGGCGTTGTCACCCCTATAAAAGGTTTAGATGGAGAATAGTCAGTATATGCCTAAACAGACATGGCCAAATTCAAATGGGTTAGGTAAAAAAGTGCGCGATCCAAAAGTCATTGTTGCATTAGATTTTGAATCCAAGGCCGAGGCATTGGCGCTTGTTGACACTCTGTCTCCCGTTGAGTGCAAGCTAAAAGTGGGTAAAGAAATGTTCACCCGTTTCGGTCCTGACTTTGTTAAACAGCTCGTTTCGCTTAATTATGACGTTTTTCTTGATCTAAAATTTCACGATATTCCCAATACGGTGGCAAAGGCGTGTAAAGCTGCCGCCGAGCTTGGTATTTGGATGGTTAACGTGCATGCCTCTGGCGGCGTAGAAATGATGAAAGCCGCAAAACAAGCTATTCATACTTCAACACATCCCAACACCTTATTGACGGCAGTGACAGTACTCACAAGCATGGATCAAAAACAGTTATCCGACATTGTTTCGCAAACAACGCCAGAACAGCAAGTGTTAAAACTCGCAAAGCTTGCTTATCAGTCGGGTGTGGATGGGGTGGTTTGCTCTGCAAAAGAAGCTGAATTATTGAGACAAAACTTACCAACACAATTTATGTTAGTGACGCCAGGTATCCGCCCGCAAGGAAGTGAAAAAGGCGATCAGAAACGCGTCGTCACGCCAGTAGATGCCATTGCATCCGGTGTTGATTATCTTGTAATGGGCCGGCCCATTACTCAATCTCAACACCCCTTGGACACATTAAAGGCAATAAATCAATCTATAGCGTCTTAAGCGCAGTGGCTGCATCTAAAAAATCAAGCGAGAGTGATTCGCCCAGAGCATCAATAACTGCCTTGTAGGTAATCTTACCTTTGTGAACATTAAGGCCATTTAAAAGATGCGGATCATCCAACATAGCTTGAGCAGGGCCTTTATTAGCCAAGGCTATTCCGAACGGTAATGTCGAGTTATTGAGAGCAATAGTAGAGGTCCGAGCGACGCCGCCTGGCATGTTTGCAACGCAATAGTGAACAACATCGTCAATAATGTAGACAGGGTCCTGATGGGTTGTCGCTTTTGAGGTTTCAAAACAGCCGCCTTGATCTATTGCAACATCTACCAAAACAGAGCCCGGCTTCATTGCCTCAATGTGTTCTCGGTTGAGAAGTTTTGGAGCAGCAGCGCCTGGTATCAAAACAGCGCCAACAACCAAATCAGCATTGGCTGAATATCGCTCTATTGCATCTACAGTAGAAAATACTGTTTTTACGCGCCCTAAAAAGATGTCGTCAAGTTGACGCAAGCGCGAGAGAGACTTATCTAATATCACCACTTCTGCACCTAGGCCAATCGCCATTTTTGCCGCGTTTGTACCAACGACACCGCCACCCAAAATCACCACTTTTCCGGGCTCAACACCAGGCACACCACCTAATAAGGTGCCGCTGCCTTTATGCGCTTTTTGTAAAAAATGCGCGCCGGCTTGAATCGACATTCTTCCAGCAACTTCACTCATCGGTGCCAATAATGGCAAGCTTCCAAAGCGATCGCTTACGGTTTCGTACGCAATACATGTTGCGCCCGATTCTACCAGTAACTGTGTTTGTTGTGGGTCTGGAGCTAAATGCAGATAAGTGTATAAAGTTTGCCCTTCACTTAGCATTTTGCACTCATTTGGCTGTGGCTCTTTAACCTTGATGATCATTTCAGCCTTGTCAAAAACACCTTCAGCAGAAGCTTCAAGTTCAGCCCCTGCGTTGACGTACATCTCGTCGCTAAAACCAATTTCGGCACCCGCATTTTGTTCAACTAATACTTTATGACCATTAGCAACAAACTCTTTAACCGCAGTAGGTGTTAAACCAACTCGATACTCGTGATTTTTTATTTCTCTTGGTACACCTATCAGCATAATAATCTCTTGTATTTATAAAAGTATAAAATAGGAGTATAGACAAGAAACACCGAAATGAGTTGCTGAATATTATAAAAGTGCAATACTATATTCTTAATTTGCTATTAAATTAAAAATTAAATTCTTCGGAAATGTCAAAAACATATGAATAAAAAACTAGACAAAATTGATAAAAGTATACTGCGTATTTTGCAGCAGGACGGTCGAATATCGAATATCGATTTATCAAAAAGAGTCGGCTTAAGTGCGAGTCCTTGTTTAGAGCGTGTTCGTCGGCTGGAAGAACAGGGATATATACTGGGCTATCAAGCGACTGTGTGCCCGAAAAAGCTGGGTGCTGCCATGCTTGTGTTTGTCGAGATAACCTTAGATCGTACTTCATCAGATGTTTTCTCTGAGTTTTCGTCAGCTGTACAAAAGCAACCTAACATTCAAGAATGCCACTTAGTATCAGGGAATTTTGATTTTTTACTGAAAACGCGCGTTGCAGATATGTCTAGCTATCGAAAATTACTCGGTGATACCTTACTGGCATTACCAAGCGTCAGTGCTTCGCGAACCTATGTTGTAATGGAAGAAGTGAAAAGCACACAGCAAGTCAAAATTTTGTGATAATCTTTACAGATCAAACAAGTATAAAATAGTAATAGTTAGTAGGTTTTTTTTGGGAATGACTGCGCAATTAACCGGTGGACAAAGGTTGAAAGAGGCTGGCATGATGCTGGTATGTGCCTTCGCCTTCTTTTTACTCATAGCTCTAGCCTCTTTTCATCCAAGCGATCCCGGCTGGAGTCAAGCTGGATTACAACCAGATATTAAAAACTGGGTAGGGAAACTAGGAGCATGGCTTGCCGACCTGCTGTACTTTACTTTTGGTTATTTAGCTTTCTCTATTCCATTATGCATTGCCCTGTTTGCTTGGTTTTCTTTTCAAAACTTTAAAAAGATAGATGAATTAGACTATTTAACTATTGCGCTTCGTATTCTCGGCATATTGCTTGTGGTTGTTGGGGCTGCTGGTATTTCGAGTATCAATTTTGATGATTTTTATACCTTTAGTGCAGGCGGTTTGGTTGGCGATGTGATCAGTGCTGCACTTATTCCTTATTTCAACATCGCAGGCACCATTTTGCTTCTGTTGTGTTTTCTGTGTACTGGATTTACGCTGACGACGGGAATTTCATGGGTCACCCTTATCGACGGCGTTGGGGCAGGGGTGTTGTGGTGCTTTAATGCACTGCTTAGCAGCAGCGAAACCTTGCCAAGATGGATTAATACATTCAAAGCTACTCGATTGACTAAGCTCAACGACGACAAACAAAGCAGCGATCAAAATGAAATAGTGGAAGAATTGGACATTACTGCACTTAAAGTGGCTCCTCCACCTTATGAAAGCAATCAGCATGCAAATGAATCAGCGCTTAGTAGAGAAGATGAAAAATCTGATATAGAGCTTGAGCATCGAATAGAGCCAAGTTTTCAACTCTCTGATATCGACACTGATACTGCTTTAACTAACAATGATTCGGTCCATCAAAGTACTAAGCCATCACAAGCAAAACGAATCAACACGATTTCAGAACTTAGAGAACAGGTTGAAAAAGAAGCCGCGCCTTTGCCTGAGGGCGTAATGCCTTCATTTGAGCTTTTGGAAAAAGCAGGGGCGAAAGACAACCCGATATCTCAAGAAGAGTTAGATGCTGTTTCACGGTTAGTTGAATCCAAACTAGCCGATTTTAATATTGAAGCGACAGTGGTCGGTATTTTTCCGGGCCCAGTCATCACGCGCTTTGAACTCGACCTAGCTCCAGGGGTGAAAGTATCAAAAATTACAGGGCTGTCCAAAGATTTAGCTAGGGCCATGTCAGCGATTTCTGTTCGAGTTGTAGAGGTTATTCCAGGGAAATCAGTGATTGGATTAGAATTACCGAACAAACACAGGGAAATGGTGAGGCTAAGCGAAGTTATTACCTGTAAAAAGTTTGTAGACAACGCTTCATCATTAACCATGGTTCTTGGCGCTGATATCAGTGGCAAACCGGTCATCGTTGATCTTGCGAAAATGCCTCACTTATTAGTAGCAGGTACCACAGGGTCGGGTAAGTCTGTGGGCGTTAACGTGATGATATTGAGCTTGCTTTACAAATCGACGCCTGAAGACGTACGCATGATAATGATCGACCCTAAAATGCTTGAGCTATCTGTGTATGAGGGTATTCCCCATCTACTTTCCGAAGTTGTTACTGATATGAAGCAGGCAGCAAATGCGCTGCGTTGGTGTGTAGGTGAAATGGAACGCAGGTATAAGCTTATGTCTGCGCTAGGAGTTAGAAATTTAAAGGGCTATAACGCAAAGGTGTTAGCGGCTAAAGAAACAGGCGAACCTATTTTAGACCCTTTATGGAAGTCTGAAGAGAGTATGGAGGAAACCGCGCCAGAGCTAGAAAAATTACCAGCTATTGTGGTTATCGTTGACGAATTTGCCGACATGATGATGATTGTAGGTAAAAAAGTAGAAGAGCTAATCGCCCGAATAGCGCAAAAGGCGAGGGCTGCTGGGATCCATTTAATATTAGCCACACAGCGCCCTTCTGTTGATGTAATAACAGGCTTGATTAAAGCTAATATTCCAACTCGTATTGCTTTTCAGGTCTCGAGCAAAATTGACTCAAGAACTATTTTGGATCAACAAGGTGCCGAAGCGCTTTTAGGAATGGGTGATATGCTCTATTTGCCGCCGGGCAATCCTGTTCCAACGCGTGTGCATGGCGCGTTTGTTGATGATCACGAAGTACATGCTGTTGTGGCAGACTGGAAGTTACGCGGTGAGCCAGAATACATCGATGAAATTCTCGATGGTGAATCAGGCGCAGACATTCTGTTGCCCGGTGAGCAAGCAGAAAATGCAGATGAAGAATTTGATGCCTTTTACGATGAAGCGGTGTCTTTTGTTACAGAAAATCGTAAAGCTTCTGTATCGAGCGTGCAGAGAAAATTCAGAATTGGTTACAATCGTGCTGCTCGATTAGTTGAACAGATGGAAATGAGTGGTGTCGTAAGTTCACCCGGCCATAATGGCAATAGAGAGGTGTTGGCACCACCTCCACCTAAGGAGTAGTTATGCGAACTCGTCTTTCCTGCTTAGTCGTATCTTGTGTTTTTTTATTTGCCTTTTCTGCAAAAGGTGAGGTTAATGAAGTAGAACTGAAACAGAAACTGTCCATGATAGACACACTCTCGGCGCAATTTGTGCAGCGAGTGTTTGATAGCGAAGAGGAAATTTATCAGGCCAATGGACGTCTGTATGTTGCTAAACCTCAGAAAGTGAGATGGGAAACTCAGTTTCCCGAAGAGTCTTTAATGGTTGCCGACGGTAGTGCCGTATGGAATGTTGATACCTTTGTAGAACAAATTACTATCTTTGATCAAGAAAGTGCAATAACCAATAACCCACTGGTCTTACTCACTACATTAGACAACGAAGTGTGGTCTCAATTTAGTATTTCTAAAATCAGCGACAAGCCTGAAGCTTATGAAATTCAAGCCTTGGAGTCTGCTGCACAAATACAGCGTTTAACTATTTTTTTTGCTGAAACTTCGATAACTGCTATTACGAGCGTTGATGCACAAGGCCAAGAAAGTCGATTAGAATTTTCAGACGTCCAGTTAAACGCCCGTCTTGAAGATGCGCTGTTTAACGTTGATATACCCGAAAACTACACTGTCGATGACCAACGATAGCTCAGTTCCACTTGCAGCAAGAATGCGCCCACAATCAATAAAGGAATACGTGGGGCAGCCCCACCTTATGGGACAAGGAAAACCGTTACGCAAAATGATTGAGTCAGGGCAGTGTCATAGTATGGTCTTTTGGGGACCGCCTGGAACCGGGAAGACGACGCTAGCACGACTTATCGCTGAAAACGCACACGCAGAGGTCACAACGTTATCGGCGGTGACATCTGGGGTGAAGGATATACGCGCGGCTATCGAAAAAGCGATACAAAATAAACAGGTCGGAAGAAGAACGGTTCTGTTTGTTGATGAAGTACATCGTTTCAACAAAGGTCAGCAAGATGCCTTTCTGCCGTATGTAGAAGACGGTACAGTTTGTTTTATAGGCGCAACGACTGAAAACCCCTCTTTTGCGCTGAATAATGCACTTTTATCTCGTGCACGAACCTATTTGCTCACTGCTTTAGACGATTCAGATATCGGGGACGTGATCGACAAGGCTTTATCCAACGATGTCGTGCTGAAATCACATTCGCTCGTTTTAGCGCCTGACGCACGAAGTACCCTGATCACATTAGCCGATGGCGATGGCAGGAAAGCCTTACAAGTATTGGAAATTGCAGCTGATTTTTCAGAAAATTCAACTATTGAATCAAGTCACATAATACAAGCCAGTGGCGAAAAAATGGCTGCATATGATAACAAGGGCGACCATTTTTACGACCTTATTTCTGCTTTTCATAAATCGGTAAGAGGCTCAGATGCCGAAGCCGCTTTATATTGGTACGCGAGAATCTTGATTGGTGGCGGAGACCCGCTGTATGTCGCAAGACGCCTATTGGCTATCGCGACTGAAGATATCGGTACGGCTGATCCAAAAGCGATGGGCGTTGCGTTAAATGCGTGGGATATTTTTCATCGAGTCGGCCCCAAAGAGGGTGAGCGGGCAATCGCAGAAGCAGCTGTTTATTGTGCGCTAGCGCCAAAATCGAACGCTTTGTATATGGCATTTAACAATGCATTATCGCTTGCGAAATCAACGCATAGAGCACCCGTTCCGCTTCATTTAAGGAATGCTCCCACTGAATTGATGAAAACCTTGAGCTTCGGTAAGTCATACCGCTATGCCCATAACGAGCCACATGCCTATGCAGCAGGCGAAAACTATTTTCCGGAACAAATAACAAACGATCAGAAGCGTCTGTATTCCCCTTCAGCGCGTGGTTTTGAAAAAACGCTGAGCGCAAAAATTGAATATTTGCGAACCTTAGATAAATATCAGGAGAAAAAATGACCACCCCATTAAGTATCTACCTGTGGGTAGCCCTAGGGGGAGCCATAGGTGCACCATTGCGATTTTATTTAACCCAAATCGCTGTTTCACTGTTTGGTAAGCAGTTTCCATTTGGTACACTTGCCGTTAATGTAATAGGTTCGTTTTCGATTGCTTTAATATACGGGCTGATTGAAAAAGGTAGCGTAGCCGATTCACCGTATCGATACTTAATCGGGGTGGGTTTGTTAGGTGCGCTGACCACTTTCTCTACGTTTTCGTTTGAAACTCTGTCATTAATGAATAATGGGCTGTGGTTTAAAGCAATGACCAATGTAGTTTTGAATGTAACGGTTTGTTTATTCGCTACTTTTCTTGGCGTACAAATAATAAAAGGATAAAACGCGGTTTATGTTAGACCCAAAATATTTACGAAATAACATAGAAGAAACGGCTGAAAAATTAGCACAGCGGGGATTCAAGCTCGATATAGAAGCCTACTCGTCGTTAGAGGAACAACGTAAGGTACTCCAATCGCAAACTCAGGATTTACAAAATGAACGCAATATTCGCAGTAAATCTATCGGTAAAGCCAAAGCACAAGGGCAAGATATTGCGCCGCTGTTAGCTGAGGTTGGTGATCTGGGTGAAAAGCTAGATTCAGCCAAATCGCAATTAGCCGAAGTAATGGATGCACTTAACTTGTTTAGTCAGGGCATTCCAAACCTTCCCCACGAATCAGTACCTAACGGTAAAGATGAAAATGACAACATAGAAGTGCTTACTTGGGGAACACCTCGTGAATTTGATTTCGACATTAAAGATCATGTAGATGTTGCTGATGGACTAGCAAAAGGTGCTGACTTTGAGATGGCATCTAAATTAACGGGTAGCCGCTTTGTTGTGATGCGAGGGAAAATCGCAAGGTTACACCGAGCTTTGGCTCAATTTATGTTGGACACTCACGTGTCTGAGCATGGCTATGAAGAAATGTATGTACCGCTTCTGGTGAATGAAGCGAGTATGTACGGTACTGGACAATTTCCTAAATTTTCAGAAGATGCCTTTCACACCAAACCCGCAACTGAAGAAGGGCAGGGCTTGTCGTTAATTCCAACAGCCGAAGTGCCCCTAACCAACACAGTAAGGGATGAAATACTCAATTGTACCCAGTTGCCAATAAAATTGACGGCTCACACTCCCTGTTTTAGAAGTGAAGCGGGATCGTACGGTCGAGATACCAGAGGATTGATCCGTCAGCATCAATTCGAAAAAGTCGAGCTTGTCCAAGTGGTGAAACCAGAAGATAGCTTTGAAGCACTAGAGGCGCTAACAGGGCATGCCGAAGCCATTTTGAGAAAGCTAGAATTACCTTATCGAAAAGTTACGCTTTGCACGGGTGATATGGGTTTTGGTGCGTGTAAAACATACGATCTTGAAGTGTGGTTGCCGGCTCAAAATACCTATCGAGAAATTTCCTCATGCTCGAACATGGGAGATTTCCAAGCGCGAAGAATGCAGGCTCGTTTTCGTCGCAGCGAAGGAGAAAAACCTGAATTGGTGCATACCTTAAATGGTTCAGGGCTTGCAGTAGGAAGAACTTTAGTCGCAATACTGGAAAACAATCAGCAAGCAGACGGCAGTGTGCTAATTCCTGCTGTATTGGTGCCCTACATGAACGGCGAAACGGTTATAACCAGATAGCGTAATTGCCTACAAACATTTAGCAGGTTTCGGTAAACCTGCTAACTTTGTTGCTTGCTTTGCTGGTCCTTTTGGAAATAAGCGATGTAAATAGCGACTGTTTCCTTTCTCTGGACCTAACTTTACTGCCATAGCTTTTACTAATGCTCTGATCGCAGGGCTAGTTTGGTATTCTTCGTAAAACTCTCTGACAAAACGAACCACTTCCCAGTGTGCGTCGGAGAGACTTATCTGTTCGTTTTCTGCGATAATAGAAACTAGTGGCTCACTCCATTTTGTGTGATCCAGTAAGTATCCTTCATTATCCGTTTCTATATACTGTTCGTTTAATATCAACATTATTTAGGTTACGCGTAACTAAAAAATTTTCATAACATACTAAGGTACATTAAAACACAATGGTAAAATCAGCGGCATTCACTAACGCCTCTTTTTTATCTTTTTCTATTAGAGACACAGAATCAATGAGTTCTTCTCTATTGATGTTTTTGTTCTCAATGGTTGAGGCGCACGCCCACACGGGCTCCACATCGAAAAATTCAAATCCGGCTATGCGCTTTGCCGTATTCTTCTGATCGTTTTTAGGCAGCTGCTGTTTCATCAATTGATAAATACCGTCTCCCTCAAACAAAACTTCTGCGCTGTGACCGTATGCCGTTGAGGCCATGATAAAGTCATGCGCTTCGTCAGTAGTTGCGTTAAGGTACGGGGCTGTGCGTACAATGAAAACGATATGAGCCATTATATTTGCACTAATGTGTTGCAATTATGTAGCTTAGAATAAAACTCGCTCAATCCAGCAAGAACAAATGGACCGGAGTGGAACGCGCCACACTGTCTATTTTTTGCAGCAGTAGAACAAGTAATAAGATCGATGCCATGCACTGTTTTTAGGGCCTCCCATTGTGGGAAGTGTTTTATATCTTTTACGACATTTACCGCATCAAAATAAAAGAATATAAACGCCACTGAGGGGTGAGCTTGTAACGCTTGATAGCAACGCTGTAGGGCTTCGTCGCTAGTTAAACTCTGGTGCTCGTTGGTAAATAAAATTGCGGTAGTCATAAATAATGATGGTTACAAACAAAAACACCCCTCAAAAGGGGTGTTTTCTTAACCACTAGCGATTAGTCATCACCACCAAACACACCCAAAAGGCTTAGCAGGTTTACGAAGATATTATAGATATTTAAGTACAAACCAATCGTTGCGATAATGTAGTTAGTTTCTCCACCATGAATAATTCGACTCGTGTCATACAAAATAAATCCAGACATGATGAAAATGACTGCTGCGCTGATCGCCAGGCTTACCGCAGGAATAGCAAAGAACAAATTACCTAATGAGGCTAAAACCGCCACTAATAATCCAACAACCAAAAAACCGCCCATATACGAGAAATCTTTTTTCGTTGTCAATACATAGGCAGAGAGTGCGAAAAATATCAGAGCAGTCCCTCCAAGAGCCTGCGCGATTAATGCGCTACCACCTGGAATGGATGCGTAGGTATTCAACACACTACCCAGCGACCCACCGAACAAACCTGTAAAAACGAATACCCAAATGATGCCAGAAGACGAATTTGCTTTTTTCTGAACAACAAATAGAGAGATGAAACCACCGATGAACATAACAAGTGACGTAAGAGGGCTAATACCTATAGCCATAGTCGCAACGGCACAAATTGCGCTAAACGTCAGTGTCATTGCTAACAAAGAATAGGTATTCCTCAACACCTTATTTGTCTGTAATACAGACGCCTGAGAACTATTAAACGCTGAGCGCTGTTCCATTTTTTTCCTCCAACAGAACGATTGTTTAACACACTATGTGTTAGTTAGGGTATTTGTAGGGCTTTTGGTTCAACTTTTCAAGGTCTTTTTGATAGTGCTACAAAAACATTTTTACTTATATGGCTTGCGAGCGTTAAAACCAAGCAGAACCGGTCATTAATACCGCATTTTGTTCGAAAGCTAGGCAACTAACAAAGTTTTTTAATTTTACGCTTTACAAGCACAAAAATATCATTAAGATTCGCTTCACTTCAGGAGAGTTGGCAGAGCCCGGTTGAATGCACCTGACTTGAAATCAGGCGAAGTGTCAAAACTTCCGGGGGTTCGAATCCCTCACTCTCCGCCATTTTCTAAAACCGCCTCTTTGGCGGTTTTTTTATTTTTCATCAAATTGTTCATCACTTCTGGTTATCACAACTTAAACCCACATCTTAATTTTTATTCCTTTTGTTACTCTCTTGAGCGAGATTATGTTTGTGGCCTGTGATAAATTACACAGTAAATATCGACTAGAGAAAGTGAAGTGATAAAAGTTGTTCTTGTAGATGATCACGATTTGGTTAGAACAGGGATAAAACTCATATTGCAGGGCGTTTCTGACTTAGAAATCGTAAACGAAGCAAAATCTGGTGAAGAGGCAGTTTTATATTGCCGCAAACATTGTCCTGATGTTGTATTGATGGATGTCAACATGCCTGGCATTGGCGGTTTGGAAGCGACAAAACAAATTCGAAGAGTGTCTGAAGAAACGAAAATAATTTGTCTTTCTATGCAGAAAGAACACCCCATACCTAGCCAAGTGATGCAATTGGGGGCATCGGGTTTTTTAACTAAAGATGCAGAGCCCAATGAAGTCATCAACGCAATATACAAAGTCGCATCGGGGCAGAAGTACCTAGCGGCTGACGTTGCTCAAAGCATGGCTATGAGCAGTTTTATGCCCAAAAGCGATAACCCGTTTGACGATTTGTCATCTAGGGAGCTGGATATAGCCATTCGGTTAACGAAAGGCATTAAAGTGCCTGACATTGCAACACAATTGAATATAAGCGCTAAAACCGTCAATACTTACCGATATAGAATGTTCGATAAGCTTTCAGTTGAATCAGATGTTGAACTTACCCATTTAGCATTGCGGTATAAACTTATTTCTAGCGAGAGCCTCTAATCCCAGTATATGACTCATAACGGTAAGTTTGACTCTGACGCGTTTTTAAAAAATCTCACTCAAAAACCCGGCGTATATCGTATGTACGACGCGCAGGGTGAGGTAATCTATGTAGGCAAGGCTAAACACTTAAAAAAGCGGGTTGCGAGTTATTTTCGTAAAAACCTTGAGCATGCGAAAACCAGAGCGCTGGTTAAACATATTGCCGACATGGACGTTACGGTTGTAAATAGCGAAACTGAAGCGTTTCTGCTTGAAAATAATTTCATCAAAAAGTACAAACCGCGCTATAACGTGGTGCTTAGAGACGATAAATCTTACCCTTTTATTGTTATTTCAAATCACAAACATCCGCGTTTAGCTTTTCATCGAGGTTCGAAAAAAAAAGGTGGTGAATACTTCGGCCCTTATCCTAGCGCGTGGACAGTTAGAGAAAGTTTGCGCTCAATGCAGCGCATTTTTCCAGTAAGGCAGTGTGAGGATAGCTACTATCAAGCAAGAAGCCGTCCTTGCTTGCAGTATCAAATGAAACGATGCAGCGCCCCTTGTGTAGAAGGCTTTGTGAGTGATGAAGAATATTCAGATTCTGTAGATTTAGTTAAGCTATTTCTTAAGGGCAAGAACAAGCAGGTTATAGAGCTGCTTGTGCATAAAATGGAAGTTGCCAGTGAACAACTTAATTTTGAAGCTGCTGCAAGATACAGAGACCAAATCAATGCGCTTCGGCGAGTACAAGAACGTCAGTTCGTAGCAGGCACACAAGACAATATGGATATTTTTGGTTTCGCTTTCAAAGGTAACATGGCTTGTGTGCAAGTTATGTTTATCCGCGAAAATCAAATGTTAGGGAGCAAGGCTTATTTTCCAAGAGTACCCAATACTGTATCTGAAGAAGAAATTTTTCAGTCCTTTTTATTGCAATTTTATTTGGCGAAAAATAAAACCATACCTAAACATATTGTCCTTCCTATGGACTTAGAGGAAGAACAAGCGATTGTTCAAGTGTTAAAACAAGAATCGAGCCATAACGTTACTCTGTATAAGGGGGCACGCGATGAAAAGCGACGCTATCTTCAATTGGCCAATACCAATGCGCAGAATGCGCTAGATACGCAATACGCAGCTCAAAAGTCTGTACACGCACGGTTCATTGCACTTGAAGAAGCCTTGGAACTTAATCAGCCAATTCAACGAATGGAATGCTTTGACATCAGCCATACTTCTGGTCAGCAAACCGTAGCGTCTTGTGTGGTATTTGGTAGAGAAGGACCGCTTAAATCTGAATATCGTCGCTTCAATATAGAAGGCATAACTGGCGGTGACGATTATGCAGCGATGGCACAAGCGCTTTCTCGGCGATATAAAAAACCGTCAGTCGATAGCAAGATCCCAAATGTATTAGTGATTGACGGCGGCAAAGGGCAAATTACTCAAGCAGAAGAACACTTTGAACAATGGCCCGATGAATATAAGCCGCTTATTATTGGCGTAGCTAAAGGGGTAACAAGAAAAGCCGGACTTGAAACCTTAATTACGGGTTATACTCGAGAAGTAATAAGCTTAGAGAGTCATTCACCCGGTTTGCATTTGCTGCAACATATTCGCGATGAATCGCATCGCTTTGCTATTACAGGGCACCGACAGAGAAGACAAAAAGCAAAGCGTAGCTCAGTATTGGAAGGGATAAAGGGCGTAGGCGCAAAACGACGTCAGGCTTTGTTAAAATACATGGGCGGATTGCAGGGCTTAAAAAAAGCAAGCTTGGAAGAAATTGCAAAGGTTCCTGGTGTGAGTAAACAGTTGGCCGAGACCATCTACGAGCATCTTCATGGTTAGCTGTGCGATTAGTCAGTAGCTATGCAGTTTAGTAAGTGGCAGAATAACGCTTCATGAAATATGTGTTTTAAATTCAGGATTTGCGCTTTTTAGAGAATACTATGTGGACCATTCCTAACATCATTACATCCATGCGAGTCGTACTTATTCCTGTTTTTGTTTTTGTTTATTTTTTAGATTGGAAATGGGCACACGAAGCCGGTGCATGTATTTTTCTTCTGGCTGCAGTAACCGATTGGTTTGATGGCTATTTAGCTAGAAAATTAAATCAAAGCACCCCTTTTGGCGCATTTCTTGACCCAGTCGCCGATAAATTAATTGTTGCTGCCGCTCTTCTGATGATCACCCATTCCTATCATTCAATCTACATTACTATTCCATCAATCGTTTTATTGCTGCGAGAAGTATACGTTAGTGCTTTAAGAGAGTGGATGGGGCAGCGCGGTTTACATAAAAAAGTGAAGGTGTCGAACATAGGTAAATGGAAAACATCTATGCAAATGTTGGCCCTCATTGGTTTGTTATCTGGCTTAGAGACATTTATGGGATTTACTTTATATTGGGTGTCCTTGGGAAAAGTTTTATTGTATGTGTCAGCAGTACTTTCTCTCTGGTCTATGACCAAATACACCTTATCTGCATGGCCACAGTTAAAAACATAGCGATTTTAGAACGAAATTTCAGCATATAAACCCTACTTGATTAAAAACCGCGCGTTCGAACGTATTTACAGTTGACAGCTCGAAAAGTAAATGTAGAATTCACCCCCACATTGAGTCATGCAATGCCTGACGCGTTACATGAACATGGGTTTATGCGGGAATAGCTCAGTTGGTAGAGCACGACCTTGCCAAGGTCGGGGTCGCGAGTTCGAATCTCGTTTCCCGCTCCAATACTCAAGTGGCGGAATGGCAGAATGGCTATGCAGCGGATTGCAAATCCGTGGATCTCGGTTCGACTCCGGGTTCCGCCTCCATAACTCAATAGTCGATAAGGCAACCATGCCTAACCAACGCAATTGCGTACCCCATGCCCGGGTGGTGAAATTGGTAGACACAAGGGATTTAAAATCCCTCGCTGGTAACAGTGTGCCGGTTCAAGTCCGGCCCCGGGCACCATCTTTTAATCATAATAAATTATGTTCTATAATCCTTTTCGGTATATTTTTGTGTGGCTACACGCTTCTCTTTAGTAGACATATTTTAGACTCTAGCGTATGTAAAGAATCGTAATTCGATATCTTTATTCCCTATGTGATTCGTTGATAAAGGAGTATTGATGAGAAGATTTAAAATTGATAGCCCACATTTTAATGATGAGATAGTCGAACTACGAAAGGCAAACTTTTTCAGCTTCTTAACGCATAAAGTAGATGTCTATCACAATAATCGATGGCTAAGAGAAATTTCTTACGGTTCAAATATATTTGATATCAAGTTAAAAGATGGCTCGATTGTTAGGATCGATACTATTAACTTTGTTCGTGACCATTGTGTTGAAGTAAATTTCGAAAAAGTCCTAATTGTAAAAAAGAAAACTAATTCAAAAGGTTATGATTCACTTTTCGTAAGCTTCGGGTTGTTCTTATTTTCAGTATACAGTCTCGTTACCGGCGTTCCTGCCTATGAAAATCTGCTGATTACAAACGGAACTGTTGCCTCAAAGGAAATCAAGCGCGAAAAAGTAGGTAATAGTATTAATAGATACGGCATTGTTACTCTTCAATGTGGTGGATTTAGAACTCAATTATTAGGCTCTAATTCCTCACTTCAAGTTGGAGACATAGTTTCAGCCAAAGTAAATTATAATAGCGATAAGGGAGCGTATGACGTCTACGAAATGGTAGTCAACGGCAAAAAACGCAAAACTTATGGTGGTAGTGTACTGTTTCACTATCTTTTTAAAGTGATATGTCCATTTATCGGCTCTTTATTTTTCTTCAACGGGATCGTAAACGCTTAAAATCTTTCTAAGCCTTCCATCCAAGCAGATCTCTAAATTCTTTTTTTACAAATTGCTGGCATATTTATTGAGCTAATACTCATTAGCTCCATTATTTCGAAGTAAGTTTTTGCTTCAACATTATATGGGTTTTGTTCTCTTGCAATTCAGTGTCCGAAGATACAATGGATAATCACTATGAATTTGCAATGAGACATGAGTTGGTTGAGGTATTAGAAACTATGAAGTGGGTGAATTGAACGGATGAGGCACCCTCTTTAAAAAGAGAGCGAATTTCAAACGATCCTCTTGGGATTACTATTGGCTCTCAATCATTCCAATCCCATATTTTGGGCAAGGACAATTGATGATCGAAGTAGTCGTGGCAGCTAGGCTGCTATGACACGATTTGCACGAAAAAGAACGAGGCGACGGCATGTGCTCAATATTTTCACACTTTTTGCAGATCATATCGAAGGTCACTTGAGATAAAGGGTGGCCTCTCTTTCGCCACAACAGTTTAAAATAGTGATTACTACTTTTTGTCCACTTTTAGCTTTTTTCAGTGGGTTCTAATACAGTCATGCAGATTGCAATGAACGTTCCCGATTTTCACATATCTGAGCTTTGCTCAAAAACGTACTGCGAATAGAGCAAGTCGGCAAAATCCACCTCATCAATTTTGCCTATGACTAAATCTCGGATTGCGTCTGCAAACAAGTCATTGTCGGCAGTTAATTCGAAGTCGTTTAGAGATAGGTATTCAAGAGCAACCGCCAAGCCTGTACGTTTATTAGCGTCGGGAAGTGAGTGTGAAAGAGCTATAGAAGCTGCGTATTTTGCGGCGATTTCGAAAACATCATCCATACCAGAATAGACGATAGCGTTATCAATCCTACCCAAAGCTCCCTGAAGCTTGTTGATATCAGCAGTCCCCTTCATACCTGGCTCGTTTTCGAGGATGAATACGTTTATTTCAATAACGCGTTCGAATGGAAAAAAAATGAGCTCCATTACATGTCTGCAAGTTTTTCAAATGTGCGCTTGTGGGTCCTCAAAACTAGTTTAGTTTCGGATTTTACAATTTGCTGACCGTACTCACCAGACAAGTCAAGTTTCTTATTAGCTGCAATTTTAGGGCGCTTAACTGCTTTAACGCCGTAGGCTTCAATTTTTGTATTCATAAACACCTCATCGGTAACAAACTAGGTTGATTTTTAGTAGAGTATGATTCTCTGTTCAGCCACCGTGTAGTTTACAGATTATTTAAAAAAAAGAACGTAGTAACTGCCAATTTCTGTGCTTTAGTACTGCTGAGTGTTCAAAATTATCGACCAAGAACGATATCCGTTCTCTGACTCTGTCTAATGCAGGATAATTTGTGTTGATGCTTAGTGGTTTTGTGAAACACCCTACTTGCCTAAGGTGTTACCCGCTAAAGAAAAAGAAGCTTCGGACCCAAAATTGAACTGTGTTATTAATTAACTGTATGATATTTTAAGTATAACTATCAATGCGTTAGAAACTACGGTTTTGTCCGGGTTCAAGTCCCAAATTTCACCAACAAGAACCGGTGCTACGGCGGTGCTTTCGATCTGCATTTATTTTTATTCTTTATTAAGAACAATCAATTAAATCAAAGTTCAAGTCCGGCCCTGGGCACCATTTTACAAAAATGTGTATCCAGCAAAACATCGAATTCCTCAAGCAAATAAAGCAAGCTAGTCTAAACTTTTAGTTAAGTTCTCTTCGTGTGAAAATATAATTTATTTACTTTTTCTCCGAGTCCATAAACGACGTTGAAAACAACCTTGGCGAAAAACTCGTTAAATTGTGGCAAGTAAATTACTTGATCCACTTTTATTCGAGTTAGACTTAGACTTAGCGAAAGATGGTAGGAGTGCGGTGGATACAGCCTCCAAACACCAGTATGATATTATTTTTATGGATGTACATATGCCTAGCCTTGACGGCATCGAAGCAACACAAAAAATCAGACAGTTTGATAAACAATGCATCGTTATCGGTTTATCTGCTGACGTCAATAAAGCTGATGTTGATTGCGCACTAGCGTCTAGCATGGACGACTATGTGGCGAAGCCAATAATAAAAGAAAATGTATATCGCGTAATACATAAACACAATAAAGAGTCCAAAGAATGACTGTTGATTGGCCAGAATTCTTTTCAATAGCAATGATTCACTTATTAGCGGTTGCTAGCCCAGGACCGGATTTTGCAGTCGTTGTAAGGCATAGTATTCATTACGGGAAAAGAGTGGCCATCATCACTAGCTTAGGTGTAGGTACGGGTATTTTGGTTCACGTAGGTTACTCTATTTTTGGTCTTGGATTCGTTTTAACTACCACACCTTGGTTATTTAACATGATCAAGTATGTGGCCGCCGCTTACTTGCTTTACTTAGCTTACGGCGCAATACGCAGTAGTAAGGGTGTTGAGCTTAACCAAGGTCATAAAGAGAATGGCAGCCAAACTCGGCTCTCTGTGAAAAAAGCGTTCACTCTTGGTTTTGTTACAAATGGCATTAATCCCAAAGCGACATTGTTCTTTATATCTTTGTTTGGATTAGTGGTTCAACAAAGTACACCGCTCTCTGTTAAGATTGCTTACGGCATATATTTGGCTTTGGCTACCGCCGTATGGTTTTGTGGGCTTTCTCTTTTAATTAATACAGGCCCAATACAAGATTATTTACAACGCTATAGTTATTGGATAGATAGAGCAATGGGTGTACTCTTGGTAATAGTCGCGGTCAATATCTTATTTTTCTCTTAAGCCACTAAGAATAAAACGTCGCTTATGATCCGTAAAACAAGCCTTATTAGAATTATTTTATCGTTCAGCGTAGCCATAGCGCTAGTGGCTTATTTGTGGTTCCTGTCGACTGAGCCTGTCGAAAAATCGTTACTACCGCCTGCTTCCAAGACAGCACAAAAGCCGGTACCCAACTTTTCAAAATTTAAACAGGTGAAAGAAAAGAAACAGCGTTTTTTCAGTTATCTAAAGCCGGAAGTGGTGAAACAAAATCAGCACATATTGGGAATTAGGCATCAATTACAAATGTTTCAAAGAAAAATACAGCGGAATGAGCCACTTGCTGAGAAATCAAAAGAGAAAATACGCTGGCTTGCTAAAGAATATAGAGTGGAGACGTCAAACAAATTGGAGGATGAAGCAATTTCTGAACAGCTCATCACTGACTTGTTGCACAGAGTGGATATTATTCCTATCGAATTAGTCTTGGTTCAGGCAGCTAACGAGTCAGCGTGGGGAACATCGAGATTCGCTCGAAAAGGGTATAATTTTTTTGGCCTCTGGTGTTTTGTCGAAGGATGTGGCTTCGTTCCCACACAAAGAGCCAGTGATTTAAATCATGAAGTAGCAAAGTTCGATAACCTTACTGCGGCAGTGTATACTTACCTTAGAAATTTGAATCGACATGAAGCCTATTCAGCGTTACGAGATATTAGAGCCAGCTTGCGAGCGAACCAAGCACCTATTTCTGGCAGCGCGCTTGCGGAGGGGCTCATTAGTTATTCTGAAAGAGGGCATGATTACGTCGATGAAATTCAAGCTATGATCCGTGTTAACAACGAGTACTTTTCTGAATGAAATATTGCGTTATCTTTTTATTGCTTTGCTCAAGCTGCCTTCCTGTTTATGCCGATGCAATCGATGTGTCTTACAAAAGCTTTTACAGTCATGTTAGAAAACTCCAACAAGAAGATACCGACAAACTACAGTTTGCGTTTGGCTTTATTAACGTTAATTCAAACAGCTTGTGTAATTTAACGTCGGCACAGATCATCACAGACAAAAAAACAATACCGCTGATGATTACCGGCGAACGACGATTTACCGTTCCGTCTGAGCGAGCGTTGAACTTAGCCGATGCCATAGTGCAAATTGAATTTGAAGAAAAAGCAAACCAATGTGATATGTCGGTTCAGCTTGAAACTAAGCCTGATATGTTAAAACAGAATTATACCCAGGCTGAACTTAAAGAGATTGAATCGCAATATGTTGCATTTTTTAACGAAATGGGCAGCTTTCTTTCTTTTTTAATGCCCAACGTCAAAGGTCTAATTATTAGTTTTTCCGATGAAAAGCTGTCGGCTAGTGTAGGTGAGGGCGAGTACATTGAACAGGGCGTTTTGGTATTAGACGATGCTGCCATTGATAATGTAAAAGCGCTAGCGTTACCTGCCGTGCCCTTACGGATCACAGCATTATCTACTCGCTAGTGCAATTAATTAGAAATAAGTTGATAGTGAATTTGCTCTGCGAGTCGCTGAATTGATTCACTGCCCAAGGTAATCAATTCTTGCGCACGATGAAACTCCATTATACCGACGTTTTCTAATCTGGGTTCAATCAACAGATCGGGCGGATCTCCAGCCAATCGTGAGCGCGTGACGCGCGCTTGTAAAATCTGCAACGAATTATTAATAACTGAAAAAATACCAGGCACATCCGCCGCGTCATTATTAGATTTATTGTCCGGCGAAAACCATTGTCGAAACGCATTTTGACTTTTCGAAAAAAAGTCATCAGTCGATTTTTGTATTTTTTCATGCTTAACAGTGACGGTGGGAGAGCGCTGTGGACGAAAATCTGCATTGAGATTCACTGCAATAACAAAATCCGCACCTAGTTGACGACACAAGTTTACCGGTACAGGATTAACCACAGCACCATCAACCAGCCAGCGCGAACCGTGTGCCACAGGAGGAAAAAGACCAGGAATGGCACAAGAGGCCTGTATTGAGGTTCCTATTGCTCCATGCCTGAAGGTGACTTCCCGTCCACTGTGTAAATCAGTTGCCACAGCGGCAAAGGGTTTACTCATTTCTTCAAAGCTGGGAGCACAAAAATCGCTTGCCAACTTTTCAAACACTTTTTGTCCCGAAGCCAAGCCACCTTTGCGAAACCCCATACCCATTAATGCCAATACTTGCCATTCGGTAAGTGTGCTCGCCCAAAGCTTCAACTCTTCTAATTTGCCACTGGCATAGGCTGCACCTACATAAGCCCCAATTGAACAGCCTGCGACCACGTCGATTTTAAGCCCTAGGGCTTCAAGCGCTTCAATAATACCAATATGGGTCCAACCTCTTGCTGCACCTGCTCCTAAGGCTAAGCCAATTTTCATTAGCTGCTACTCTCTGTTGTTTCTTTGCTGCTCAGCGAAATTACGTGGATCTCGTTGTCATTTTTTGTTGCCTTAGCATCGAAAAATGATTCGTGATCAAAGGCCTTATCACCCTCTATGACAGGCGTGTCGCTGCGCTGTATGTTTTTAAAATCGTAGAGGTTTCGATCTAACATGTGGCTAGGGGTAATATGTTGCGTCGCTCTAAACATGGATTCGATGCGGCCAGGAAAGCGGCGAGACCAATCTTGTAACATGGTTTTTACGGCTTGCCGCTGCAGGTTCTCTTGGGAGCCGCATAAATTACAAGGAATGATAGGAAAATCGACTTGTTCGGAGTAGCGTGCAATATCTTTTTCTGCACAATAGGCCAGAGGGCGAATAACGATGTGTTTTCCGTCATCGCTTACCAATTTAGCCGGCATTGATTTCATGCGACCACCATGAAACATATTAAGCAACAATGTTTCTAGCATGTCGTCTCGATGATGTCCTAAGGCTATTTTGGTTACGCCTAACTCCGTTGCAGTACGGTATAAAATGCCTCTACGCAAACGTGAACATAGAGAACACGTCGTCTTGCCTTCGGGAATTTTATCTTTAACGATGGAGTAAGTGTCTTCTTCGACTATTCTGTAGTCAACATTAATGCTTTTTAGATACTCGGGAAGCACATGTTGAGGAAATCCAGGTTGTTTTTGATCTAGATTAACAGCAATGATGTCGAACTGTATCGGTGCGATATGTTTTAAAAAAAGCAAAATATCTAGCATTGTGTAGCTGTCTTTGCCCCCCGATAAACACACCATTATTTTGTCGCCATCTTCAATCATTGAGAAATCGGCAATCGCTTTACCTACGTTTCGTCGCAAGCGCTTTTGAAGTTTATTGAAACTGTATTGTTGTTTATGCGCTGACAAACCGCATCTCCACTCATCGTCGCTGAAAAATGTGCATTATACAAAACGCTTAAGCATAAGAGTACCAGCGAGAAGCAATAAAAGCACAGCCACAAGTTGCCTAGTCAGTTTATGCTTAAATAGTGCGCTTATGTGTGAGGCTGCCATACTGGCAAGAAGCATGTTGGGTAATGTACCGAGCCCGAAAGCAAACATAATCAAAGCTCCATCTAGAGCACTGCATGATGCCAATGACCATGTCAATGTCGAATACACTAAGCCACAAGGCAGCCACCCCCAAATAAACCCATATGGCAGAGCATGAAGGGGGGTTTTAAAGGGAATAAAACGGGTAGATAAAGGACGTATCAATTTCCATATTGTGTGGCCCGCCTTCTCAAGCACCACTAAACCACGAAACCATTGGCCCACATACAAAGCCATAAGTACGAGCATGACAATACTGAACCATTGGAGGGATGAAGAGACGGCTGTCGATGATGTGGAAACCATAGAGCCAAAAAAGCCTGTTATTGCGCCAGCAAGCGTGTAGCTGGTGATTCGTCCTAAATGGTAACTAAGCGCAAAAGGAAAATGAGGCTGGGTAGGAGGGCTTGCTGTTCGCATCGCCAAAGTAATACCACCGCACATGCCAAAACAATGAACACCGCCAGCAATGCCTATTGCAAAAGCAGAAAGAAAAGACAACTCATTCATGTTTATCCGGTTTGTCCTTTTGATTCACGTCATCATCGAACAGAATACTGGAACCGTGTCGTTCAAGGTCATCAAATTGATTCGATTTTACCGCCCAAAAAAACACTGCGATCGCGATGCCAACAATGATGATAGCGAGTGGAATTAATACATAAATTATACTCATTGTGCTTTGACTCCACGAAGGCGAATGCTGTTCACGGTAACAATCAGCGAACTTAACGACATGCCGATAACCGCCATCCATGGATGTAAAAAACCCAGTACTGCAAAGGGTAGAATAAGTAAGTTATAACCTAGCGCCCATGCGACATTTTGCTTAACCGTTTTTTGCACTTGTCTGGAAAAATGAAACAGGTTTGGAACTAACTGTAAACCTTCCCTTAATAACACGATATCTGCAGATGACTTTGCTACGTCAGACGCGTTACCCACAGCAACCGAGACATCGGCTTGTGATAAAACAGGCGCGTCATTAATACCATCACCAATCATCATGACTTTTTTATTGCTATGCTGCCACTGTTCAACAACATGAAGCTTACCTTGCGGTTTGACTCCTCCAATAGCATGTGGGATACCAAGTTGTTTCGCAACGTTTTTAACGTGAGCGTCGACATCTCCGCTCAACAGCGCAAGCTCTAAAAAGGGAAACAGCTTTAGCTGTTGTACAGTATGCACTGAATCTGATTTTAAGGTATCGGTAACGAAAAAAGCAGCTAAAATTTCATGCTCGTTAAACAGAAGTACATTGGGTGAAAAATCGATTTGCGAATAGTGCTCACCAAATAGCTGACCTGTAAGCTCCTCAAACCAAGATATTGAACCTACAAATAGACGTTTCCCGTTTACTTCTGCACCGATCCCTTGTCCTTGAGCCACATTGACGTTTTTGATGTTTTGAGCCATCTGATCTTGCAACTCACCTGATACCTCGTCAGGCTCGGAAAAAAAAGCGTTAGCAATAGGGTGCTCGGAAAAACGTTCTATTTGTCGAATGATTGAAAGGCATTGTTTTGGAAGTAGGCTTTCTCCATACCAAGCGTTATCAATACTAAATTTCCCCTCAGTGATCGTACCCGTTTTATCAAAAGCAAGAAGATTCACCGTAGTGATTTGCTCTAAGGCATCGGCTCGCTTAATCAATATTCCGCGGCGATTTAATTCTGCCATGGCACAGGTAAACGCGGTTGGAGTGGCAAGCCCCAGTGCGCAGGGGCAGGTCGCAACCAAAACAGCAATCGTTATCCAAAAAGCATTGTCATTTCCTGCATACGACCAGCCGATATAGGTCAGCCCAGCAATCGCTAATACTGCCATTATAAAATATCGAGATAGCCTATCTGCAAACAAGGCAATGCGCGGTTTATTTAATAACGCCGTTGTTTGCAATCGAATAATTTGGCTGACTAAGGCATTTTTTAAAGTACTCACAACTCGAACTTTAATAACGCCATGCTGATTGACGGTTCCACCATAGACCTTGTTGTTAACTTGCTTTTTTACTGCGACAAATTCACCCGTAATCATGGACTCGTCAACCCTAGATTCACCCTCTATTACTTCCCCATCTACTGGGATCACTTCACCTGCTTTCACCAATAAACAGTCACCCACCTCCAAAAGCTTAGCGAGCTTGTTCGATATTTTTTCGTTTTGATCGACGAGAGTGGCCGTTACAGGAATGTGTTGCATGAGATTTGACGACACTTTACTCGCTTTATATCGCGCTTGGTGTTCTAAGTAACGACTTAACAGCAATAAAAAAACAAACATACAGATCGATTCGAAATAGACTTCTCCTTGCTGTTGGAGAACCGAGCGAACACCGGCTATATAAGTCGCTAACACTGCAAGCGCAATCGGCACATCCATATTCACTGTTCTCGCTGATAAGGCTTTAATTGCGCTGATAGTAAATAAACTACCTGAATAAAACACGACCGGCGTAGAGAGTACTAAGGCGACCCAGTGAAAATACTGTTTAGTCTGAGCTTCAATATTACCAAACAAATCAAAATATAAGCCCGTCATTAGCATCATAACTTGCATACTAAGTAATCCTGCAAGGCCCAGTTTTTTAAGGTAAGACTTGTGTTCGCTTACATACGAACGTTCGTGACTGTCTGATTCAAAGGGAAATGCCCGATACCCAATTTTTCTAATTTGAAGCAGCACATTACTTAAAGATATCTGCTCCGGATACCAACTGATCGCCGCTCGTCGTTCCGACACATTCACAGCGACTTGCTTAATGCCAGCGAGTTTTGTCAGTTGTTTTTCTATTAACCATGCACACGCTGAGCATGTTATGCCTTCTATGGTTAACTGAATATGCTTGTGGTTTCCTTCATCAAAAACGAACTCCTCTTGTAAGGCGGGTTCGTCGTAGACCACTAATTGGCTGAGGATATCATTGGTGGGTGATTCGGCTTGCTCCGCTTTTTCAGTTCTATATTGATAGTAGCTTTCTAAGCCATTCGCAACAATGGCTTCAGAAACCGCTAAACAACCCACACAACAAAGTCTGCGACGCTCGCCCAAAATTGTGGTTTCAAAAACTAACTTGGGATCGTTGGGCAGCCCGCAATGATAACATTCATTTTGTTCAGCCATTTAGGGATTGAACACCACTGGACGGCTTTGTGGTAAATAAACCGTGTTTTGTATTTTCCATTCATCGTTAAAAGGCAGCAAGCTAGCTTGCCATTTTCCTTCAACCGACGAATCAAAACTCCCTCGATATATACCGTTGGCATCACGAGTGAGTACAGATTCCATATCTTTGTTTTCTAATGTTACGTGGTAAAGATAAAGTTTTAGTGCTTCACCTGATTTTGGAATACCGGAATGGAAGGTTAGAGCGACTGAACCGCCATTGCTAATTTGTAGCTCTGTCGTGATGTTTAAATACTTAGCTCTAGACGTTTTGTCGATATTAGCATTAATGGCCTTTCCTTCTTTGTAGTAATCGTCCACGACCAAGCTATCTGAGGTAGTGTTTGCAAGGTAAATAACAATTCCACCAACAATAAACGACGATGTAGGAATGGCGATTAAAAACCATGGCCAAAAATGCGTGTACCAAGGAGAGGGATTTCGTGTACTCATAAACAACAAAGCCTCGCAAAGCGAGGCTACAACTCTTGACTTAAATTAATTCGATAAACTATAAACATAAGCTGCAACAACGTGTATTTTGTCTTCACCCAAGGTTTTCTTGAACGAAGGCATAACGCCGTTTCGACCGTAATTTAAAGTTTCGGTTACCGTCTTTTCACTACCACCATACAACCAAACTTGGTCTGTTAAATTTGGCGCGCCGATCGTTTGATTGCCTTTGCCGTCGGCTCCGTGACAGGCCGCACAAGCTGCAAAACGCACTTTACCTTTCTCAGCAAGGGCTTGATTAACGTCTCTTCCACTCAGGCTTAGTGTGTAGGCCACGACTTCCTTGATGCCTTCCTCACCAAAAGCAGGCAGCCAAGCAGGCATAGCGGCTTGTCTTCCAAGTAATAGTGTTTCTTTAATTTTCGCGCCACTTCCGCCGTATAACCAATCGTCGTCAGTTAAGTTTGGAAAGCCACCGTTTTGACCCCTTGCATCTGAGCCGTGGCACTGAGAGCAGTTTTGCATAAATAAGCGCTGACCGATTTTTGTCGCTTCTTCATTTCTTGCGAGATCTTCAACAGGTACTTTACGGAACTCAGCAAAAATGGGCGCAAACGTTTGGTCAGCAAAGTCGAGTTCTCTGTCATACTGAACCAAATAGCCTTCTTCTTTGGCGTCAATTCGAGCTTGCTCTGACTCTGCCCGAGTAAGAATACCTTGGTTAGAGCTTTTCCAACCCCACAAACCTTCCCAAGCGCCTAAGCCGGGGTAGAGCGCTAAGTAAATAAATCCCCAAATAATCACAATATAAAATAAGTACGTCCACCATTTGGGGAGCGGGTTATTGATCTCGACAATTCCGTCGAATTCATGGCCCATTGATTCTCCCTCAGGAACGCCCGTCTTATTTGATAGTGTCCATTTTAAAATCATGTAACACCCTATGATCGTCCCTATGGTGATCACAGAGATCCAAATTGTCCAAAACATATTCATGGATTATTGCTCCCGCTGGGTTTTATTAGTGTCAGCTTGTTGTTGTTCTTCATCTGCGAAAGGTAGATTAGCGGCCTCTTCGAACCTTTTTGTATTTCTACGGCTAAACGCCCACCACACAACACCAATAAAAGAAATAAAAACGACTAATGTAAAAATAGTGCCTATCGTACCTTGGTCCATTACTGCAAGTAAGTCCCTAGTGATTGAAGATAAGCAATAAGGGCTTCCATTTCGGTTTTACCCTCAACGGCTAATTTTGCGCCTGCTATATCCTCGTCTGTGTAAGGCACTCCAAATGTACGAAAGACGTCCATCTTTTTAGCAGTCTCATTACCACTTAGCGTATTTTCAGCTAACCAAGGAAAACCTGGCATATTTGATTCTGGTACAACGTCTCTGGGGTTCATTAGGTGAACACGATGCCATTCGTCACTGTAACGTCCACCGACTCGAGCTAAATCAGGCCCTGTTCGCTTAGACCCCCACAAAAAGGGGTGTTCCCAGACCGATTCGCCCGCCACGCTGTAGTGGCCGTAACGCTCTGTTTCAGCTCTAAACGGACGTATCATTTGACTGTGACAACCCACACAGCCTTCACGAATGTAGATATCTCTACCTTCTAGCTGCAAAGCTGTGTAAGGTTTTAACCCTTTTACAGGCTCCATCGTTTCTTGCTGAAACATGAGGGGGGTTATCTGTACCATGGCGCCTAAACTAATAGCGACCAAAATTAGAATAGTCAGTAAGCCGACATTTTTTTCTATTATTTCATGAGTATTAATCATAATTTACTCCTTATGCTGCCTGAGGAGCTAGTTCGGGCGAAGAGCTATTTTTGGGAGCGCGCACTGTTCTATAAGTGTTGTACGCCATCACCAACATACCTGCGACCACAAATAATCCGCCGATAAAGCGCATTACATAAAAGGGTTTTGACGCTTCAAGTGCTTCTACGAAGCTATATTTCAATGTGCCGTCAGCATTAATGGCTCGCCACATCATGCCTTGAGCCACACCTGATATCCACATTGCAACGATATACAGCACAACACCAATAGTTGCTAACCAAAAGTGCACATTAACCAACGAGGTACTGTACATGTTTTTCTGGCCAAATAGTGGCGGAATAAGATGATAGCAAGAACCTATCGACACCATGGCTACCCAGCCTAATGCACCAGAGTGTACATGACCAATGGTCCAGTCGGTATAATGAGACAACGCGTTTACGGTTTTAATGGCCATCATCGGACCTTCAAACGTTGACATTCCATAAAACGATAAAGATACGATTAAAAATCTCAATACAGGATCCGTTCGCAATTTATGCCATGCACCTGAAAGTGTCATTATGCCGTTGATCATGCCTCCCCATGAGGGAACGAACAAAATCAGCGACATCACCATACCTAAAGACTGAGTCCAGTCGGGTAGGGCAGTGTAGTGTAAATGGTGAGGGCCCGCCCAGATGTATAAGGAAATGAGCGCCCAAAAATGCACAATGGATAAACGGTAGGAATAAACGGGACGACCCGCCTGCTTAGGAACAAAGTAGTACATCATCCCCAAAAACCCCGCCGTTAAGAAAAAGCCTACTGCATTATGCCCATACCACCATTGCATCATGGCATCTACCGCACCTGCGTAAATTGAATAAGACTTCGTAAACGAAACAGGGATCGCCATGCTGTTGCCAATATGCAGTACCGCGACGGTTAACATGAAAGCACCGAAAAACCAGTTCGCAACGTAAATATGAGACACTTTTCTAATAATCAAGGTGCCAAAAAAATTGATAATGTACGCTATCCAAACCAACGCGATAAGTATGTCTATCGGCCACTCAAGCTCAGCGTATTCTTTACTGGTGGTAAGCCCCAGAGGTAAGGTGATCGCCGCTAAAACAATAACCGCTTGCCATCCCCAAAAGGTGAAAGCAGCGAGTTTGTCTGAAAATAGTCTAACCTGTGAGGTTCTCTGAACAACATAATAGGAAGTAGCAAAAAGCGCACACCCACCAAAAGCAAAAATAACCGCATTCGTGTGCAGTGGCCGCAGCCGAGAAAAAGTTAAATAGGGAATATCAAAGTTTAGGGCGGGTGCAAAAAGTTGTGCGGCTATAAATGCGCCTAAGCCCATTCCCACAATACCCCATACTACGGTCATAATGGTAAATTGTCTTACCACTTTATAGTTGTAATCAGGTTTAACCTGGCTGAGTTCACTCATTGTTTATATTTCCACTTATCAATTGGAATTGTATTAAAGTACGCTGTTAAATGCTTAGACCGAAGCCTAGTGTAACCATAGCAAATTATGGTTATATTGCGTGATTTTACTCTGTCGTTTTTATGCTTATGTGTTATGGATCAAATACACGCATTTTTGCAATGCGGATAATAAATATCTTAATTACAAAAAGATACACTTGAGCACTGATATAATGCATTAAAGTAATAAAGCTTTATTTACACTAACAAAATAAAAACAAAATGATCACAATAATGAAAAAAAAAGCCACTTCTTCTCTAATTGCCTCGTTATGCGTGCTCGGCTTGTTTGGTCTTATCTTAATAAGTGTCAGCAGTATTAATCACTCAGATCATACTTCAGGTTCTACTCAATCTTGTGATATCACAAACAAACCCTGTGTTATCGCGCTTGGGCAGAATAATCTTAAAGTTGAATTTTTTGAACCTCCTCAAATAGAAGAGCAACTGAGTTTGCGTATATCAAGTGATCGCGTTTTTACAATAAAAGACGTTTCTATTCGTGGCATTAATATGTATATGGGTGTCATCGCCGTTATTGAAGAAAATTCTACAAATCTCGAATGGGAGGGTTGGACTTTACTAGGTGCCTGTTCTGAACCGAATATGATTTGGCAACTTACGATCCATATTGAAGTAGATGAAAACACAATAACTAAACGTCTTACCTTTAAGACGTTTAGTTAATATCGCTTGTTACATTTGCGACTGTAAATAATTAGACAATCCTAAACGCTTTATAAGGCCCAGCTGCTGCTCAAGCCAATGGGCGTGATCTTCTTCTGTATCATCAAGCAGAATTAACAGCATATCGCGCGTTACGTAATCTTTTTCCTTTTCGCACAAGGCGATAGTTTCACGTAAGGCAGACGCTACTTCGTATTCAACTCGTAAGTCACTCTCTAGCATCGAAGGAACGTCACTTCCCACTTCGAAGCCAGTCCTATTTTGCATATCAGGCCGGCCTTCGAGAAACAGCATGCGTTCGATCAATTTCGTTGCGTGCCCTTTTTCATCGTCGAATTCATGGCTGATACGCTCATATAATTTATTGAGCCCCCAATCTAAATACATTTGCGAATGAATAAAGTATTGGTCCATAGCCGCTAATTCAAATGCCAATAAACTATTCAGCGCATTAATTACTTTTTGATTACCTTTGATGTCCATTAGTCGTCATCCCCCATCACTTGAGCCTGTAAATAATTCTCAATACCCATGTTTTCTATCTGATATTCTTGCGTTTCTATCCAGTCTAGGTGTTCTTCTTCGTATTCCAACAAATCTGTTAGCAAGTCTCGACTCACATAGTCCTTTGCGGTTTCGCATAACTTTACAGCAGCTCTAATTACTTCGATTTGCTCGGCTTGAAACCGCTTGTCACAACTGAGCATTTCTTCCGTGTCTTCACCAATGTATAACTTTCCTAAAGCCTGCAAATTTGGAAGCCCTTCCAAAAACAAAATGCGTTCGATTAACGCATCAGCTTGCTTCATATCTTTAATCGATTTTTTGTACAACTTTTCGTTAAGCTCAGTTAATCCCCAGTTTTTGTACATGCGAGCATGCAAAAAGTACTGGTTGATTGATGTTAGCTCTGTTGTAAGAACTTGATTTAATTCAGTAATGACTTTTTTGTCGCCTTTCATTTATTTCTCCAAGGCTATGTTGACTTTGTTAAGTATATACAGAATATAGAAAAAGTCAAAAAAATCATTTAAAAACAATAACATACAAATGATAATGGTTTTTGATTTGTTATTGATTCTTATTTGGTGGAAATGTTGGGTTCAGTTGAATGAATAAAATTTAGGCTTTCTTCAGCGAAGCCTAAGCCAGCATCGGTAAAAAAGTTAAAGACTTTATCAACACCATTGACTAACAAGGTATCAACTTCATCTTGATAACGAGCGACGGCTGCAACTTTGCCTTGGTATCCCGCGTTTCTTAATTCCCTATTTATATTGCTCACATCGTCAATAGACGGTAAGGCCAATAACACTAACTTCATACTGCTAATATCAATGTTTTCCCACAAATCGATATCTTCACCATCGCCCAAAATAACATCTAAACCGTCATTTTTTAGCTGGGTGACTTTTTCTTTGTCGGCATCCATACCAAACACTCGTTGACCCACTAAATTGTTTAAAGACGTATATGCGCCTTTGCCTACTCTCCCCATTCCAACCACCAAAAATTCGACATCCGATAAAACGGGATACATGTCTTCAGGAAGACGTTGAGATTTTTCAAAGCGTCTGAGTGAGGTTTTGAAGCGGGTGTACTGCTTGTGAGATGTCTTATAGAGCATGCTAGTAATAACAAATGATAAGGAGGTGGCGATAGCTAACACCACCAACCACTCTTCACTTAACATACCCAGTGAGACAGATAACGCACCAACAATAAGACCAAATTCACTATAATTTGATAACGCCAAACCGGATAGGTAAGCGGTTCTTGCACGTAAACGTAATAAGGTAAATAAGCCATAAAACAATATAAATTTTACTGGCATGAAGAGACATAAAATTAACGCAATGCCGATGATGTTTATCGTTGGCAATGCCGATAGACCAATACTTAAGAAAAAACCGATTAAAAATAAATCTTTGAAACTAAGTAATGATTTAGAAAGCTCCACGGCCTTCACATGCTTTGACAAAAGCAAGCCAGCGATGAGGGCGCCCAGATCGCCTTTTATGCTTACCGCTTCAAAGATATGATAGCCACCTAACGCAAATATGAAGCCAGTAAGAGGGAGTAACTCGCCATGCCCCGATTTATTAACAATACGATAAAAAACAGGGATTAACGGAAATAACCCTAGCAAAGAAAAAGCTAAGATAGATGGGGTTTTGCCTGTCGTGATCACCATATACAAAACAGCAATAACGTCTTGCATCACCAAAACTGCAATTGCAATTTTACCGTGTCGTGTACGACTTTCGCCCGATTCCTCCAATACTTTTACAACACAAACCGTACTGCTAAAACTTAAGGCAAAGCCGATTAATAAAGCGGTATTCAGGGGGATATCGCTTATAAACGATAAACCAATTGATATGCCATAGATGATACTTGAAATTGCTAGCACCCAAATGCCGCTGTGGGTCAAACTACTCACAATGACTTCTCTACGAACTAGATCTTTAATATTGAGCTTTAAGCCAATGCTAAACAGCATAATGGTAATGCCTAAATCAGCAATATCGGTGAGCGTTTCGGTAAGCGTAAAACCGAGTAAATTAAGTGCGAAGCCGGCAGCTAGGTAGCCAACTAAGGGAGGAAGCCCGACAAGTTTAAAGCCAAGCCCAAAGAAAAATGCGAAAACAAGAAAGCTATACTCCACAAAACCTATCCATTTTTTCTCATAGGGCTGACATTTCGCCCCTAGTGGGTTTCATCAATAATTTTAGACAGCTTGTTTAACTCTTCCAGCAAGGCATGTTCTTTTATTTTCAGCGCACCCAATTCGAATGTAATTTCAGCCTCTCTACGCTTTGCTTCAGAGAAACCGATAGTCCCTTCTGTTTTTAACGTTTCAGGTTGTTGAATTTCAACGGGTCGAGCAATGTCGACTACGCTTTTTATATTATCTGACTCTGCTTTAACATTCACCGCAACAGAGCGTTCTACAATGAAATCATTTTCATGTTGCTCACTTAATTCAACTTGCCTTGGAGTAGCCTGTCTAGCAGGAACGTCAATAACAGATGCAGCAACTTGCTCTTCTTTTTGTCTGTCTATTGGTTTATTAACCTTATCGAGCAAAGATAACTTTTGAGAGAAGCGCGACAAAGCGGTTTTATTTACGTGAATGCCAAATTCTAAACATCGAATATAAATTTTTTCAATATCGCAATAGTTGTGCGAGCGAATAAGTTTTTTTACAACCTCAACTTTTTCCATTTTGCGTTCTTTTGTTTATCTTTCAATATACTACGGTTTATTCGTTAGTATATCGACGATTAACTTTGAAGCAATAGCACTTTATCGCAAAAGCAATAAGGGGATTTGAGCGTTAGCAATCATTTTGAGCGTAAAACTGCCTAAAAATATTTCTCTCAGGCGGCTATGGCCAAAACATCCCATCACAATCAAGTCGATATCATGGCTCTGTTGATAATCAAGTAGTTGACTAGCAACGTCGCCCGATAGCACTTTGCTATGCGCTTGAATACCTACAGTATCCAAACGTTCAAGCGCTTCAGAAAGCACATTTTTACCTGCCGCTTCATCGTTGCAGACATAAATAAGGTGGCAAACCATTTGTTTATAAAGTGGTGAAGATGTTAACCAATTCAATGCTTTCTTTGCGGCATCACTTCCGTCATAAGCTAACAACAAACGACTGGGGCGACTAAAGTGTTTATTTACAATTAAAACGGGTTTATGCAACGCTCGGATAATTGATTCTATTTGCCTACCAAGCGCGGCATTTTCTGAATCTTCTTCTTCCGTCCGTAAACCCAACACAAGCACTCGTATCTTATCTTCTAATTCAAGCAGCGTTTCAGACAAACCACCGTGTCTTTGCATGGTAAAACAGTCGCGCACGCCGTTAACTTTAGCTGTTTTCGCAGCGTCTGAAAGCAAGGCTTCGCCTTGCTCAATAAGCAGTTTACTGCGTCGTTCTTCAAGTTGTATGAGTTCGTGTAAAAGCGTTTCTCTACTCCCCAAACCAATACTTCCACTCAAGTCGCTTGTTGCTGGCATAATTGAATGTTCAACGGTGTGCAGAAAAGTTAAAGGGGTGTCAACGGTGGTTGCAATCCAAGATGCGTAATCACCAACACTACTACATGTAAAGGCATTATCAATTACTGCAAATACGTGAGCTTGTGTCATTTTAATGGCCTCCAAGTACCTTATTTATCTCTTCAGGGTCGTCGTGAATACCAAATCTATCGATAATCGTGGCGCTCGCTTCGTTGACTCCCACCAATGTTACCGTGGACCCTTCGCGTTTAAACTTTAATACGACTTTATCGAGTGATTCCACAGCGGTTACATCCCAAAAATGAGCATGCTGAAGATCTATTTCTATCTGTTTGGCAACCGTTTTAAAATCAAAGGCATTCACAAACTTTTCTGCTGAATTGAAAAACACTTGTCCATGCACTTTGTATTTGGCCGATTTTGTGTGTTCATCAAATTCCGACTCAACATACATAAAATGACTAACTTTATTAGCAAAAAATACCGAAGCAAATAGAACTCCAACAAATACGCCGTACGCCAAGTTATGCGTGGCTACTGTTACTAGAACAGTAGCTAACATACTAACGTTATACGACAATGGATGTGAACGTAAGTTGCGAATTGACTCCCAACTAAATGTACCAATAGACACCATAATCATAACCGCCACTAGGGCTGCCATCGGAATTTGGCTTATCCAGTCACTTAAAAACACAACCATGATAAGTAATAAGGCACCCGCAATAAACGTTGAAAGACGACCTCTTCCGCCAGACTTAACATTGATGATAGATTGCCCAATCATCGCACAACCTGCCATTCCGCCTAACAATCCGGCTCCAATATTAGCAATGCCTTGTCCTTTACATTCTCTATTCTTATCGCTGTCGGTGTCGGTAAGGTCGTCAACAATCGTCGCCGTCATCAACGATTCCAATAAGCCTACAACAGCCAGCGCAGCCGAGTAGGGCAATATAATGAATAGCGTTTCCATAGAAATCGGCACATCTGGCCATAAAAACACAGGTAAGGTATCGGGAAGTTGTCCCATATCACCCACGGTACGAATATCGAGACCAACAATCATTGCAAACGCTGTACAACTCAAAATACAGACGAGCGGAGAGGGTAAGGTTTTTCCGATAATTGGCACATAAGGAAATAAATAAATAATTCCTAGCCCTGCAGCCGTCATTGCATAGACATGCCAAGTGACGTTGGTTAACTCAGGCAGCTGCGCCATAAAAATTAAAATAGCTAAGGCATTAACAAATCCGGTTACCACAGAGCGAGAGACAAATGACATAAGCGACCCTAACTTAAGGTAGCCAGCCATAATTTGTAAGATACCTGTAAGTAGTGTGGCAGCCAGTAGATATTGCAGTCCATGCTCTTTTACCAAGGTCACCATCACAAGGGCCATCGCTCCTGTAGCCGCTGAAATCATTCCAGGACGCCCACCGACAAACGCTATGATTACCGCAATACAAAATGACGCATACAAGCCGACTTTGGGATCAACGCCCGCGATGATAGAAAAAGCAATAGCTTCGGGTATGAGTGCTAAGGCTACAACGATGCCGGCAAGTATGTCTCCGCGAAGGTTGCCGAACCAATCTTGTTTGGTAGAGTGTAATAACATTGAGAGAGTCTTTTATTTAAACTGAAACTTATTAAGCGGTGATCATACTCGTTTGCTGTGCAAAAGGCAGATTTTTTATCAAACATTAATATACTACTAGCATTATGCTTTTACCTATTACTATACTGTTAGTGGGTTAAGCTGGTATACATGTGGGTGCAGATAGCTGATGGACTGGTTTTATATTTCTAAGTTCTTTTTAGCGTTTTATTTCTCTAGCGTTGCGGTCATTTACACGCTTAGGTTAACGGTATACGACAAAACACCTAAACAAAAGAAAGTGTTTGCCGGAGTTAGGTACAGCAAAACGTGGTGGAATCATATTCTTTTCAGGCTGTTTAGGGTTGTGATTTGGGCTTTATGCGTAGCGCGTTTATTTGCGCCAAACCTAGATTCAGTGCTTGTTCCTTTTCATGCTTTGGTCTCACCTACGCTTTTGGGCTTGGGAATGGTACTTATGTTGTCTGGCTTTATGATTACTTTATCTGCTCACAAGCAACTCGGCGATAATTGGCGAAGTGGGATTGACCCTAATGGCCCCACAATACTCCATAAAAACGGGATGTATCGGTTTTCTAGAAACCCTATGTATATTGGTATTATTTCAGCTCAAACAGGCTTCTTTTTTACTTTGCCTTCTTTATTTACTCTAATATGTTCAATCGTTGGTAGCTACGCCATCATTAGACAAATTCATGCTGAAGAAAAACATTTAATCAGTGTTTTTCCATTCGAATATGAGCAATACTTAAAAGCAGTACCTAGGTATTTATCTTTTTTTAGAGTTTAACCTTATTAGTCAACATTCAAACAAGGTTAAACGTCCTTTTTTGTTCGGATGACTATGAATAATTCAAATAATCTCTCAGTTGCCTTAGCTCAGATTTCACCGGTTTGGGGCAATAAACACAAAACTATTGAAAAAATATTAGATGCAGCGCAAACAGCCGTAAATCAAAAGGCCAATTTAGTGACATTTGGTGAAGGTCTACTTCCTGGGTATCCGTTTTGGATAGAACGCACTCATGGCGCTGAATTTAATTCAACCAAACAAAAAACCTTACATAGCCACTATGTTTCACAAGCGGTCAGTATTGAAGATGGCGATCTCGATGGTATTTGCCAATTTGCAAAACAAAATAATATCAGTTTTGTATTAGGTGCTATCGAACGTCCTTCTGATAGAGGCGGCCATAGTGTGTATTGTTCTGCGGTGTATATTGATGAAAATGGCATTATTCAATCAGTACACAGAAAACTTCAGCCTACTTATGAAGAACGGTTAACATGGGCACCGGGCGATGGACATGGATTAGTTACCCATAAGCTTAAAGAATTTACCGTAGGCGCATTAAATTGTTGGGAGAACTGGATGCCATTAGCGCGTGCAGCCATGTATGCTCAGGGTGAAGATTTACGGGTTGCTATCTGGCCAGGTGGCGAACACAATACACACGACATCACGCGCTTCATTGCAAAAGAGGGACGCAGTTATGTCATGTCGGTCTCTGGCTTAATGAGACCTACGGATTTTCCCTCAACAACGCCGTATCTTGAAGAGATACTGTCGTATAACGATTCAGAATTTATAGCTAATGGCGCATCGTGCCTCAGTGCACCTGATGGGTCGTGGGTGATAGAGCCTCAAATAGGCGTAGAAGGCGTGTTTGTTGCTGAAATAGATCATAAAAAAGTATTGGAAGAAAGACAAAATTTTGACCCCGTCGGACATTACTCTCGCCCTGATGTCACTCAATTAATCGTTAATCGAGAACGTCAGTCCACGATAAAATTTAAAGGATAACTTGTATGCCAGTGCATGAAATTCAGCACCCCTTGGTACAACACAAACTGGGACTCATGCGCGTTCAAGGAGTGAGTAGTAAAGATTTTCGAGAGCTTGCCAGCGAAGTGGGGAATTTGTTGACCTACGAAGCGTCTAGAGATCTTAAAACCGAAACGGTCAAAATTAAAAGCTGGAACGGTAAAGACATCTCTGTAAAGAAGATAAAAGGTAAAAAAATCACGGTAGTGCCTATTTTACGCGCGGGATTAGGCATGATGGAGGGGGTATTGCAACTGATCCCCAATGCAAAGATCAGTGTGGTTGGGCTGTACAGAGACGAAAAAACACTGGAGCCAGTCGCTTATTTTGACAAAGTGGTTAGCGACATTCCCAAGCGTACCGCACTCATTGTTGATCCTATGCTTGCCACAGGAGGCACCTTAATCGCCACTATCGATTTATTGAAAGAAAAAGGCTGTAAGCAGATTATGGGCTTGTTTTTGGTTGCCGCACCAGAGGGCATAGAAGCAGTGCAAGAAAAGCATCCTGATGTTCATATTTACACGGCAGCAGTGGATGACCGCCTTAACGAAAAAGGATACATTCTGCCCGGTTTGGGTGATGCTGGCGACAAAATATTTGGCACGCGATAAGTGATCAGCCTGCGCTTGAACTTGAGATAGAGAGGGGAGAGGGTTTGTGTTAACGTTTACAACAATAAAAAATACTAAGGGCATGAAAGTGACTTTGTGCAACTTCGGTGCTCGGATAACCGGAATCGAGGTATTGCTTGACGGCCTTTATCAGCCAATGCTTTGCAGCTATCAAGATAAAAATCGTCACGAAGAGGATCCGTTTTATTTAGGCGCAGTTTGTGGCCCTGTGTGCAATCGCATTTCGCAAGCTCAATTTATGTTAAATGACGAAACCTATCAGCTCGATGCCAATGAAAACGGCAATACTTTGCATTCCGGCGCTAAAGCAATATCGAACCAATTCTGGACTGTATCGTCTGTTAAACATGATGAGGTTATCTTTTCTCTGACTGTCAAACACCTCGACGACCATTTTCCGGGTAATCGTATTTTTCGCGCCGCGTATACGCTAGATAACGATAATGCTTTAAGTGTTGAGCTATCTGTTACCACTGACCAAGACACTCCGATTAATTTAACGAATCATGCTTATTTCAATTTGGGCGAAGATACGATCACTGACCTTGAATTTACATTGCAGGCCCATGCGTTTCTGGAAAAAGATAAGCAGGCTATACCGACAGGAAGGCTAATTTCGACACAAAAAACACGACTTGAAACAAAGGAGTGGCAAACAATAGGAAATTACATCAATAACAATGCATACGAACAAATTACAAGCGAGCAGGGCGTCGATCATTGCTTTGTGTTAGATAAAACAGAACCAGTTGCACAGTTGCGCTCAGTTAAAAATGCCGTTCAACTCGACATATTTACCAACCAGAATACAATTCAGCTGTACACAGGACAGTGGTTAAGTAGTCCGTTCAAACCCTACGGTGGCGTATGCTTTGAGTGTCAAGATTATGTAGATGCGGTAAATCAAGTAGATTTTCCGTCAATCATAGTAAAAAAAGACACGCGTTATGTGAATCGCACTGTTTTGAAATTTACTCAGCTTTAATGGTTTACAGTCCGAAAAACAATAAATAAGCATGAACAACGATGTCTGAACCTTTACAAAACCTGATTGAAGAAGTGATCCAGCAAACCCAAGCTGAATCACCCGTGCAAACTACCACTACGGTTTTAGCGCAAGCTGATGATAAAGAGCTTGCACTACTATTAGAATCGCTGCCGATTGAAGAACGCTTAGCATTGTGGGAGACCGTAGCAGATAAGCGCAAATTAGGCGTGCTTATTGAAATGCGCAGCGACCCACGAGAAGTGCTGATTGCATCAAGCGATGGCGACTTGTGGGATAAAATTTTTGTTGATATTGAAGCAGAAGAGCTGCTTGAATTGTCAGATTCCTTGCCTCAAGTCTTGTTAGACCAAGCGTTTTCGGCCATGGACAAAGTACAAAAAACGTATTTTGCTCAAGCAAACGAATATCCTGAAACGCAAATAGGCCATTGGGCATCTCACAGCTTTTTATCTTTGCCGATTAATGCCAAAGTACGAGACGGCTTGCGGCTTATTCGTCGAGAAATTCCCCAGCATTGCGACCTCATATTTTTAACCAACCGTTCGGGACAATTTTCAGAGGCCGTGCCAATCGCGCAATTATTTGGTCAACCTGAACATCTCCCATTGGTCGATTTAGCACTTGAAGACCTGCTAACTGTTAGCGATACAGAATCGTGTTTAGTGGCGTCAAAACAAGTGCAACTTTCGGGTTTTGGCGCCTTACCGGTCGTCGACGGGAATCAAAAATTGATTGGTCGTCTAGATGTCACTACCGCAGCAGAATTGTCGTTTGAAGAATACGAAAGACAACAAATGGCTAGTGCAGGTATGGATGAAGACGAAGATTTATTTTCACCCGTAGCAAAAAGCGCAAAAAATCGTGCGATTTGGTTAGGCATCAACTTGCTAACCGCGTTTATGGCAAGCGCATTTATTGGATTGTTTGAAGCCACCTTGCAGCAGGTTGTAGCACTGGCGGTACTGATGCCCGTGGTGGCTAGCATGGGTGGGATCGCGGGCAGTCAAACCCTCACACTGATAATACGTGGCCTTGCGCTTAAACAAGTCAGTCCTGCTAATGTGGGTGCTTTGTTGTCAAAAGAACTCAAAGTAGGGGGCTTAAACGGGATTATTTGGGCTTTGGTGATTGGCGTAGTTGCAGTCGCTTGGTTTGGTACGCCTATGCTTGGGGTCGTCATTGGACTCGCAATTTTAGTAAACATTCTGGCAGCGGCTACGGCCGGTATTTTCGTGCCAGTATTGCTCGATAAACTCAACATTGACCCCGCGTTATCAGGCTCGGTTGTTTTAACGACTGTAACCGATATTGTCGGATTTGTTGCCTTTCTAGGTTTAGGCACATGGTTGCTGATTTAATTTAGTTTAATTTTATTGATAACGGTGTAAGGATTAATAATGGCACTCTCTCTTACTCAACACGACTTAACAATTTGGTTGGGTATTCTGTTTTGTATTTCACAATCAGCCATGTTTTCTGGCTTAAATTTGGCCTTTTTCTCGTTGAATCGATTACAACTTGAAATGGAAGTATCGCATGGTCACAAATCAGCCAAGAAGATATTAAAGCTACGACAAGATTCTAATTTTTTACTCACAACCATTCTATGGGGCAATGTGGGTATCAACGTATTGCTAACGCTGCTGTCTGATTCCGTACTCGTAGGCGCAAGTGCATTTATTTTTTCTACGGGATTCATCACCATTTTTGGTGAAATATTGCCACAGGCTTATTTTTCAAGGAATGCTATGCGTATGGCTAGCTTTCTATCTCCAGCAATGCGTTTTTATCAATTTTTGCTTTATCCAGTGGCTAAGCCCTCAGCGTTAATTTTGGATGGATGGCTTGGTAAAGAGGGTGTTGAATACATGCGCGATCGAGATTTACGTCGCGTGTTAAAGCAACATGTTGAAGCTGAAGAGGCAGAAGTTGATCATGTTGAAGGCATTGGCGCACTTAACTTTTTGGCAATAGATGACATTCGGGTTTCTCAAGAAGGCGAATTGCTCGATCCGAAGTCTATTATTCAGTTACCCACTAAAGTCGATTTTCCTATCATTCCCGATTTTGTTAGAGAAAGTTCAGACGAGCTGCTTCGTAAAATTAATGCTAGTGGACATAACTGGGTGGTACTTGCTGACAGTAAAAACCAACCCCATCTCATACTCGATGCTGATGGCGCGTTACGAGCTGCCTTGTTTAATACAGAAAAGCCCTTCGATATTTACGACTATTGCCATCGCCCCTTAATTGTTCGCGATGAAAAACTAACCTTAGGTGATGTCATTTGGCATTTAAAAGCGCAAGAAAGCTTAGATGCACACCACGATGGTACAATAGACGTGGATGTCGTGCTGGTTTGGGGAGAAAATCCAAGAATTATTACAGGCGCAGATATCCTAGGTCGATTGCTGAAAGGGATCAGCGCTCAAATGCCTGACACGATACTTTCCAATGTTGCAGCTGTGCAAACTGAGAAGGAAACGACAGACAGTGAAGAAGTAAAAACCAAAAAAGGTTGATACTCCGTTACACTTTTCGTCCTTTTCCGCTAGAGGCGCGCCTGCGCCTTTCAACTTGAACATACACGGTATCCGTGGTCGCGCTACTCGCATGGCCGAGATCTTCTGATAAGTCTTTAAGCGGCCTGTCTCTTTCTATTTCCATACTGGCACCCGTGTGCCGTAAGTAATGTGTCGTTGCTTCGCTTAGTTTTTGTGCGGATTCTAAGCCATGTTCTGACTTCATCTTTTGGCTGAGCCACCGTTTAGGTCACAGATTTACGATGTTTGTTCATAATCCTCTGATATTTATATAGATTTCATTCAACTTTTCTATCTTTACCAGATGAGGCTCGTCGCTTTCGCTCTACTTGCACATAGACGGTATCCGTTGTAGCGCTGCTTGAATGCCCTAGGTCCTCTGATAAATCTTTCAATGGGCGGTCGCGCTCAATCTCCATACTTGCGCCCGTATGTCTTAGGTAATGAGTGGTAGCTTCATTTAGCTTTTGTGCAGCATCCAGTCCATGTTCCGTCTTCATTTTTTCAAACGCTTTATCAAATACTTCTTGAACTAATCTAGAAACTTGACGACTAGTAAGCCCACCACGACCTCTTATTTTTTCCACTAATACCGTTTGCTCGCCCTTTGTTGGTAGCGGCGATAATCCGCGCCAAGCCCGATATCGTTTTAAAAAAGGCATATAGCCTTGTGGAACTGTAATATCACGTATTTTCTTACCTTTGCCATAAATTTTCAGCCACCAATTGTCGTCCTCGTCAGTCCAAAAATGACTCATGAGTGGCGTCCACTCTTGTCTTTCAGAGAGCTCAGATAGCCTCAAAAACAAGGTTTTCATCGTTGATATGATGAATAGGTTACGTTCAAACAGTGCGTTGTTATCTGCAAGCTCCATCGCCGTATCAAGTACGTACTGCCATTGATGTTCGGTCAAACGACTTATGGTTTTGACCTGGCTATCTTTTATTAGGTGTTTGCAATCACGTTTGGCAAGGGGAATAGGATTACCAAAACAAATCTCTTCGTCGATTAGATGGCGGTAAAATGAACTTAACGCAACAAAGGTTGACTCTAGAGTTTGTAGTGAGGGTTTATATTTTTTCGGGTCTAAAGTGCGGCCCTTGTCATATTTTGGTGGTGATTGCCTGAAGGGCGTCCACTTGAGGTTTGAAACAAAGTAACCGTTGCTTAGACTAAACCGATCATGCAATTGCGAACTAATCCAATTAACTGGCGGTGCGACACAAAAATCAATATAGCGCAGTATGTCAGCTTTTCTTAAATCATCTACAGGCTGTTTGTCTACAAGAAACACCCACAGCAGAAATTTTTCAATATCGTTTCTAAAACGCACGTAAGTGTGCTCAGATTTATTTCTGCCAATATACAACAAGTAACCCTTGGCCCATGACCAGTGTTGCTTCATCCAATTAGGTTGTTTATCAAGGAACGCCGAGAGGTGTGTATAGTCGTTAAGATTGAGTTCTGTTAACTCAACATAGGTTGGAAATAAAGGAACAGGTTTTTTATTGGCCAAGGCAAAGTTTTCTTTAGATGCTCATGCTTATAATATAATACACCGCTTACACTATGTCTAATACTGAAAGGTATTAGACATAGTGTGGTTTTACATATAGAAACTGTAGCTGACCTGAGGTTTCTCTCCTAAATCAACATACTTCATTATTTCTCCCACTTTCTTTGCACACTCAAGGGTAATTGGTAAGCGCCCGTCCAATTGTGTGTTGTTCCAGTTCATCTTGGTTAAACCAAGAATTTCCTCCGCAAGCTCTTCAAGTGACGAATCATTTTCAAACACATCAATTTTTAACGGATTGGGAATATAGGCACCAGGATATGTCTGATAAAAATCTATGGTTCCTCGTGTGTATAGAATACCTTCATTTTCATTGATAGAAAGTAAAGTGCCTCTTACCGGTGGATAGTTTGAATCGCTGAACAAACGCATGTCAGTGTTTGTTATCGAAACAAAGTCCTTTGCGCTGATACTCTTTTCCTCAAGTACACGATTAAATCCTTTAATCTCAGTATCTCTAAACTTCGAGGTCTTATGAATAACAATTCTTGCGGGCATGTGCATCAATGCCTTACCATATTCTGACAAGGCAGAGCTTAACAAGTCATATGCTTGTTGCTCAGACATATAAGGTCGTTTATCATTCTTGTCTATTACAACGGGCGTGCCTCGCAGAATAACACCGTGTCCGAATTCATCGAACACCTGAGCTAGGCTTGTGGAGATCGTTTCACCATCTCTGCTGCGATAAAACCCTATTCCAACATAACAACTTTTGGGTTTGAATCGCTCTTCTTTTAACCGCCAGGGTACCGTTTTGTTACCCTTATAATAAAGGGCTGTGGCAAAATTCCAAGCACGTGTTGCATCATCCTGGTTGCCTCGATTAGCTTTCCCGGTTAACAATGTACTTTCAACAACTAACTGCAGCGGCACGCCGAGATGCATACACTTTGCTTTTAGGAGTCTTCTGAAATCATGTTCCAGATAGAGTTCAACTTTTCCACTGTCCTCTGTTGAATGCTTTTCTCTTTTTGTCAGCGAGATAAACATTTCATCAGGAATTACACAGATGATCACATCAATTGAACGATTTTCCGCAAGAAATTGTATCTGCTCGTAAAATAAGTTCACGGCATCGACAACTCGATCCTCTCGGGCTTTATTTTTACCAACTTTGACAATTGATGATTTTTGGATAGTGCGTGTATAGCCCGGAGACGAAAGTAGTTGGGTATGAAATCCATAATCCAATGACACCCCTCCAAAGCCTTTGAATAGATTTGAAAGATGGCTTTCTTTGGCTAAAATGCCAGTCCGACATAAATCCAGCCAGACATCTAGTTTGTCAACACCTTCCCCTCTTCCCACGATCCCTAATCTAAGTTCTGAGCGCCGCAACTCATCTTTTGTGTCATATACGCCCATGCGTTCAATTCCATTCCTTGGACATATATGAGTACCTTTCCCAAATTCAAGAAGTGGCTCTTGGATGATTGTAATTTTCATGGTTTTATACTTCCGCCTCTTCTTCAACGTTATCATCAGATGACAGTGTATTTTCTTCTGGGGCGAGTTGTATAAGCTGTTCAAACTTGATGCTTTCGCCCAATTGGGCATCCATTTGAGCAAGAAAGTACGATACAAACCGCGTAAGATTTCTTACGGCTTGATTGTTTTCCAATCCTTTTTGTTTCGACACCAACTTATCATGAAACCTGGAACGACGGTGTGTATTGTAGGTATATAGCCAACTTGGGACGATCATTGCGTGAAACTGGTCTTGTATTTTTACGAATGTTAACTGGAAACTCAGGTGCTTAAAGTGAGCTACTTTGCCGGGTTCCTTTTTACTCTCTACGCGCTCGAAAACGGTTCGCTGAGCCGCTTTTAATCCTATCCACTTTTCTTTTCTACTAATCTGTTCTTTATCTTCGGGTTGAAAGTAATACTGTTTTTCGAACATATCAAAACCAATGTAATAGTCTTTTACTTGTTCACGAACCTGACCTTGCAAAAGTGACTTAAAGACATTCTCATACTCAACGTATTCAGAATCATAAAGCTCGTTAGAATCTAATTCTTCGATGCTTCCTTTATCTACTATTGACATTAAAGCCGCATGCTCTTCAAAGTTTGAGAATGTAAATAGCTTTCCATCATGAAATGTCCAAGCAGAAAATTGGGAGCCTTCTAGTGCTAACGCTAACCGAACACATAAAAACATGTCTGATAAGCGCCTTCCTTTATATCCTAACTCAGCTCTGGCTCTTTCAAACACTTCCTTTTTAACGATCGTCAATTGTGCTACGTACACCGTATTTGGGAAAGAAATTGGAGCCAAATTAGTTGTATATGCTCTTGGCAACTCAGTTGTTGATTCCCGGAGTGCGAGGTAGCCGTCTATCTCACCGAGGATAAGCTTGAACTCATGCAAAATACGCTTTTGTGCCGTGACCCTCAAATTAGATGCTTTTGCTAGAATGTCGCTAGGATCTATTACATGAGTATTGGTATTGAATGTGAATACATCCCCTGTAATTTTATCGATAGACAATTG
>CAYSDZ010000011.1:0-96169 GCA_964429915.1 uncultured Alteromonas sp.
TCGAACCACTTGGTCGGGGGTTCGAATCCCTCCGGGCGCGCCATTAATTGCTTTTTCATTTGAATTTTTACGACTTTTGCGCAAAGCTTTAAGGGATAAGCGCATCGATAATATCGATGTTTTGCATCAAAGGTTGGAACCAAACCTTCATATATAATATACGCCTCAGTTGTTGTGCTAGCCTTCATTGTTAATTTTTCAATTTTCGTTGTTAAAAGAGAAAAAGACTCTTTAAAAGCTGTTTGCGTTCTGGGATTGGAAAGCGATTTTCAAATGGCCGCTGTTCGTGCATTGTTGTCATTGGACTGTTTGCTTTATTAGTCTGAAAAAGTCAAAGGGCGGTTATTTAGCCGCGTCGAGGGGGACGCTGCCTAAACCAGATCTCACCAAAAAATCACAACAAACCAATAATCCGCACGGCATGAATCCGTCTTAAATGCCTTGTACGATTTTTTCGCACTAATCGCACGATTCAATCATATTGACCATTTCATGCCAAATACTATAATCTTACTGTGATTCCTGATTTGGAGAATGATCTTGTATACTTTAACAGCAAATGATGCCAAACGTAATTTTGGTGAGCTTCTTCTAAGCGCCCAACGTGAGCCTGTGAAAATTAGCAAAAACAGTAAGGATGCCGTAGTTGTAATGTCCATCAAGGACTATGAAGAACTTGAGGCAATGAAAAATGACTACCTTAGACATTGTTTCGCGTCAGCAAAACAAGACTTGGCGCAAGGCAATATAGGTGATGGTGAAGTTTTTTTAAAATCCTTATAACCCAATTATGCAAAAGGATAAACACAAATTGAGTCAATTAGTTCAGGCTCATTTACGAAAAATCAAAAGCTATACCGTTAATAATTTTTCCGACATGCAGTGGAGGAGCTATAGAGATACGTTACTAACTGGGTTTCAAATGCTTGCTGACAATCCAACTGTTGGCCGCAGTTGCGATGAGATATACCCAAACGGATTCTATTTCCCTGTGGGCAAGCATACCGCTTACTTTACGAAAGAGGATGGCTTTATCTTAGTTGTGGCTGTGCTTGGTCAATCACAACTACCTCAGTACCATTTGTAATGTAGATTAGTTCTCTACAAGACGTACAACTCGGTTGGTCAATGTAAACATCTGAATGTCTGCTGTCTTAAGGAGCAATTTCCTTTTAACCAACCAGTCTCTGAATAAAACGGATCGTGTGCCAAAGATCTATAAAGCGTCGATTCCAACTTCAGAATGGATAGCCCTTAGAACCTGATATAGATAACGATGGTGCAGGGAAGATTTTTTCTTTTCTCCAGCGCTAATGGGTTAATTTACTACCAATTAGGCGTTTCTAACTTATGCTCAATGTTAACACCGCACTTATGTGGCTGATTGCTTTTGCGTCACTGTATGCGGTTTGCTTTATTCAAAAAAACGCATAACCAGTTGACAGGGTTTCACAACAAGAATAAAAAAGTCACGCTTGATTTTGCAAACCAGAAACATAGCTAACTGCCTGTTCTTTGCCCCAACGTTTTTTTGTATATGAGACGATGCTTTCAAGATTTTTCTCGGCGGTTTTAGCAAAAACAACATTAGGCATTCGCTATATCCATCAGCTTTTTAAAGACATCATCACCACTTGAAACACGCCCTTCCTGAACGGCTTGCAAACCCTCATCTAACCTCTGATGAAGGATATTTTCACGAAGCGATTGGATCTCTTCGTAATCCTACATAGACATCATAACAGCGGTGGGCTTGCCATTTTTGCTAATGCAGACAGGCACTTTTTGCATCTTTTGCACTTACAACTTCCATACATTCACTCCTTTATGGAAAGTGTTCACTATGGCTAAAATGAACGACGACATGGCGCAGACTGATATGGAAGCCGACCGCGCGTTAGAAATGACGGTAACAGTGATGTCGATGTTGAATATACGGTCACCAACCTTTGCGACCAGCTCATGCTTCTAACGTGTTACGGTTTGGGTGATAGAGCATCATAAACATTTCATTTCAATTTGACTTCCTCCCCAACAACTCATACTCTTGCTGCGATACCTAGGGGAGCTTTAGGCTGAGATTTTGCAACGTACACATCGTTGAATGGTATGTGACCAATAACCCTTAGAACCTGATCCAGATAATGCTGGTGCAGGGAAGGTTTTTTCTTTGCTCAGCGCTAATGGGTTTGTTTACTACCAATTAGGCGTTTCCAATTTATGCTCAATGTTAACACCGCGCTTACGTGGTTGATTGCTTTTGCGTCACTGTTTGCTGTATGCGGTTTGCTTTATTCAAAAAAACAAAGCGATACGCATAACGACTCTTTAGATGATTTTATCGTGGCTAGAAATAGCCAAAGTAGCCATGCCACCATGCTTACTATGCTGGCGACCACTCTGGGTACATGGGTACTTTTTGGTCCGGCTGAATCGGCAGTGTGGGGAGGCATTGGTGCTATCTTAGGCTATGCCTTGGGCTCGGTAGCGCCCAACTTATTTATGGTGCCAATAGGAGTACGCATAAGAAAAATCATGCCTAAAGGGCATACTTTGACGGAGTTCGTTTACTACCGTTATGGTCGAATTACACATTTGTTCGTACTATTCATTATGAGTGTGTACTTATTTATTGGTTTAAGCGCAGGATTAACAGGCATCGCCCAACTGGTTGCACTGTTGGCGCCGGTTCCGCTATGGCTTACGGCATCAATAGTGATGGTTTCAACCTTAATTTACACGTTGCATGGTGGTTTAAAGGCGTCAATTTTTACCGATAAAGTTCAGATGATCATTATCTTACCCTGTACTTTGTTGCTATTTTTACTTGGATATCAAGCAACAAATGGAATCAATCCGGTAGTCGAAGGTTTGCAGCAAAGAGCACCCGAATTACTTAACCCTCTTAATGCTGAAGGGTTTAAAACAGGCGTGGTCTTCTTTTTAGCTGTTGCGCTTACAGGGCTGTTTTATCAAGGCACGTGGCAGCGTATTTTTGCCGCCAGTACCGACAGAGTTGTACGAAATGGCTTGGTTATAAGCGGCCTGTTAAGTTTTCCCATTATTTTTGCAATGGGTTGGTTTGGATTAGCGTTTGTGGGTTTATCTTTGCCCGGTGAAGGCTCTGTCGCTCTATTTAGTATTGTGTTAGATAACGCACCCTATTGGCTTATTGTTGGGTTTTTACCCTTTGGTTTAGCACTCATCATGAGCAGCGCCGACTCTACAATCAGTGGATTAAACAGCTTAATTATCGTGGAGCTTAAACGCGTTAATTCTGCCTTATCGAACGACACATTACTGCGCGTTTCTCGCACCATCATAATTGTGATATCTATTATCGCCCTGTATCTTGCCGCACAAGGCTTGAGCATTTTGTATTTGTTTTTACTTGCAGATCTGCTGTGCTGCGCCGCAGCGTTTCCCATTTTTTTTGGTTTTTATAACACGCGCTATCAAAGCTACAACGCGGTTATCAGCATTATTGTGGGTATTGGGGCCGGGCTGACCTATTTCCCTCTACCCGGTGAAGAAGCAACCCATTTATTCGAGTCGTTTTTATTGGCTACATTGACGCCTGTAGGCGTTTCATTATTATTTTATCTAGTGCCAGTAAAGTCTCGTTTTAACTTCGATAGCCTATCCCCCACCGTGAAGGAGTTTGATCACTCATGACCGCGATCGCTTTAACCATAGCAGGCTCTGACAGTGGTGGTGGTGCTGGTATTCAAGCCGACCTAAAAGCCTTTTCCGCTCATGGCGTATATGGAGCCAGCGTTGTCACCGCGGTGACCGCACAAAACACGCAAAACGTCAGCGCCGTGCACGCCATTCCCATCGAAATTGTGAAGGCGCAAATACACGCTGTGCTCAGCGACTTACATGTCACCAGTATAAAAATAGGGATGTTGTTTTCGGCTGAATTAGTGAATACCGTTGCTGAATGTTTGAAAGACTTTAATGGCCACATCGTGCTAGACCCAGTCATGGTGGCCAAATCTGGCGACAAGTTACTTCAACAGGACGCAATCGACGCGTTAAAGCAAAATTTGATACCCAAAGTTTCCTTGTTAACCCCAAATTTTCCCGAAGCAGAGGTCTTACTGAATCTTGCCGAAGGCGAATTACACAAGGAAATAAAGGACGAAAAAAGCATTTCTTCAGCGTTGATTGACCTAGGTGCCCATGCAGTCTTGTTAAAGGGAGGGCACGGCTTGAAAGCCCAATGTACCGATACAGTCATCATTGATGGCGAGCCTACATTGCAGCTAACGTCACCTCGAATAAATACCGTCAATACACACGGTACTGGTTGCACATACTCTGCCAGCATCGCCGCGCTTTTAGCCAAAGGCTGTGCATTGAAAGACGCTATCAAACACGCGCATCGCTATTTGCATCAAGCGATTGTTCATGCCGATACGCTGAGTATAGGAAAAGGACACGGGCCTGTGCATCATTTTCATGAACTGTGGAAATACTGTGGCAAGTAACCATAACATCAGCATAGTGGGGGCTGGGGTAGCCGGCCTTTGTATAGCGACAGAGTTAGTGAGTCGGGGCATTATACCCACAATCTATGAAAAGCAAACCGAGGTCGGGCCGCAATCGTGTTCATGGTGGGCAGGCGGTATGTTGGCGCCTTTTTGCGAGGCAGAAAGTGCGGAACAAGATGTCGTTCAGTACGGCCAACGTGCTGCAACTTGGTGGCAGCAGCACACTCAATCGGTAACGCAAACTGGGACTTTAGTTGTAGCATCAAATAGAGATCGCGCTGAACTTATTCGCTTCGCCCAGCAAACCGACCACTTTGAAAAGCTAAACCAAGAAAAAATTGCTCGGCTCGAACCTGATCTAAGCGAGCGCTTTTCTCAAGGCTTATTTTTTTCGAGCGAAGCCCATCTATCGCCGAGGCTAGCCTTGGCAAGGCTTAAACACACATTGCTTTCGCACAACGTACCATTTGTTACCAAAAGTATTGAGCCTCAATCACTTCAAACAGAAGATTTGGTCGTTGACTGTCGAGGCATGTCGGCTAAAAACGACTTGCCCAAGCTACGCGGTGTAAAAGGTGAGATGCTTATATTGCGTTGTCCAGATGTGCAGTTCAAACGGTCTATTCGCTTACTTCATCCTCGTATTCCGTTGTACATTGTACCCAGAGGAGAAGGCATTTACATGCTGGGTGCCACCATGGTTGAGAGCAGTGAAAAAAGCAAGCCAACAGCTCGTTCAATCATGGAGTTATTAAGTGCGGCTTATTCAATCAACCCTGCGTTTGGAGAGGCAGAAATCCTCGAAATCGGTGTCGACCGCCGCCCCGCTTTTCATGACAATCTTCCGAAAATCAGCAAGCAAGGCAACATTATCCGAAGCAACGGTTTATACAGGCATGGTTTTTTGCTCGCACCCACCTTAGCTAAAATGGTAGCCGACTACATAGAATTGGGGTCTGAACCTAAGTGGTGGCAAACCCCCGAAAACGGTATGACAGAATGATAGAAATACAAGTAAATGGTGAGCAGCAGTGTTGTCAGGCTCAAACACTCAGCGACGTACTAAATGAATTGGGTTACGCCGATGCCATTGTCGCAACCGCATTAAACGGGCAATTTATTACTCAATCTATGCGCGATTCAACGCAACTCAAACAAGGTGACAAACTTGAAGTGCTGGCACCCATGCAAGGGGGATAACAGTGAAAAATTTTTATGGCATACCCTTAGACTCGCCATTGATGCTAGGTACAGCGCAATATCCTTCACCCAAAATCCTTTCCGACGCTTTTGCAAAAAGCCAAGCTAGCGTCGCAACTGTGTCCTTGCGACGAGAATCGGGCATCGCCAAGTCTGGGCAAGACTTCTGGGCCATTATTCAAGCGCTAAATGTGCATATATTGCCCAATACCGCTGGCTGTCATTCCGTTAAAGAAGCGGTGACCACTGCCCACATGGCGCGCGAAGTGTTCGACACAGATTGGATAAAGCTTGAGGTGATTGGTGAAGAAGACACCCTGCAACCTGACGTTTTTGGATTAGTCGAAGCCACACGAATTCTTATTGACGAAGGATTTAAAGTATTTCCGTATACAACGGAAGATTTAGTGGTAGCCGACCGATTAATCGGTTTGGGATGTGAGGTGCTGATGCCTTGGGGAGCGCCAATAGGTTCAGGAATGGGCTTAAACAATATATTTGGTTTACGCGCGTTACGAGCGCATTTTCCCGATATTCCTTTGGTTATTGATGCAGGTTTGGGTTTACCAAGCCAAGCCACACAGGCCATGGAACTGGGAATGGATGCTATTTTACTGAATACCGCTGTCGCTAAAGCTGGCGATCCCGTTGCAATGGCTGAAGCATTCTCTTTGGCTTTACGCGCAGGACAACTGGCCGCCGGCGCTTCACCAATGGTGCCTAGGGATATGGCAGCGCCCTCCACACCAGTAATTGGAAAGGCCTTTTTAGATTTTTAAATGAGCGAAAACACTATTATGACACTACCTTCTTTTTATCCCATTTTTGATTCAAGTGAATGGGTGACACGTCTTGTGCCACTAGGTATAAAAATGGTGCAGCTGCGTATAAAAGATAAGAGTGACAGCCAACTACGAAGTGAAATTTCTCTTTGCAAAGCCGTTTGCGAGAAACACGATTGTATCTTAGTGATTAATGACTACTGGCAGCTAGCAATAGAACAACAATGTCGCTTTGTTCATTTAGGCCAAGAAGATTTAGATAATGCAGACATTTCAGCCATAAAAAATGCTGGTATAAGATTGGGTATCAGCACACATGACGAAGCAGAGCTTAATCGAGCCCTTGAACTGTCTCCAGACTATATCGCGCTAGGCCCGGTTTACCCTACTATTCTGAAAAAAATGAAATGGCACCAACAAGGCTTAGAGCGAGTCACTCAGTGGAAGCAACATATTCATCCTGTGCCCTTAGTCGCAATAGGTGGAATGAATCCCGATCGGGCGCTAGATGCCTTTCAATCAGGCGCAGATATTGTCTCTGCTGTTACCGACATTACACTTAATTCGTCACCTGAAGCACGCGTTAAACAGTGGCTAAAGGTGTGCGCTTAGTGGAACGCTTCGCCCGACAAATATGCCTCAAAGAAGTAGGCGAGCGTGGACAAAGCGTATTAAGCAATGCTCATATTGTTATTATTGGTTTGGGCGGCTTGGGCTGCCCAGCTAGCCAGTATCTTGTCGGTTCTGGCATCGGCAAACTGACTTTGATCGATGCCGATACCGTCTCTGAAAGCAATTTACATCGGCAAATACTCTTCACTGAGCAGGATATTGGCAAAAGCAAAGTGCGCTGTGCGGAAAAAAAATTACGCAAATTAAACCGTCAATGCACGATAGAGGGGGTGGATGAAGCGTTAACACCAGACAACGTTAGTAACATAGCTAACACCGCAGACATTATTTTAGATTGCGCGGATAACTTTGCCACCAGTTATGTGCTATCTGACTTCTGTTACGCACACCAACGCCCGCTTATTTCGGCTTCAGTCATTGGCTTCTCTGGGTATGTTGGGGGTTACTGTGCTGGCAAGCCTTCTTTGCGCGCCTTATTCCCCGACCTTCCCCTTCAATCACAAAATTGCGCTAGTGCCGGTGTGATGGGCGCTGTTGTTGGCAGTTTGGGGGCAATGCAAGCTCAATTTGCTATTAATACACTATTAGCATTAAGTCCCTCTCCTATTGGACAAATGTTGACGCTAGATATGCGCAGCTTTCATCAATCGAGTTTTAGGTTTGACCACGCGTCCGAACCGACAAAAGACCGCCTGTTGCAATTTATTAGTTGCAATAGCCTGTCGAGCGAAGATTGGGTGGTAGATCTTAGAACCGAATTAAAGGACAAACCGACACCCAGCGCATCAAACCCCATTCAGGTCGAAAAAATAAGTATTGACGCCTTTGAAGCCGAACCGCGTTGCCCTCAGCCACATCAAAGAGCGGTATTTGTTTGTCAAACCGGTCTTAGAGCATGGCGCGCGGCAAGAAAACTTCAAGAAGTGTGGAAAGGCGAAATCAAACTTATCGCGCTCGGCACAAACCCCATTTCGTAAGCGAAATACCCCATTAACCCCACCCATTAATCCCGAAAGTAAGGAACAATATGACTACGCTTGTATCACTACCCAATTACGGAAAATCATTCACTCTACTGCGCTCTGGTTGCGAAACGCAATGGCAAGACTATATTAACCATGATTTTGTAAAAGGCTTAAGCGACGGCACCTTGCCACAAAAAGCATTTTTACACTACATGGTGCAAGATTACGTGTATCTTGTGCATTATGCGCGAGCATGGGCGATGGGAGTGGTTAAAGCCGAAACGCCAGAGGAAATGCGATTGTGCGCGGGTACCGTAGACTCGCTGATCAATCATGAATTCTCACTCCACATTAAAACCTGTAAGGCCAATGGTTTAGATGAAGATACCGTATTTAACGCCAAGGAAAAATTAGAAACCATTGCTTATACTCGCTACGTCTTAGATTCAGGCGTACAAGGAGACTTCCTCGATTTAATTTTAGCCCTTGCGCCTTGTGCATTTGGTTACGGTGAAATTGGATTAAGAGTTAAGGCGCAACAAAATGAAGGTAGCACCAACCCTTACCAACCGTGGATAGACACCTACGCCAGCGACAAATTTCAAGAAGTCTGTGTAAAAGTGGGTGAACTCGTAGATTACGCGATAGCACGAAGAATCGGCGATAATCCGAGCCAAAGCCCCCGATGGACGCGTTTACAACAACGCTTTACCACCGCGGTAGAACTAGAATCTGCATTTTGGGGAATGGGATTAAAAGGGTTAAACAAGTAGAGCGTGTCGGCTATACTGAGCTCTTCATTGTTAATAATCATGAGGTTTCCTTATCCGGATCCAAGTTATGTATAGCCGTATCAGCATTTATTTACTCTTGAGTTGTTTGTGTTTGCTGACTCTATTAGCAGCATGCTCACACTCATCGATAACGCGTTTACCTCAAGCACAGACACAATTTAAAATACTGGGAATTAATGATTTTCATGGCCAAGTGCCACACATTCAAAATCAGGGCGGCTTGTATTCACTTGCGTCGCATTTATTGAAAGAAATAGAATCGACGGATTCACCCACGTTCATTTTGCATGGCGGTGATCATGTAGGTGCAAGTCCGGCACAATCCGCACTGTTACAAGATGAACCTGCTATCGATTTCTTAAACGAATTACAGCGCTATTGTAACGAACGAAAAGGCGCAGCTTGTCATATTTTAGGCACTGCGGGAAACCACGAGTTTGATGAAGGCAGTGCCGAAATGCTACGGCTATTACAAGGTGGGAATCATGCCAATGGTCCTTTCTTAGAGACAAAGTGGAAAGGCTCCAATTACCAAACCTTAAGTGCCAATGTGCGAGATAGATACACAAATGAACTTTTACTTCCTCCCTACGCAATTCATACAGTTAATGGCATTGATGTTGGCTTTATTGGTATCACACTCGACAGTACACCTAAGTTAGTCATTCCAGGAAGCCTCGACAATCTGACGTTTGTGTCACAAACTCAAGCCGTTAATGAGTTTTCGCAAGCGCTACTGCAAAAAGGCATCAAAGCACAAGTATTGATTATTCACGATGGCGCACAAATGGATTTCTATGCAGGCCCCACGCAGAACAACCAATCCATTCCAAGTGATTCAGCGTTCTATCAATTCATTCAAGCCTTACCTGAGGAAATCGATTTGGTAGTAAGCGGTCACTCTCACAATTTCACCAATGTAAGAGTTAATACCAAGTTGGGAAAATCGGTGTTGATCACACAGGCATTTTCGTCGGCAAGAGCCTATGCTGAAATCCAAGTCTCGCTTAACAATACAACAGGTGATATCGATAACACCTCTGCAACGATTGTACGAACGCCAAGCGCTTATCGAGGTAATCTAAGCCAAGGAGCACAACACACCCTTAAACTACTCGCCTCGATAGTGAGCGATTCAAAACGTTTCGTGCAGCAGCTCACTGAGGGATATTTAAACACTTTCAAACCACAAAATGATGGCCTCGCCTTAGGTCAGTTTATCGCAGATAGCCATAAATATGCGCAAAACACCGACTTGGGTGTGATGAACAAAGGTGGCGTACGGGCAAAGTTACGTGAAGGAAAAGTCACATGGGGTGATATGTTCGCGATACAGCCATTTTCTAATCAACTTATTGTAAAAGAATATACTGGTGCCGCTATTAAGCATCTTGTTCAAAACGGCAGTGACCTATGGAGCACCAACCTCACTCAGCATAGCGACAATCGCCTATCCATTAACGGCAAAGAAATTGAAGATAACCATCGTTACTCGGTTGCAGGCAATGAATACGTAATGAATAGCAAAGGCTTTGCTGACGGTAAGCTGACTGCTACAGGCGGAAAAGATGTAGACGCCACAGTCGATTACATCAAGCGCTTGCCAACACCTTTTGATTTTACAAGCACGACCGAAAAATAAAACGAATGATCTGAGCAGGAAACGGCTTTGATCGGGGGTAACTGCATACTTTCTTTTTACTATGGCGAGGGCTTAATGAGGGGGCTAATGAATAAAAGAAAGACGCTGCAAGCACATCCATGTGTCGCTCGGCAAAAAACGTCCTGTTTTTTGACGCTTTCTTTTATTCATTAGCCCCCTCATTCGCTATCCAGCGTCTTCGTAGAAGTATGCAGTTACACCCGATCAAAGCCTGTTACTTAAACAGCACCTCGGCGGTATCTAACATACGGTTCACGAAACCCCATTCGTTATCGCACCACACTAAGGTTTTTACCAACTTACCGTGACTGACTCGTGTTTGAGTTCCGTCAACAATGCAAGAATGCGGATCGTGATTAAAATCTACCGATACTAGTGGCTCTTCAGTGTAACCTAATATGCCAGCTAACCGCCCCTGTCTCGCCTGCTGAATAGCATGATTGACGGCAGCGATATCTACGTTTTTGCTTACTGTGACACTTAAGTCCATTGCAGTCACGTTTACTGTAGGTACTCGTACTGCAATAGCTTCAAACTTTCGTGCAAACTTTGGCAGTATGCGCTCTATACCTGCCGCAAGCCGTGTATCAACCGGAATTATAGACTGGCCCGCGGCTCTTGTTCTGCGTAAATCGGGATGGTAAGCATCAATCACTTGCTGGTCGTGCATTGAAGAATGTATGGTAGTGATGGTTCCGCTCTCTACGCCAAACGCATTGTCGAGTGTCTGTATCACCGGCACAATACAATTTGTGGTGCAAGAGCCGGCCGATAGAATACGCTGTTCAGGCGTAATGCTATTGTCGTTTATACCAAAGATGATGGTGTTATCGACATCTGATGGGCCGGGTTGAGAAAACAATAGCTTTTTCGCCCCAGCGTCTAAATGTGCTTGGGCTGACACTCTATCGTTGAATACGCCAGTGCATTCTAGTACCAAGTCCACATCACATTCTGACCAATTGCAATCGGCAATATTCGCATGATGAGACAATCGAATATCGTCACCTGCTACGTTCAATAAATTGCCTTGAAGGTCTACTGCGTACCCAAAACGGCCGTGCGTTGTATCGTACTTTAAAAGATGAGCAATCCCTTTTGGGTCTGCGAGTTCGTTGATCGCCACCACCCGCATGGAATGCGTGCGCCCTGTTTCATACAAGGCGCGCAATACATTTCGGCCGATGCGGCCGAAGCCATTAATGGCAAGATTTATCATTCAGTCTTTACAGCGCCTTTGCTGCATTCACAACTGCATCAACGGTAATACCGAAATGCTCGAACAACTCTCCGGCAGGTGCTGACTCACCAAAGGTATCCATGCCAATAATCGCACCATTTAACCCAACATATTTATACCAAGACTCTTTTGCCAACGCCTCGACGGCAACGCGTTTCGCCACAGCAGAAGGGAGCACTGATTCCTTGTATTCAACAGATTGACGGTCGAATAGGTCAGTACATGGCATAGACACAACACGCACCGCTTTTCCACTTTCTGTTAACTGAGCAGCAGCGTCTACAGCTAAACTTACTTCTGAGCCTGTTGCAATTAATATAATCTCAGGGGTTTCATCACAATCTTTCAGTACATAACCGCCTTTTTCTACGGCATTTAACTGCGCGTCTGTACGTGCTTGTTGCAAACAACCTTGACGAGTAAAAATAAGCGTAGAAGGCCCGTCTTGTCGTTCAATAGCGACTTTCCAAGCTACGGCTGATTCCACTTGGTCACAAGGACGCCAGTTATCTAAATTGGGCGTTGAGCGCAATGCAACCAGTTGCTCCACCGGTTGATGGGTCGGTCCGTCTTCTCCTAAGCCAATGGAGTCGTGGGTGTAAACAAAAATTTCAGGCAATTTCATTAGTGCGGCCATACGTACAGCATTGCGTGCATATTCCATGAACATAAGGAAGGTCGCACCGTAAGGCTTGAATCCGCCGTGTAACGTAATGCCGTTCATCATGGCAGACATACCAAATTCACGCACGCCATAGTAAATGTAATTACCATTTGCATCGGCTTTTTCAACTCCTTTGCTGCCCGACCAGATGGTTAAATTTGAACCAGCTAAGTCAGCAGACCCCCCCAATAACTCTGGAAGCAATGGGCCGTATGCATTTAATGTGTTTTGTGATGCCTTACGCGTAGCGATAGTGGCAGGATTGGCTTGCAACTCACGAATATAGGTATTGGCTTTTTCAGAAAAATCTTTTGGCAACTCACTGGCTTGTCGACGCTTAAATTCAGCGGCTAATTCAGGATAAGCTTTACTGTATTCGCTGAATAAAGCATTCCATTTTGCCTGTGTCGCCGCGCCTTTATCTTTTCCGTTCCATTCGGCGTACACATCTTCAGGCACTTCAAATGCAGGGTATGTCCAGCCTAATGCTTCTCGCGTTTTGGTAATTTCGTCTTCACCTAACGGCGCTCCATGACACGACTCTGTTCCCTCTTTGTTAGGAGAACCAAAGCCGATAACGGTTTTGCAACATATTAATGTGGGTTTGTCAGTTTGCGATTTTGCTTCAACAATGGCGGCTTCAATTTGCTCGGGGCTATGGCCATCCACACTAGAAATAACATGCCAACCGTACGATTCGAACCGCTTAGGTGTGTCGTCAGTAAACCACCCTTCCACTTCTCCGTCGATGGAAATGCCGTTGTCATCCCAAAATGCGATGAGTTTGTTTAACCCTAATGTGCCAGCAAGTGAACAGGCTTCATGAGAAATACCTTCCATAAGGCATCCGTCACCTAAAAACGCATAGGTATAATGGTCGACAATGTTAAACGTCTCTTTATTAAATTGCGCCGCTAGCGTTTTTTCGGCTAATGCCATACCCACAGCATTACTGATGCCTTGACCCAGCGGCCCTGTAGTGGTCTCAACACCGGGCGCATAACCATATTCAGGGTGGCCGGGGGTTTTTGAGTGCAGCTGACGGAACTGTTTTAACTCTTCGATGGGTAAATCATAACCCGATAAATGCAGTAGTGAATACAACAGCATTGAGCCATGGCCATTAGACAGCACGAAACGATCTCTGTTGGACCATGTCGGATCAGCAGGATTATGTTGTAAATGGTCACACCATAACACTTGGGCAATGTCGGCCATTCCCATTGGCGCGCCGGGGTGACCAGACTTTGCTTGTTGAACCGCATCCATACTCAGTGCACGAATGGCATTGGCTAGTGTTCTTCGGGTTGACATAGTTACTCCTGCGTCTGCAATTAGGTAAAGTGAGTCCTAAACTCTTTTAGTGTATTTTTGCCTACTCGGTTACTTAGTGCAACGAGTTTCGTTCTTTGATCACAATTCAGTCAGGCTTACTATGCCTATTATGGACTTTTAGACGTCTAGAAGTAAAGACTGGCATTTGAAATAAATCTGCACTACACTTGCCGCTACAAAAACATTTTATGACAGAAATTTTGCATTCGTGGAGACACCATGGCAGCACAGTTATTTACTTCAGAATCAGTTTCTGAGGGACATCCAGACAAAATTGCAGACCAAATATCAGATGCAGTTTTAGACGCAATATTAACGCAAGACCCACAGGCAAGAGTAGCTTGCGAGACCTTCGTCAAAACCGGTATGGTTTTAGTGGGTGGTGAAATCAACACCTCAGCATGGGTAGATATCGAAGAGCTGACTCGAGAAACAGTCAACGATATCGGCTACACTCATTCAGACATGGGCTTTGACGGAAATTCTTGCGCCGTACTTAATGCTATCGGCAAACAATCCTCTGATATTAACCAAGGGGTAGATAGAGAAGCACCTGAATTACAAGGTGCTGGAGATCAAGGGCTGATGTTTGGTTACGCCAGTGACGAAACTGATGTTTTAATGCCTGCGCCCATAACTTATTCTCACCGTTTAGTACAAAAACAGTCAGAAGTGCGACGCTCGGGTAAATTAGATTTTCTTCGTCCTGATGCGAAAAGCCAAGTTACCTTTGTGTACGAAGATGGCAAACCTGTAGGCATTGATGCAGTAGTACTTTCAACTCAGCATAGCGAAAGTGTGAGTACTGCAAACCTCAGAGAAGCAGTGATGGAAGAAATCATAAAGCCTGTCTTGCCTGCTGAGTGGTTGTCGAAAAATACCCAATATCATATTAATCCGACAGGCCGTTTTGTGATTGGAGGCCCGATGGGTGATTGCGGATTGACGGGTCGTAAAATTATTGTTGATACCTACGGGGGCATGGCTCGTCACGGTGGGGGGGCGTTCTCTGGAAAAGACCCTTCAAAAGTTGACCGCTCAGCGGCTTATGCTGGGCGTTATGTAGCTAAAAACATTGTTGCTGCCGGATTAGCTAAACGATGTGAAATACAAGTATCTTACGCCATTGGCGTGGCTGAACCTACATCAATCAGTGTCGAAACGTTTGGAACAGGTAAAGTCGATAATGCCACTTTAGTCGCGTTAGTGCGTGAACATTTCGATTTACGCCCTTACGGATTAATCAAAATGCTAGACTTAGAACGTCCTATTTACAAAGCAACAGCTGCATACGGGCACTTTGGTCGCAATGAATTTCCTTGGGAAGCGACTGATAAAGCCGAAGCGCTCGCCAACGCGGTATAGAAACCGACTATACGAAAGGTTGCATCCATTCCGAGACGTCACATTGGCGCGTTTGATTCGCGCCAAGTTTTATAATCTCGTTGGTTTTTAAATAGGTTTCCTGCACTATTTTTGCGTCATTACTGGCTCGGTGTCGATTGTCGTTTCTACGTGACATCATTACTTGTTTGACTCGATTCCATATATTCATTTGACTTTCTTTAAGAATAAGCTCTAGTGGACTAAGCTTAAACGACATAGACACGCCAGTTTCATTAAACAACTTCCTGATCCACGTATCATCAACAGTCCAACCATCCGAGTACACGGTGGTATTCTGCAAAAAAGCATTGAGTTGCAAACACACTCGTTTGGCTTCCGTCCCGTATTGCAAGAGGTCGCTTTTCTCAATGCCGTGCAGCTTTGCAGCAGTCTCATCCCAATGAGTCCAATTTTTTAATGGCTTAATTAACCGACAAAATCGCCTTCCGTCGCTGGTTATTAAACCAATTTCAATCGGGTAACTGTATTTTCCAAAACCACTCGCTTCGATATCGATGACATTAGGAGATTCGACGACCATGTTATTCTTCTTTTACTTTGGCGTAGGATTAAACGTTATAGACTAAATGCGCTACCTATAACGTAGTCAATAAAACAATAAATCACCAACTTATATGCAAATCGTTTTATTTTTGGTTAGCAAAGTCTTTCATACTGTGCCGTTCGTGCATTTGCTCATCACCCCAAGACTTATTCACTAATACCGCACGTTTTGCTGCTGGTCTATCGTTAATGGCATTGGCCCATCGTTGTAAATTTGTGTACTCGTGCACTTGCAAAAATTCTGCTGCATCATAGAGGCGACCCAGAACCAATCCGCCATACCACGGCCAAATGGCCATATCTGCAATAGAATACTCTTCACCAGCGATAAACGCATGCTTAGCCAGTTGTTGGTCAAGTACGTCTAACTGACGTTTTGTTTCCATTGCATAGCGATTGATGGGGTACTCATATTTTTCTGGTGCATAACTATAAAAGTGACCAAATCCTCCGCCAAGAAATGGCGCACTGCCCATTTGCCAAAACAACCAATTCATTGTTTCAGTGCGCTGTGCATGAGAAGTGGGCAAAAAAGCAGAGAATTTTTCAGCCAAATACACCAAAATAGAACCAGATTCAAACACCCTTGTCTCCGGCTTGGTTGTTGTATCAAGCAGGGCCGGAATTTTCGAGTTGGGATTGATGGCAACAAATTCATCGCCAAACTGGTCGCCGTTATGGATACTGATTAAGTACGCATCATACTCGGCATCGCTAAAGCCTTTTTCAATAAGCTCTTCGAACATCAACGTCGCTTTCACGCCGTTTGGTGTTGCCATTGAGTACAGTTGAAACGGATGCTTTCCCCTTGGCAGAGCGCGAGGATATCGACTGCCTGCTGTAGGTCTGTTTATACTGGCAAATTGCCCACCATTTTCGTCGTCGAAGGTCCAAACTTTTGGTGGTATATAGGGTGCGTCTGACATGCGATTTCCTTGTGTAGTGCTTCATCTCTCTACATTGACCGTTTATTATAGAGATAGTGTTCACAATACACTCAATACCTATTGCAGGATCGTTTTTTACAACATATTGCTTTGGGGTTTCAAAGTAGCAGTAGCCACGCTGACTTCAAGTAAGAAAGCAATTAACCCGCCGGTAATAAACGCAATTGCGCTAAAGAACAAGACCAAAATAACGTTATCCAAATTGGCGTTAGCTTTACCACTTAATAGGATCACGATGATGGTGCTGCACACCACTACCGCAGCTGCGGTAAGAAAATTAATGGCCCAGTTGGCTAATTTTAAACGACGAGCAAGTGACCGGACTTCTCGCTTTTCTCTTGGACTGAGTTTTTCTACGGTCATTTCAAAGTGTTCTTCAAACCACCGTAAGCGGTCAATAATTCGGGCGACTCGGCCCGTTACCACATTCAGCATGGTGCCAATACCCACGATAAGAAATACCGGTGTTAACGCAATTTGAATCAGTTGAACCACTGTTTGTGCGTCGTTAGGGTTCGTCATGCTTTCTTTACTCTTTTATTTGTGTGTAACCTGTTATATATGTGAAAGGTGTAGAGTCGGCCGATAAGCCGGGTTCTGTCGTGGACAATCATTCCTCTAGATTAATTATTGCTAATTAATTCCAGCAACCTACCCGCTTCCCATATGGGCCATACGTTATGGAAGCCTATTTGGTCTTGCTCCGGGTGGAGTTTACCCAGCCACAAACTGTTACCAGCTGTGCGGTGCGCTCTTACCGCACCCTTTCACCCTTACCGGCTTACATTAAGTAAGCTTAGGCGGTTTACTCTCTGCTGCACTGGTCGTCGGCTCGCGCCGCCCAGACGTTATCTGGCACCCTGCCCTGAGGAGCCCGGACTTTCCTCCCCCACCTAACGGTGGCAGCGATTGTCTGGCCGACTCTTTTCCTATTATAGCGGCTTATTGGTCTATTGTGGAAGTATTGCGTTGTGATATACGTCTTGTACATCGTCGCAATCGTTTAGCATATCCATGAATTTTTCGAACATAGGCAAATCTTCTTCGCTAATATCAACGTGAGTTTGTGGCACAAAACTGATCTCATCAGTATCAATAGTTAAGTCAGGATACGCTTCTGTCAATGCCGTTTTCACCGCGTAGAACTCGGTATGCGGTGCGAACACGGTTATCGTGCCTTTTTCTAGTTCAACCTCTGTCACATCAACATCGGCTTCCATCAGAACTTCCAAAATAGCCTCGTCATCGTCACCTGAAAATTGAAAAATGGCTTGATGATCGAACATGTGAGCCACCGCGCCCGGCGCGCCAATTTTTGCATTGGTTTTGGTAAAACAATTACGTACATCAGTGATGGTGCGGTTGTTGTTGTCGGTTAAACAGTCCACGATCACCATACAATTTCCTGGGCCAAAGCCTTCGTAACGCGCAGGAACAAAGTCTTCTCCAGCGCCACCTGCGGCTTTGTCGATGGCCTTTTCGATAACATGGCTGGGAACCTGATCTTTCTTAGCCTTTTCCATTAATCGCTTCAGCGATAAGTTAGTGTCGGGGTCAGCCCCTCCATTTTTTGCACATACGTAAATTTCTTTACCGTATTTTGAATATATTTTGGTTTTTGCGCCGGCGGTTTTTGCCATGGCGGCTTTTCTTACTTCAAAGGCTCTACCCATTGGGTACTCTCTTCTCTTTACTCGTGATTGTCGAATTTGTTGGGTAAGTTTACCCAACACCATAGATCTAGGGCAAATGCTCTTTTTTCAGATAATCCATCGATTGCATTTCTTGCAAACGACTTAGGCAGCGTCGAAATTCGAAATTTAACAGGCCGTCAGTATACAAATGTTCCATATCGACTTCTGCCGACATAATCACTTTCACATTACGCTCGTAAAATTCATCGACCATAGCAATAAAACGCCTCGCCGCATCATCATTTCCACCGCCCATTTGTTTGACATCAGCAATCAAAACAGTGTGGTACAAACGACTCAATTCAATATAGTCGGCCTGCCCTCTTGGCCCACCACATAAGTCGTCAAAGCTTATCATCAACACCCCATCGGAAAACCTAATGACAGGAATGCTTCGATTATTGATTTCAATCGGTACGCCTATTTCGCCTGGCTCGCATGATAGCTGCTCGAAGTAGGTATGAAGATTGTTGTTCGCGTCTTCGTCTAAGGGAAAATGGTAAATTTCGGCTTGTTCAAGCGTTCTAAGTCGATAGTCAACACCGCTGTCCACATTAACAACCACCGTGCGTTCGTTAATCAGTTTAATAGCCGGAAGAAAGCGTGCTCGTTGTAAGCCATTTTTATATAAGTCGTCTGGTACAATGTTCGAGGTTGCAACGAGCACGATACCCTGTGCTAGCAGGGCCTCCATAAGCGTACCTAGAATCATTGCATCTGTGATATCCGACACAAAGAATTCATCAAAACAAATTATTTTTGTCTCTTTAGCAAGTTTGGAAGCAATTTTAGGTAAAGGGTCTTGCTCTCCAGCAGATTGCTTTAATTCGTCGTGAATACGATGCATAAACCGGTGAAAATGCGTACGCATTTTATTATTAAATGGCAAGCACTCATAAAAGGTATCAACTAAGTACGTTTTGCCGCGCCCTACGCCACCCCAAAAATAAATTCCCTTGACTGAGGTTTGAGGTGGTTGATCCCACATTTGGCGTATTTTTTCTTTCCAGCCTGTGCGCTTGGGCGAAAATAGTAAGTCGTCGTACAAACGCTGTAGCTCTTTGACTGCATTTTCCTGAGCTGCGTCATAGCTAAAATCGTCTCTTTTTAGATCCTGTTGATACTTTTCCCAAGGCGTCATTGCGCCATTTCTCCTCAACTTAGTGCTAAACTACAAATGGACTTACCGTTTTTACTGCACTCACCTGCTTGAAATAAAAACATAAGGCCATAATTTAACATGTAATCGCGGTAGAATCGCGCTCTATAATGAGTGTTTTGGAGTAAACAGTGGAAATTTTACTTTCGTTAGGATTGTTAATAGTGGGTGGCATTATTGGTTTTTTTGCTGCACGGCATTGGTATAACAAAGGCGCTTCGCAAGAATCGATCACCCAAGCAACAAGCGAGTTGAAAGCCTTGCTTTCTCAACAATCCGAGCATCATGTTTTTCAATCAAAGCAACTGATTGAAAATATTGAAAAACAGTGTGCTTCGTTACGCGAACAGATACGGGCTTATGAAAATTTACTGACTCCTGATAACGAGTCAACAAAAGAGTCTGTCCATTATTTCGGTGAACAGGCTGATACGTATTTACGTAACCAACTTGATAAGGGTTCCCGATTAGAACTTTCTAGCCAGTCAGACACGCAGCCGCGCGATTTTGCTCAAGCCGGTTCTGGGCTATTCACAGGGAAAGGGGAAGTAGTCGTCGAAAAGGATCAGGGAACCAAATCATAATCTTGACGTCTTTATTTAGTTAAATTTATTTACATGTTTATATGTAGGAGAAGTTCAGTCTATGAGAATGTTTGTTCGCAAGTCGCTTATCGCTTCGAGTATTGCTTTAAGTACTTTGGCTGTTTCCTTGCCAAGCTATTCCGCTTTACCGTTTTTGAATTCGAGCAAAGATGAAGTTCCTTCTCTCGCCCCTATGTTGCAAGAGGCGACGCCTGCAGTAGTGAGTATTGCTGTAGAGGGAACACAAACCTCACGTCAGCGTGTACCCGAAATGTTTAGATACTTTTTTGGCGCACCACAAGAGCAAGTACAAGAGCGTCCATTTAGAGGACTGGGCTCTGGAGTGATCATCGACGCTGAAAAAGGCTATGTCGTCACCAACAATCACGTTGTGGATAATGCAGACGAAATTACCGTTAAATTAACCGACGGTCGTGAATTCACTGCGAAAAAACTAGGCTCAGATGCACAAAGCGACATTGCGCTTTTAAAAATTGAACCCGAAAAGCTCACTGCATTGCCTTTATCCAACTCGGACAAATTGTTGGTGGGTGACTTTGTTGTCGCGATAGGAAATCCGTTTGGCTTAAATCAAACTGTCACCTCAGGCATCGTTAGTGCATTAGGTCGTTCTGGGTTAAATATAGGCGCGTATGAAGATTTTATTCAAACCGACGCAGCTATAAACCGAGGGAATTCGGGCGGGGCTTTAGTTAACTTAAAGGGCGAATTAGTTGGTATTAATACGGCTATTTTTGGTCCAAACGGCGGTAATGTGGGTATCGGTTTTGCTATTCCGAGCAACATGATGAAACGCTTGGTAGACCAAATTATCGAGTTCGGCGAGGTGCGAAGAGGGTTATTAGGCATATTAGGCGATGATATCGACGCTGGTTTAGCCGAAGCCATGAACTCAAAGATCAATAAAGGGGCTTTCGTGAGTGAAGTTCAACCCGATTCAGCCGCAGATAAAGGCGGTCTTGAAGCGGGTGATATCATTACTTCTGTAGACGGAAGAAAACTGGAAAGCTTCCAAGAGCTGCGCGCCATCATCAGTAGTATGGGTGCAGGTGCCGAGGTAGATTTAACAGTCTGGCGACAGGGCAAAAATCTAGATTTGACGGTAATACTAGATGATGCGTCAGATACAGAAGTCACTGCTGCCGAAATGCACCCTGCTCTACAAGGTGCAACATTAGCGCCAGGTCAAGATATAAGAGGCAATGCGGGTATTGAAGTCACAGAGGTAGAAAACAACAGCCCTGCTGCTCGTTTCGGCTTACAGGAAAAAGACGTTATTGTTGCTGTAAACCGCAAACGCGTTACCTCACTCAGTGATTTCCGGGGTGCATTGGATAACTCGTCAGGGGTTATTGCAATTAACGTGAATAGAGGCAATAAGAGTCTTTACTTAGTGATCCGCTAATATTTTATAACTCCATAGCGCCGGTTGCTTAGCTGGCGCTATGACTTCTCACTAGAGTTAAAGTGAGTCGAATGCTATCCTTACACTCTGGTTTAATTAATTCTATTCATCGTGACTAAGTCAATCATCGGCCCTCTTTCCTTTCTTTTTCGTTCTGCATTGTTAGGCGTAGTGTTTGCTGGTTTGATATTATTAGTCGTCCCCGAGCTACGTACGAGCAACGGCTTGTTCGATACATGGCTAGGTAAAACTGACCCTCGAAAAGGGAGGATCAGTTATTACGAAGCGCTAAGCCGATCTGCACCTGCGGTAGTGAACATTTATACACAAGGAACGATTAATTCAGTTAGCCGTTTCGGAAACAGGACCTTCGAACGAAACGATTTAGGCTCTGGGGTGATCATGACCGAAAATGGTTATTTGCTTACCTGTTACCACGTAGTAGAAAATGCCGATAATATTTACGTTTTTCTTCAAGACGGGCAACGTTTTGAAGCTGAAATGGTAGGCTTTGACCGCCCCTCTGACTTGGCTGTTCTAAAAGTACACGCTGAAAACCTACCCACTATTCCACAACTTGAGCACACCGATTTACGTGTTGGCGATACGGTTATGGCAATAGGCAACCCATTAAATCTAGGACAAACGGTAACCCATGGTATTGTTAGTAGCCCCGGCAGAATAGGCCTATGGAATTATGTCGATTTTATTCAAACCGATGCTGTACTCAATAAAGGGAACTCTGGGGGTGCGCTAATCGATAGCAATGGATTTTTAGTTGGCATTACTAATGCAAGTTTTTTAACTAGCGATAGTAGACGACGGGTACAAAGCGTAGACGGAATTAGTTTTGCAGTACCTTACGAAGTGGCGATTAAAGTCATGGATAGCATTATTACTCATGGTAGAGTAGTTCGAGGACAACTCGGTTTTGAAGGTGATACGGGATTTAATATTCCCGGCATTTTAGTGACTAAGGTGACACCTAATGGACCTGCGTTTAATGCCGGCCTTCGGCCTGACGATATTGTTTTATCCATTGATGGCGAAAGAATAGTGAACGCATCTAAAACGCTTGAACGGATTTCTGAAACGCCTCCGGGAACTGAGCTAAGTTTAACCATTGACAGACAAGGCAACTTGCTTCAGTTGGTGGCGCAGGTGGCGGCTGCCGAAGTATAGGTATTCGCCTATACTTCTTTAACTCGTTGTATATCCGCTCCTAAACCATTTAATTTAAGCTCAATGGCCTCGTAACCACGATCTAAATGGTAGATTCGATTAACGTGTGTTTCGCCTTTCGCCACTAAACCAGCAATAACCAAACTGGCTGAAGCACGCAGGTCAGTTGCCATAACGGGCGCCCCCTTCAACTCTGAACTACCAGGCGATACAGCACTGTTCCCTTCTAAAGCAATTTGCGCTCCCATACGTTGCAACTCTGGAACATGCATAAAGCGATTTTCGAAAATGGTTTCTGTGATCACACCCGTGCCCTCGGCAATACAATTCAATGTCACAAACTGTGCTTGCATATCGGTGGGAAAGCCCGGATGAGGCGCTGTTTTCAGTTTTACCGCCTTGGGTTTTTCACCTTTCATATCTAACGAAACCCAGTTTTCGCCAGTCTCGATATGTGCCCCTGCTTGCGTTAATTTACTTAACACCGCATCTAGCGTATCGGGAGCTGCATTTTCACAGCGAATCGAGCCACCTGTTGCAGCAGCGGCAACGAGAAACGTACCCGTTTCTATGCGGTCAGGAAGTACCGTGTGCTTAGCTCCAGATAACGATTCAACACCTTGAATGTAAATGCTATCAGTACCTGCTCCACTCACGTTTGCACCCATATTATTCAAACATAAGGCTAAATCCACAATCTCAGGCTCTCTAGCGGCATTTTCAATGACAGTGTCACCTTCAGCTAACGCTGCTGCCATCATTAAGTTTTCTGTTGCCCCTACACTCACCATATCCATAAATATTCTGGCACCTTTAAGGCGTTTAGGCACAGATGCACGAATATAGCCTTCATCGACTTCAATGATCGCACCCATTTGTTTTAAACCTTCAAGGTGAAGATTAACGGGCCTTGCTCCAATAGCACAGCCTCCGGGAAGTGATACATTCGCTTTGCCATGCTTAGCCAAGAGCGGGCCTAAAACTAAAATAGACGCTCGCATGGTACGAACAAGATCGTATGATGCAGTAACGCTATTTAATGTATTGGCTGAAATACTCACCGTGTTGCCTTTAGCGCGCTCTACCTTTGCCCCTAAATTTTCTAGTAAGGAGCAGGTCGTACTGATGTCTCGCAAGGCCGGCACATTGGTAAACTGACAAACCTCATCAGTGAGGAGGCTTGTCATAAGTAGTGGTAATGCGGCGTTTTTTGCCCCTGAAATAGTTACAGAGCCCGACAATGGGCCACTGCTTTTAATTACTAATTTATCCATGTCGATGTTTGACTCGCACTCTTTACGCTAAAGGGGTTCGTGAAACTGACGTTCTCGTTGCCAATCTTTTGCGCTAAACGTTTTAATTGATATAGCGTGCAATGTTCCATCAGCAACCTTTTCAGAAAGAGGAGCATAAACAGCCTGTTGACGTTTTACTCGACTCATGGAGACTAATTCGTCGCCAACAGCAATAATTTGATAATGCGACCCTTCACTTTTTACATGTATTTCGTCAACAGAAAGTGATTCGAGCAATAATGCTTTAATTTCTTCGTTCGTCATAGTTTTTTAACATTCAGAATTAATTCGCGCCGGAATTGATTAGCGAACACACTCCGCTAAGCGCTGCTAGTTGATGAAGTTTATCAGGTACCGCACAAAAAGTAATGCTCACTCTCTCCTTCAACGCATCTCTTTTTAAGTTAAGTAACCATGCAAGACCTGCGCTATCAACAGAACCGACCGTGCTCAAGTCCATACGTATATCAGCAGCTGTTTTTAGCGCTGCGATATCTGTTTTGCTTAACGCCATCCAGCCATCCTCGGAAAGCGTGTCTCTTGTCAACGCTGATTGTTCGGAGCGCAGACGTAAACGTTCGCTTTGTTGTTCGAAAGACAATATATTAGACATACTTGATAGACCGACTAGTCGTTGTCCAACACAATGGGCTGGTTTATTTGTTCATTCATGATGGCAATCACTTTATCTATACCATCTTGACGAATGATAGATTCAAACTCGCTACGTTTGCTATCAACAACACTGACACCTTCTGCTATCATATCATACGCTTTCCATTCATTCGTTTTGCTGTCTTTTCTAACTTGGAAAGCAAGTTTGATATCAGGTCTTTGATCATCTTTTATCACAGCGCGCACCGTAATCGCTTTTTTGTCTTTATAGCTACCACTAGGTTCAAAAATAACCTCTTGATCGTCGTAGTACCCCATCACCACTGCATAAGTGGTGATCAAATAGCGGCGAAATGTTTGAACGTATTCAACTAACTTATCTTCTGGAACAGATCGAAAATGTTTACCTAACACCTTAAATGCAGCAAACTGATAGTCGATGTGAGGCAACAATTCTTCTTCCATTACTGTGCGTAAAACTTCAGGATTCTGCTTTATCGCGTCTTTGTTTTCTTTTATTCGTTCAAACGTTTGCTGCGCGACAGATTGTACCGTTTCATACGGATTTTGCTCTGGTGTTTGTGCAAACGCACCAAGGCTCAGCATGTAAATACCTAATATTGTAGTCAGTTGTTTTAAAAACACGATTTTGTCTCCGTATGCTTATTTATCGCTATTGTTGAACAAAAACTGCCCAATCAATTCTTCTAATACCAAAGCGGATTTGGTGTCTTGTATATAGTCGCCATCTTTTAAACTTTCTATACCTTCAAACGAAAAGCCAGGCTGAAAACCGAGATATTGTTCTCCCAATAACCCTGCCGTTTGAACGGATATTGAACTAGTGTCAGGAAAATCTTGATAGCGAGTGGAAATACTCATAGTCACTACGGGGGTAAAATCTTCTTTATCAAGCTCTATTGCTGTCACTCTTCCAATCGTAACTCCGCCGATTTTGACCGCCGAACGCTCGCGCAAACTGCCAACATTGTCGAATTTTGCATAAAGCGTATATGTTTCTCCTTCTGTTGACAGGTTTTGATTGGTTACCCTTAACGCTAAAAATACGAGGGCTGCGAGGCTAAGCAGCACGAAAAAACCTACCAAAAATTCAGCTTTTGCTTTATTCATTTCTTTAACCTATTCAATTTCGAATACCTATTCTATGCCGAACATAAGCGCCGTGAGCACAAAATCGAGTCCCAATACCGCAAGCGAGGCATAGACCACCGTTTGTGTGGTTGCTTTACTTATTCCCTCGGATGTGGGCATTGCATCGTAGCCTTTAAAAATGGCAATCCAAGTGACAACTAAAGCAAAAACAAAGCTTTTAATCACTCCATTCATCACATCGACACGCCAGTCTACAGCCGATTGCATAACCGACCAATAACTTCCAGAATCAACACCGAGCCAATCTACGCCCACTAAATAGCCACCTAATATTCCTACTGAACTAAAAATTAGGGCAAGCATTGGCATAGAAATCACCCCAGCCCAGAATCGCGGCGACACCACTCTTCGCAAAGGATCAACAGCCATCATTTCTAAGCTACTCAATTGCTCTGTCGCTTTCATCAGACCAATTTCAGCCGTAAGTGCGGAACCGGCTCGTCCTGCAAATAACAAAGCAGTAACCACGGGTCCCAACTCTCTTAGCAACGAAAGTGCGACTAAAGGCCCCAAACTGCCTTCAGCGCCATAACCCACTAAAATGGTATAGCCCTGAAGTGCCATAACCATTCCAATAAACAAACCAGATACAATAATGATCAACAAAGACTGCACGCCGACCACATAAATTTGTTTTACAGTCAGCCTTACGTTTTTCAATGTCGGAAAATCAAATAATGCGCCATAGAGCATCAAGCCCGCTCGCCCTATTGCACTCACAATCTCAATGGCGTTACGACCGCGTTGACGAATAAATTCAAACATTATTCGCCACCCAAAAAATCTTGCTTGATTGGGTTTGCAGGGTAGTGAAATGGAACTGGACCATCTGCCTTACCTTTTAAGAACTGTTGAACTAACTCTGAACTTGACGAACGAATGTCGTCCGGTGTGCCTTGCCCAATAATTTTTTGATTAGCCAAAATATAAACGTGATCGGCAATGGTTAATACTTCATTGACATCGTGGGTCACCACAATACTGGTAAGCTGAAGGGCTTCGCTCAAAGAGCGAATTAGTTTTACTAGCACCCCCATTGAAATAGGATCTTGGCCAGCAAACGGTTCATCATACATAATTAAATCGGGGTCTAAGGCAATAGCTCTAGCCAGTGCCGCACGTCGAGCCATGCCACCACTAAGCTCGCTCGGCATCATTGCAGCTGCGCCTCTCAACCCCACGGCTTCTAACTTTAACTTTACGATAGTACTGATCACGCTTTCGCTTAATCGAGTGTGTTCGCGCAAAGGATAAGCAACATTATCAAACACGCTTATATCGGTGAACAAAGCACCGCTTTGAAACAACATACTCATCCGCCGACGTGTTTTAAACAGTGTCTTTCGATCCATGCGAGGGATGGAATGCCCGTCGAATTGTATATCGCCTTTTTGAGGAGTCAGCTGGCCACCAATGAGTTTCAATAGCGTAGTTTTACCAATGCCACTAGGCCCCATAATGGCCGTTATTTTACCCTTGGGTACCTGCAATGATATGTCATCGTATATCGTTTTTTCACCACGACGAAAGCTCATATTGGTTATATCAACAAGCGTATCCACTTAAATGTTTGTTCCTTCGTCAAATTTGCATCTACATGCGTTCAGCGCTAAATGGCGATACAAAACAAGAATTTCAACCTTTGTGCGCTAGTATTATCACTACGTCACAATATCATTACATAGGTAAGACCGTGTGAGCTCATTATTATGTTTCAAAATGCTTCTGCTTTTTACACATTCTTTTTTTAACAAGAATGGATAGCGTTTGATCAAACAGCGCCATAGTGTTGGTAACGCAAACAAGTTTAACGCATAATCTATCAATACATTGTTTATGTTCGCTCAACACTAAAGACCATGACCGTAGATTTGTTAGATAGTTCGAGAATCATTGATTCTGCAAAGCGTGTTATCGCCATAGAACGCGACGCAATGAACACCTTAGCAACAAACATCGACGAACGATTTGTCGGTGCATGCCAACACTTGCTTCAGTGTAAAGGGAAAGTAGTGGTTACTGGCATGGGTAAATCAGGGCACGTTGGACATAAAATTGCGGCCACTTTTGCGAGTACCGGTACACCCAGTTTTTTTATGCACCCAGCAGAAGCAAACCACGGCGATTTAGGCATGCTTTCTGGTAACGACCTTTTGCTCGCCATTTCTCACAGTGGTGAAACAAGTGAAGTCTTAAATTTATTGCCTGTCATAAAACGTTTAGACGTTCCTGTTATTGCGATGACAGGTAACGCAAGCTCAAGTCTTGCCAGCCAGTCAGATGTTGTTTTAGATATCTCGGTAGAAAAAGAAGCCTGTTCACTTGGTCTTGCGCCCACCACAAGCACAACCGTGACGTTAGTTTTGGGCGATGCCTTGGCAGTATCGCTATTAGAGGCAAGAGGATTTACTGCAGACGATTTTGCCATGTCACACCCCGGCGGAAGTTTAGGTAGAAAGCTCTTGCTCAAAGTGTCGGATATTATGACGACGTCTGAGCATATCCCGCTGGTAAATAGCAATGCCAGTATCTCTTCGGCGTTGATGGAAGTGTCGAGTAAAGGATTAGGTTTTACCGGTGTAATTGACGAGCAATCTCGTTTGGTCGGAATATTTACTGACGGCGATTTACGCAGAGTGTTAGACCAACGCGTTGACCTACACGCAACCGCCATTTCAGAGGTAATGACCCAAGGAGGGATTACGGTACACTCAGGACAACTTGCCGTAGATGCCTTAAATATTATGGAAGAAAAACGTATTTCATCGCTGATTGCAGTAAACGAGAAATCCATTCCCATTGGCGCATTTAATATGCACATGCTTTTACGAGCTGGAGTAGTGTAATCATGTTCAACACAGACTACGCATCCTTTGACCAACAGTTTAAAGATAAATTAACTCAGATCAAGCTACTCGCTTGCGATGTGGATGGCGTATTTTCGGATGGCAGCATTTATTTGGGTAATCAGCGTGAAGAGTTTAAAGCTTTCAATACCAAAGACGGGTATGGCGTAAAAGCCTTAGGTCAAGCAGGCATAACAGTCGCTATTATCACGGGTCGACGTTCCAATATTGTTGAACAAAGAATGACTTCTTTGGGTGTGCAACATATTGTTCAAGGTGAAGACGACAAACAAAAAGCCTTGATGAATCTTATGGTCTCATTGAAACTTACCGAGCAACACGTTGCGTCTATGGGAGATGACATACCCGACATCGGAATGTTTAGTCTGTCTGCGATAAAAATAGCGGTTGCCGATGCGCACCCTGGAGTGACAAAACAAGCAAATTGGATAACAACAATGAATGGCGGTCGTGGCGCAGTAAGAGAAGTCTGTGATACGCTGTTGCAAGCACAGGGTTCTCTTGGCGGAATTCAAGCAACAAGCACATGAGTAGGGTTACATGAGTCGATTAGGCTTAAGCATTGGCGCATTATTTTTAGCAGCACTGTTAATTTACTTACCAGTGTGGATTAAACAAGGTGAAGATGTGCAAACAGCGCCTGATACTGATGCGCTCAGCGCCGCTTATCAAGCGAAAAATTTGACCACTAAACTGTATGACAAGTCAGGTAATTTAAGTCATGAAGTCTTTGCTGAACAAATGCAACATTTTGACTTACTTGGGTTTATTTTATTTGAACAACCTAAATATACTTTATACCCGAAAGGCGGAGAAGCAAGTTGGCAATTGACTGCAAAAGAAGGAACTTTGTACGACAGTGAAATTCTACAACTAGAAAACGACGTCAACATAAACAGCCTGCAACCCGATGAATTTGTTAAAACAGTTCAGACTGAGTTCATTGAGGTGCTGTTAAATGAACAGTCTGTTCACTCAACCGAAGCCGTTACCATTTCTGGAAGCCATTACATTATTAAAGGAAACGGCTTTACTGCTGATTTACAAAAACAAAATTATGAATTACAAAATCATGTTGAAACCATTTATTCACCTGTTGCTCAATAGCGCTCTGTTTTTCAGTTTAGCTTTTAATGTTAATGCGGGTGAGGATGATTTTAAGCTACCCATTAAGGTTGATGCCGATACACAGTTTGTTGATGGTAAAAACAAGCTTTCTACACTTAAAGGTAATGTCATCATTACCCAAGGGAGTTTAGTCATTAAGGCCGACGAAGTGGAAGTTGACGCAAGCGCTGGAGAAGGAAATCAAATCTTCATCGCGCGAGGTAATCCTGCTTCGTACTCACAAACCCTCGACGACGACCAACAAGTTCAAGCCCAAGCTAACGAGTTGCGTTATGAGGTGAATTTAAGAACTATCTCGCTGAGCGGCAATGCAGAACTTGTGAGAGACACCAGCTCAGTATCGGGCAATTCGATTGTTTACGACATGATAAACGAACAACTCATCGCTGAAGGTAATAAGAGCCAGAATGGCCGAGTTACCACGGTTTTTCAACCTGAAATGATTGAAAACATGACTGACAAACCCGACGTTGAAAAGAAAGAAAAAAATGATGAGCAACAAAAGCCATGACCGTAGTCAGCACCCTACAAGCAAAACACCTAGCAAAGTCTTATAAATCTAGACAGGTCGTACGAGATGTCAGCCTGAAAGTTTCATCGGGTCAAATTGTCGGCTTACTCGGGCCCAATGGAGCAGGAAAAACCACAACATTTTACATGATAGTAGGGTTGGTTCCCTCAGACAAAGGCGCCATACATATCGATCAAAATGACCTTACTGCCCAACCTATGCATGAACGAGCTCGACAAGGTATTGGTTATTTGCCGCAGGAAGCGTCTATTTTTCGAAAGCTTAGTGTGTACGACAACATTATGGCGATATTGCAAACGCGCAAAGAGTTATCGACGTCGCAAAGGGAACAGGAAGCTGATGCATTGTTAGACGAATTTAATGTCAATCATATTCGCAATAGTTTAGGCATGTCGCTTTCCGGTGGTGAGCGTCGTCGGGTAGAAATCGCCCGTGCTTTGGCAGCCAACCCCAAGTTTATTTTATTAGACGAACCTTTTGCAGGTGTCGATCCTATTTCAGTAGGTGATATTAAAAAAATAATCACACATTTAAAAGATAGGGGAATAGGCATACTTATCACTGACCATAACGTGCGCGAAACCCTCGACGTATGTGAAGTCGCTTACATAGTCAGCCATGGCGAACTCATTGCAGAGGGCGACGCAGAAACCGTGTTAGCGAATCAAAAAGTAAGGGATGTATACCTAGGAGAACAATTCAAGCTATAGTTATTGTATGGCGCTATGTGTTTGTGGTTGATACACTACAATCACTGGTGGCGAGTTATTAGGTTAATGAACAAAGGTCTGAATGAAACCATCGTTACAGTTAAAATTTAGTCAACAGCTTACTATGACGCCTCAATTACAGCAGGCGATTAAACTGTTGCAACTTTCGACACTTGATCTTCAACAAGAAATTCAAGAAGCGCTCGATGCCAACCCCTTGCTCGACATGGACGAAAGTCAAACGCCCAGTGGTGAAGAAAGTCTCGACAATTTAAAAGAGCCCACAAAAGAGAGCGACAGCGACAATCAGACCTCAAGTTCTGACTCCATAGAAAGTGGAGACGCATTAGAAAAAGATGCCTTGCCGGACGAACTCCCTATCGACAGCACATGGGACGAGTACTATTCAGCTTCATCAGCACCCGCGAGCGCTCCGTCAAGCGAAGAAGATAACGTTTACCAAGGCGAAACAACCGACAACATTCAAGACCACCTCCTTTGGCAAATGGACTTGACGCCTTTCTCAGAAGTCGATAGAGCGATTGCTATAGCCATTATCGATAGCATTGACGACTCTGGGTACCTTACCGTTTCACCAGACGAAATTTATGAGGCCGTCAATCGCGAGGTCGACACTGACGAACCTATTGAAATGGACGAGATTGAATGCGTGAGAAAACGGATTCAAATGTTCGACCCCATTGGGTCGGGTTCGTGTAACCCTCAGGAATGTTTACTTGTTCAGCTTAAGCAGTTTGCATCCGACACGCCATGGCTAGCGGAAGCCAAACTATTGATTGAGCAATTTAGTGATTTATTGAGCAGTAAAGACTACCGTACTTTAATGCGAAAATCGCGTTTGAAAGAAGACGAACTGCGCGAAGCAATGCGCCTTTTACAAACGCTTAACCCGCGTCCTGGCAGTGCTTTGATTACTGCGGAACCAGAATACGTTATTCCAGACGTATCAGTGATGAAAAAAAATGGCCGGTGGGTTGTGGAACTAAATCCAGATAGCTTACCCAAACTTAGTATTAATCAACAATATGCGGCAATGTCACGAAGTGCAAAAAGCAGTACCGACAGTCAATTTATTCGCTCGCATTTACAAGAAGCAAAGTGGTTTATTAAAAGTTTAGAATCGCGTAACGACACATTGATGAAAGTCGCTAATTGTATCGTTCAACAACAAATTGGCTTTTTCGAGCATGGGCCAGAAATGATGAAGCCCATGGTGCTTAACGATGTCGCAGAGATGGTCGATATGCACGAATCAACTATTTCACGTGTGACTACACAAAAATACATGCATACGCCAAGGGGTATTTACGAGCTAAAATATTTCTTTTCCAGTCACGTTGCTACCGAATCAGGTGGAGAATGTTCTTCTACCGCAATTCGCGCATTGATAAAGAAATTAATTGCTGCTGAAGTTCCCAGTAAACCATTAAGTGACAGTAAAATTGCTCAATTGTTGGCTGACCAAGGCATTAAAGTGGCTCGGCGAACAATCGCAAAATACCGGGAATCGTTATCGATCCCACCGTCAAACCAACGTAAAAGCCTGTTATAAGGCCCTAACCTATAAGGAAGACGTTTATGCAAATAAACTTAACTGGTCATCATGTAGATATTACCGATTCTCTTCGTAATTATGTAGACACCAAGTTTTCCAAGTTGGAACGACACTTTGATCACATATCAAATGTGCATGTGATCCTTAATGTCGAAAAACTCAACCAAAAAGCAGAAGCAACGGTTCATTTAAGCGGAGCAGAAGTGTTTGCGTCGTCAGAAAATGAAGACATGTATGCAGCAATAGACAGTATGGTTGATAAATTAGACAGACAAGTGATCAAGCACAAGGAAAAGCTGAAACGCCATTAATAATGACTATTAACATTCAAGCATTAGTTAGCCTGGACCGCACGCAATGTGCGGTTCAGTGCAATAGTAAAAAAAGAATTCTCGAAATCATTAGTGATATTGCAGCACAGAACAATGATGATATTTCTGCTAGCGTGGTATTAGATGCCCTTCTAGGACGAGAAAAAATGGGCAGCACAGGCATCGGTAACGGCATCGCTTTACCCCATGGCCGACTCGACGGACTTAATGACGTACTTGCCATTGTTGTAACTAGCACTCCAGCAATAGACTTTGATGCCATTGACGACAAACCCGTTGATATTTTCTTTACTCTGCTTGTACCTGCGGAGCAAACGGAAGGACATTTACAAACACTTGCACTTGTTGCCCAAAAACTGAATGATAAGCAGATTGTAAAAGCAATACGCAATGCGACAAGTAGTGACGATATCTTGTCTGCACTGTCGCAAGATCTTTCGCATTAGGGAAAACAAGTGAATCTAATTATTATTAGTGGTCGTTCAGGCTCTGGAAAATCAGTAGTATTACGTGCACTAGAAGACTTAAGTTACTACTGTGTTGATAATATTCCTGTCAATCTATTACCCACTTTGACGCATTCTGTCGCAGACGATTACGACCAAGTCGCGGTCAGTATTGATGTGCGAAACCTGCCCAAAGCGCCTAATGATCTTATTGAAATTTTAGATTACTTACCATCGTCGTGGCAAATGACCATTGTTTATATTGATGCCAGTGACGACATTCTTGTTAAGCGCTTTAGCGAAACACGTCGTTTGCACCCCTTAAGTAAACAAAATATCTCACTTATCGATGCGATAAAGGCTGAATCCGAACTACTGGCACCCATCGCAGAGCGTGCAGATTTGTATATTGATACCGACACCCTATCGGTACACCAATTAGCTGAGCTGATAAGAGAGCGTATCTTAGGTAAAAAAAGCAGCCGGTTAGTTTTAGTGTTTGAATCCTTTGGTTTTAAGCATGGTATACCCAAAGACGCCGATTATGTGTTTGACGCAAGATTTCTTCCGAACCCGCACTGGGAACCAGACTTAAAGCACCTTACGGGTTTAGACTCCCCTGTCGAAATATTCTTGGGTTCGCAACCCTTAGTGAATAAGTTTATTTGGCAAATTCAAAATTTACTCACAACGTGGTTACCGCATTTAGAGCGCAATAACAGAGCCTATGTTACCATTGCAATTGGGTGTACAGGCGGGCAGCATCGCTCGGTATTCATTGCGCAGTCCTTAGCCCGTACCTTTGGCGATATTCATTCCGATGTACAGCTTAGGCACAGGGAACTTCATAAATAATGCTAGCAGAAAAAAATCTCAAAATCGTTAACAAACTTGGGCTGCATGCACGTGCTGCTACTCAGCTTGTGCAACTTGCTCAAACCTTTGACGCAAGCTGTACAATCTGCAACGGTGAAAAGCAGGCAGACGCATCTAGCGTACTTGGACTCATGATGCTTGAAAGTCATCAAGGTCAAAAGGTACGAGTAAGCTGTAAAGGTAAAGACGCCTCAGAAGCCTTAGCTGCCATAGAGTTACTGATCGCAGGAAAATTTAATGAAGCAGAATAATCACTTTTTTGCCTCTTATTCCAATATCACAGCCTGATACGGCAAAACACTAAGGGTATCTTTACTTATCGCTACCGTAGGGTAGTTGTTAATCACCGTATTTCCCGACAAACTAAATTCACCGACATCCAATTCTTGCGCGGCATCTGAGAAGTTCAAAACGACCAATAAACTATCTTCACCTAAGGTTCTGGTGTATACATAAAGTGCCTCATGATCAGGTAAATATAAGGTGTAGTCACCATACACCAAAGTCAGCCTATCTTTGCGTAATGCAGTCAGTTGGCGAAAGTGATTCAAAACTGAAGTATGTTGTTGGTTTTGGTCTTCAACATTTACACTCAGGTGGTTTTGATTGAGGGGGATCCAAGGTTCGCCTTCGCTAAAACCGGCATGAGTGCCAGCGTTCCATTGCATGGGAGTGCGACTGTTGTCTCGTGAAAAAGCCTTCAGCTTTGTCATATAACGCTGTGTGCACTCTCCTTTAAACACCGCTTTTTTGTATCCATTAATGGCGCAAATATCGCGGTACTCATCAATATTTTCAAAATTTATATTGCTCATCCCAAGCTCATCGCCAAAATAGCAATAAGGCGTGCCTCGCATTGAGAGTAAAAACGTATTTAACATCTTTGCTGCGGCGTCTCTAAACTGTGGGCTATCGTTTCCAAAACGCGAGAGCATTCTTGGCGAGTCATGGTTGGCCAAGAAAATAGACAACCACCCTTTTTTAGCAAAAGACGCGTCCCACTTTGAATGACATTGTTTAAACTTTACGAAGGTGTAAGGGTCGTCGTCTTCCTTTCCCATATCAGCACAATCGAAATGATACGCCATTTGTAATTCTTGGCGATCTTCATCAACCAAATTATGCGCATCTTCAAAGGTCGTTCCTACCCCTTCACTCACAGCAAACACATCATATTTCGACAGCACTTGTTCATACATTTCATGTGCGTAATGGTGAATAAAAGGGCCCATTCCATTACCCGAAATAATATGTGAAAAGTTGTTTTCGTATTCGCTAGACCATTTCGGGAACGATGTATCTTTAGAAACAAACTGAAAAGCATCTAAACGAAACCCGTCCACCCCTTTATCGGCCCAAAATCGCATAATATCGTAAACTTCCTGTCTAACATCGGGATTTTCCCAATTTAAATCAGGCTGTTTCTCAGAAAAATAATGAAGGTAATAAGCGTGTGTTTGCTCATCATATTTCCACGCTTCGCCTTTCTCATCAAAGAAACTCCATCGAAAAGCAGGCTTCCCTTTTTCAGCTGGCCACCAATGATAGTAATCGCGATAGGGATTATCACGAGAGCTTCGTGACTGCTTAAACCATTCATGTTCATCACTTGAATGATTAACAACCAAATCCATCACAAACTTTATATTTCGCTTGTGCAAACCCGCTAATAGCTCGTCGAAATCTTCCATCGTGCCAAATTCAGGCATAATGGCCCGATAGTTACTAATATCATAGCCGTTATCATCGTTGGGCGATTCATAAATTGGATTTAGCCACACTGCGGTTACACCCAAACTCTTAATATAATCAAGTTTTTCGATAACGCCCCTTAGATCACCCACTCCATTCCCTGTTGAGTCTTTAAAGCTGCGTGGATAAATCTGGTAAATAATCTGTTCTTTCCACCATTTCCTCATGGTAGAGAATTCATTGTTCATTAACTTAGCACTTTTAATTTCCACGCGTCATTCCTCCATCAAAAACCTGACGAATCATTTTTGCTCAATATTTTTTGTGAGCGAAATTAAGCTTTAAATTAAAATAATATTAACATTTGCCAAGAAAATAGGGGGGTTACGCATACGTATTCAATGCGTAATTTGTAACAGTTTTGTTAATGTATATTGGTGCGAGAGTATGTCGCTCGCAAATAGGTTGTTTGTTCTGGAGTCAATGTGAAGTTTAAAAAAAATAGCGCGAGTATATCCCCTTTTTTATGCGGACTTTTAACCACCGTCATAGTAAGCGCTTGTGGCGTCGGCAAGCCTGAAGCCCCCATTCAGCACTCTGACCAGTACTCTGACCAGTACTCTGAAGGAACAGTAATTGAACGTTTCAACGGCAAGGCCGCACGTAGTGATGCTTTACTGAGTAATGGCAGTCCCAATTATTTGCAAAGAGGCATAAAAGACGACGTGTTCTATTTTGTTATGCCTGACAGATTTCACAATGGCAATTCAGTCAATGATCAGGGCGACCCTGCCAAACCCATATCGTATGGCGGCTTGGAGAAAACCTCAAAATGGGCCTTTCACGGCGGTGACATTGCGGGTTTAGAAGCGAAGTTAGATTACTTACAAGGAATGGGAATTACTGCAATTTGGATGACGCCCATACTACGCAATAAGGCCATTCAAAAAGACGGCTTCGGACACCATGGATATTGGGTAATCGACTTTACCGAAATCGACCCACATTTTGGCAGCAATGAAGACTTAAAACAGCTTATAAAGCAAGCGCATGCGCGCAATATTAAGGTATTTTTCGACATTATCACCAACCACACTGCTGATGTCATTAAATATGAAGAGTGCCATAATGACGACGGTTCATATCGCAAAGATTCTCTCGAAGGCTGTGATTATTTAGACGAAAATAAGCGAAAGAATGGAAACGTTTACACACCTTTTGTTTCTAAAAACGAACAGAATGTGAAAGTGCCAAGGTGGCTAAATGACCCAAAATACTACAATAATCGAGGCGATAGCACATGGGAAGGTGAAAGTGCCATTAAAGGCGACTTTGCGGGTTTAGACGATTTAGACACAAGCCAAACAGCGGTCATTTCAGGCTTAACAAAGATATTTAAAAATTTAGTTTCTGAATTTAAACCAGATGGGTTTCGCATTGATACCGTTAAACACGTTGATATCGAATTTTGGCAGTCCTTTTCTCCTGCTCTTATCGCGCATGCAGAAGAACAAGGCATTCCTAACTTTTTTATGTTTGGTGAAGTGTATGACGGTAACCCTGCTGGATTAAGCAAGTTTACTGGCGCAGGGCAACTTCAGTCTGTGTTAGATTTTGGTTTTGCATTTAATGTTCAAGATGTGGTTTTTTCTCAAAAATCTGCCGACCAACTCATTCAATTATTCGACAATGACGATTATTTTCGTGACGAAAACTCTAGTCCTGATGAATTACTGACTTTCCTTGGCAATCACGACATGGGACGAGTGGGTTACTTTATAAACAAAGCTCGTCCAAGAGCAAGCGATACAGACCGCTTAGCACTCAGCAAGCTCGCTCATGCTCTAATGTTTTATTCTCGCGGTGTACCCGTTGTTTACTACGGCGATGAACAAGGCTTTACTGGCGACGGCGGTGACGTTGATGCTAGAGAAGACATGGATCCGTCTTTGGTCGCTGAATATAACGACAATGCACTTATCGGCACGAATAAGTCGACTCAACACAATAATTTCGATACTCGTCATCCTTTGTACCAATATCTTCATCACCTTTCTCGTCTGCGACTGTCGCACAGCGGCTTACGAAACGGCATGCACCTTAACAGAGTAACGAGCAATAATAAAAAGTCGTATGCGTTTAGCCGAATTGACCCCGATAGGCATAATGACGATTTTATGCATGATTATTTAATTGTTTTTAATTTTGACAGCCAATCCCAGCGTGTTGAGATAAAAAAAAGTGCTGACTCTTACTCCTTAATCGATGGGGTACCAGTGCTCAATACCCATCAGCATTTGCAATTTCAGTTACCGCCCTACAGTTATTCGCTTGTGCGCTCAAACGAACCCATCGATGCATCTCGCATTTCTACTCTACGAGCAGAAAAAGAATATAACGAAAATGGACGCCTATTTTTACCTGTGAACGTGCAATTTGAGCAAAATAAGCCATTCAATATAACAGAACTTAAATTTTTTAAGCACTTAGACAATGGTAAGACACAACTTTTCGCTTACGATACTACTCCACCTTATCGCGCAGTGGTTGCTCCCGAGGTTTTACAGAATGTTAAAAAAATTACGATAAGTGCAAGTAACTTTCAGGGTCAGACAATTGATTATTCGTACACGCGAGAATGAAAATAAGGTAATTACTGCCTGCACTTTACACAAAGATTGCCAAAAGAAGCCGCTTGGATTGAAAAAAAAATGTAAATATGAAAATGTGTAAAAAAATAAGAAGTAAGAGTTAATTTAGATGAAAAGCGCGGTTACGTCTTTTGATATTGCTTATAAAGCAGGAGTTTCTCAATCTACCGTTTCTAGAGCGCTCAGCGATAGCCCTCTCGTTAATAAAGAAACCCGAGACAAAATTAAGCAAATAGCCGCCGAACTCAATTACAAAGTCGACAAAAACGCCAGTAATTTACGCAAACAACAAAGTAAAACACTGGCTCTGCTTTTTTTTGAAGATCCCACCTCCGACGATAGCTCAATTAATCCATTTTTTGTCAGTATGTTAGGTAGTATTACCAAAGCAACAGCAGCTCAAGGCTACGATTTACTGGTTTCCTTTCAAAACTTAAATGATGACTGGCATGCCCTTTACGAGGATAGTCACAAAGCCGATGGCTTAATTTTACTGGGTTATGGAAGTTACACCGACTACGAACATAAATTGTCTCAACTCGAAAGCCAACAAACTCATTTTTTACGATGGGGAGCGCCCGATAGTAACCATGCTGGAGTGTCAATTGGTTCCGATAACGTGTTAGGTGGTTATCAAGTTACACAACATTTGCTTGATTTAGGTCATAGAAAATTTGCGTTTGTGGGTGAAGTCGCATTATCAGCGCCAGAATTGAAGGCCCGATTTGATGGTTACTGCAAAGCACTTGACGAAAGTGGCCTTAACCCGAGCGAGATGTTGCAAGTTGATGCGATTTCGACGGAAACCGACGGGTATGATGCTACTTGCAAGATTTTAAACACTTGTCAACCGCATGCCATTGTTTGCGCGTCAGATCTTATGGCTATTGGTGCCATTCGAGCCATTCGCGATAAAGGTTTACGTGTTCCTAGAGATATTGCTGTAGTCGGTTATGACAATATTCCAGTGAGTGCATTTTCAACACCCGCTTTGACGACGGTACAACAGAACACAAGCTTAGCAGGCACCCTTCTAGTAGAAAATTTATTGAAGCTAATCCGTAAAGAGTCGACGTCAGACATATTAATTCAACCCGAATTGATCATTAGGGAATCCTGCGGCTCTTCACTTTAAGCAGCCTCAGCTTGCTTGTCTTTTACCATAAATACGCTCAATGCTGCGATAACCATACTCACTCCCGCAAGCACAATAATATAGCTGGCGTGGTTATCAAATACGTATTTAACAATAAAGCCCGTTGTAATTCCCGATACGATTTGCGGTGCGGCAATAGTAAAATTAAAAATGCCCATGTACAAACCAGTTTTCTCAGCGGGCAAGGCACCAGCCAAAATAGCATAAGGCATAGCTAGGATCGCTGCCCAAGCGATACCTATTCCTATCATTGGTATAAATAGTTTTACTGCTCCCATCGGAACCGTTATTTGAGTGAACAACAAATCGACCGATACGGCGGTTAAATCTTGAAAAAACAAAAAGCTAATGTAACTTATGCCACCGATAAGAAGGGAGGCTGCATACACTTGTTTACGCCCCAAACGATTAGCAAGCTTAGCTAAGAATATGGAAAACAAGGCAGCAAATAGTGAATAAGCGGCAAAGAGTATTCCTACCCAGTCTCCGGCTGCTCCCATTGCTGCTTTTATGTTGGCTGGAATAACAAAGTTGACCGAAGCTAGATAGTCTTTGTCATACCATTGAATATCAACTCCCCAAATATGCTGAGTAATCGCAGGGGTGGTGTACACCCACATGATAAACAAGGCGAACCAAGAGAAAAACTGTACTACTGCTAGCTGTTTCATCGTCTCGGGCATTGCTTTTAACAACGAGAAAAAACCACTCACTCGCGTTCCTATTGAGAGTGCGGGTTCACTCGGCTCTTCGATGTTTTCGCTTTTGGCACTGGTAGCCTCTAAGCCTTTAAATGCAGAATAGTCGGCTGGCGCGTATTCTTTGGTTTTAAAACAGGTCCATAATACTGAACCTAACAACACACTCGCACCAATATAAAATGCCCATAGTACAGATTCAGCCACCTCACCTTTCTCTGCGATATTGTTAAGCCCAATCACATTGGTCAGTAGAAACGGTAAAATAGAGCCAATGACCGCACCTATATTAATAAGCACCGATTGAACAGAATAGCCAACGTTGCGCTGACTTGCGGGTACCATGTCTGACACCATAGAGCGAAACGGTTGGAAACAAACGTTAAACGAAGCGTCCATTAACGCCACCATAAAAACGCCAAACACAATGGGGGTAATAAATGCGACAAATAAAGGCGCATTGGGAAGTAACACCATGCCTATCACTGCGGCTATTGCACCACCTAGAATGTAGGGTTTTCTTCTTCCCAAACGATTCCACGTGCTATCGGACGCAGCGCCCACAATAGGCTGAACAATCAACCCCATAATAGGTGCAACAAGCCAAAACAAAGAAAGCGAGTGTAAGTCGGCACCTAAATCACTTAATATTCGGCTGACATTGGCATTTTGCAGTGCAAAACCAAATTGCACCCCTAAAAAACCAAAGCTGACATTCCATATTTGAAAAAAACGTAATTTGGGTTGCTGTCTCATTCCTTAATCCTTATTGACTGCTTGATTGTCGGTTTGACTTATAGGGCTTTGAATCTAACCGCAACACCACCACTTGTAGCAAGCGTAACGGTTAACGCATCTGATTGCGTAACGGTTCTTTTTTCAATTTTTAGGTCATAAGGACGGTTTTTCCAATCCGCTTTTTCTCCGTCTCGATAAATTTGCGCTTCATATCGTTTGTTTTTATCTAAAAAGTCTAAACTGAAGGTTAATGTTCTCGCGTTTTCATCGGTTAACGCGCCTAAATACCAGTCTTCGCTGTGTTTGTCTTGTCTCGCAAAAGCAACATAGTCACCAATTTCTCCGTCAATCGCCTTACTTTGTTGCCAATCAGTAGGTACATCTTTAATAAACTGAAAAGCAGCTAAATTGGCTTCATAATTGCGCGGTAAGTCTGCCGCCATTTGAATAGGGCTGTATATCACCACATATAACGCAAGTTGCTTGGCAAGCGTAGTTTGTGGTCGATCGGTATTGTCACCCAAACCATTAAACCCCATGTCAAAAATACCTGGTGTAAAATCCATGGGGCCTGACAACATGCGAGTGAACGGGAGAATTGCAGTATGTTCAGGAGGGTTGGGAGGAGAGCCCCATGCGTTAAATTCTTGGCCTCTTGCCCCTTCTCGAGCTATCCAGTTAGGATAAGTTCGGCGTAAGCCAGTGTCTTTAATCGGCTCATGGGTGTTTATGCTTATCTTACGTTTTGCGGCTTCTTTGACACTGTGTAAATACTCATTTGCCATAAACTGGCCGTCATGCCATTCGCGACGTGCAATTCCTTTGTCATCGATGCGTTTGATCATCCCTGCGTCGGCAACGTAACCCGTTTTAACTTGCTGAACGCCATGTTTCTCATACAAGTCGAAGGCATCTGACATTTGATTACGATAATTGGTCACGTTACCTGAGGTTTCATGATGCCCAATCAATCGCACACCTTTCTCAAGGCCGTATTGCGTTACTTTTTCTAAGTCAAAGTCGTCATACGCTTGGGTAAAATTAAATACATCACCATTATGGTACCAGTCTCCATCCCAACCAATATTCCAGCCTTCTACTAACACACCAGAAAAGCCATGTTTTGCTGCAAAATCCATGTAACGCATGGTCTCTTTTGTTGTCGCACCATGCTTATCGCCACTCCCCCATGTATTTTCGCGAACATGCATGCCCCACCAAATGCCGACATATTTACCCGGTTTAACCCACGACACATCGCCCAATTTATTAGGTTCGTTTAAATTTAAAATAAGGTCAGAATTTAATAAACCCGTCGCTTGTTCACTTATTTGAATAGTTCTCCACGGGGTCGTAAAATCGGTTTTCGTTTTTACCAAAATACCGTCTGACCAAGGCGTCAAGTCGGCTTTTAATATTCCAGGGCGTGTTTGGTTAAGTGTCATCGCAGCATAGTCAACCAAAGCTGCTTCGTGAATACTCACATGTACGCCAGATGGCAGTCGAAAGGTAAAAGGGGTATGCGCTCGGTCAATACTTTCAATATCGCTAGTATTATAAACGTACTCATAGCGATTCCAGCCCCGAGCAGGGATCCACCATGCGGTCGACTGTTTAGGTTTAGTCACAACAAATTCAGTGAGTTCGTCGGTAATATTTACCTTCTCTAAACCTGCTTGCTTGGGTACTTCGTAACGAAAACCTAGCCCGTCATTAAATACTCTTACTCGTAGCGCATACTGATTCGCCTTATCCCTTTGATGAGTAAAGTGTATTAAGGCTTCATTGTAATGATTATTAACGTATTGGCGTTCTCCCCAAGGTAACTCCCATTGGGTATTGCTTTGGGTTTTTTCCACTTCCTGAATAGTAAATCCTGCTTCAAAACCCGAGACCGATTTGAACAGCATGCCTAGTTTTGATGACGCAATCACTTCCTCTTGGTTAAAAAACACCTCGTAATGAGGGTGGAGTTCGTCACCAATATTTATTTTTATTGATTGATCAGGTGAACTAAGCGATACCGTTTTTGCCACTGCTGAAACAGAAGAAATAAGTAAACATGCGGAAGATAATAGTACGAAAGAAGCTTTTATCATTGTTATTTAATTCAAAATAAAACGTGAAATTAGTGTAAACGCAGGCGATTGTCAAAGCATCAGCCTGCATACGTATTCACACTAAGCCACACAGAAAAAGTAACATTTATCACTACTTAGGCAAAAGTGTTAGGTCAAAAGAAACAGGGATATCCATTGGGATGTAGCCAAGCCCCGCTAATTCAGTCAGCTTTGCAAAACCCTGAGTAAGGTTAAATTCGCTTCCTTTCAAAATCGTTGGCTTCTTTGACACCACATGAATATGGTCACCATTGTTATGAATGGATAGATGCAAAGTGATCGCTTTCGTTTGTCCTGCAAAAGATAAGGACGCAGGTAATTCCACGCTTTCACTTTTAACGGAAAACAAATGCGTGGGGATCGATGCTTCTATCGTTGCAATGGATGGGAAATCGGGAATACCAAAAACAAATTTTTGCACGCGTTCATTGCGGATACCAATAGATGTATCCAAGGTAGTAAGGTCGATTTGTATTAAAGCCTTACCCTCTTTGGAAACGGTACCCGAAACGCCAGTTATTACGTTGTTTTCAGTGATACTACCGCTAGAACTAGCTAATACTTTGGTAGAAAGGTAATCAATTTGCGATGTTTCTGCTACCTTCCAATCAGCATACGCAACGTGCGACATACACATGAGTACGCTTGCTATCATTCCACTTGTTAAACCAATAGACCTTATCTTCACAATTATTTTCCTCAATAATGTTACCGTCACTCAGTATACCTAATCCATTTCAAAATACTCATCCCAAAGAGCCAATGAAGTAGATTGGGTAAAAATGTCTGATGTTGTATCTTAAGTATTGACCAAAACAGGTCAATTCAACTACCCTATTCTCAATTAAATTCAATATCTTGCGTGGAGTTGTTATGGCAGAGCCATTGGTATCGAAGCAAGCGCAAAATGAATTAAACAGCATTAACGATGCCTTGTTAGAAGGCCGTTTCGTTTCGGTAAGAAAAACACTGCATTCCATGCCTCCTTGCGATGTGGCTTTGATATTAGAATCGAGCCCTACACGCACACGTGACGAGCTTTGGGAATTAATGGACAGTGACTACCACCCAGATGTGATTGAAGAACTGTCTGAGGAGGTACGCAACGGTATCATTTCAAAAATGATGCCTAGACAGGTTGCCGATGCACTCGAAGACATGGATACAGATGACCTTGCAGAAACGCTCAGCTCACTGCCTGACACCGTACTGCAAGACATTCTGCAATCGATGGACGCACAAGATCGACAACGTGCAGAACAAGCCTTAGCTTACGGCGAAGAAACCGCTGGCTTTATAATGAACACCGACACGGTAACGTTGCGCTCAGACGTTACCGTGGATGTGGTACTTCGTTACCTGCGCCTAAAAGGTGAGCTTCCAGAAAACACAGACACCCTTTACGTTGTTGATAGAAATGACAACCTTGTCGGTTTAGTGCCTGTCGTCAAGCTTTTGATAGCCGAACCAGAACAAGCGATCAATGAATTGATGGAAGAGGACGCTGAAGCGATCCCTGTAAATATGACCGAAAAAGAAGTCGCTAGCTTGTTCGAACGTTACGATTGGTTATCTGCTCCTGTGGTAGACGAAAAAAGTCGCTTGGTAGGCCGTATCACCATTGACGATGTCGTTGACATTATTCGCGAAAATGCTGAACACTCGATGATGAGCATGGCCGGTTTAGATGATGAAGAAGATACCTTTGCACCAGTTTTGCAAAGTACACGTAGACGGTCGATCTGGTTAGGCGTCAACTTAGTCACCGCATTAATGGCTGCCGCAGTGAGCGACTTATTCGAAGCGACATTGAGTCAATTAGCCGTTTTAGCCATTTTAAATACCATTGTTCCGAGTATGGGCGGTGTAGCCGGTAATCAAACACTCACCTTGGTGATACGCGGTATGGCCCTAGGGCACGTTAGCCCGGGTAATTCTCGCTGGTTAGTGAGTAAAGAATTGGCAATAGGCTTTTTAAACGGCGTTATCTGGGCTGTGCTGATCGCCACTGTTATCGCCTTATGGAAGCAAAACCTTGAGCTAGGTTTGATCATCGCCTTTGCTATGTTGATGAATATGATTGCAGCTGGGCTCGCTGGAGCAACGTTACCTATTGCAATGAAAAAGCTTAAAATCGATCCTGCACTGGCAGGCAGTGTTATATTAACAACGATTACCGATGTGGTAGGTATTTTTGCTTTTTTAGGAACCGCAACACTCATACTTGCACGATAGACGTAAACTATCGGCAAGTAAAAACAGAGCGGTTTTGGCTTTACTTAATGATTTTTAATGAAGGTTTACCAGAAGGACGAGGTCTCTGCTGTGAGTCAGACTCATTTGTTACTCTCTCTTCTGATTCCGAGTGCTGTTGTTCGGCCTCTACAACAAAAACAGTCCCTGCTCCGTTTTCACGCGCATAAATAGCAGAAACAGCTATGCAGGGAACATACAACAACTTTGGCGTGCCGCCAAAACGTGCTTGAAACGACACCGATTCAACATTCATATCGAGATTAACACAGGCGCCCGGACTGATATTCAACACAATTTGTCCGTTTTGAACAAACTCTTGCGGAACATCCACCCCATCTACAGTGGCATCAACCACGATATAAGGTGTTAAGCCGTTATCGACAATCCAATCATAAAATGCACGCAGCAAATAGGGCTGGTTTGAAGTCATGTCGCTCATAGCGGATTATGAATCTCTCTTTCTTGATCGGTCAACGACGCTTTGAAGGTCGCTCGTCCAAAAATACGATTCATATAATCGGTAATTTCTTTACTGCCAGCGCCTGACAGCGTAATGCCTAGTGCCGGTAAGCGCCATAAAAGCGGTGCTAAGTAGCAATCGACCAAACTAAACTCTTCGCTCATGAAAAATGGGTTTTCTGCAAAGATCGGCGCAAGACTTAACAAGGCTTCGCGTAGATCGTTTCTCGCTGACTCAACATCGCCTTCGCCTCTAAATATTCGTGACGCTAATGAATACCAATCTTGTTCTATACGGTGCATCATTAGCCTACTTTGTCCACGAGATACGGGATATACAGGCATAAGAGGAGGATGAGGAAAACGCTCATCGAGGTATTCCATAATGATATGCGACTTATAAAGAACGAGCTCTCTATCTACCAAAGTAGGAACGGTACCGTAAGGATTTAACTCAAACAACTCCTCAGGCATGCTACCAGGGTCGGTGTAACTAATTTCAACGCCAACGCCTTTCTCTGCAAGTACAATGCGAACCTGATGGCTATATATATCTAAAGTGTCTGAGAACAGCGTCATTATTGAACGTTTATTAGTGGCTACCGCCATGGACAAGTCTCCTAAAGCTAAAAAGGGGGGCCGCTACCCGGCCCCCCGACAATATCAAAATTATTTTATTAAAACTAATGTACTTCGCGCCAGTAATCTTTCTTCAACAGGTAAACAAGTACACCAAATATCAAGATGAATATGAGCACTCGCTTACCCATCTTTTCAGATTCCAATCGGGTAGGTTCACCGGTATATTCAAGAAAGTTTACCAAATCAAGTATGGCTTGGTCATACTCTTCCGGCGATAACGCTCCATTTCCTTTAGACTCAAGACCGACAAAAGTACTGACCTTCTCTCCGTCAATCATCGTTTCTTCGTACTTTTTAACAGGTGTTCCTTGAAGTGGCTCCAAGACGTGGGGCATACCCACTTCAGGAAATACTAAATTATTTACTCCGAAAGGACGGCTATCATCCGCATAAAAAGTGCGTAGATAGGTATAAATCCAATCAGGGCTGCGTACACGTGCCACCAATGTCAAATCAGGAGGAGCAGCACCGAACCATGTTGCTGCTGACTCAGCTGGCATAGAGCGAGTAATGTAATCAGACACCTTTTCGCCAGTGAACTGCAAATACTGCTGTCCAAGCTCATCTGGGATACCTAAATCCTGAAAGCTCCGCTGATAGCGCTGATACTGCATGCTGTGACAACCAAGGCAATAATTCATAAACAACTTAGCACCGCGCTGAAGCGAAGGTTTGTCTGATAAGTCAATTTCAGCGTGATCCAAATGCACATTGCCACCGGCAGCAAAAACCACATTAGGAAGCAAAAAAGCGAGAACTAATACTAACTTTCTCATTCTGGGATCCTCGCAGGTACAGGCTTAGTTTTTTCGTTTTTACTGTAAATAAACAATAAAACAAAGAAGCCGAAATACATGATAGTGGCGATTTGTGATGCTGTAATTTTCCAATTTTCTTGGGGAGTACCGCCTAAGTAGCCTAAGAAAACAAACACAACAGCAAAAACAAGCAAGTTGATTTTATGGAATCCGCAACGGTAGCGCCACGAACGCACATTTCCTCTATCTATCCAAGGTAATGCAAAAAGTGCTGCAATTGCTGCAAACATAGCAATAACACCAAACAGCTTATCTGGCACTGCCTTCAAAATGGCGTAAAACGGAGTAAAATACCATACAGGGAAAATATGCTCAGGCGTTTTTAAGGGATTAGCAATTTCAAAGTTTGGATGCTCTAAGAATTTTCCACCCATTTCAGGCGCAAAAAACATGATGTAGCAAAAACCGAGTAGAAACACGCTGAACGCGACCAAATCTTTTACCACGATATGTGGGAAGAAAGGCACGATATCGTCGGCAATATCATACTTGCCAGTATAATATTCGTGTATTTGGTAAGGCGTTTTTTCACTTTCAGACAAAGAGCCTTTCTTATGCTTGATAGGAATTCCGTCTGGATTATTTGAGCCCACTTCATGTAGCGCACAGATATGCAGAAATACTAAGATAACAATGACCAGCGGAACCGCTATAACATGTAATGCGAAAAAGCGATTCAGCGTTGCACCTGAAATAACATAATCACCTTGGATCCAGATAACTAAATCAGGACCTACAACAGGTATGGCACTGAAGAGCGATACGATAACCTGGGCACCCCAATAAGACATTTGTCCCCATGGAAGTACATAGCCCATGAAAGCTTCAGCCATCAACGCTAAGTAAATCATCATTCCGAATACCCAGAGCAACTCTCTGGGTTTTTGATAAGAGCCGTACATCATTCCGCGGAACATGTGTAGATACACAACAATGAAGAACGCAGACGCACCGGTGGAGTGCATGTATCTAATAACCCAACCAAAGTCGACTTCGCGCATTATGTATTCTACAGATGCGAAAGCTCCTTCAGCGGTAGGATTATAATTCATGGTCAACCAGACGCCCGTTACGATTTGGTTGACCAATACAATGGTTGCAAGGAAACCAAACACGTACCAAAAGTTCATGTTTTTGGGCGCAGGGTATTGAATAGCATGCATGTTAGCCACACGCATGATTGGCAGACGGTATTCAAACCAGTCGAGTAATTTTTGCATGAGTTACGCCTCCGCCTCTGAGCCTATGATGACCGTATTGTCATCGACGAAATGATAGGGAGGAACAACAAGGTTGAGTGGTGCAGGTACATTTTGAAACACACGGCCAGCCATATCAAACTTAGAGCCATGACACGGACAGAAAAAGCCGTTTTTCACACCTTCAACGTATTGCTCCATGCCACCGTCTTTTTGATGCTGCGGTGAACAACCCAAATGTGTGCATATTCCTACCAGAATCAAATACTCTTCCTTCAGCGCTCTGCCTCTATTTTGAGCAAAAGCGGGCTGTTGTTCTGCTTTTGATTCAGGGTCTTTAAGTTGGTCTTCAACCTTTTCTAACTCGGCAAGGATTTCGGGTGTACGGCGCACTATCCATACAGGTTTGCTTCGCCACATAACGCGCACTAGCTGCCCAGGTTCTATACCACTGATATCGTGCTCAACATCAGCACCAGCAGCTTTGGCCTTTGCGCTTGGGTTCCAAGAACCGATAAAAGGTACAGCAGCACCGATAGCACCAACCCCTCCAACAACCGATGTAGCAATCGTTAAAAACTTACGGCGGTTATTGTTTTCAGGTTGTTCATTAGTATTCGGCGTAGGCTGATTTGCATCTACTGACACATCACTCATCCACATGTCTCCAAAGTTGGATTGTTCACTTGAATGTTGGATTGTAGTTATTATTACCTAACATTAAGCGAATTTTTATATCACCATAATCGCTATTGAATAATAGTTGAAAACCCCTGTTAAACACAAGGAATTACAGCTATTTGCTAGTCGCTTTGTTTGATTTAACAACAATATTCGTAACAGAAATTGGACGTACATAAAAAACCCGGCAAATGCCGGGTTTTGAAGGCGTAACTTAACGTTTTGAAAATTGTGGACGCTTACGCGCTTTGTGAAGACCCACTTTCTTACGTTCAACACGACGAGCATCACGGGTAACAAACCCAGCTTTGCGTAGAGGAGAGCGAAGCGCTTCATCATACTCCATTAACGCACGAGTAATGCCGTGGCGAATTGCTCCTGCTTGACCACTGATACCACCGCCTTTCACAGTGATGTAGAGGTCAAATTTTTCTACCATTTCAACTAACTCTAAAGGCTGACGAACTATCATGCGTGCAGTTTCGCGACCAAAGAATTCGTCTAGAGGACGTTTATTTACCGTAATTGTACCTGTACCCGGACGCAAGAAAACACGAGCGGTTGAACTTTTACGACGGCCAGTGCCGTAATATTGAGTATCTGCCATGTAATAAGCTCCTTAAATATCCAGTACTTGAGGCTGTTGAGCAGCGTGCTTGTGCTCAGTGCCAGCGTAAACTTTCATCTTGCGGAACATTGCACGTCCTAGAGGACCTTTTGGCAACATACCTTTAACTGCTTTTTCAATAACCATTTCAGGCTTGGCTACGATAAGCTTTTCGAAAGTTGTTTCTTTTAAACCACCTGGATACCCAGAGTGTGCGTAATACATTTTTGCTTTCGCTTTGTTACCAGTAACGCGTACTTTTTCTGCATTAATAACAACAATGTAATCACCTGCATCAGCATGCGGTGTGTATTCTGGCTTGTGCTTACCACGAAGGCGATGCGCAATTTCAGAGGCTAGACGACCAAGCGTTTTGTCTGCGGCGTCTACCACATACCAATCGCGCTGAACCGTTTCTGGTTTGGCTACAAAAGTTTTCATTTATATTTACTCGAATTTAATTCGTCATTCTATGAGTGTCATTACATCAGTGCGATCTAATGACAGCTCGCCAATTTCACTTTGTATTCACCCCTTCGAGTGACACTAAGTTGGCCGTTGCTCTGGGAAAAGAGCGCAAGCATAACTGGGCAGGGCGCGAATTATACAGAAATTGTTCAAAAAGCGAAGCCCTAAAGCGAGGTTTTTTTAACCCTTAACCATGCCTCTTCCATTTCTTCCAAAGAAAGGCTTTTTAAAGGGCGGCTCTCATTAATTTTATTGGATTTAATAAGAAGCTGCTCAAGCGCTTCAAACCTTGTTTTGAATTTGTAGGATGCTTTTCTCAAGGCATTGTCGGGATTGATTTTATGGTGTCTCGCTAAATTAACTAAAGCAAAAAACGCATCGCCAATTTCTTCTTCGACATCGATTTTTCGCTTATGAAGCATGGCCTCTTCTATTTCACTTATTTCTTCTTTCACTTTTTCAAGAACCGGTGCCACATCTGGCCAGTCGAAACCCACTTTGGCGCAGGCCTTTTGTAGTTCGTAAGCAAAGGTCAAACTTGGCAAACCGCTGATGATATCGACAAACGTGCTTGATTCACTTACCTCGGTTTTGGATTTTTCTTGTAATTTTATAGCGTCCCACTGTTCATTTAACTCAGTCAAAGAAAGAGACCGTTGCTCTGAAAACACATGCGGATGGCGACGGATAAGCTTTTCTGCAACTGACCGAGCAATATCGTCAAACGTAAAACTTCCCTCCTCTTTCCCAAGTTGAGCATAAAACACCACTTGGAATAACAAATCACCGCATTCACTCTTTATCTCTTCACGATCTCCTTTGGCAATAGCATCTGCAACTTCGTAAGCCTCTTCAATGGTATGAGGAACAATCGACTCAAAGCTTTGCGCCTTGTCCCAAGGACACCCTGTGTCTGGATCTCGCAACTGCTGCATAATATCCAGTAGGCCTTGTAAGCTATCCTTCTCGTTTAACATCGACAATGCCTTGTATTTGGCTTAGCTTATTCATCACTTTTGATAAGGCTGCGGCATTTCTCACTTCCACAGACAGTTTAATGGTGGCACTAAGAGCTTTCTTATCACTCAAACTATTTACGCCTAACAAGCCTACATTTTCATTGGCAAGCACAGTAGTAATATCGCGCAAAAGACCACTGCGATCACTACAAAAAATGGCAATCGTCGTTTCAAAACCCACCGCTATGGCGCCCGACCAATTAACCTCAATTTCGCGCTCTGGTGATAACGACAGTAAGTGTTGCAACTGGGGGCAATCTTCTTTGTGCACACTCACTCCTTTTCCTTGTGTAATATAACCAAGGATCGGTTCGCCAGGTACAGGTTTGCAGCAATTCGCCAACTGACTCAAAAGATGCCCTACACCCTCAACAACAATGCTGTCCTTTCTGGTGTTTCCTTTAGCCACGCGCTTTTTAGGTTTAACGGTGGGGACTTCCGGCTTGGCTGCAAATTTTTGCATCAAGTAGTTGACTACAGACATTACTTTGACATCGCCAGCGCCAATGGCTGCGTATAAGTCGGCTAACTGATGAAAATTAAATTTCTCCACCGACTCGTCAGCTAGCTTGAAAGAAAGATGTGACTTATGAAGTTCTCTCTCCAACAATTCTTTGCCTGCCAACAGGTTTTTATCTTTATCTTGCTTTTTAAAGAATGAATGAATCGTGGCGCGTGCACGCGATGAGTGTACATATCCCAACCCGGGATGCATCCAGTCTCTACTCGGCTGTAATTGCTTTCCAGTCAGGACTTCTACTTGGTCACCATTCACAAGCTGGTAAGTAAATGGAACAATGCGGCCATTGACTTTCGCACCAATACAGCGGTGGCCCACATTTGAGTGCACGTAATAAGCAAAATCTAAGGGGGTTGAACCCATTGGAAGATCAACAACGTCGCCTTTAGGGGTGAATACATATACTCTGTCGTCGAAGACTTGGCTGCGTAACTCTTCTACCAAATCACCCGAATCAGCCACTTCCTCTTGCCACTGCAGGATTCGCCTCAACCAATTGATTCGTTCGTCAAAACCAGAAACATTGCCGGTTTTGTCTTCTTTATATTTCCAATGCGCTGCCACGCCTAATTCGGCTTCTTGGTGCATTTGCTTGGTGCGAATTTGCACTTCCACCGATTTTCCTTCTGGCCCAACAATCACGGTATGAATAGACTGATAGCCATTGGCTTTCGGGGTAGCAATGTAATCATCGAATTCATTTGGGATATGTCGGTAGTTAGCGTGCAGCGTACCTAAAGCTGAGTAACAATCTTGTAGTCCATTGGCGATAATGCGAAGTGCCCTTATGTCGAACAGCTGTTCGAAACTCAGGTTCTTTTTCTGCATCTTTTTCCAAATACTAAAAATGTGCTTGGGTCTTCCATAGACCTCTGCGTTAACGCCCTCTTTATTGATAAGCAATTGAATATCGCTAACGATGTCTTCAATATACTGCGCACGCGCTTTTCGTTTTCCATCAAGTTGCTTGGCAATAGACTTGTAGGTTGTTGGATGAAGGTAACGAAACGCTAAATCTTCCAATTCCCATTTAATTTGTCCAATACCTAAGCGATTGGCCAAGGGAGCATAAATAGTGGAACACTCCCTAGCTATCATTACTTTGGTTTCTTCATCCGCTTTTTTCGCTTTTTGCAGAGCACAAATTCTCTCTGCCATTTTTATTACCACTGCTCTGGCATCTTCGACCATCGCGAGTAACATGCGTCTGATGCTGTCTACATTACTTTCATTTAATGACGTTGTGTTTCGATTGCGACCATACAAAGCGCGGATCGCATCCATTCTGCGTACACCAACGATAAGCTGCTTTATTTCTTTACCAAACGCTTCCTCGACCTCTTCGTCTGACAACGCATGCACTTCACAATACGGATACACCAATGCTGCTTGCAAGGTGGCATCGTCCATATGCAACTCGTGCAAAATTTCAACCATTTCTTGCCCGACAAGCAGGCTTTCGGGGTTGTCTATGACAGTACGCAGTTTTTCTCGGGTGTCATCAGACAAAGCCAAATTTTTTAACCAGTCTTGAAATTCCGGCCGCGTTTTCTGATGTACTTGACGAGTAGAAACCATAATGTTTGCTTAGCTGTGCGAAAAAACTGAAAACAATTCGGTGTGTGGAGTATAGGGAAACATATCCATTAAAGTAAGGCTAGATATTAAAAAACCATTATCTATAAGTACCTTAGCATCCCTTAACCATGTTTGAGGGTTGCAAGAAATATACACAATCTTGCTTGCCACCTGAATGTTAAGCTGCTGACACACTGCCCATGCACCATCCCTAGAGGGGTCGAGAAGCACTTTATGCTTCTTATTCTTTAATAAATCTTCAATGCCGCGGGGATCATTCAAATTTCTGCATTCGTGCAAGACATGGTTTATGCCCAAAGTTTGTGCAATACGCTGTGCTTTTTCCGTCATTGCCTGACTTCCTTCTATCGCCAGAACCTTATTGCTCAATTTACTTAACGGCCACGTAAAATTTCCCATACCGCTGTACAGTTCTAAAATTGGATCGCTGCTCTTATCAGACTTCGCATCAGACATCGCCTTACAAGCTAAATCTAGCATTTTCGAATTTACCGAAGCGTTAACTTGAATAAAGTCACTTGAGTTAGGCTTTACGTCACGTTGCGTATGCTTTTCTGTTTCATCGTCTTTTGTAGACCCGAATATCCTCAGTGTTTTTTCTTTGAGATACAGTATGACACGGGCTTTGCTATCAACATCGGTGCGAATTTTTTCAGCGAAATTTGCCCACCATTGCATCGCGTCATGGCTTAAGGATTTTACGCAATGAACGCTGATTGAGCATTCGTTGTTATACTCCGGTAGCTGCATCAACGTGATGTGCCCGACAAAACGCAATGCTTGATACGCACCACACTGAGATGAACCCTCTTTATGAATTACGGCATGCAGCAGGTTCATCGTATTTTGCAAGTCAGGAGTGAGTATTGCACAGGCTGAAATATCGATTATCTGCGAAGAATTCGCTGATCGGAATCCAACCTTAATAGCTTGCTTATTTCGTGCATCAACCGCTAGGCGCGCTTTTCGTCGATAAGCTTGGTTATCACTGACTACTGGAGCTGTCCAAGGTAGAGCGCCTAACTTTAACTGTCGACTTATCTGTCCGTCGAGGGCTTGTTGCTTGAGCCGCAGCATCGCAGTCGGACCACAGTGCTGAGTGCTACAGCCACCGCATTGCGTGACCCATTTGCAAAAAGGAATCTTTCGTTCTGGATGGACATTGTGTATTTCACTGTCAACGCTGTGCGCATGCCAAATATGTTTTCGCTTTTTTGTTATTTTTATTTTAAGCGTTTCACCGGGTAGACCATCGCTGATGGCAATGATGGGTTTATGACTCAAACATAAACCCTGCCCTTGCGCGTTAACCGTATCGATTTTGACGGTTAAAAAGAGGGGTGTGTCTTTACTTTTAGAGCTTGAACGAGGTTTATTCGCTTTATAAAAAGAAACCACGTTAGTTATTCGCTCAAAATAACCGTTGCGACAGCGTAGTGTTGCTCGTCGGCAATAGTCAGCAGAATTTTGTTTACCCCTAATGCTTGGACTTTACTCAATGCCCCGTCACTAAAAGAAAGTAAGGGTTTACCTAAAGAATCGTTGCTTATTTCAATTTGTTGCCAGCTTACACCGTGGCCAATGCCAGTGCCTATTGCCTTGACTGCTGCTTCTTTCGCAGCAAACCGTTTCGCCAAAAAGCGTTCGGGCATAGTGTGCCGCTCAAACGACTTTAGCTCAGCTTCGGTGAGTACTCTTTTCGCCAATCGGAGTATGTCGCTGTATTCTGAAAACCGGCTTATTTCAACAATATCTGTACCGAGACCAACAACGCTCATCCTTGCTTGCCTCTCATTAACCAAATTGCAGTTGTTGAGTACGCGCATCGACCATTAATTTGCGCATATCAGCAACTGCATTCGCTAGACCATCAATTGCTGCTCGCGCGATAATAGCATGACCGATGTTTAACTCGTCAATTTGACCAATGGCGGCAATCGCTTGTACATTGTGATAATGAAGGCCATGTCCTGCGTTCACTTTTAAGCCTTTTTCGTGTGCATAACGCACTGCACTTTGCAGTCTGGAAAGCTCTTCAGCACGAGTGTTGTCGTTTTTCGCGTCTGCGTATTGTCCCGTATGTATTTCAATATAGGGAGCGCCACATTCAATCGCAGCATCAATCTGAGCCTGATCAGCATCAATAAATAAAGACACTTTAATACCCGCATTTCCTAAGGTGTGACATGCTTTTTCTATCAGTGAAAATTTCCCAGCCACGTCCAAGCCGCCTTCAGTCGTAAGCTCCTCGCGTTTTTCCGGTACAAGACAGCAAAACTCTGGCTGTGTTTTTAATGCAATATCCAGCATCTCATTGGTTACCGCCATCTCTAAATTCAGACGCGTTTTTATCGTTTGGCTAAGTAGTACTACATCTCTGTCGGTAATATGCCTGCGATCTTCTCGTAAATGAACGGTAATTCCATCGGCTCCAGCTCTCTCTGCAACGGCTGCGGCTTCTACTGGGTCGGGGTACTGAGTCCCTCGCGCATTTCTTAATGTGGCGATATGGTCAATATTCACGCCAAGATATATTGGATTGATCTTTTCACTCAATTCTTAATCACTCTTAGTTTTTTGTAAGGTAACTGTTGATAGTCTCACTATACAATACTAAGAATTGTATCATGTGGTTTTAAATAACGCCCTACTGTGCAAGGGTTTACTTCCTAAAAACGGATACAAGGCTTTGCGGCAAAGCTGTTTTGCTAAGCGCTTGCTGTCTGCGTGCCAGTTTCCTTCACACACATCTAGGAAGGTCTGTCCTAAAAAGGTATCAATGTTGTTCGACTTATTTTGTTGCTTTGGCTCAAAAGGCACCACTCCAATACCTGCTTGGAATTGATAGAAGCACGCTACATTTATATCGCGTCCATCGGAACTTGAGCTTAAATCGGGTAATACGCCCAATTCATCAAGCAAAGCAAATTCGTAACGACGTAAGGTCACTTCGTTATCAACATTGTTTTGCAGTGCATCTAAGCACAACAAATAATGCTCAAAAAAAGCGTCACAACTTACACCTTGCGGCAAAATACGCGTAATCAGTTCGTTCACATAAAAACCGCAATACAAGGCGTCGCCTTTTAAGGAATAAGCAGGAGCAGCAGGCTCTACATGAGAGAGGGTTTTTAAGTCGCTTTTACCAGAAAAACGAAGGTGTAGCGGTTGAAAAACTTGCAATAGACTTTTTCGGTCTGATTTACTTTGCCTCATTCCCCTCGCTACTGCACTTTGTCTGCCTTGGTTCGCAGTAAAAAAGTCAATGATCATGCTTGTTTCGCGATAAGGACGCCGATGAAGAACAAGTCCTAACTCAAACTCAGCGTTTTTTAGCATGGCTGCAAGTGAGAAATAATCAGCTGTAAATTGGTTTTGTTGCGAAACACGTTGATATCGGGAGAGTATACCGCGTGTATGCGGTCAACGTTGTTATTCGGCCACTCATTTGTGTCAACATTAAATGCGATACCGTTTATACGTTGGCCTGAGGACGTAGCAAGGTCGAGCTTTAAATGATGTTCGCCAACAATTCGCTGCGATAACAGTGTAAATTCGTTGTCGAAGCAAGGCGCTTCAAAACCTTGTCCAAAAGGCCCTGATTGTTTAAGCAGTAAAGCAAAGTCTAAGCTAAAATCAGCTTCATCTAACGCACCATCGGTATACACAGTATCTTGTGTATCCAAGGCTTCAATAACTGGTGCTAACATCTCGTCGAAAGCCTGTTTAAAATGTTCGAGATGCTCGATAGGTAGAGACAAACCAGCAGCCATCGCATGCCCACCAAATTTATCAATTAAACTCGGGTTAGATTTATCTATGGCCTCCAGTACGTCGCGAATATGCACACCCGCAATCGATCGCGCTGAGCCTTTTAGCGTTTGTTCATCCTGTTTTGCAAACGTTACTGTTGGGCGATTAAAGGTATCTTTTAGGCGACCCGCAACAATCCCAATAACACCTTGATGAAACGACGCATCATATACTACAAACCCATTAGGCACAGAATCTGTGCTTGTTACTAATGACGATACAATGCTTTGCGCTTCCTCACGCATTTCCTGCTCAATGTGTTTTCGAGTTTGGTTCAACTGGTCTAGTTGGGCAGTGAGCTCTCTTGCTTGGTAAAGGTCGTCGGTAAGCAAACATTCTATTCCCAAAGCCATATCTTCCAGACGACCCGCAGCATTCAGCCTCGGACCAATAACAAAGCCCAAATCCGCCGCGCTCAAATAATGAACTGGTCGATTGGCAAGCTGCAACATAGCGGTAATTGCGGGTCGGCAGCGCCCAGCTCGTATGCGCTGTAAGCCTTGGTAAACTAAAATGCGGTTATTCTGATCAAGCGGAACAACATCTGCCACTGTGCCAATAGCGACAATGTCTAGCCACTGTGCCATGTTCGGTTCCTTAATGCCCTTTTCTTTAAACCAATGTTGCTCGCTCAATGTCGCTTTTAACGCAGACAACACATAAAAGGCAACACCAACGCCAGCCAAATGCTTTGACTCAAACGCACATCCAGGCTGATTCGGGTTAACAATCGCATCAGCATTTGGCAGGGCACTGGCTGGTAAGTGATGGTCAGTAATAACGACGGTTAACCCTAATGCTTTGGCTTTCTCAACCCCCTCAAAGCATGCAATCCCACTGTCTACAGTAACAATGACCTCAGCACCTTGCTCGTAGGCGGCATCAACAATTTTTTCACTTAAGCCATAACCAAAGTTAAAGCGATTAGGTACCAAGTAAGCAATATTTTTTGCTCCCATTGCACTAAGACCCAACATACAAAGCGCTGTGCTAGTGGCGCCGTCCGCATCAAAATCACCGATTAACATAATTTTTTGGTGGCGTTTAATAGCCTGAGATAACAATGACGCGGCTACCTGAATATCTTTTAAGTCTTTAAAGTGCAAAAGGTTACGCGCAGAAACGTCTATTTGTTGAGAACGACTGATGCCTCGAGCACGCAGCACGCGGTCTAAGGCACTTGGCAAGGCAGGATCAAAAACGTCGCCTTTTAACTGACGACGTTTAATAGTAACAGCCATAGAGAGTAGCTAGCCGGCGGCTTGTAAGGTATCTAGCAATTGTGGAGGTGGCTGGTAACCCGGCACTAATTGGCCATTAGGCAAAACAATCGCAGGCGTGCCATTTACGCCCACTTTTTGACCAAACCAAAATTGCTCTTCGACCTTATTAGCGCACGATGAAGAGGCCACTTTTTCACCAAACTTGGCATCGGTAAGCGCTTTTTTAGGATCTTTTGCACACCACACAGAGACCATATCTGTGTAATTACTGCTTTCAACGCCTTGTCGGGGAAACGCCATATACCGAATAGTGATACCCGCATCGTTATATTCAGCTATTTGTTCGTGAAGGCGACGACAGTAACCACAAGTAATATCAGTAAAAACTGAGATCGCATATTTTTCATCTTTCGCTTTAAATTCGATCATATCATCTTTAAAGGTCTCAATACCTTCCAAGCGCACACTTGCCAAAGCAGCATCAGTTTCGTTACGCATGTCTTCATCCATATTAAAAATACGGGCTTGTAGTACGTAAGTGCCATCTTCACTCGCATAGAAAATGCCGCGTTCTGTATTTAATTGAAGTAAGCCTTTTACCGGCGAGTTCGATATCGCTTCAACTTTCCAGCCCAATCTATCTTCTAATTTGGTGTTTAATTCTTGATAATTCAGCTCTTGCGCTGTTGAAAAGAAAGCGGAAAACAAGACCGCACTGCCAATTAAAAACTTGCTAACTATTTTCACTCTTATTGCTCCGCATTCAAAAATCCACCCTTTAAGACCGAAGCTTTAAGGGTTAAGTTTCATTTTCAGCCTTAACTGATTTCTGTTGTTATGATCGCATAAAAACAAGCCTGCTATCAAAACCTTTGTCGCACTGTGGTGCGAACTTATCTTATTTATGACCGTTATAAAGTTAGCACTATTTATAATGACGACTTTATCGTTTCGTAAGCAGCCTGAATAGCCTGAGTTTTCTGTTTGGCAATATCCATCGCCTCCATAGGGAGTCCTTTTGCTGCCAGTTTGTCAGGATGGTGCTCTGCCATTTGTTTTTTATAGGCGCGTTTTATGGTTTTTTCGTCCGCATCTTTAGCGACCCCTAAAATCTTATAGGCATCGTCTAGTTTAGCTTGACGTGTTTGCTGAGTGTCTGCACCTGCGGAACCATCGCGAAAACGCTGATGAGCTTGGTGAGCAGACAGCAAAAATTCAAGCTCTCGCGCTGAAAATCCAATACTTTTAGCCGCCTGCTGAAGAATGTGATGCTCATTCGACGACAATTCCCCATCGGCTAATGCGGCCTGAATCAAAATTTCCAAAAAAATTTGCAGCAAGTCTTTTCGACCGTGGCACGATGAAACCAAGTCTTTTAATACATCGTTTAATGGAAAGTCAGTCGCTTTCCCGTTACGGAACGCCTGTTGGGCTTCTTCACGAGCATCTGCCGCTAAGCCCAATTGTTCCATTAATGCAGTAGCAATGGCGATTTCATTTTTTGTTACTGCACCGTCTGCTTTCGCTATATGACCTAAAACAGAAAATAAAGAATGGAAAAAAACGGCATTTTTTTGAAAACTCTCTGGGCTAGAAAAAAAACGGGCAAAACCACCAACGTTCGAAAAGTCTTGGCTGTAGCCTTTATCGAAAAAATGACCCACAATAAACCCAAGGATAGCTCCGGGAATTTTGGCAAACATAAACCCAAATAATGTACCTAACAATTTCCCCATAAATGGCATGTGTATTTTCTCTCAAGCGATGTTGAACGTTAGTATACTCAAAACAATACGCCAAAACGATGTTCGCGTACCTGTCATTGCTCAGTGGTTGCAGAGATGGCCGTAATTATCAGTTGGTTATTCGTGCTTAAACAGCTAAACTATAAATCTCTCCAAACAAATTTTCTTTTTATCACGCTTTAATTACATGGGTCAGTTTGTAATATCATTTTTAATGTCTGTGGTCGCTTTAGGCCTGCTTTTGTTGCCGCGTTCCCACGCTAATGAAGCACCGAAAATATGTCGAGCGCCGTTGGTTACATTCAAATCTGATCAATTGACAGATGAGGGACAAATTCGCGTATCGTCTGAACGCGCTGAACTTATTTCTGATCAACGCGCATCATTCACGGGCAAGGTAAAAGTGCTATCTGATTCCTCAATCATCACTGCTAATTCAGCAACGGTATTAAACAGCGGTGAAACCTTAATTGCTGAAGGGCAAGTAAGCTATCAAGATGCATTTTTGAGTGTTGCAAGCGAGAACCTCAATGTAAATTCAAGCAATCGTTCACTCGATATGAATGATACGCAATACGAGCTAACGACATTTGGCGGTCGCGGCGAAGCAGAATCAATTAATATCAAATCGCGAGAGGGTGTTCGCTTACAAGAGGTGTCTTTTACAACCTGCCCGCTGAACAACCCTGACTGGCAACTCAAAGCATCAGACATCAGTTTTAAACGAGGCGCGACCGTTGGAGAAGCGAGGCATACGCGTTTTTACATAAAAGACGTACCCATTTTTTATCTTCCATATTTCGCTTTTCCCGTTGGTACTCAGCGACAAAGCGGTTTATTGTTTCCAAATATTACTAGCTCTAGTCAAGCAGGAATTGACATACAACAGCCTGTCTATTGGAACATTGCGCCGAACTACGATCTTACAGTAACGCCCAGACTTATGTCGTTACGGGGTTTACAGTTAAAAACTGAATTTCGCTATCTCACACAACAAAGCGCAGGCACCATCAACATTGATTACTTGCCCGAAGACAATGACCTAGAAAGCAGAGATAGCCGATATTTCTATCGCTTTTACCACCAGCAAAAATTATCAGAGAAATGGTTTTTAAATGCCGACATCAACGGTTTAAGCGACAGCAACTATATTATCGATTTAGGCTCTGATTTTTATAATCGCGCCGACACCCATGTTAATAGGACCTTTGGTTTTGATTATTTAGGGAATTACCTCAATGCCAGTTTTTATCTGCGTGACTTTGACATAATCGGCGAAAACATTTCCAGTTATCGCACGCTACCAGAGATAACATTAGATGCGATTATCCCTGTAGTCCAACACTTAGAAGTTGAGTTAAATTCTGAGTTTGCCTATTTCGATAATGCTGACGACACCGCACCGAAAGCATTGCGACTGCATGTTGCACCCACAGTTAGGCTCCCCGTTATTCGTCACTGGGGTGAAGTGAGTGCCGAAGCGACTGTATTCAATACGCTTTATCACCAGACTAATTTGGCAACGTCGCCAGAATTAGAAGAAGACGTTAATAGAACAATAGGTCAAGGTAGATTGTACGGAACGATCTATTTTGAGCGTGAAGGCAGCTGGTTAGGCGAAAACAGTTCGATGACCTTTGAGCCAAAATTCCAGTATTTATATACGTCTTTTTCAGACCAAAGCAATATCGCCCTTTACGATTCTACCTTGTTATTTACCGACGTTAACGGCTTGTTTCGCGGGCGTGAATTTACTGGCTTAGACAGAATTAGTGACAACAATCAAATTACTTTAGGCGCAACGACACGCGTCATAGATTCGGCGAACCGAGAGCAATTTGTGTTTAGTTTGGGGCAAATTTTCTATTTTGAGCGCAGCCGAGTAGCAGACTTCAGAGGTGAAGATAATCGTTCAGCGTTAGCGGCTGAAATTGACTGGAAACTGAATCGTCGCTGGTTGCTGCACGGCGATACTTTGGTATCATCAAACTCTCAGAAAGTTGACCGCAGCAGTGTAACCTTGGGTTATTACCTCAACACCAACAAGCTTATTCAACTTACCCATCGCTATGTTCGTAACCTTTCGAATGAAACTATCGACCAACTTGGATTGTCTATTAGTTGGCCTATCGCAAAGAACTGGCAATGGGTAGGACGTGTTTATCGCGACATAGAGAGAAACCGCAGCGTAGAAACGTATTCAGGTTTAGAATATGAATCATGTTGTTGGGCGATTCGAGTGATTGCCCAACGTTCTCTGACAAACCGCTTTGATAATAGTGGCGCTCAGTCACTTGACGAGTACGACTCGGGCATTTCCATGCAATTTTCGTTTAAAGGCATTGGCACGGGTAGCTCGCGCAGGCAATTGCTAGAAGACGGAATATTTGGATATCGTCAGCCTTATAATTTAAATTAAATCCTGTGAATGGAAAGAACGGCAAAGTAAAAGAGTATTTATGAAATTTCCACATCGTTTTATGGCAGTGTTGACTGCATCTATGATTTTATTGATTTCAACGCCTATTTCAGCGAAGGAAGTAGCACTTGATAGTGTCGCGGTTATCGTGAATCAAGGTGTCATTTTAGAATCAGAAATACAGGCCTTAGTTACTGAGGTAAAACGCAATGCACAACAAAACAGCCAAGCACTCCCGTCTGAACGAGCCTTGCGAACGCAAGCCATTGAACGCCTCATTTTGAACAATCTTCAACGCCAAATTGCAGATAGAATGGGGATACAGGTAAGTGATCCCCAACTCGACCAAACCATTCAAAATATCGCAAGTCAGCAAAATGTATCGGTGGAAGATGTTCGTGCCCAACTGGTGAGAGATGGCATCACGTTTGATAGCTATCGTGAAACAGTTCGCGAAGAACTTATTTTGGGTGAAGTCCGAAGGGCAAATGTGCGTCGCCGTGTTTATATCACCCCTCAAGAAGTACAAACTTTGGTCCAACTAATGGATGAACAGGGTGCAGACCAAGCCGAATATAGACTAGGGCATATTCTTATTGGTTTCCCTCCCTCTCCCACTGACGATGACGTGGCAAGTGCAAAAGAGACCGCCGACAAAGTGTTAGATTTACTTAATACGGGTTCTGATTTTGCTAAAATCGCTATCGCTTCTTCTTCTGGTTCAGAGGCACTAGAAGGTGGCGATATGGGTTGGAAAAACATCAACTCAATGCCCACTCTATTTGCCGAAGCCGTCAAGGATAACGATGAAGATTCCATTATCGGCCCTATTCGCAGTGGAGCCGGTTTCCATATACTAAAAATAATGGAAACACGGGGAATCGAAAAAGTAGAAGTAGAAGAAGTCAATGCTCGACACATACTTATTCAACCTTCTATCATTTTAAGCGACAACCGAGCACAAAGCATGCTGTCTGAATTTAAACAGCAAGTTATTGATGGTGAGCTAGAGTTTGCTGAGTTAGCGAAGAAGCATTCTGACGACCCTGGCTCAGCCTTGAGAGGGGGAGAGTTAGGGTGGACTGACCCGTCGGTCTACGTGCCTGCCTTTAAGGATGCTTTAGCTTTACTACAGCCAGGCGAATTCAGTGACCCAGTTCGCTCTGTTCACGGTTGGCATCTGATTCAGTTAATTGACCGTCGTATTGATGACGCCACTGAAAAACGTAAAGAAGAAAGAGCCAGTCAGCTTATTTTTAATAGAAAATTCGGTGAAGAAACCGAAAACTGGTTAAGAGAAATGCGTGATTCCGCCTATATCGAAATTATTGAAACAGCTGGGCAATAAATAAGGGCTACATGATGTTAAAACTTGCCATCACGCCCGGTGAACCTGCGGGTATTGGTCCAGATCTGGTTATTAAGCTCGCGCAAGAAAAATGGCATGCGATACTGGTAGTGTTTGCTGACAAAAACATGTTGGAAGACAGAGCCTCTTTACTGGGTATTGATATTACTCTTATTGGCTACCAAGAAGAGGTGGCCCTTCCTCTGCCGGCAGGCAGTTTATATATTCAACATATTCCAGTGAACGGCGAAGTGATAGCAGGAGAGCTGAATACCGAAAATGGGCATTATGTCGTAGAAACACTACGACAGGCATGCGACGGAAATATGCAAGGGATGTATGATGCGGTGGTAACGGGCCCAGTACACAAAGGCATTATTAACAAGGCAGGTATTCCTTTTTCTGGTCATACCGAATTTTTTGCCCATCAAAGTAATACAATGGATGTGGTTATGTTACTGTCAACAAGCGGCTTAAATGTCGCATTGGCTACCACCCATATTCCACTAGAATTTGTTTCCAGAGCCATTACTCGAGATAGATTACACAAAGTCATCCATATTATTCATACTGACTTTAAGCTTAAATTCGGCTTACAAAAGCCACGCATTTTTGTATGTGGTTTGAACCCCCACGCTGGTGAAGACGGACATATTGGAAAAGAAGAAATTATCACCATTGTTCCGGCTTTAAATGAGCTAAGAGAGCAAGGTATTGACATTACAGGCCCATTGCCTGCAGACACCATTTTTCAGCCAAAATACCTTGAGCAGGCAGATGTGGTGTTGGCGATGTATCATGATCAAGGCCTTCCAGTGTTAAAATACAAAGGTTTCGGTGCGTCTGTAAACATAACTCTCGGACTCCCCTTTATACGTACTTCAGTCGACCACGGAACCGCATTAGACCTCGCAGGAACAGATAATATTGATGCAGGTAGTTTTCGTGTCGCCATTGAAAAAGCCATTGAACTGGCTGGAAACACAAGTCATGAATAAAACGCATCTAGGGCACACCGCGCGGAAACGGTTCGGTCAAAATTTCTTAAATGACCCCTTTGTAATCGACAAAATAATTAGCGCTATTGCACCGCAACAAGGGCAGCCTTTAGTTGAAATTGGTCCGGGTTTGGGCGCATTAACAGAACCTATGTGTGAGCAAGTTGAACATCTTAACGTCATAGAGTTGGATCGCGACCTTGCGAAACGCTTGCGTCATCATCCGTTTCACAGTGCCAAACTGAATGTGATTGAAGCTGATGCCTTATCATTCGATTTTTCACAATTTGCTAGTACCTATGGACAATCGCTACGGGTATTCGGAAATTTGCCCTACAACATCTCTACCCCTCTTATGTTTCACCTGTTCAAACATAAAAATGTCATAAAAGACATGCATTTTATGTTACAAAAAGAGGTTGTCGAACGATTGGCCGCCACGTCTGGCAGCAAACATTACGGCAGACTATCAGTGATGGCTCAATATTTTTGCAAAGTTATCCCTGTATTGGTGGTTCCGCCCGGAGCGTTTGTTCCGCCTCCGAAGGTAGAATCGGCGGTGGTTAGATTGGTGCCTCACCAAACTCCAATCGTCGAAGTAAATGACCTTGCATCACTGGAAACCGTCACTGCCCACGCGTTCAACCAGCGAAGGAAAACCATTAGAAATAGCTTGAGTAAGTTAATTTCTGAAAGCGAACTGAACGCGCTGAGTATCGACCCAAATCTGCGCGCAGAAAAGCTCACATTAACCGACTTTGCACACATCGCTAACGCAATTTAAAACCAGTAACTGAGACCTATGGAACACGCCATTATCATCGACGTTAAGACCCAGTATCTTCCCGAACACGAAGCAGCGAAAGACGGAAAATTTGTCTTTGCCTATCACGTTACGATTCGAAATCTTGGCGACAAAACTTGTCAATTATTAGAGCGATACTGGTTAGTGACCGATGGTAATGGCAAGCAAAGTGAAGTAAGCGGTCCCGGCGTTATTGGCCAGCAACCCAACATTGCACCAGGTGACGAATTTCAATATACCAGTGGAGTGGTTATCGACACGCCCGTTGGTAGCATGCAAGGCTACTATAAAATGCAAACCAATGATAAAGAAATATTCGACGCAGCTATCGACGTGTTCAGTTTAGCAATACCGCAGTCAATTCATTAATTAGCGTGTTCTGGGAGCGCAGGAATGAATTATGTCGTTGGTGATATTCAGGGTTGCTTTCGTGCTTTGCAAGCGTTACTTCGCCAAATTAACTTTGATCCGGCTAAGGATACGCTTTGGTCAGTGGGAGATTTAGTCGCCAGAGGTGAAGATTCACTTTCAACCTTGGCGTTACTTTACGATTTAGGTCCAAATTTTAAAACCGTGTTAGGCAACCATGATCTTCACTTGCTATCTGTCGCCAACGGAGTGAAAAAAGCCAATCCTAAAGATAACTTATCGTCCCTGCTAGCATCGCCAAAATTGTCTATATTCGTTGATTGGCTAAGGCAATTCCCACTGGCTCAACAGCTAGACAAACAGACCTTGATCTGCCATGCAGGTTTATATCCATTTTGGTCTTTTAGCAAAGCCATTTGTTTATCTAAAGAAGTCGAAAATGTATTACGCAGCGATAATTATGTGGATTTTTTATCACACATGTATGCCAAGCAGACAAGCAATTGGGAAAAAGCCAAACATTCACCCTATCGCCTAAAATTCATCGTCGACGCCTTCACACGTATGCGATACGTCGATAAAAATGGACACCTTGATTTTTCCTGTAAACGCGCCCCTTCCGACGCCCCTAAGCATCTAATACCTTGGTATGAAATGAACAACTGCAAACGCTTGTCTAATCAACGTATTCTTTTTGGGCATTGGGCCAGTTTAGTAGGAAACACTGGTATCAATAATATTGTAGGTTTAGATACGGGCTTTGTATGGGGAGGCAAATTAACCTGCCTCTGTTTAGAAACTAATCAGATATCTTTTGTGTCGGCGTAGACACTGAGACGATTAGCTTCAATTAAGTTGTTAAACTCCGTCTCTTTAAACTACAGTTATACAATAACGTTCTTACAATACATATTTAAACGACAGTCTATGGAGCTCCGATGAAAGTTACGGTGTCTACGCGAATAATTGGTGGATTTATTATTATGAGCGTTTTGCTAGTGCTAAATAGCGTATTTGCATTACGAAACCTCGGTGTTATCAGTGCCGCTACTAATGAAGTGAATAAAATAACCGTCCCGGTATTAGCCACAAGCAATTCGCTTAAAGCAAGCTTTTTGAATATGGGTCGCATTACTTTTGAGGCGTATATCGAAGAAACAGACCAAGGTCTTTCGGAAAAACAAAGCGCTTACAACCGTAGTAAAAATAATTTTAACGCCGAGCTCGCGAATTTAAAAACAGTTGCAGATGGCGACCCAGACTTAGTTTCTAAAATCGTGGCAATTGATGATTCTTTTCAAGCCTATACCAACAACGTTGATCGCATGTTCAACAATAGAACTCGTTTTTTAACGCTTCGAAAAACCATTGCGAACTTGAAAGAAGAAGTTGAATACAACGCTGATGACGCGTCTACCTTATTACTCGATTTTTCAGAAATGGATGAGACCGCTGCTAGCCAAACCTTAAAGAAAGCCTTGGAAATGGGGCTTGACTTGGAAACCAAGCTACTTAACCTACTCAGTGTGGCGGGTGAATACGTGGGTACCAACACAGTGCTCAGGGCGCAAACCTTAGGGAATGAAGTCGACTTAGTCATAGAACAGGTACAGGCTTCGTTAAACGAAATGATGAGTATTGCGGGTGAAGAAGATTCAACCGGTACCTTAGAAGAAATTCAAGCACTCGCGCAAACTGCCATTGATGCCTTCTTGCCTCCACAGGGCTTAAAAGCACTGCATATCGAACGCTTGGAACAGCGCAACGAATCGAAAAGCGCATTGGAAGTGGCTGATAGCAAGAGTGAACAAGGCGTAATTCAGTTAGAAGCTTTGCTTAAACTAGCAGATGAGCGCGCTCAAGGTGTGAGTCAAAGCGTTAATAACAAAGTGTCGCGAAGTTTCACTCAATCGATTGTTGCAGTGCTTATTGCACTATTGCTAGCCTCGGGTATTGCCTATTTTACGGTAGTCGCCATTACTCGACCTTTGGGACACGTAAATGAACTGTTAAACATTGCATCTTCAGGCGATCTCACCAGACGTCTTGATGAAAGCTCTGCGGACGAATTTGGTTTGCTGGCGAAAAATTGCAACACCTTAATTGACAGCCTCAAAGGGCTTATTGCAGGAATCAACGAACGAGCCGAACAGCTCGCTGCTGCCTCAGAGCAAACGTCAGCCGTTACCGTACAAACTTCAGCGTCAATTCAAAATCAAAAAGTTCAAATTGCTCAAGTTGCTACTGCAACCACTGAAATGCACTCGACATCTCAAATTGTGACACAGAACGCAGAATCCACCTTGGCAGAGATTAAGAATGCCGATAGTGAAGCCAAGAATGTAAGAAACATTTCAGTAGAAAACAAAAACACCATAGAAACATTGGCTAGAGATGTTGAAGAGGCCGCCAATGTAATTAATAAGCTGCACGAAGACAGTGCTAGTATCGGCAGTATTCTCGATGTAATTCGCGGTGTTGCGGACCAAACTAATTTGCTAGCCCTGAATGCCGCAATCGAAGCGGCACGAGCGGGTGAACAAGGTCGAGGCTTTGCAGTAGTGGCGGACGAAGTAAGAACTTTGGCGAGTCGCACGCAAGAATCGACACAAGAAATTAACGCAATGATAGAAGTGCTGCAAGCCGGCGCTGAAAAAGCGGTATCTGTGATGAATCAAGGCAAAGCACAAACAGGCGCCTGTGTTAGCCAGTCAGAAAAAGCGACTCAAGCGATTGATAGCATTTCAAATGCCGTTCACAAAGCCTATGACGTAAGCTCGCAAATTGAACAGTCTGCTCGCGAACAGCACTTAGTTTCAGCTGAAATAAGTGAAACCTTAGAGAATATCGTGGGTATTGCAGAGGAAACCAGTATAGGTGCACAACAAACGTCTGATTCAAGTCACGAGGTTGCGCGTCTTGCTGAAGAATTACAACAATCTATTCGTAAGTTTAAAGTTTAGATATTTAACAACTTAGGTAAAGATTTCATCGCTCGCAACACTCGTCAATTGCGGCTAGTGTTGCAGCGGTCAAAACTCGACCATCACAGTCAATAATGTCTCCCTCACACCAAAATATGCCATTTGCCCTAAGTGGTTGCCATTGCGACGCTGTTCGCCTCACAATGGCAAGCTGAGGCACGTTTAACGAAGCAGCGATGTGCATTACTGAGGTTTCAACCGTTACCACAAAGTCACATTTTTGCATGATAGCTGGCAGTGAAAAAAATTCATCTTCCGCGCTGAATACCGATACTTTCTCAGATTCACCATCAGATATCTGATAATTCTTTAACAAGCCTTTCATGCCGACTTGCGAAGACGGCGGAACATTCAATAAAATATGAATATGCGGGTATTTTTCTAGCATTGCCTTAACTAACTTACCCAAGGTTTCGCCATGAAGATCACGTTTTTTACTCGTCGAGATTGGATTTATCATCACTAAAGGAGAAAAACGCGCCAACTGTTTTTTTGCGTACCAGTCGTTTATTTCGTTTTTAATCGAATCAGGAATAGTAATATTTAAACCGTGGCTGTCTTTCGACTCAATATGCAAATCGCCGAAGCAGTGCTCGTAATATAATTGATACTTTTCAAATATATGGCTGCGCTCGCTATGTAAATTCGTGCTGAAACGGTGAGTCACTCGGCGTAACGAGCGGATACTTTTTAATTTTTGTACGACGCTTTCAGGTGAATTACCCACAATGAGGGCAGTATTGGAAATGTCATAGGCCACTTTCGCGAAGTTCTCTAGGCGCGATGACACCAAATAAAAGATAATATCGTAATTTCTTCGGCTCGCTCGTCGGACAAGAGTTTCTCTTTCACCCTTTTTAGTTGCGATTGGAAAGATAAGATCTGCGATACCGGTTTGCGATATCCAAGATTCCAAAATGTCGCTACGATTTTTACGCCAAGACTTGGGGCGCTCTCTACAATCGTCCATCCAAATATCAATCTGCAAATGTGGATAGGCTTTTTTCAAGGCTTTTAACAAAGGGCCATGGTAAACAAAATCGCCTAGAGCCAAGTGAGTCATAAAAAGTAAGCGTTTACTTTTCGATATTTGTTTTTCAGTTAATAAAGGCACGTGTTTACCATCTATAGAAAAAAGAAAGTTGACTTGCCTTATCCCCAAGCGGGTTCTTTGCATAAAATGCTTTTATTCCCACTATTCCATGTTGCGTTGCATAACTATATGTAACAGACGCCTGCCAGCCACGCTCATAAAATTCGGTTGATGTATTCGCGAGTTCAACGCTGCGAAGTCGCATATCTAGCAGTTGTTGACTACCAATATTCCAAACGCTGCGTAGAGAATAAGAGGAACCTGAAGTCTGCGATCCTGGCTCACGTAAACTGGCTGCCCAATGGCCTAGAAATTGACCGTCGTTTGAATAGCCATCAGGATAAAGATGATGCACATACCAAGCATCAGAAAACTCGACTGCTTCAAAACGAAGCGAAACATCATCGCTTAAATAAGGGAAAAACACACCAAAAGAATTGGCTACATTACCCAAACTAAAATTGCTTTCGTTAACCGTATCTTCACCAGCGTGTTCGTAATACAGCGAAAAGGGTATTTTCCAATTTAAATTCAAGCGTGTGGTGACCGATGCTTGTTGATTACCAAACTCAAAATTGGGATCGTCGGTAACAACATCACCCACATTATCCCTACCCGCCGGGTCGAAAAACGCACCAAAGAAATCTCCAACACTGACGTCTCTTGCACCACCACCAAATTGCAGCGTGCGATTAAAACCTATACTCCAAAAATCAAAGGGACTGACACTAAAATGAACACCCCCCAAGCGCGGGCTTCCTGGAAAAAGCTCATCGCCTAAAACAATGCCTTCAACCGGCTCTAAAATGGAGTAAAACAGTTCGTATCGAATTGCAAATCGAGTAAGCGCTTTGCTATTACTTAAAGTAATAGAAGGCGACACTTTGGCATGCGTGCTTTGTAACATCGCGCTGTCTTCAAACGGGGAAAACCAATGTTCTCTATATCCTACGTCTAATTGCATCACATCCCATCCCATGCCGATAAACGTACTTTGGTGACTAATATTGTTATCGGGTGAATAAGTACTGCCAACACTGGCGACAATATGGGGGCTTATATAGGCGATGCCAGCGCCCGATAACGCATACTCTTCATTCACTTTTTGATTTCTAGCATTGGCAATGGCTGATTCATTGCCGTTGCTTACGTTTAACTCTATTGCTTTGTGGGTAATACCGTAGCTTTTTTTGAATCGCTCAAGATAGGTATTCACCCGTTGCGCTAATCTAGGATGCGAATGACCTATGGCCTCGACCCGCTGTGCAATATCAGCCGCACGATAAGGTTTGATCAAGGGTGCATCGGAGGTTAATGCAACCACTTGTTCGATGTGATGCTCAATTTCAGGTGAAATATTAAGTGGCAAATATGGCGATACGCCTTTAGCAAAAGAGGCGACAGAAAACACACTTGCCCAAACAAATGAAACGAAAAAACAGACTATTCTCAATTAACTGCCCTGCTCACTAGTAAACAACGCATCGTGGAGTACCTTAACGACGCGATCACTTTCAGTACTTTTAACTAGAAACGACATGTTGTGCGGGTTTGCGCCAAAACAGATCATTCTTACCTCCACGAAATCCAAGGCAGCGAATACTTTGCCAGTCACGCCTTTCACGCTTTGCATTTGATTACCAACAATAGTGACTAGATCGAGGTCGCGCTCAACCATGACTTCACACATTTCCTCTAAATCTGCCAAGGTCTTTTTATTGAGTTTCTCTGCCACCGAATTAGGTGGATTATCGAGCGTAAAAGAAACTGAAATTTCCGAGGTAGTCACCAAATCAACGCTTAAATTGTGTTTAGCAATCACTGCGAAAACTTTTTCAAGAAAACCTTGTGCATAGAGCATTTTAGGTGTTTTCACTGTCACCATTACTTGCTCTTTCCTACGTGTAATCGCTCGGAACGGAGGCTCATGTTGGCAGTCTTTCACCAACCACGTTCCTCCTAATTCAGGCTCTTTGCTTGAGCCAACGAACACACGGATATTCTTTCGCAGTGCCGGTTCCATAGTGGCAGGATGAAGTACCTTTGCGCCAAACGTTGCCATTTCAGCGGCTTCTTCAAAGCTGAGTTCGTCGATAGGTTGTGCTTGGTCGGTAATGCGAGGGTCAGTCGTGTAAACACCATTTACGTCTGTCCATATTTCACAACTGTCTGCATCAATCGCTTCTGCTAAAAGCGCAGCAGTAAAATCTGACCCCCCTCGACCTAATGTAGTGGTTGCACCTTGATCATCAGACCCAATAAATCCTTGAGTCACAATAATTGCATCACCGAGTTGGGGTAGCAGAAGCCTAAGTGCATTGTTTCTGATCTTATCGATGTTTGGCTTGGCTTCACCAAAGTTACTGTCGGTGCTGAGCACGTTACGAATATCAAAATTCAGGGCATTGACACCGGTTTCTGCCAAACATGCACTCACAAATAACGATGACATGCGTTCACCCAATGACAAAAGCTGGTCTTTCAATCCATCGCTATGCGTGATCTCTTCATGAAAAGCGAGGCTTTCTAACTCATCCAGTAATGCTTCAAGTTTTGCTTCAACATTTTCGGGGTGTTTTAAGCAAGACAAGATAGCGTATTCTTTGTCTGTTATCTTTTGACATAGGGCCTGTATTTGCTCTTGAGTATGTGCTTGGTGGGCAAGCTCTACCAATAGGTTAGTGACTCCGCTTGCTGCACTAACCACCACAACGCGTGTATGCTGATTGAGACCAATCACTTTTATACAATTTTGAATTGCGTCAAAATTCGCAACACTCGTTCCACCAAATTTTGCGACATTGATCGATATTGTCATTTTAATTGCTCCCTACTACTTAATACTGGCTTTTATTATTGGCGGCTGAGTGCTGTTTATCGGGAAAATTTATAACAATACGATCTCCCACCTTTATCCGCTTTTTTGCAAACCAATCGACGTTCATCTCGATAGCATAAACAACAGGTTTGGATGACCGGACAGAGCTTAGATCGTGGGGTTTGAGCTGAAAAATATCTACTATCGTACCCGTTTCATCAACATAGGCTAAATCGAGAGGAATGAAGGTGTTTTTCATCCAAATACTGCCAATTTGTTTTTGATCAAATACGAATAACATACCGCAATTTAAACAGATACTTTTGCGATACATTAATCCTCTTGCTCGCTGCTCCATTGTCTTGGCATGCTCTAGCTTGTATTCCTGTCCCCCCATCTCAACGCCGATGGTATCGAACTTAATAGGTGGATGTGATGTGTCTGCTACTACTTGACTGACACCAAGCAGAAACACCAAACTGAATAAAAAGTAACGTACTTTCATGAGCTCAACATAGATAATCGCTAAAAACTAACGTATGGTATCAATTTTTAGCACCTAGCTAAATCGTTAAATACTCATTTCATAAAACACACTATGATTAACCCCTTAGACGTTACAATTTGTAGTAATGATGCTGAATCACTTAACGCTTTAATAAAGCAATCCGATTTGATCCGAATAAAGCAGTGTGAAACCGAACCGAGTAAAATAGCTCCTGATAAGGTAGAGGTTTTATTTGCCGACCCTGACAAAGCAGTGCAATTCATCGGGCAGTGCCAACAAATTATATGGATGCAATCCACTTGGGCAGGCAACAGTCCGTTAGTGAGTCATCCTAAACGCGATTATATGTTAAGTGTTGCCAAGGGGGTGTTTGATGTGCAAATTCGAGAGTATGTATTCGCTTACTTGCTAGCTCATACTAGGCGTGTCGTTGACTTATACCAACTTAAACATAACAAGCGCTGGCAACCCTTTTTGCCTTCATACTTGTCAGGAAAGACCTTGGGCGTATTAGGTACTGGAAGCTTAGCACAAGCGCTTATTCCAGTTGCAAAGGTATTTGGTATGCAATTAATAGGGGTGTCTCGTTCAGGGTCCCAAGTAGAAGGTTTCGACCGTGTATATCGTTTTACCGACATGGTATCTCTTGCACAAGACGCGGATTTCGTTGTGAACCTACTGCCAGATACACCAGAAACGCAACAATGCCTAAATACTGATTTCTTTAATGCGATGAAAGTCGATAGTTTACTAATAAACGCAGGTAGGGGGAGCGTTTTAGACGAAGCCGCTTTGTTAGATGCTCTCAAGCACAATCGCCCATCGACTGCCGTTCTTGATGTATTTGGACAGGAGCCGCTGCCAAGCTCTCACCCATTTTGGCATCATCAGCAAATTCAAATTACCCACCATACCGCTGCTATCACTCGGGTAGAGGATATTGCCGCTTTATTTTTAAGTAATGTAGAAAGGGTAGCGCAAAATTTGCCCCCTAAACACGTACTCGATTGGCAAAGAGGGTATTGAAGGAAAGTAGCTCACATTTTTACTTTCATACTGACCAATCTTCCAATTTTAAGTTTTCAACACGCTGGAACTCTCGTGTATTGTTTGTCACCAAAACACAATTCAGTGCAACAGCATTACCAGCAATCGCTGCATCATTATTGCCAATAGGGGTGCCTTTTGCTGATAGTGAGCTTTTTATTTTAGTTGTAGCGTCTACCGCTGCTGTATCCCATGGCATGATACTGTCAATTTGGTCTAAAAATTGATCAACTAATAAAGGCATCTTTGGTGATGCTTTTTTCCTGATACTACCGAACTTCAATTCAGAATAAGTAACGACAGATATAACAATTCGGTCTTTATTTTCGACATGCGACTGCATAACTTTCAATGTTTGTATTGACCGCTCTCGCATAATAAAAGAACAAATATTGGTATCGAGCATATATATTTTATTCAAAATCGATAACCTGCATTCACAGAAAAAGATATCATCAACTGTAGCCGTCTTTGTTTTGAACGAGAACAGAGCGACCGACCTATTAGATGAGCGCTTTGCCGATTTTATTGCTCATGAAGTGCTCCAACATGTTCAAAATGCTTATGGTTTTCAGGCCAAAAAAGTAGTGATATCTGGACCTAGTCGAGCAGCCTACACGGCGGCATCAACTGCTTTTTTACACTCAAACAGCATTCAGGGCGTTCTGTCTCAATCAGGTTCGTTTTATTTCACACTAGATGAGTAAGAAAATTGGCCTATCTATCCTGAGTTCGACAGTAAAATACTTAATCAATATATGAGTTCAAAAACACATCCAATAGAATTTTATATGGATGTGGGACTGTATGACCTTGGTGCCGCAAGAGTAGGATTAAACAGACAATTTCGCGATATCTTGAGACTGAAAGAGTATAAAGTGGCTTACAACGAATATGAGGGCGGTCATGGGCATTTGAATTGGCGTCATACTATTTCAGATGGATTAATACACTTCTTTGCAGACTAACTTATTCTTAAATAATTAAAAAACGCATACTAAGCCGACAATTCGTCGGTTAGTGTATTCTGATTTATAGGATCAGCATGGCATCGTGGGATCTAGTTTGCCAAGCCTATACACTGAAACTAGCACCACAACCGCAAGTGGTTGTTGCATTGGGGTTGTTTACCAAAAACCGTGCACCATCCAAATTATCTACGTAATCAACCGTTCCACCCACCAAATACTGTAAACTCATGGGATCTACTACCAAGGTAACTTGGTCTTTGTTGATAGTGAGGTCACCTTCGTTGATTTTTTCGTCGAAAGTAAAGCCATATTGGAATCCACTGCACCCCCCTCCGGTAACGTAAACTCTTAACTTCAATTCGGGGTTTTCTTCCTCACTGACTAACTCTTTCACTTTTGCAGCAGCAGAGTCAGAAAACTCAATCGGTAACGCTGTTTCTACAGTCATAATGCTCTCTTTATCTCTGAACAGAACAAGCACATACGCTTGGACGCTTTTTTGTACACGCATGCAGTTTTCTGTATATCTATTGGCATTATCTAATACCCTAGTAATTCTATCAAGTATTCGCTTGACTTGATTGTTTACATTATGAGAAGAAACACTAGCTGTATCCGGTCTGTTTGAGTCTCAAGCAATACATGCTTTTTAAAACCACTGAGAGTAAAAGGAAATATCATGTCTATAAAGCTTTATGAATTAACGGGTAAAGATAAAAACATTATGTTTAGCCCTTTTTGTTGGCGAACCAGAATGTCTGTACTGCACAAGGGCTTAGATTTTGAGCTAATACCTTGGTATTTTTCAGACAAAAGCGCAACACAAGAGGCAGGATTTGAGAAAGTACCCAGTATTAACGACAACGGCACATGGAAAACCGATAGTTTTGCTATTGCCCAATATTTAGATGACACCTATCCTGATAAACCATCGCTTATTGGTGGTTCACAAGGAAAAGCACAATATGAACTGGTTAACTCAGTGATCAATAATCAAGTTTTTCTTGCGGCTGTCTCTCTGGCTATTTATCAGGTTTATTCGCTACTGGGTGAAGATTGCCAAGCCTATTTCAAAGAAACTAGAGAGCAGTTTTTTGGTAAACCTTTACAAGAGGTTCAAACTGAACCTGAGCAAGCAAAAGCGGATTTAATTGCAGCACTGTCTGTTTTCGACGCGACGCTAAGCAACACGCCTTTCTTGGGTGGCGACAGCCCTCTGTATGCAGATTACACCTTATTCGGCGTTTTAAAGTGGTTAGATATTGTTAGCAGTTACGACCCAATACCTCACGATACGCCGACAGGGAAATGGTTTGCTAGCGTATCCGACTTATTCGATGGTTACGCAGTTAAAGCCAAAACCGTTAGAGTTTAATGTTCTTCGTGCCATTTGAGGCGTTCTTCTGTTCGCCTCCATTGAATCTCGGCACTAAACGACTCACGCTTGCGTTTATACTGATACACATCAGAAGAAAAAATAAGCATATTGGGCTTGTTTTGTAGATCCAATTCTACTTCTATCGTTGCTTGTTGAAAAAACTTAAACCTGTACGGTAACGGACTTACTGTAACGGTATCACTCCCGTTAGCGTATTGTATAGCTATGTCTAATTTACCTGAAATTACCGCTTTTTGAAGTCTAGGCTGCAATAACACAAGATCGACCAAATAAAGGGGAGAGCCCGCTTTTTTCTGCGTAATAGCAGTAACCTCAACCGACAATAAACCACCAGATAGCTCAGGCGCCATGACATGTTGAAATAAGGCAACCTCATCGCGACATTCCATCACATCGCGCAACGACACTTGTCTATTTTTATCGGCTTCGTCTAATTCAGCTATACAAACGGCATGCTTGGCGGCTTGCTTGTTTACCTGCGCGATTAATCGGTTATTGTCGGTATTAAGCGCGCTAATGGTTTGTCTTGCATCATGAAGCGCTTTCGACAAATGCTTATTTTCTGTATACCCGAGCTGGTAACCGACCCAAATTGCAAACACCAACCCGCCAAGCAAACCCAATTTTCTATAGCGACGCAATAAACGCCGTCTAATTAATTTAGGGTCTTGCATAGGTAAGTCTTTCTCATAAGTATCATTTTTTGCTATGGTTGTGCGTAGCTTAAGTAAAATACAACCGTGTCTCAAGTGTTGACCTTTATTCAGCAGCTTCGTTTTATTCTTGCACACCCCAAAACCAGTATACATGTTTGTATTCTGGGCATAGTCGGTGGTTTTTTTGCTGCGTCAATGATCATTGTATTTAGGCTTGGCATTGACTTTGTTGAGGTATTATTTGCTGCTTTCTCTGCCACTGACAGCACACAAACCCATAACACATCTTGGGTAACGTCAGCATTCGCACCCGTTTTGGCGGTAATAGGTATACTATTTGTTGCTTTTTTGACTGGGTTTAAGCACTACCGTTTAGGTATCCCCTTCATTATCCACCGCACGAAAATTCACTTTGGCACGGTGCCTCTACGTACCACTATTAATCAATTTTTTGGTGGTATGTTCGCCATCGCAAGTGGTTTCGTTGTTGGTAGAGAAGGGCCGTCTGTGCACTTGGGTGCAGCCAGCAGTAGCTTCATGGGACAACTGCTCAAGCTACCCTACAACAGCATTCGGATATTGGCTGGTTGTGGTATAGCAGCAGGTATTTCAGCCTCGTTCAACACGCCTCTTGCTGCCGTTATTTTTGTGATGGAAGTGGTATTGAGAGAGTACAAAATACATATTTTTGTGCCTGTTATGCTGGCAGCAGCCTGTGGTTCTGTTATGACCAGAGCAGTATTTGGTATTTCAACAGAATTGGAAATGTTCGAATACGTGAATATCAGCCAATGGATGTACTTGTACTTGGTTCTGCTAGGCATTTTATTAGGCGGCTTAGCCACTGTTTTTAATCGTCAACTTATGTTTGTCATGACCTTTTTCAGACCGGTAAGTATGGTCACGCGACTGGGTATTGCAGCCATAATCACAACCGCAGCAGGGATTTTCTTTCCTCAGGCTCTAGGCGCTAATTTCGAATCGCTGAGTGAATTGTTGAGCCACAACCCAGATTTGCAATTCATCGCGCTCATGTTAACGTTGAAAATGGTATTGGCAATTACCGCTATTGGTTTGGGCATACCGGGTGGCATTATCGGGCCAGTTATGGTCATCGGCATATTGGCTGGCGTATTGCTGCTGATGCCACTGGGTGCATGGATACATACAGAAGCACACTTTGGTAGTTTTGCTTTATTAGGGCTCGCAGGTATGTTAACCGCTGTATTGCATGCACCTTTGGCAGCATTAACTGCGGTTATGGAATTATCAAACAGTCCTGCTATTATTTTGCCTGCAATGTTAGTGATTGTGCCAGCATACGTTACATCAACACAACTATTTAAGAATCGTTCTATTTTTCTACAACAGTTGGATTATCAAAAATTAACTTATGCGGTAAATCCAGTACGAGAATCGTTAGAAAAAATTGGCGTACTTGCTGCGCTTGATACCGAATTCAAGCTATTTCACGATGCGCCACAACAAGCGGTAGAAAAATTTATTAAAAACAATCCAGACAAAATAGTGATACAAAAATATCACTTCGAATTGGCATCCACCTATAAGTTGGTACAAAGTAGCGGTGGAAACACAAATGATGTTGGTATTGTTAGATTTATGGATCTTGAAGGGATTAACGCTCAAAGCACGGTGGCTGGCGTTTACGACAAGTTAAAACGCATGCGTTCTGGTGCAGTTTATATTTATAATGAAGATCCAAACGAAATAATAGGCGTAGTCACTTGGGAAAAAGTGCAAACTTATCTTCAACACGACTCAGTTTAAGTGCAAGTTATGATCCTCTGGTTAAAAGCGTTACACCTCTTTTTCATGTTAGCTTGGATGGCAGGCTTATTTTATTTACCTAGAATTTTTGTTTACCACGCAAGCACAGACAATCAAGCTGTCAAAGACGCTTACAAAGTAATGGAGCGCCGGTTGTGGTGGTTTGTTACCCCATTCGCCGTTTTAACATTAGGCTTTGGCGTAGCATTAATCGGAGTTTACGGCTCAGCGTGGTTTAAAGCATCAGCTTGGTTACACGCAAAATTCTGTTTGGTTTTGGCTTTGTATCTGTATCACGGTTACTTGTTTGTCATTATGAAGAAATTTGCCAACGATAAAAATACACGTAGCAGTCGCTTCTATCGTTTTCTGAACGAAGCACCTGTATTGGTTGTTTTAGCGATCGTCTGTTTGGCCGTAGTAAAACCTTTTTAAAATACGAGGCTTCTTTATTAAAGCTCAGTGTTTAAGTGCTGTTTATGAGTGCTATGTTTTAGCACAGTAATTTTTCTATGGTGCTATTGCTATAGTAAAACTCAATAGTATATTATTAATACAAGAGAGTATCGGACGTTTCTCTATTATTTTTTTCTTTAGCTTATTTGGAGCGAACATGGACGTAAATAATGAACATTTAAAAATGTTGATTAATGAAACAGATAAAGCCTTTAAACGTTTGCTTCGCGACCCAGATTCGATTGATTTAAACGACAAATACGAGCAAGCCAAACGTGAGCTCAATGAATATGTAGTCTGTCTTCGTAAGCGCTTGGGTGAACGGTGAATTATTTTGAATAAAATTCAAATTGCCCTGGTAAAGTTGACGCTAGTTCATCAGCCAAACGTGCATAGTCTGACAATAAGTTGTTTAACTGTTTAAACAGTATCGGCAAACTTTGTGCTAAATTGTCGCGTTTTTCACCCTCTAGCTGAGATAAAGCCAATTCAGCATCAGCGAGTACTGAAAAACATTTTAGGCAACGGGCTAAGCGTTTTTCACCCTCTTCGATGTTCGCGTACTGCCAAGCTTTAAACCAAGTCTCCTCACATTCGCTATGGGCAAATAGTAGACCTTGTAACCATTGCTGTAAGGGCTTCCTTTCTTCTATATTGTCTGACCAAAAGAGCTTTCTAGGGAGTAAGGGCTTATTGGCTCGAAGCTGTGAAAGCTGCCATTGCAGTTGAGCAATTAAGGCATCGGCTAATGTATCTATTTTACGTTTTTCACTGTCAGTATTCTCCATAGTCGCACCTCTCCCTCCTTGTAGCACCCAAGGCATCCACTGTTCTGGCATCGGAATTTCTGGAGCAGCTGATACGCCCAATATCACACCAGTAACAAACTCTGGGCTATGCAGTAAGGAACGCATGGTTGGCGAGTTGAATACTTGCTTTAACGGGGTAGAAATCATGGTGAGCTATTGAAATAAAAGCGACTTTCCTTCAGCATGAACAGTCTTCGTTATCTTGTCAAATCATCATGAAAAACAAAAGTGGTCTCATTGTTGCGGCAGCATTTATCGGTCCGGGTACTGTAACAACAGCAAGCCTTGCAGGCGGACAGACAGGAATGCATTTAGCGTGGGCATTGATTTTTTCAGTTATCGCGACGGTTATTTTGCAAGATATGGTTGTACGCTTGAGTATTGCGAGTAAAAAAACGCTCAGTCGTAACATTATGTCGGTGTTTGCTCACCGCTATGCAAAACAAGCCATTGCTTTGCTTATTTTTGCCGCGATTGGCATCGGAAACGCGGCCTATCAATCAGGCAATCTCACTGGAGCGGCAATTGGCGTAATAAGTGCAACGCAAGTAGAATCTGACTATTGGATCGGCTTGATGGGTTTTGTCGCTGCATTGTTAATTTTTACTGGGTCGTTTAAGTGGATTGAGCGTGCGTTGGTAGGTTTGGTCTGTGCAATGTCGCTCGTTTTCATTGTTACGTTATTTGCCATACAGCCCGACTGGAAAACTTTAACTCAGCAATTAACGACACCATCATTTAACTTATCTAGTCTCAATATGATCCTTGCGCTCATTGGCACGACACTTGTGCCGTACAACTTGTTTTTACAAGCCAGCATTGTTTCTCAAGAAGCCAGTAAACAAACCCTAACATCAAGCACCTCTTCTACCCGCTTTGATAGCGCAGTAGCAATCTTACTAGGTGGCGCGGTAAGTTTAGTCATCATGGCGACCGCGGCAATTGCTTTTTACAACACTAACACGACGGTTGAAGTAGCTAACTTAAGTGCTCAACTCACGCCTATTCTTGGAGAGTTTGCCGGCCCTTTCTTCGGTTTAGGCTTACTTTCAGCGGGTATAACGAGTTCAATTACGGCTCCCTTGGCAGCAGGTTATGCCATCACTAGCATTATGGGCTGGGATACCCGTGTGTCGAGTAAAGCATTCAAAACGGTAGCATTAAGTATTATTGTTATCGGCGTATTCTTCGCAACCATTGCAACTAAACCATTACCTCTTATCATTTTTTCGCAAACAACCAATGCGCTTTTACTGCCTTTTACCATAGTGGTACTGTTGATTGTGATGAGCAAAAAAGTGACCCTTAACCAATTTAAAAATTCAACTGTAATGAACGGTTTAGGTATTATTGTATTTGCTACTATTACATTGTTGAGTGGCTACAAAATTTGGGCTTTGTTTTAAACCTAAGGGTTTTATAGCTAAGGAACGAAAATCGTTCCTTTTAGCCTGCTTATTATTTTACGACGAAATTTTCATACCAAAATTTCTAACAATTCGATAACCGCGTTAAAGCTTCATTAAGCAGTTCAGTTGAACAGCCGAAGTTAATCCTGATGTATTGATTCCATCCGAAGTCTGCGCCTCCAGACGGGCCAACGCCTTTTGATTCGCACCAATCCAATGGGTTTTCAACATTAAGACCTGAAGCGTCTACCCACGCTAGAAACGTTGCATCAGGCGCAATCAGCTTTAGCCCTTCAATAGCATTGATGCCTTCTACCACAATCGCCCTGTTTTTCTGAAGGTACGTTTTTTGTTGGACTAACCAATCGTCACATTGAGTAAAGGCGGCCTCCGTTGCCACCAAGCCCAATACGTTAGCCCATGGAACAATGCCCATTGCTGCTCTATTAAATTTTGCGCGTAACTGTGTATTAGGGATAATAGCAAATGACGTTCCTAAGCCGGCAATGTTAAAGGTTTTGCTAGCGGCCATAAGAGTGACGCTGTTTTCTGCCAAAACGGGTATTGACGAAGCTGGGGTATGTTTTAACGCACCGTTGAGGATCAAATCACAGTGAATTTCATCACTGCACAACAATACGCCGTGCTTATGACAAATTTCGCCTATCGTATTTAACTCTGTCAGAGTTAATACACTACCCACTGGGTTCATGGGATTACAAAGAATAAACAGATGGGTGTCGGGGTGGGCTGCTTCTTGCTCAAGTTGATTAAAATCTAAGGTCCAACGCCCATCTATTTCAATCGTTTTAATAGACACAGGTTCACAATGATTAAGCGCAGGCGTAGCCCTTAGTGGAGGATAATTAGGCTCTTGAATTAGAATACGCCCTTTTGAAGCCGACTTTGTTGTTTGACCAAACGCTTTGGCCATCGTATTAAAAGCAGGTACAACACCTGGTGTCCAAACTATCCAGTCTTGTTCAATGGTCCATCCGTACTGCTTTTTACACCATTGAACCACAGCTTGATTGGCAGATTCATGTTGAGCAGGTAAAGTATAGCCTAGCACGCCGTGGCTCACTCTTTCATGTAAGGCGTTTAAGATTTCAGGCGCACAAGCAAACTCAGTATCGGCTACCCAAAGCGGTATAATGTCTTTCCCTTTGTATTTTTCCCATTTATAAGAATAAGTTGGTTTACGATCGGGTAGCGTTGGAAACGTCATATGAAAGCCTATTTGCAAAATGCGATGATGTAGCATACCAAATAGCCGTCTAGATGGCTATTTATATTAATTAAATGCTAAAATTCATTAGAGACGATGAAATAGGTGTGAAACACACTTAGCGCATAAAAAAATGCGGTGGCTCGATTTATCTTAAAAGCAAAGTGTTTGCTTTGTCGATTAAATCTTGTTTTAAAAACGGTTTCACGATAAAGCCAGCAGCACCGCTTTTTACAGCCTTGATCACCGTATCTTTCGTTCCTTGAGCCGATACCAACAATACAGGGATCGCAAAAGAACCGGTTTTTAAGAAATTCAGTAGATCGAGTCCTGAGACCTTTGGCATTTGAAGATCGGTAATGATTAAATCTACCGGCTTTTCTCGTTGATCAGCAATAAATGTTTTCGCAAGCCTAGCATCTGAATAGCTGTATACCACTGCGTCCATAGACTCTTCAATAATGGACACCATTAAATCTAATGTTATGGTGTCGTCGTCGATTATAATTACGGTTCGACTCACGGTACGTTATCACTATTACTATTTAACTCTAAAGTTTAACCTTATTTTTTCAAAAATAAAGTTCAAAAAAAAGCCAGTTTGAAAAAACTGGCTTATAAATACATAGTTTAATTTTTTTAAGTTAACGCTTACTTCGTTCTGGAAGCTCGTTTTCTCTCGTTTTCGGTGAGTAGCTTTTTACGAATACGGATGCTTTCAGGCGTCACTTCTACCAATTCATCGTCGTCAATAAATTCAAGTGCTTGCTCTAGTGTCATTACAATTGCAGGGACAAGCGTTTGCGCTTCATCAGTGCCGGATGCGCGAACGTTAGTCAACTGTTTGCCTTTTAGTGCATTGACTGTTAAGTCGTTATCACGACTATGAATGCCTATCACCATGCCTTCATATACTTCAACACCATGTCCGATAAACAAACGACCGCGTTCTTGAAGGTTAAACAAGGCGTTAGTGAGCGCTTTACCCGGCGCGTTGGCGATTAATACACCATTCTTTCGCTGGCCAATTTTTCCACCTTTATGCGGCCCGTAATGGTCGAAAGTGTGATAAAGCAATCCAGAACCAGAGGTCAGTGTCATAAACTCGGTTTGGAAACCAATTAAGCCACGGCTAGGAACCATAAAATCCATTCTTATTCGTCCTTTTCCATCTGGCATCATGTTAGTGACTTCAGCTTTTCGTAAGCCAAGCTGTTCCATGATTGAACCTTGATGTTGCTCTTCACAATCGATGGTTAAGGTTTCAAACGGCTCATGCAATTCATCGTCGATGGTTTTAAGAATTACTTCTGGTCTCGACACTGCAAGCTCATAACCTTCTCGACGCATATTTTCAATTAAAATGCCTAGGTGTAATTCGCCACGACCCGAAACGCGAAACTTGTCCGGATCCGGCGTTTCTTCAACACGCAAAGCCACATTATGAACTAGCTCAGCGTGTAAACGTTCCAGTATGTTTCTCGATGTAACATACTTGCCTTCTTTACCTGCAAACGGAGAAGTATTCACTTGGAACGTCATGGTAACGGTAGGTTCGTCTACCGTTAATGCTGGTAAAGCTTCAACGTCGTTTATATCACAAATAGTATCGGAAATTTTCAGCTCACCCAGACCAGTAATCGCGATAATATCGCCGGCACTGGCGCTGTCGGCTTCATATCTGTCTAAGCCCAAGTACCCGAGTACCTGCCCTACTTTACCATTGCGCTTTTTACCATCTTTACTGACGACCGTCACTTGTTGATTTAGCTTAACAGAGCCACGTTTAATTCTACCTACGCCAATGACTCCCACATAGGAATTGTAATCAAGCTGCGAAATCTGCATTTGAAACGCACCGTTAGGATCGGCTTTTGGCGGAGCCACTTGTTCAACAACAGTTTCAAACAGCGCCGTCATATCTTCGCCTGGCTTATCATAATCTAACGAAGCCCAACCATTCAGCGCCGACGCGTAAACAACTTGAAAATCCAGCTGTTCATCGGTTGCCCCTAAGTTATCAAACAAATCAAATACTTGATCGATAACCCAGTCTGGACGAGCACCAGGCTTATCAATTTTATTTATTACAACAATAGGCTTTAAGCCTTGAGCGAATGCTTTTTGCGTTACGAAGCGCGTCTGAGGCATTGGACCTTCCTGCGCGTCTACTAACAAACACACCGAGTCGGCCATCGACATAACTCGTTCTACTTCACCACCAAAATCAGCGTGTCCTGGTGTGTCTACTATGTTGATTCTGTAATCGTTCCAATTAATTGCTGTATTTTTAGCAAGAATGGTGATGCCGCGCTCTTTTTCGATGTCATTAGAATCCATTACGCGCTCTTGCGCCTCGCCACGACTCTCAAGCGTACCTGATTGCTGTAACAACTTGTCAACCAAGGTTGTTTTTCCATGGTCAACGTGCGCGATTATCGCGATATTTCTGAGTTTATTTATATCTTGAGACAAAACTTTAGCCTTTACATAAAATTCGATTTAGTGAGTCATTCCTCTCTTCTTTGAAGCCGTCTAATGACAAGCTCTCAGAATGGCCTTAATGACCCGAGCGGCATACCACCGAAAATGGTGGCGTATTGTACACGTTCTTTTATGACAATTTGAGTAAAATTCGCGCCATTACAAAAAAAAATAAGAACAGTTGAAATAGAGCGCAAGGTCACTTAACGTTCATCCTACAAAAAGATGTAAAACTAAAGTAGAATCTGGCGTGTTAAAACATGCACCAAAACAAAATAATTATGATCTTTTTTAGTGCATGAGAAATGCAAAATACGTGCATAAAAAGTAGCGGTAGACAAAGCAACACTCTTTTAGCAGGTTATTTTAGTGGCATGTCAGTACATTGGTACGGGCCAGTAATTGATACAGAAGATATTTTCTATCGGCATAAATATTGCTTGCTTGTCAGCACAAAGTCTTTCGACTTACAAGTTGAACCAGCGCATTGAATGTTGGTAGGTTATGCAAAACAGCTCATTGTAAGGTTAATGAATCAAGCTGTTTGCTCAATAAGCATACAAGCTGTAGTAAGGTTGTATGTAATAAAAGCGTTATATCCGATAACGATTTTTAAAATTTAAACTAGGAGGACACCATGTCAATCGACAAGGCATTAGAACTTATCAAAGAAAGCGAAGCTAAGTTTGTAGATCTTCGCTTTACTGATACCAAAGGTAAAGAGCAACACGTTTCTATTCCGACTCATCAAGTAGATGAAGACTTTTTCGAAGAAGGTAAAATGTTCGATGGCTCTTCTATCGCAGGTTGGAAAGGTATCAACGAATCAGACATGGTCCTTATGCCAGATCCAGAGTCAGCGGTTGTAGATCCGTTTGCAGAAGAGACGCAAGTCAACATCCGCTGTGATATTCTTGAGCCTTCAACAATGCAAGGCTACGACAGAGACCCACGTTCAATTGCTCGTCGAGCTGAAGAGTATTTGAAATCAACAGGAATTGGTGACGCCTGCTTCTTTGGTCCAGAGCCTGAATTCTTTTTGTTTGATGATGTGAGATTCCACACCGACATGGCAGGTTCTTTCTACAAGATAGATTCTACCGAAGCTAAGTGGAACTCAGGTGCAGAATATGAAGAAGGCAACATGGGCCATCGCCCTGGCGTAAAAGGCGGTTACTTCCCGGTTCCTCCAGTAGATTCTGCGCACGATACACGTGCTGCAATGTGTACCGTAATGGAAGAAATGGGTCTGGTTGTTGAAGCCCATCACCATGAAGTTGCTACTGCTGGTCAAAACGAAATTGCATGCCAATTTAATACCTTAGTGACTAAAGCCGATGAAATTCAGGTTTACAAGTATTGTGTACACAATGTAGCTCACGCTTATGGTCAAACTGCTACTTTCATGCCTAAGCCTTTGGTAGGTGATAACGGTTCTGGTATGCACTGTCACCAATCCATTTCTAAAGATGGTAAAAATGTGTTTGCTGGCGATAAGTACGCTGGACTTTCAGAAGAAGCCCTTTACTACATCGGCGGTATTATTAAGCACGCACGAGCTATTAATGCGTTTACTAACGCATCAACGAACAGCTATAAGCGCTTAGTACCTGGCTTCGAAGCGCCAGTTATGCTTGCTTATTCAGCTCGTAACCGTTCTGCGTCTATTCGTATTCCGTTTGTAACTAGCGATAAAGCACGTCGTATCGAAGTACGTTTCCCTGATCCAACAGCGAACCCGTATTTAGGCTTCACTGCGATGCTAATGGCTGGTCTTGATGGGATCAAAAACAAAATCCACCCTGGCGATTCAATGGATAAAGATTTATATGATCTTCCTCCTGAAGAGGCCGCAGAAATCCCAACTGTTGCTCATTCATTAGAACAAGCGCTTGAAGCACTTAGCAACGACCGCGACTTCCTGAAAGAAGGCGGAGTTATGTCTGATGATATGATTGATGCGTATATTGCGTTAAAAGCAGAAGAAGTTGAAACACTTAACATGACAACTCATCCCGTTGAGTTTGACATGTACTACAGCGTATAAGTAGTCAGACTTTTAACAATAAAAAACCTCGCTTATGCGAGGTTTTTTATTTACCACTTGCTTAGAAATAAACATAAAAAAGAGCGGATAACCGCTCTTTTTATTTAATATTTCTATTTACTTAAAGCTCAAAATCAACACTGTACGCAACAACAAATTTAACAGAGTCGTTATCTAGGCCGTCAGGACCAGCATCAGATAGGTCAGTTGACGTTACCATTGCACTGAAACCATCTTTTGCAAGGCTGATGTTGTAATCAAAGTAAGAGGTTGGAACGCCATTAAATGACTCATTGAAATCACCATCGTGATAACCAATGTGAAAACCTAGCTCAAGGCCATCTTTAATTTCATAAGCATAGTCAGCAGAAAGATAGAAAGTGCTACCAAAATCATGATTAACGCTTTCATCTGGCTCGTCAGCTTCAGTATTGGCAAGCAAGTACCCTGTAACACTGAAATTACCAAAGCCAAGTGTTGCGTAAATCTCACCGAAATCGAAGTCTGCTTCTGAATCGTAGTTGTAATATAGGTAACCTACGTCGTAAGTGAAATATTCAGTTTCACCTGCATAACCAAAATAGATATCGTTTTCATAAGAAAACACATCGTCAGCGGCATACTGAACATTAGATACCCAAGTACCTGCATAAAAACCAGATTCAGACGAATAATCGATACCACCTTGAACTGCTACTTCGTTAGTTGACTGAGTCAAACCACGCCAGATGTAGTTATTAGTAACAGATGCGTTAGCAGTCCATTCTGCGTGTGCTGAAAAACTAGATGCAGCGCATGCTAGTAAAACACCAGCAGCAATTTTATTTTTATGTGTCATTTCTCTCTCCAGAGTGAGTGTAAACTCGCTTGCTAAGCAAGCATAAAAAAAGCGCCTTAAATATACAGATTCTATGAGCGTAATTTAAGGCACTGAATTCCATTGATATAATTTAATACTAAAGCAATTTTATACTAAAGCGATGTTTTAAGAACGCTTGCTAGTGAAATCGGGGTACGCTTCCAATCCACATTCGCTCAAATCAACGCCTTCGTATTCTTCTTCTTCAGTAACACGAACACCAATGATAGCTTTAATGGCAAACCAAACTACAAGGCTTGTTACAAAAACCCATACAAATATAGTTAAGGCACCGATTAGCTGTCCGCCGATACTCGCATCACCGTTTGTGAAAGGTACAAGGATAAGCCCTAACAAACCTACAACACCGTGAACAGAAATCGCACCCACCGGATCGTCTATTTTTAGCTTATCCAAGGTTATGATACTGAATACAACTAACACACCACCCAAGGCGCCAAACAAGGTCGCCATTCCGGGAGTCGGAGTATCTGGGCCAGCAGTAATCGCCACTAGACCTGCAAGCGCACCGTTCAATGCCATTGTTAAATCGGCTTTACGGAATAATATACGTGCTACGATAAGCGCAGCAATTGAACCACCCGCTGCAGCTGCATTGGTATTCATAAATACAACGGCAACAGCGTTTGCACTTTCAACTGTCGCAGTCGCCAACACCGAGCCACCGTTAAAGCCGAACCATCCCATCCATAAAATGAACGTACCGAGAGTCGCTAACGGAAGGTTTGAGCCCGGAATTGCGTTAACTTTGCCATCAGCAGTATATTTACCTTTACGAGGACCCAGTACTAACACACCCGCTAACGCAGCTGCTGCACCTGCCATGTGCACAATACCCGAACCTGCAAAATCTAGAAACCCAAGGTCGCCAAGCACATACATTCCAAACACGGCTTCACCACCCCATGTCCAGCTTCCTTCCATTGGATAAATGAACCCTGTCATTACCACAGCGAAAGCAAGGAAAGCCCATAATTTCATACGCTCAGCTACCGCACCAGAAACAATAGACATTGCAGTTGCAACAAACACAACTTGGAAGAAAAAGTCAGCAGAAGGTGCATACGTTGCCGGATCTTCTGCAACACCCGTTGCGCCGTCACCCACAATACCACCTAAGAATGGTGCCCAATCACCACCGCCGTACATAATGCCGTAACCGCAAATCATGTACATCGTGCACGCTATTGCAAAAAGCGCTACGTTTTTAGTAAGAATTTCAGTTGTGTTTTTAGCACGCACTAAACCCGCTTCTAGCATGGCAAAACCTGCTGCCATCCACATAACTAATGCGCCACAAATCAAAAAGTAAAAAGTATCGAGTGCATACCCGAGTTCAAATGTAATTTCCATTGTTATACTCCGCTTAGAATTCTGCCCTTATTACAAGGCTTCACCATCAGTTTCCCCAGTACGGATACGTACTGCACTTTCTAGGTCAAATACAAACACCTTACCATCACCGATTTTCCCGGTTTTAGCAGCATTTACGATTGCTTCAACTAGACGATCGACTTGGTCGTCTTCTACAGCAATTTCTAATTTGACTTTCGGCAGAAAATCTACTTGGTACTCAGCACCACGATACAGTTCTGTGTGCCCTTTTTGACGTCCAAACCCTTTCACCTCAGTAACCGTTAATGCTTCGATACCGATTTCAGAAATGGCTTCACGGACATCATCGAGCTTGAAAGGCTTAATGATTGATGTGACTAATTTCATTGTGTACTCCAAGTGTACGTTTTTTGTTTTTTGGATGTTTTCACTGTTGTTTTCGCTGAATAGTTATGCACAATTCAAGCCAAAAGCTTACCTTATTCATACAGTTTGTAAAGTACTTTATTTAAGCTTCATTTGCCGTCTGATGCACCATTAAATTGCAGTTGCGTTCGCTTACAGAAGCATGGATATTCAATCCGACATAATCAAAACACCATGATTCTTATTTTTCTTTATTTCACTATTTATGAGTATTTGCTATTGTTTATAGGTTGTGGTTTTCTGATTTTTAATAACCTGATTGAGAGCGGAAATGACAAAAATTTCAAAACGAAAAATGGTCTTTCAAGCGCTTTGCTTGGGTATTGGTGTAAGTAGTTTTCTCTTACAAGCAGAGACCGTTTATAAAGTCGTTCAGGAGGATGGTACGATACTGTACACTGACCAACCTGTTCCTGGCGCCATTGCTATTGATTTAAGTACCGTCAACACCTCAACCATGCCAAGGCTTGCAAAGGCTCCTCCCGATGCTATTTCAACCCGAGATGACAGCGACCAAGGCCCTAAATACAAGGTACAGATTGTTTCGCCTTCTCAAGAAGCAACGATTCGAGACAACCAAGGACAAGTAGCCATTACCGCAACCGTTTCCCCCTCTGTGCCCAATGGTAAGTTCAATTTGTATCTAGACAACAGTAAAATTGCTAGCCAAAACTTCGGCTCGTTTGTTCTTGAAGGCATAAACCGTGGCGCGCATACTTTTTTTGTTTCAGTCACTGACAATAAAGGCAAGACTCTTGCATCGTCCGAACCTCAAACATTCTACATGCATCAGGTGTCAATACTCACTCGTCCTAATGGGGCTAATTAGTAATAATTAACAAAAAGTCCTTTTTGCAAGTGCTTGCACCAAAATAGTTAACTATAATGCATTAAATTGGTGCAAATGGGCAAGCTTATGTGTGACTCAAATATCGAGAGCAGTAGCATTCTCGATAGTTTAAATACTGCAATAATAATCATAAATAGCACGTTAAATATTCACTATGCCAATCATTCAGGTTTAGCATTGTTTGCAACTGGGTATAAACAGATGCAGCACCAGCGATTGAACGATTTTATTCAACAGGACGTCATTGACTCGTTCCCATTACAATCAGCAATAGACGATGGCGAAGATTTTACTGAAAATCAGGTTCGGTTGATATTTAAAGACCATCGGCAAGTCTTGGTAGATTTAACCGTCACGAATATTGAACTAGATAATCTGCCTTTTTTGATGTTTGAAATTAAGGTAATAGAAAAGCAGCAACAAATATCACGAGCCAATTTACAAAATGCTCAACATTTCGCCGCAAGAGAGTTAGTTCGTGGCCTCGCGCACGAAATTAAAAATCCATTAGGGGGCATTCGCGGCGCTGCACAATTACTTGAAAAAGAGCTCGCAGAAGAGCAAAAAGAATATACTCAGTTGATCATGGAGCAAAGCGATCGACTTCGCAATCTTGTTGATCGCCTACTGGGCCCTAATTCCAAGCCTAATATGGTTACCAATAACGTTCATCAGGCCATCGAGCAGGTTCGCACACTCACTCGAGCACAGTACGGTGACAAAATTCAAATTATTCGAGATTACGACCCCAGTATCCCGTCTGTTTTTGTTGATAACGACATGATTCAACAAGCGATACTGAATATTGTTAGAAACAGTATTCAAGCGCTTACTTCTAGCGAAACGGATTCGCCCTGTATTCGTCTAGTCACTCGTATTGATAGACAAGTGGTTATTTATAAAGAACATTACCCCTTGGTTGCGAAAATAAAAATTATTGATAACGGTCCCGGTATCCCTTCCAAAATACAAGACACACTTTTTTACCCAATGGTGACAACTAAAGAGAACGGTTCAGGTTTAGGTTTATCAATAGCACAAACATTAATCAATCATCACAATGGAAAGATCGAGGTGGAGAGCCGACCCGGACACACCGAATTTGTTATTTATCTCCCCATAGAAAAAAAGGAATCATCATTATGAACACAGCCTCTTGGGAACCTGTTTGGATTGTGGACGACGACAGTTCAATTCGGTGGGTACTGCAAAAAGCGCTACAAGCGGCAGATATTGGTTGCGTAAGTTTTGAGAACCCTCACGATGTTTTATTGCAGCTTGAAGCTGGTCAAGCACCTGAAGTGATCATTTCTGATATCAGGATGCCCCAGCAAGATGGCATGTCACTTATGCGTGATATCCATGAGCGTTTACCCGATATTCCTATCATCATAATGACAGCGCATTCCGACTTAGACAGCGCAGTCAACGCTTATCAAAAAGGGGCGTTTGAGTATTTACCTAAGCCTTTTGACGTAGATGAAGCGGTGACACTCACACAACGAGCGTTGATTCATGCGCGAGAAAATAAAATTTCGCCAGATACAGCTAATCTCGATACGGAAACTGAAATCATTGGGGAAGCCCCTGCTATGCAGGAAGTATTTCGCGCGATTGGACGCTTATCTCGCTCTTCTATTAGTGTATTGATAAACGGACAATCCGGTACAGGTAAAGAGTTAGTCGCACATGCATTACATCGCCACAGCCCAAGGGCAGCAAAACCGTTTATTGCGCTGAATATGGCTGCGATACCTGCTGATTTAGTAGAATCAGAACTGTTTGGCCATGAAAAAGGCGCTTTTACTGGTGCTCAAACAGCACGTCAAGGACGCTTTGAACAAGCCGATGGGGGTACGCTATTTTTAGATGAAATAGGCGATATGCCGTTAGATGTACAAACACGCCTTTTACGCGTATTAGCCGACGGACAATTTTATCGCGTAGGCGGTCATCAGTCAGTGAGTGTAAATGTTCGAATAATTGCAGCAACGCATCAAAATCTCGAACAACGCGTGTCTGACGGAAAATTCCGAGAAGACCTTTTTCACCGACTCAACGTAATACGAGTGCATATTCCTTCATTAGCGCAGAGGCGAGAAGACATTCCGCTGCTGGCGCGTCACTTTTTACGAAAAGCGTCAAAAGAATTAGAGGTCGAAACCAAGGTATTAAGTAAAGCAACCGAAAAGGTAATGGCTGAATTGCCTTGGCCTGGAAATGTCAGACAGCTTGAAAACGTATGTCGGTGGTTGTCTGTCATGGCGACCGGAGTAGAAATACTGCCAAATGATTTACCTCCAGAAATTAAAGAAGATAAAGTGAATGTAGTCGTTGACGATGGCAAAACGTCTTGGCAAGCTCTACTCGCACAATGGGCTGATTCAGAATTAGGCGCAGGGAAAAATGACATTCTCAATAACGCTGCCATTGATTTCGAAAAAGTGTTGTTAGAGCGCGCCCTCCATCATACCCGAGGACACAAGCAAGAAGCCGCTAAGAGGCTGGGTTGGGGGCGAAATACACTGACTCGAAAACTTAAAGAGCTTGAGTTTTTCATTAACTAAGGGACCCCATGTCCCTTAGCGCTTACCCAAATTTGATACCATTGGTCACGAGTTAAGCTTAAGCTCTGGGCCTCTACGGCCAACTTAACTCTATCAATGTTACCACTTCCAACAATAGGAATTGGTTGACTGGGCAATCGCATTACCCATGCATATAACACCTGTTCAATCGAATCAGCGCCTATTTCTTGGGCGATACGAGAAAGCACAGAATCAAAGCCATTTATCCCTACTTGCTGTTTGTTAAATATTGCCCCTCCAGCTAAACAAGACCAAGCCATAGGTCGAAGACGTAATTGCTGCATCTGGTCTAGCGTACCGTCTTCGATACTCTGCATATTTAAGGGATTAATTTCTACTTGGTTGGTGACTAAGCGCCCCATGAAACGTGTATTGAGTAACTCAAATTGATAAGGCGTAAAGTTAGACACCCCGAAATGAAGCACTTTTCCTGATGCAATAAGCGAATCAAAAGCCTGAACAACTTCGTCAGCATCCAGTAAAAAGTCGGGACGATGAATAAGAAGCAAATCGATATAGTCAGTCTTCATTCTAGACAAAGACGTCTCTACTGATTGAATAATAGCACTCGCGCTAGTGTCGTAGTGGTTAACAGAATGAGGGCTTTGAGCCGCGTCGACCAACTCTATGCCGCATTTTGTCACAAGCTGAACTTGACTCCTTATAGAGGGGTCGAGCGCAAACACCTCACCCAAAAGCCCTTCGCAGGAGGGGTTTCCGTACACATGGGCTTGATCTATCGTTGTTATCCCCAAGTCTACGTGCTGGTTTAAGAAATTTGCGTGCTCTTTAACCGAACGCTGCCAGTCAGACATCCTCCAATAACCTTGCACAAGGGACGAAATTTCTGGGCCATTCGGCGATAGTTTAACTCGACGTGCTTGTATCATAGTATTTCTCTTTCAATCATTTTGTTAACATTTAGATCGAGCACCGTAAAGAGACCACAAAAGAGGCTGTTTGTGCAAGACATAACTGATTTTTTTGTACGCCGTGTGTGCAAGAAGATGAACCACACTACATGGATTTTTTTGCTGTACCTCAGCCTTGTGCTTATCTATGGCATGCTTTTCTTTCCTATTCTACTTAACAACTTAGTTTGGCCGACTTGGCTTATCGCGCCCATTATGGCTTTTGGTTCTTTTGTCGCGGGTTGTACTTTTTTGGGAGGCGGTTCGGTTGCGTTCCCTGCGCTTACTAAACTACTCGCCATAGAAGCAAGCGAAGCCAAACTCTTTTCGTTAGCCATCCAAAGTGTCGGCATGACAGCAGCTTCCATATATATAGTAGTTAGTTTACGAGTCATTCCCTATGCGTTTATAGCCCTGTATTCGTTCGGTTCATTGTTCGGCCTACTGCTGTCTCTACTTTATATCTCGCCCCTGATTGCTTCGACCGATCTTCGCGTATTATTCAGTGCATTTTTACTCTGTTTTTTATTGGTCTATTTAGTCACTCGCCAATCGCAACATACCAAAACGACAATGCATTTGGCTTACACACGAACAGAGGTAGGCTTAACACTCAGTTCAGGTTTAGCCGGCGGATTAATTTCGGGGCTGATCGGTTCTGGTGCTGACTTAATCGGCTTTTGTTTAATGGCCCTCTATTTCAGATTGAGCATAAAAAGTGCCACGCAAATCAGTGTCATTCTAATGGCAGTGAGCTCGCTCGTAGGACTGGGCATACAAACTACGCTTATTAGTCCTTTAAGTCCTCAAACCTTATCGCTGTGGTACATCGCCGCCCCAGTTGTGTTATTTGGCGCGCCTATTGGAGCGATAATCTGTAAGCGCTTATCTCCTCTCACCCTACTTACCTTTATCTGTATTATCGTTGCGTGTGAAGTGGCTTCAACCCTTTACCTCATTCCTTTGGAAATGCCTCGCCTTACCTTGTATATCATTGGAACTCTTTTCTCAGTCTTCCTGTTTATGGGCTTACGAAATATGTCTGACAGTAAGCACACAAAAGAAGAAAAACAATAAACGTTATATTAATTGCAAATAAGTAGGCAAATTTGCTAAAGAATTGTAACTAAATTTCATCACTTCCATTAATTTTTGTCGAAAACTTTCAAAAATAC
>CAYSDZ010000012.1:0-91075 GCA_964429915.1 uncultured Alteromonas sp.
ATCCACTTAGGCGATTTAGTTAAAAACCGGTTCAAATGCGCATAGTCAGTAAGTGCAAAATCATTAAGTTCAGCATAGGTGGGGAATAAAGGTGTTGGTTTTTTGGCAGCCACAACAATTTGGTCTTAGAGCGAGTATTTAAACCACTATAAACGCTTTAATACACTATGTCTAATACTAAACAGTATTAGACATAGTGTATTAAACATAGTGATTATACCTTACGGCTATGGTTCATTTACTCTCAATAAAGCTCCCTTAAACAAAAGCCTTATTTACTGCCTGCACACCGCTTTGAACAATATTTCACATTAGGCCAATCTCTTTCCCACTTTTTTCGCCAACTGAACGGACGTCCACAATGCGCGCATACTTTTTGTGGTAACTTAGACTTCTTGTGCATTATCTAATTTCTCTAGAAACATCTGAGCGCTTTGTTGCATATCTTCCACTTTCTCATCGGACATTCTGTTTAGGCTATTTAACACTAACTTCATTCTGGGGTTATTTTCGAGTTTAGGCTTATTTCGTGTAACGAAATCCCAATACAAGTAATTAAATGGGCATGCTTTCTCACCGGATTTTTTTGTCACACTGTATCCGCAGTTTTTACAGTAATCCGACATTTTATTGATGTAACTTCCGCTTGCTGCATACGGTTTACTTGCTAACTTTCCGCCATCAGCGAACAGTATCATGGCCGACACATTGGGCAACTCGACCCATTCATAGGCATCGGCATACACCAATAAGTACCATTCATTGACCTCTTCTACAGATAGGCCTGCAAGCAAAGCAAAATTACCAATAACCATTAAGCGTTGGATATGATGAGCGTAAGCGTTTTCTTTTGTTTCTTTAATACACTGACGCAAACAATTCATATTGGTATGACTCGACCAGAAGAAATCCGGTAATGCACGAGTTGCATTCAAGCTGTTTTGCTGTTTCAGTTCTGGCATGAAGTGCCAATAAAACCCTCTAACGTATTCTCGCCACCCCAATATTTGTCGAATAAAGCCTTCTACTGAATTTAACGGCGCCTCTCCTGAATGGTAAGCAGACTCTGCGGCTTCGATAACTTCGTCGGGTAATAACAAACCACAGTTTAAATAAAAACCAATATGAGAATGAAATAGCCAAGGTTGCTTCTCAGCCATTGCGTCTTGATAGTCTCCAAATTTCTCTAATCGCTCACTGATGAATTGCTTTAATACTTGCAATGCTTGGTTACGCGTTACTGCGAAATGAAATGGCTCTAAGTCGCCAAAGTGGTCTGAGAACTCAGATTCAACCAGCTTTAGCACCTCTTGCGTGATTTCATCTTGTGGTGATTTTGTTTGCTTTGGAATAGTGATCTCAGCAGGCAATGTTTGTCTATTTTGACTATCGTAATTCCACTCTCCTCCGATGGGCTTTTTGCCATCCATCAGATAATTGGTCTTTTTACGAAGCTCTCTGTAGAAATATTCCATCCGCAGTTGCTTGCGATCTTTCGCCCACTCAGAAAAAAACGATTTACCGACTATAAAACGCGTATCTTCAAGGATATCGACCTTAATATCCAAACGCGATTGCCACTGCTTCATATCGTCAAGTAAGCGATATTCGCCTGGCTCAGTCACCACAAGTTTATCAAATGAGCCTGATGTAATGCTGCGTTTAACTTGTTCAAACAAACTGCCTTTATTATTGGCATGATTGTAATCAATATATTCAACAGTAAACTGCTTGTCTTCAAGCTGTTTGGCGAAATGGCGCATTGCACTAAACAAAAAAGCAATTTTTTTCTTATGATGTTTTACATAGGTCGCTTCTTCTTTGACTTCCGCCATTAATATCGTGTCGTTTTTCTTATCACAACCTTTTAACGATGAGAGACTTTCCGACACTTGATCGCCTAAAACTAAACGTAACACTTTCATTTATTTACTGTCTTCCTTAGTGGTCTCAAATGCCTCTAGTGCCCGTTTACGCGACACTTTAAGATCGACAATGGGTGCTGGATAATCATCGCCTAATTTAAATGAAATAGAACTACACACGTCATCAGGGGCTTCCCATGGTTTATGAATATATTTGTTGGGTAATTCTGACAGTTCAGGACAATAGGTTTTGACATACTCGCCTTGCTTATCAAATTTTTCGCCTTGCAAAACCGGATTAAAAATACGAAAGAATGGTGCTGCATCGGCACCACAGCCCGCTACCCATTGCCAACTAGCACTATTGCTAGCCATATCGGCATCACACAGGCAATCCCAAAACCAGCGCTCTCCTTCACGCCAATCTAAAAGCAAGTTTTTAACTAAAAACGAACCCACTACCATTCTTACTCGATTATGCATATATCCGGTTTGCCACAACTCTCGCATACCCGCATCAACGATAGGAATGCCAGTTCGACCTTGTTGCCAAGCCTTTAGGTGTTCAGCATTGTTTTTCCAAGGAAAATTATTGAATTTTTCTGCAAAGTTATCTTTTTGTAAATTCGGGAAATGAAACAATAAATAATAGCTAAATTCACGCCATGCTATCTCGCTCAAATAGGTATCGATGTTTTTTTCTGAGGTGTCGGAGAATGCATCTTTTACTGCGTACCAAATTTGGTTAGGTGAGATTTCACCCCATCGTAAATGAGGAGAGAGCCGAGAAGTTCCTCGAACATTGGGTATATCACGTTGTTCTTTATACCGTTTGATATCGTCTTTAATAAACGTATTGAGCGCCTTTTTTGCCGACTCCTCCCCTGCTGTCCATTCATTATAGAAAGACGTATCCCAATTAATTTCTGGTAATAGCTTCAAATCTTCTATGCGTATATTCGACTCACTTTTTCTATTCGAAAGCGATAAGTCCTTGGGTTTTTGTATCGGATATCGAGGGTCGTCTGCTGGCAAGCAGCCTTTTCTGTAGTAAGGCGTGTAGACTTTGTAAGGCTCTCCGCTTTTATTCTTAATTGTCCAAGGTTCCCACAACAAACTGCCATTGAAGGTCTTACAGCTCACTTCTTTTTCTTTCAGCGTTGATTTAAGGGAAGTATCTCTATCAATTTGATGCGGCTCATACACCCTGTTCCAATAAACATGTTCACAGTCAAACTCTTTAATCAGCGTTAACACCACCTCTTTTGCATCGCCTTCAAACACCTGAAGGTTTCCGTCTAAGCTCTCATTAAGCGCGTTGAGAGAATGATGAAGCCACCATTTAGAGGCACCGCCTAATTCGAGCGAAGGGTCTGGGTTATTATCGTAAATAAAGATGGGCAGTATGATCCCTTTATTGTTCGCGCAATGCTTTGCGGCATCCGATAAGGCAGGGTTGTCGGTTAAACGTAGGTCATGTCTAAACCAGACTAAATGGATAGGTCGGCTCAAGGTAGCGTCCTTATTTTTTGTTTTAAGTGATCCAATTAGATTGGATTACACATATCTTCAAACATGAAAATACATAATCAATCAACTGGACTTTATTGGTTTCGCCATGATTGCCGAATCAATGATATGCCAGCACTTAATACACTTTCCGAAACCGTTGATATTCTCCTGTGTGTTTACGTTATCGACGACGAATGGTTCACAAACTCACAGTGGCAAAGTCATCCAATGGGCGAGCACCGTTGGCGTTTTCTGTGTCAAGGGCTGGTAGAGCTGAACCAGAGCCTGACTGAGCAAGGAAATCGTCTAGTTGTGGTAAATGGAACTGGCGCTTTGCCGATTCAGCATTTAATCGATAAGTTTTCTGTTTCGCATCTGGGCTATTCTGAGCACTGTGGCGTGTATGAAAAAAAGGCAATCGAACAAATTGCACTGTCGCACCCAAACCTTAAATTCATTACATCCAATGCAAGTCATTTGTATGAGCCCCCTACTCTACCTTTTAGCATTGACTCACTACCAGACTCATTTTCTGCTTTTCGACGTAAGGTTGAAAAACGCGCAGAGGTTGCTGATATTGCAGAAGAACTGACTCACCTTCCGCCTTCCCCCGATGTAAACGAACGAGATAATCAGTTTAAAGAAAAGATAATTCCCGCCTCCTGCCTAGACACAGACGCATCGTCACAAGGCTTTAGAGGAGGAGAAAAACAAGGTGTAGCGCAACTCAATTACTATTTATTCGAAACCGACCTTGTTGCTCGATATAAAGAAACACGAAATGGTATGCTTGGATGGGATTTTTCGAGTAAGTTGTCGGCATGGCTCAGTGCGGGACACCTATCACCGCGTTACGTATTCAAACAACTACAGCAGTATGAACAGCAGCGAGTGCAAAATGATTCAACCTATTGGTTGTTTTTTGAATTGCTGTGGCGTGAATTTTTCCACTTGCATGCATTAAAGGTCGGTAAGCGTTTATTTGATTTTGGCGGTGTGCAACAACAAAAGCCCAATACGGTATTTAATGCGGCCAAATTCACGCAGTGGTGCTTAGGTAAGACAGGGTTCGATATTGTCGATGCGTGTATGCGAGAACTCAATGCAACTGGGTTTATGTCGAATCGAGGCCGGCAACTTGTCGCTTCCTGTTTTGTTCATGAACTGGGGCTAGACTGGCGATATGGCGCAGCCTATTTTGAACAACAGCTCATCGATTTTGATGTAGCAAGTAACTACGGCAACTGGCAATATTTAGCTGGCGTGGGGTGTGATCCTCGTGGCCATAGACAATTTAACTTGCAAAAACAAACGCAGCAGTACGACCCAAATCAGCAGTTTCGTAAAGCATGGTTGCGCTTTGATTAATGTAGTGTGGTTCAAGCGAGACCTGCGCTTGCGCGACCATCTGCCTTTGAAACTTGCTATCGCATCGCGTTTGCCAATATTACTAGTGTATATTGAAGATGAGCAAGTATGGCAAGACTGCCACTATGCCGAACGACACAAGCAATTTGTGTATCAATCTATTCAAGATTTAAATGAACAATTACGCGCTTTCGATACTCAAGTGCATTTTTTTAAAGGCGACACGCTAACTAGTCTCAAAAAGATCCACGCTTCATCGCCCATTCAAACCCTGTTCAGTTATCAGGAAATAGGTTTGGGCGTAAGTTATTCGTTGGATAAAGCCGTTCAAGCTTGGAGCACAGAAAAAAACATACGTTGGCAGCAATCTCCCTACGGTGCGGTTTTTAGAGGGCTTACCCACAGACACAAGTGGGATCGCTTATGGGACCAACGTATCAACACTCCGACTGATGATCCTGAACTAAAACATGCAGTTTGGCATAATCAGCAAAGCCATTCCCTTCCAATTTTACACCGCTCTGCCGCTATGCAACCGGGGGGTGAAAAAAGGGCATGGCAGGTACTACATTCATTTTTGTCTGAGCGCGGCAAACGCTATCACACGCAATTGTCTAGTCCTAGCTTATCTCGTCAGAGTTGCTCGCGCTTATCGCCGTATTTAGCATGGGGCAATATTTCGCTTAAACAAGCGTATGGACGCATCAATTTACACACTGAAAAAGGCTGGTCTAGAGCTCTTTCAGCTTTATCTTCACGGCTACACTGGCACTGCCATTTTATTCAGAAGTTTGAGTCTGAATGCGAGATGGAGCATCGACCTGTCAACAAAGCCTATCTCGAGTATCCATACGAACGAGGCCCCGTAAGTCAGTTGAGGTTTCATAAATGGGCAACTGGCAAAACAGGCATTCCAATTGTTGATGCATGTATGAACGCGCTTCAGAAAACTGGCTATGTGAATTTTAGAATGCGCGCGATGTTGGTGAGTGTGCTAACTCACCATTTAAATGTACATTGGAAATTGGCAGCTGAACACTTAGCGACACTTTTTTTGGACTTTGAACCAGGCATTCACTACCCACAAATACAGATGCAAGCAGGGGTCACAGGAACAAATACAATCAGAATATACAACCCTTTAAAGCAATCGCAAGAGCGCGATCCTGATGGCGTATTTATAAAGAAATGGCTGCCGCAACTTGCTCACTTACCAAACGACTGGGTACACGAACCGTGGCGATATACGTCTATGGACTACGCGATGGAAAATATCACGCCCCCCGATTTCCCTCACCCTATTGTTGATGTAACACTTGCCGCTGCTGACGCCAGAGATAGACTCTGGAATTTTCGCAAACGCAAAGCGGTTTACAAAGAATCGGCGCGTATTCTTAGGCGCCATACAACGGCAGACAGCCCTGCTCATCAATTGGTTGCGCAGATGCAAAAGTAAATGCAGAAGTCATTTGTTTACCTTTGATGATCGTTTAGCCATTGATTAAGCAATTTAATTTGCCCACATTTATAAGCTGCGTAGGTAATTCGTAAGGCATTGGACAGTACTTCACTGTCTTTCCACTGAGTTTTTTCAATAATGTCGTTGTAACACGCTTGTGCTTCCTTAGAAATATACCCCCTTACTAATTTTTTCCCTTGTGCTTTCTGCTTTTCACGAAAGCGTTTTTGCTTTTCTGCATTGAGCTGTGCAGGTTTTTTCTTGTTTTGCATGAATTTTTCACATGTTTTAAGCCAATGTCATTTAGAATACTACCAAGAAAAACACGACTGTTCAGAGTTGTTTAGCTAACAAGGGTTCGCTAAATTACATCTTCTATTTAAAATAAGGAAAACTATGAGTCATCGACCCAATTCTTTTAGCCGCGACGATCTTTTAGCCTGTAGCCGAGGTGAGATGTTTGGCCCTGGAAATAGCCAATTACCGGCACCTAATATGCTAATGATGGATCGCATTACTTCTATTACTGAAGATGGCGGCGAATATGGTAATGGACAAATTATAGCCGAATTAGATATTAGCCCTGATCTATGGTTTTTTGAATGCCACTTCCCAGGTGATCCAGTAATGCCTGGTTGTCTTGGGCTTGATGCAATGTGGCAACTAGTTGGTTTTTATTTGGGTTGGAGTGACGGCCCAGGCAGAGGACGTGCATTGGGCGTGGGTGAAGTTAAATTTACGGGTCAAATTTTGCCTACCGCGAAAAAAGTGACTTACAAAATTGATATTCGCCGATTAGTTAAGCGTAAGCTTTTTATGGGTTTAGCTGACGGTACGGTGTTAGTCGATGATAAGCCTATCTACACTGCAAAAAGCTTAAAGGTCGGACTGTTTCAAGATACTAGCACCTTTTAATTAAAGGCGAGTTTTAGAAAAAATATAGCCCCTTTTAAAAGGGGCTATTGAAATACTATTTAACAGACAATCCGAGATGCCTATCTTCTACTGCCTCTCGCCATCCTCCTAACCACTGGGACCGAGATTCTGTTGTTTTAAAGGGACAATTTTCTTTCGCCCTACCACTGATTCCTGCTTGATAACCTTTAGCGTGTGCTCTTGTAGATTTATCTCGTTTTTGTCTTTTCATTAACATACCTCTTCTTGGTTGTATGAAGCGTAGGGTTTGCAAAGACTCGAAGCTATTAAGGTGAGAGCCTGCAAACAGCACTACACTTATTTAATAAGGTATTTACAAGCGCTATTCAATAGGCAATCACTCTTTAAACCGTAAAAAACTCATAATTGCTTGATGTCATTATGAATTTTTTATTACATTTTTTTGTCATTAAAACCTTAGTTTTAATTCCATTTTCGTTTTAATCTTTTAATGCCAAACAGTAAAAATAAGGCTATGAGCGAACTCAATGGAACACTTGCGCCTTGTCTTTCAAAATTGCTGTTGTCTTCTCTGCAATTGGCAGGTTGACCGTTAGGAATAGGTCTCAATTTAAGCGCTACCACACCATCTCTGAATGTTCTTGCGCCCGTTTGGTCTAGTATATCTTCACCTCTTGCATTACGCACTGGCACACTGGCTCTGGCAGTTACCGCAATCTCGCCATTGTCGTTTATAGCTACAGCATTCACCAAGGTAAAGGGTGAGTCACATTCAATTAAGGTATTGAGATTGGTAAATTCTTGACTATTAATATCGTAGATAAATGCTTGGCGATCGTTACCGTTCGAAACACTGCTCACCACTTCGCCTTGCCCCACCACCAAGTCTTGATTGTTCATGTCTCTTGGAAGCGTGGTGGATGTTGAAAAGAAACCACTTGGTAAAACAACTTCTTGCGTTTCAAGGTTAGTAACAAACATTCTATTAATTGCACGGTTTTCAATCACTTCAACAATCGTGCCTGTCACATTGTTATTATTGTTGATGGCAAATGCTTGGCTGACAGGAAACTCGTCACTAGGAAGAATCAGCTCAGTTTGAGCATTGGAGAATGATGCTGCTTGCCTTACGCCACCTCTTCCAGAAAAACCCACTGCGACACCATTGTCGTTAATGTCTCTCGCCTCGGCAAATCCTCTCAATGGCTGTGTTGAATCTTCACCTGCTAGTGGAAAGACCTCTATATCAACCACATTCCCATTGCCGTCAATTGACCAAATAATAGCCCTGACCTCTGTATTGCCGCCTGTGGCACTAATAATACTAGGGATAGGTGAACCATCCTGATTTACGCCCCCTGTAGGGTACTGTAAACGCCATTGGCAAAATGCCTCCGGTATATCTCCACGCGTCGCAGGGTCTGCACAGTTTTGTACTGCGAAGTCTACTAACGCATTCACATCAACGGTTCCACTTCCGGCCACTTGCAAAGCATTGTTAATAGCGTAAGCATCACTGAACCCTCCTAGTGTTTGGTCGGGTGGTAATAAAGCTCTGGCTTGATCGCCCACTTGAACAAAGGCTAAATTTCTAAAATCGTTGATAACGAAATTTGTCCGCACTGCCTGTTGATTGGTAAATACAAGCGATTCAAACACATCTGCACTGCTGCCAACAAAAAACAAGCCTGCTTCACTGTCGCGTACAATAACCTCGTTGCTTTGGGTTAAGCCATTAGTTTGCTGCGATACCTCATCAAAAGCGGGAATTTCTTGATTGGTTTGCCCGTCAAATTGAAAACTTCGAAAAATAGCCAGCTTTTGAGAAACCGCCGAATTGCCTTGTGTATTTAACCTTATCCCTTGAATAATGGTGAGATAATCTGTTTCGTTAAAGTTACCCGTTCTAGCAGCATCAACATCTGTTAGCAAACTGGTAAAAATAGGGTCGTCAAAGTTTAACAATTGAAGATTGATCGTCTGGTTATACAGGCCTTGTGTGACAACAGACACGTTGCCCGTTTCATCTATTGATTGAGCAAACACGTTTTCGGCTATATCGTTACTTGGAAGTACTTCTACATCGTAGACTTGCGCGCATGTTGCGCCAGTAAAAACTGCAGTGCCGAGGGCACAAGCCAACACCAATTTTTTCATTTTCATTCCTATTACTGCTGTACGCTTTTTTGCATACTTTCTAATTCGTCCCAACGAGCATAAGCCTCAGAGAGCGCATTTTCTGCATTTGATAAGGCATCCAATACATCTTTGGCGTTTGGTTTTGTAAAAAAGTCTGTTTGATTAATTTGCGATTGAAGCTGTTCAATTTCAGATTCTAATTTATCTATCGTGTCAGGTAAGGCTTCTAATTCTCGACTGTCTTTATACGAAAGCTTTTTTGGCGCTTTGGTTTTCCCAGATGTCTTATCAAGTGGCTCAACAGTCGATTTACCGGACTCAGAACTATGACCTTTTCGCGCCTGCTGAGTTCCTTTCGGTACGTTATGCGCATACCATTCAAGCATATCGCTGTAACCGCCCACAAATTCTTTCCAAATCCCGTTATTTTCATAAGCCAGACAGCTTGATGCGACATTATCAACAAACTCCCTATCGTGCGAAACTAACAAAACAGTTCCCTCATAGCCAATCAATAATGTTTCTAACATCTCAAGCGTATCGACGTCTAAATCATTGGTCGGTTCGTCGAGAATGAGTACATTGCTTGGCTTAAGCATCAATTTGGCAAGCAACAGTCGATTTTTTTCTCCACCTGATAACGATCGAACCGGTGCGTTTACCCTGTCTGGTTCAAACAAGTAATCCTGTAGATAACTAATAACGTGCCTAGGGTTACCATTCACCACTAAGTCTCTTTTACCATCGCCTACTGTATCGATAACCGTTTTATCTAAATCTAATTGACTTCGATGCTGGTCGAAATAAGCCACTTCTATGTTCGCGCCCGTTTGCACTTCACCACTTTCAGGTGCTATTTCTCCCAAAAATGCTTTTATTAGCGAGCTTTTGCCGCAGCCATTCGGTCCGATAAACGCAATTTTATCTTTTCTCAAAATTTGCATATTCAAACAATCAGCAATGAGTTTTTCACCGCGTTTTACAGTCAGTTCAGCCACATCGAAAACACGCTTGCCACTGCGCGATGCTTTGCTCTGAGTAGCGAGAACACTGCCTTGGAGTTCACGGCGTTTTTTGCGCTCTACACGCAGCGCTTCTAAGGCCCTCACCCTGCCCTCGTTGCGGGTCCTTCTCGCTTTAATTCCCTGACGTATCCATACTTCTTCTTGGGCTAATTTTTTATCAAACTCAGCTTGTTGAGTTTCCAAAACAGCTTGATCTTGCGCTTTCTTTTCAAGATATTGCTCATAATTACCGGGGTAGCTTTTTAAAATGCCCCTATCTAAGTCGATAATACGCGTGCTCATTGCACGAATAAATGCTCTATCATGACTAATGAAAACAATGGCGCCAGTAAATTGCTTTAAGCTTTCTTCCAGCCAGTTGATCATTGCAATGTCGAGGTGGTTAGTAGGTTCATCAAGCAACAGTATATCGGGTGATTGCACCCAAGCTCTTGCTAACGCTGCTTTACGACGCCATCCGCCAGAAAGAGAAGAGAGTTGCGCTTTCCCATCTAATCCTAAAATACTTAAGGTTTTATTAATACGCTGCTCGAATTGCCAACCATTCACTGCATCTAGCTTGTCTTGAATAGCTTGCAAGTTAAGTAGATTGGCTTCACTTGGATCTTCGCTAACAGTGTCTAATGCGAGAGAGTAAGCTTTAATTAGCTCTCCAGCCTCTTTAAGCCCCTCAGCAACGTAATTGAAGATAGAAATATCATTCCGTTCAGGGGGATCTTGTTCCAAGCGTGCAACAACAATATTGCTTTCTACAATCCGTTGTCCGTCATCAGGCTGAATATCACCCGATATCACTTTCATCAATGTAGATTTACCGCTGCCGTTTCTACCTACCAAACAGACACGCTCTCCTTGCGAAATAGTCAAATCTACACCGTCAAGTAAAGGAGCCGCGCCATAAGCAAGCTGAATATTTTTTAATTGAATAATACTGCTCATTTAATCTCGTCTAAAAACGCAGATAGCTGAGCAATGTCAAAGGGCCATGCTAACTCTTCTGCGGTATCATTTCGTTTGAGAACTGGAATACGCGCACCGTATTGGTGCCTCAAACTGGGTTCTTTGTGAACATTAAAATAAGTTATGCGTAACCGTGAATAGTCGGGCAATTGCTGCAATAATTCGTCGGCTTGGTCACACAAACCGCATTGTGGGCCTGAAAAAAAACTAATTTGCACTCGTGATTTCCCAGCAATAATGAATGTTGGAATGACGCTTAAAATCTTCTGGTATCGTAGCTTTGCTGATGTCCTTAGCGATAAGTCCCGCAGAATTCAAACCTTGGTCATCGAGTTTAAAGCCTCGTTTGTTATTTGAAAATAGTATGATTCCTTTCGGCTTTAAACACGATGCAACTTGTTTCAGCAACGATAAATGGTCTCGTTGCACATCCCAAGTGGTGTCCATTTTTTTTGAGTTTGAAAACGAAGGAGGATCGACAAAAATGATATCATATTGACCTTCGTGCGTGGAAAGCCACTGCAAGCAGTCAGCTTTTACAAATCGATGTGGACCTTTAATCTTATTCAAAGCAAAGTTATCTTTTGCCCACTCTATATAGGTATTTGACATATCTACAGTAGTGACCGATCTAGCCCCACCCAAAGCCGCAGAAACTGACACGCTGCCGGTATAACTAAACAGATTCAACACATCTTTGTTTTTAGCCAGAGCTTTTACTTTTTGTCGGGTATCTCGATGGTCTAAAAACAAGCCCGTATCTAAATAATCCCAGAGATTGACCCAGAGTAAGGCACCGTTTTCGTACACTTTAATTCTACGGTCAGTCTGAGAATGTTTTTCATACTGTGCAGCCCCTTTTTGGCGCTCTCGCACTTTTAAAATAACTTGCTCGCTTTTACAAGCTAGTGCATTAGGTAAATGCATCAACACATCCTGCAAACGACGTTTGGCTTTGTTTTCGTCTATTGTTTTAGGTGGTGCATACTCTTGCACGACATAAAAATTATCGTATTTGTCTATCGCAACATTGTATTCAGGGAGATCGGCGTCGTATATGCGATAACAATTGGTATCTTGCTTGTTTATCCACGATTTTAGACGCTTTAAATTTTTCTTTACGCGGTTGCTAAATGGATGCGCTTGGTCTTGATGTAAAACGGTAAGGTTTGCTTCATCCAAGGTAAAATTAACTAAACGGCATTCTAGTTTACCGTTCATAATCGAATATTCTTTGCTTGCCCTTAATTTAAGCGCTCTCAACAAATCGCGGTGACTTGTGAGTAAGCTTAACTGCCATTTAGGCCAATATTGCTTGAGTGTAATTCCCCATTGTTGAAAGGTGGGGAGAAGATCAGAAATGTCATTCAAGCGCTCACCGTAAGGCGGATTGGACACTAAATATCCCTGTGTGAGCCCATCAGGGACAGTGAGCTTGAGTGCATTGGCGACATTAAATTCAATATATGAAAACACCCCAGCTTCATGTGCGTTTTGTTTCGCTATCGCAATCAGCTCTCGGTTGATGTCAGAAGCATAAATACGCATTTCAGGCAGTTTTATCGACTCTTTTGCTTTGTCTAATAAGCGCTGCCAACTCAACTCGCTGTGCCTTAACCATTTTGTGAACCCCCACACTGTGCGATTTAGCCCCGGTGCTCGATTCGACGCCATTAATGCAGCTTCAATAGCAATGGTGCCTGAACCGCACATAGGGTCGACTAATGGTTTTGAAAGCGATGATGCCCAACCACTGCGCATTAGCATCGCAGCTGCAACATGCTCTTTAAGTGGCGCCTCACCTTGACCTTTTCGATAATGCCGCTGATGAAGGCTTGTTCCACTTAAATCAATCCCCACGCTTACGTTATCTCTACGGCATCGCGCGTATAGCGATATGTCCGGAGACATCTTGTCAACATTAGGTCGGTTTTCGTCTTGCTCTATAAACGAATCGACAACGCCATCTTTAACGGTTTGCGCACCAAACTGAGAATGCTTTATTACTTGATTGGTACCATTAAAGTGAACCACAAAGCTTGCACTGCTAGCAAAGTGAGAGGGCCAGTCTATCGTCGCAGAAAGCGCATAAAGGTCGCTGGCGTTTTTAACCAAGCCACTATTCAACTCCCAAAGTACTCTATTTGCTAGCCGAGACCACAAACACACGATATAGGCTTGTTCTAAGGTACCATCAAATGAAACAGCGCCTTGAGACATTTGTGTTGGTACGTCGGGTAATAGCGCGTTAATTTCTGCGTTCAGCAGTTCGTCTAGTCCACGACTGGTAGTTACAAAAATAGTAGTCATAGTGCGTTAACAATGTGCTTTATCAGCGCAGGACCTTGGTAAATAAAGGCGGAATAAACTTGTACCAAAGCGGCACCTGCATTAAGTCTGGCAATGGCTGCTTGCGGCGAGTCTATTCCCCCTACCCCAATAATGGGAATTTCGCTGTCTAAGGCCCTGCTCAACTGCTGTGTTACATCTAAAGATTTTTGGGTAAGCACTGAACCGCTTAAGCCGCCTGCCTCTTCGGCATGCTCCAAACCTTTTACGGCTTCTCTTGACAAAGTGGTGTTCGTTGCAATCACTCCATCCATTTTGGTAAGAATAAGCGATTTTGCAATCGCTTGGATCTCTTCGTTACTCAAATCTGGCGCTATTTTCACAAACAGGGGTACGTAACGGCTGTAGGCTTGTGCCAATGTTTCCTGAGCGGCTTTTAATCCACGAAGTAGAGACTCTAGTGCCTCGCCGTATTGTAAGTTACGAAGCCCTGGCGTGTTGGGAGAGGAAATGTTGACTGTGATGTAGTCGCAATGATTATAGGCTTTATTCAAGCCAATAAGATAATCATCGAGGGCTTTCGCTTCCGGCGTTTCTTTGTTTTTCCCTATGTTGATCCCCACGATGCCTTTGGAACGAACTTTTTTCAATTCTTCTAGTAGATAGTCAATGCCATGATTATTGAAGCCCATACGATTAATGATTGCCTGCTTTTCAGGCAGCCTAAATAAGCGTGGTTTCGGATTTCCAGCTTGTCCACGCGGTGTTACTGTACCAATTTCAACAAACCCAAACCCCATGGCGTTGAACGCATCTACGCATTCTCCATTCTTATCCAAACCAGCCGCTAAACCAACTGGGTTTGGAAAGGTAATTCCGGCTACATCAACGGGTTTATTTAATACTTTTTGAGCGTAGAGTTTATTCAAGGGGCTACGTTGCGTTTTCTTCAACCATTTAATCGTCAACTCGTGTGCTGATTCTGGTTCAAGGTTATGTAAAACAGATTGAGCTAATTGCAACATAGAGACTCGTTATTTCAGTAAATTTATACTAAAAAGCCCTGTTAAACAGGGCTTTTTAGCTGAGCATTTTTAACTTGCTTATAGTTTAATGGTTTGTCTTCACGCTTAAAAGCATCAATTCACGTAAGGCAACAGAAAATTTAGCAAATTCATGATTAGAACTGGTTTTGAATTCAGTCATCATTAAATACCAGCGTTTTAACAAGCCTTCGTTGTCTGACATCCACTGTTGTAAAATGGTGTCGGCGTCTTGTTTTTGGTCGGCTGCCTGAAGCAAGGTAGCTACGATAGAGCGCTGTTGCCAATCTAACTCTTCACGGTACGACGCTCGTGCAAGTGCTTGCCAGTGATTGGCTACTGCTTGACTATTAATTTGGTTTAAGAACCAATGTAGTTCAAGCTTAGCACCAAGTTGATAGTACAAACGAGCAGTACAAGCAATATCTTGTCCTGTTTCACCTGCAATTTGTGCTAAGTCCAATGCGCTAAATAAATTACTAAAACACGCGACTTGCAACGCAACATGCTTGGGTAAGCCTTGTTTGATCAGCAACTTGCGTTCTTTATCCACTGCATCAAACTCGGTTTTTACTAAATAAGATTCAAGGTTTTTGAGCAAGTTACTCACAGTCGACGCATAGTACTCAATCGACTCTTCAATACTTTTACTGATATCACCATGACGAATAAACCATCTCGCTGCCCTGCGCATTAAACGGCGCGCATTTTCTAAAATTTGCAACTGCACCTTAGCTTCCAATTTGTTGTCAAGGGCTTCAATCTCTTCCCATAGCGATTCAATACCAAACACGCCTTTGACAATGCAATACGCATTGGTTATTTCAATGTTAGATGCACCCGTTTCTTCTTGCATACGGAATACAAAATTTAAACCCATATCATTGACCATTTCGTTACTTAATTTGGTCGCGACAATTTCATTTTTTAATGGGTGAGCCTGCATGCTGGCTGCAAATTGCGTCTGTAAACGTTCGGGAAATGCCTCTATCAGTAACTTCTCATGATATGGGTTAGCGGTGATGGCTAGTACATTGAGTTTTTCTTTCAACACCATTTTGCCATACGCAATTAATACGCTCAGTTCAGGTCTGGTTAAACCTTTGCCTGAGGCGGCGCGATCAGACACTTCTTCATCGGAAGGAATAAATTCAAGCTCGCGATTTAACGCGCCCTCTCGCTCCAAACCATGTATAAAGCGCAACTGCTCTTTTAACAGACCCACCCCACCTAACTCGGTGATTGAAATAGATTGAGTTTGGCGATAACAATCTTGTAGAACCAATTCAGATACATCGTCGGTCATGCTGTATAGCAGTTCGTTGCGTTGTTTGGTTGTGAGATCGCCGTTTTTTACTAATTGGTTGAGCAAAATTTTGATGTTAACTTCGTTATCTGAACAATCTACGCCTCCCACGTTATCGATAAAGTCGGTATTAATTCGTCCTCCGTGGTTCGCAAATTCAATACGCCCTAGCTGCGTACACCCTAAATTGCCACCTTCACCGACTATTTTTACTTGTAACTGATTACCGTTTACGCGAACGGTTTCATTGGCTCTATCACCCACATCGGAATGTGATTCTTTGGCGCTTTTAACATAAGTACCAATTCCCCCATTCCACAAGAGATCCACTTTCATTTTTAGAATGTTATGAATAAGCTCATTGGGCGTCATGGATTGCTGTTTTGTGCCAAGGCATTTTTTCATCTCCTCGGTTAAAACAATCGCTTTACTCGCACGATTAAAAACGCCTCCGCCAGCACTAATCAAACGCGTGTTATAATCCTGCCAACCTAAACTCGGATCGTCGAATAAGCGCTTGCGCTCTGCATAACTTGATTTAGCGTCTGGATTGGGATCGAAAAAGATATGTACATGATTAAATGCAGCAATAAGACGCGTATGCTCAGAAAGCAACATGCCATTCCCAAACACATCGCCGGCCATATCGCCAATACCGATACAGGTGAAATCAGTAGTTTGGCAGTTAATCCCTATTTCACGGAAATGTCGTTTAACTGATTCCCAACCACCTTTTGCAGTGATGCCCATTTTTTTATGGTCATAACCAATACTGCCACCTGATGCAAATGCATCGCCCAGCCAAAAATTAAATTCTTCCGAAATACCGTTGGCAATATCGGAAAACGTCGCGGTGCCTTTATCAGCAGCCACAACAAGGTACGCGTCATCATCGTCATGCCTAACCACATCTGTTGGCGGTTTGATCGCGCCGTCGACTATATTGTCGGTTATATCCAATAAGCTTCGAATAAACAGCCTGTAACACGCTTTACCTTCTTCAATTAGCGCTGCCCTTCCTCCATCTTGGGGCGGCTTTTTACAAATAAAACCGCCTTTCGCCCCCACTGGCACAATAACCGTATTTTTAACCTGCTGAGCTTTGACTAAACCAAGAATTTCAGTCCGAAAATCCTCTAGCCTGTCGGACCAACGCAAACCTCCGCGAGCCACTTTCCCACCCCGTAAATGCACCCCTTCCATACGTGGGCTATACACAAAAATTTCAAACTTGGGCAGTGGCAAAGGCATATCTGGAATGAGTTGAGGCTGTAATTTAAACGAGACGTAGGACTTTTCCGCCCCATCGCTGTCTTGTTGATAAAAATTTGTTCTGAAGGTGGCTTGTATCATATCGATGTATCGACGAATAATACGGTCGTCATCGAGGTTGTTCACTGAGTCTAATTTTTCGTTTATCTGACTAGTAACATCGTTTGCTTTTTTGTTATTGCGCTTAACAAAGGGGTCAAAGCGCAAATCAAAAAACTGTACCAACAACTTCGCAATATCAGGATATTTAAATAAGGTATCAGCTATATATTGATGACTAAACGAACTCCCCGTTTGCCTCATGTATTTTGCATAGGCTCGCAGTACAGTGACCTTCCTTCCGGTTAACCCCGCGCCTAAAACCAGACGATTAAACGCATCGTCTTCCAATTGATGCAACCATACCTTAGCAAACGCATCTTGAAACAGCGTTTGTGCTTGCTCCATGGAAAGGTCAGCATTGGTTTTGATCAGCATACTGAAGTCCATTATCCAATGGGTTACATTTTCGTCAGTAATAGTGATTTTATAGGGGCTTTCATCAATGACTCGCAAGCCGAAATTTTCTAGCATTGGAAGCACAGCTGAAAGATGAATCGGTTCGTTTTTATGAAATAACTTTAACTTTACAACTGGACTGTCTTTGGTTTCTTCCTGAGGGCGGTAATACAACATACCCAAAGGTTCTTCATCTGATAAAGCTTCCAGCTTTTCAATATCTACGACAGCGGCACTGGGTAGACACGCTTCCATATAGCTTCGACTAAATGCACCTTGATAGCGATTTTCTAATGTTTTTCCTTGTGCCTCTCCAAAGTTGGTCCGAATCGCCTTGGCAAGCCTATCATCCCAACTTTTGGTCAGTTCGATTAAGTTATTTTCAATTTCTTTCACGTCGATATCCATATTATTATCTTTTACATGGGCGATGTAATGCGTTCGAGCATAGACTGATTCAGAAAAATAAGTTGTAAATTCAACGTCTTCTTTAGAGTCGAAGGCTCGCTTGAGCAATGCCTGAGTATCTTTTCTTAATTTTGTATTGTAACGTTCGCGAGGCACGTAAACGAGACAGGAAAAAAAACGGCCAAAATTATCTTTTCTAACAAAGATCCGTGAAATTCCACGCTCTTGCATTTGAAAAATGCCATTAATAATGTTGGCAAGTTCCTGTTCATCCGTTTGAAGTAATTCATCTCTAGGGTAGGTTTCGATGATATTTAAAAACGCTTTATACGCATGAGAGCCTGGCGCAAAACCCGATAACTCACAGACCTTATCTATTTTGCTTTTGAGAACGGGTAAGTCCGTTGCTTGGCTGTTATAAAAAGAGGCCGAGTACAAGCCGATAAACCGATGTTCACCGATAACTTGTCCTTCTGCATTAAACTCTTTGACGCCGATGTAGTCCATTTGTGCAGGGCGATGAACGCGAGATTTTCGTCTGGTTTTAGTCAATAAAAAAGGGTGACTGCTTAGCGCCACATCTCTCGCCGAGGCAGGAAGATTAGACAGTAGTCGTTCTCTGTCACTGATAGACTTTTTCATCAAGCCCAAACTAGAGTCGTTATCAGGCACCCACCGAAAATCACCTTCTATCGCCAAAACAGAATAGTGCCGATAACCCATTAATGTAAAATTATGATCATGCACCCACTTTAAAAAGGTATGGCATTCCTCTTTTATTGCTTGATTTGCCGGAGACGGTTGTTGAGTAAAGTTATCTACCACCTCGCTCAACTTTTTACTCATAGGTTTCCAATCGCAAACCGCCAGAGTAACTTCATCAAGTACAGACTTAAGCTCTGTCGTTAAAGACGTGACTGCCTGTGCGGAATCTTGCCTGTCGATTTCAATAAGGAACACCGTTTCTTTGGGAGAGCTATTTGCGTGCTCACTTGTATTGGCCCATTCTTTAATGGTATGCCCTTCGTCCCTTACAATACGAAGAGGACTGTGTAAAAACAGATGAGACGTTATATTTAAACGGTTTAAACACATGCGCACTGAATTTACCAGAAACGGCATATCTGTAACGATAACTTCTATTATCGTATGAATAGACTGCCAACCGTGTTTTTCTATTTCTGGATTAAACACGCGGATATGTGGGGTGCTTTTATCAAAAGTCTCAAAATAATTCCATAAACTCACCGTTGCGCCATATAAGTCGCTGTCGTCTCTATTTTGGAGGTCGTCGCCAGACATGTTTCTATATAGCATAGTGGCAAACTGTTTCAGCATACCGACTTTATTAGTGGCTATTTTTTTATCCATTAAGGAAAATACATTATCAATAAGAACGGATTGGCATTGCGTATTCAAGTTCATAAATACCCTATTGATTATTCATCGAATTTACTGCTAGAACAGCTACTCTAAAATTCAATCTTTAAATCTGCTATGTAACATACAGTCACTATAGATAAATAAAGTAAAAAACGCATATAAGAAAAGGCCTTACGGCCTTTTTATTTACGTTTCCACCATAAAATTCGAGCAATAGCGGGTAGCACAATCACCGCTCCTAGCATGTTCACCAAAAACATAAAAGTTAGCAGTATTCCCATGTCCATCTGAAATTTTAAAGACGAAAATACCCATGTGCTCACACCAATAGCTAAAGTAATGCCAGTAAACAGTACCGCGCTTCCTCTTTCTTTAAGCGCTTGTAGGTATGCCTCCTGAACACTAAGCCCGGCCTTTAATTTATGGGTCATGGTCGACAATATATATATCCCGTAGTCAACCCCGATGCCTACGCCCAGCGCGATAACGGGCAATGTTGACACTGTAAGCCCGATGTTTAATGTTGTCATTAATGCTTGAGCTAGCACCGACACCACATAAAGAGGAATAACGACAGAGAGCGTCGCTCTTATCGACCTAAAGCTAATAAGACAAAGTACAATCACCGCAACAAACACATAGAGCATCATAGGCTGCTGCGCGTCGCTAACGGCTTCATTGGTTGCAGCCATTACCCCTACTGGACCAGACGCCAATTTAAAACGCATATCGTCAGTTTCGTATTCGTCACGATATTGCTTAACGGCGTCTACCACACGAGAAATGGTTTCGGCTTTATGGTCTTGCATAAACAGAATGACAGGCATGACCGAGCAGTCATTATTTAATAAACCTGATGAAGTTGGTACACGTGAGATAGCCTGAACCAAGGTAGATTGATTTCTTGGTATCACTTGCCACTTAATATTGCCTTCGTTGTAACCCGCATTCACCACTTTCGATACTGAAGCAAGGCTAACTGTAGATTGAACGCCCTCTATATTTTCCATTTTCCATTGGAAATCGTCGATAGACTTCATCACTGAGTATGAAGTGCAAGCCTCAGGAGTCGTTTCTACTAAAACAGAAATATAATCGACAGTGACTTCGTAGCGGTCAGTGATCAGTGCCGTATCTAGATTATATCTAGACGTTTGGTGCAGAGCGGGGGCACCAGCATGTAAATCACCAATTTTCATTTGTTTTGACTGAATAAAGCCAACAATAAATAACACGCAGGTAGCGGCCACAATCAGCAGTGCTTTTTTCTCTGAACAGCATTCGGATAGAGTATTCCATAATGCCGTACTTTTATCTTGAGGAGCATTGTCGACGCTCTCTTTTAAATAGCTCAACAAAACTGGTAGCAATAACAAGTTCGTTAAAATGATTACCGCAACACCAATACTTGCAGTAATAGCTAATTCTCTAATGATACCGATATCAATGACCAATAAAGTCATAAACCCGACGGTATCGGACAGCAGCGCAATGCCTCCGGGCACAAGTAGACTTTTAAATGCCCCCCTAGCAGCGTCATAGGACGATTCGCCTTGTTTCATTCGTTTTGAAACAGCATTAATCATTTGCACGCCATGACTTACCCCAATCGCAAACACTAAAAAGGGAACCAAAATTGACATGGGGTCTAAACCAAAACCAAGTACCGTTAACAAACCCATTTGCCAAACAACGGCAATAATAGAACAGGCTAAGGGCAGTAAGGTAAGTAAGACAGAACGGCAAAAGAAATAAACCATTAGGGCTGTTATGAGCAAAGCGATAGCAAAGAAAAGCACCACATCTTTCGCCCCTTCAGCAACGTCACCAATCATTTTGGTAAAGCCTATTATATGAATGCTGATTTGCTCTGTTTGGAATTGCTGTCTGAGTTGCTGCTCTAATTCATTTGCCAACACCAGTGTGTCAAGCTGCTTCCCTGTGTCGGGATCGATATCCAAAAGCTGAGCCGTAACCATGGCACAGGAATAATCATTACTTACCTGCCTTCCGACAATTTTTGCTTTTTCAATGTTTTGAGCAACAACAGAGAGGGCTTGTGGGCTTGATGAGTTAAAATCGGCAGGGATCACCGGACCGCCAGCAAAGCCGCCTTCTACGATTTCTGTAAACCGCGTTGACGGAGAAAAAAGTGAAACCACTAAAGAACGATTAACACCGTTGATGAAAAACAATTGGTCGTGGACGTTTTTTAAGGTATCGAAAAAGTTTTGATTAAAAATATTGCCCTGTGTGTCACACAATGACACTAAAACGTTGTTGGCTCCCCCGAAATTCTGCCTGTGCTCCATGTAGGTTTGCATGTATTCGTGGTTGAGTGGAATATTTTTTTCAAACCCAGCATCTAGTTTAAGCTGAGAAGATTGATAGCCTAAAAAACACGTCGCCAACATAAAGAAAATGATGACGACCAGTCGGTTCGAAAACAGTACTTTTTCAGCAAAAGTTGAGATGTTCAGCATGATTTTTTAATTATTGAGTTTGAAGAAAAGATAAGCCATTGGCTGTTACCGCGACCACCGAGCCACTAAAGTTTGCAACTGCCACTATCGCGTTTTTTTCAGCGGTTTGCCTCGTCATTATTGCGGTATGCGCTCCGCATTCACTACCAGAGGAAAGTTGATCGAGTTCCAGAGGCAGTTGATAACTAACTAGCACACCATTATTACCTACCGCTAATACGGAGTCTGAACTAACTTGTAACACTGAATTTAACGTCGATGTGGTGCAAGTATTGAGCGGCAACCACTCATCGCCTGTTTCTGAGTAAAACGCATTGCCCCGCAATCCAACCGCTAAAAAGCCCATAAAAGAAGGCTGTATGCCACGTACGTCAAATAGTGAGCCCGCGTAATCAATGTCTTTTCTCTCCCAACTCCTGCCCATATCAGAACTCATTGCAATCAATCCAGACTCACCCACCAAAATGAGTTGATTTTCGACCAGGGTAATTCTGTTCAAATGCGGTAGGATAGAGTCTAGCTCTTGAATATAAAAAGCTTCACTTTCTTGACGAATTTCTTTCAGGTATTCCTGATCGGCCGGATCTAGCAATTCTGCATACCGCTCCGCCTTCCATGTTTTGCCAGCATTTTCAGTGCGGTAAAACAGCCCATAAGCACCTATAGCGATACCGTGATTTTCATCAAAAAATAAAATATCAAGAAAGGGCTTATCCAATTCGGGCGCAGAAAATTGCACTTCCCAAGTTTGACCACTATCGGCAGAATGAATGATGGTTGCATCGTGTCCAGCCGCCCAGATGTTTTGACCCACCACTTCAACAGAGCTTAACGTAACACGGGTAGGCGTTGGCACTTGAACAAACGATTGGTCGTCAAACCCAACCAACACGTGACCTCGCTCCCCCACTGCAACAGCATAATCTTCTACATCAATATCCAACAATACAGATTCTTTTGCCAAAGGAGCCATGAAAGCTGAACGAGTATCACTAGTGATTTGGGCGGAAACGCGATGATGCGCGAAACAAAAAGCACTTAAAAGAATAAAACAAAGCAAACGAACCATCTGTGCATTAACAAAGTGTGCCAAGTTATACCTACAACGGTTTAAGTGAGAAAAAACGGTTGGCTATGCCAACCGTCCGTAGTTTCAAAGAATAACTAAGGAAACAGTTAGTTACCTTAATCCTTCCCTTCGCAATGCTTGCGGACTAAACTCCTTATCATCTGTTTCGACCGTAAAGTCATAAACATTTTCTTCGTTATCTAAACCAAGCGCCAAGTAACGACGAGAGTTCAAGTCGTGGAAGACTTCTAAAGTAGTCCAATGAGTAGGAACATCGTAGTAGTTTATGCCATGGGCCACTGCCACACGATAAATTTCGCCACGATTATCGTACATATCAGCTACGTGAATTTGCCAACTGTCTTCATCAATAAAGAATACTCGTTTTTGGTATACATGGCGAAAACCTTCTTTCAAGTTCGCCTCTACCACCCAAACACGGTGTTTTTCATACCGAGTTAAATCAGGATTAATATGGTGTTGTTGAATGATATCTTTATACTTTGCATCACTGCTATGTAAAGCATAGTTGTTATATGCAATATAAAGCTCTTTTTTCCCTTTTAAGGTCCAGTTGTAGCGATTGGGTGAACCGTTAAACATGTCGAAGTCATCAGTGGTTCGTAGACCGTCCGCAGCGGTTCCCGGAGTATCGTAAGCAATGTTTGGCGCTAAACGAACACGACGCTGCCCTGTGTTATAGGTCCACGCTTTTCGAGGCTCTTTTACCTGATCAACCGTTTCGTGCACCAAAAGTGCTGTGCCAGCTAAACGAGCAGGCTGAGTAATTTTTTGCTTAAACATAAACAAAATGTTGTCTTCAAGCAATTGCTCAGGTGTTGCAGATGCTTGAGAATATTTAATATTTAAAATTTCATCAAAACCAATTACGTTGTAGTCGCCACTAGCAGTCACCGCTGCTTGGCCACCAAAACGCTGTACCGAATCACCGCGATATCTCAAAATATGATTCCATATCGCTTCAATTCCGTTTTTAGGTATTGGAAAGGGTATCCCAGTCGCAGCGCCTTTTAACCCATTTCCGTCATCCAGTAACTCTGCCCGTGTAGCGTTCACAGCCGTTGCATCGTAAATATGCTGAGGATTTGAAGCCGTTCTTCTGGTTTTGTAAACGGGCATTTTAAACGTTGACCCGTATTGCTTGAATAACTCGATTTGGCCCGGACTTAAATGCTCTGCATAGTCCTTATAATTTTGCCCTGTAATTTCAAACAAAGGCTTGTCTTCTGGAAATGGGTCGATATGAAAATCACCCACCTTGTACCCCTCTGGTGCTTTGGTAATTCCCCCTGTCCACGCAGGAATACTGCCATCGGCATTCGCGGCTTTGTCTCCGCCTAAGGGGGTTAATGATGTCCCTAGCTTACTTGCTTCTTCAGCAGAAACTTTTGCCATTGCTGGTATATAAGCGCTAACAGCAAAGGATAAGGCAGCGGCTACCACACTCAATTTATTCAATCTCATAACACTGCTCCTTTAAATCGCGTATTTAATATTAAAAGAAATGAAATCCCTGTCTGAAAGCTGATTTGTTGTTCCTACCCCGTCCCAAAAAGCACTGTAAGACGCCTCTGCGGACCATTTATTTAGATAGTCAAATGTGACGGAAAATGCGGCTGATTTTCTATCTTCAATAAACAAGAAAATCGGATCGGGAGTCGTTCCGTTTACGTCATGTGAAAACGTTGCCCGTGCTCGCATATTTACACCCGCGTAAATACTATTAAATTCTGCTAACGCCAACAGACGATAGCCCCAAGAACTCTGGGAAGAAAATGGGTTGGTTTCAGGGCCATCAGATAACGCAATCTGCAAGCCGGTTCTAGGATTGCCTGAAGCGGTCGGCTCTATTGATGCGGTTCTTCCCGTGCCGGGTGCATTCAAACGGATCACGCTGGGATCAGGAAAATCTAACACATTGACATACCCGACTTCACCTAACAGCACAAAGTTGTCCGTACCGAATTTTGGACCAAACACGTGAGATATCGTAGTCTGAACTTGCACGCTATCACTGAGTAAAAACCCTTCTGTAGTTTCACCAAAGCCTACCCCCCTTCCGATGTTATTCAGTTGCGATATACCTTCTAAATCTGGTCTACCGAATGGCAAGCCAGCCGCGTTGGCTAACTGCTCTGGTACACCCTGATACAACAATTCGACGTCATCAATCTGTAAAGGTTCATCTTGTCTAAAGGCTATTTCTCCAGCTACCGCCGTAGTGCCTATATTAGTATTAAAACTCGCCCCCCAAAGTTTAATATCTTCTGGGTAATCAAATTCAGCTTTGGTGAATGCGCGCAAACTGGTGATATTTTCGGGCGTGATCGTCGTTGTTGCTAAGGTACCGATATCTTGCGACAGTGCCTGCAAGCTAAAATCAGAGGTTACACCAGATATAAGCGGCAGCGTGCTGTGATAGTTTATATGATAGAAGCTGAATTCGGTTGAATTGAGTGCTTCTGAAAAATACGTTAAGCGCACACCAAATTGGCCTTGGTCGTCTGGATCGTTTTGTACGTCTTCACCCAAGGCACGAACTGCAACGCGAGTAGGATATTGAAGATAGGCACCAAGTGCATCTGTTGATGAAAGATTTCCTGTGGCTACATTTTGCCCTAAAGCATTCAATTGGGTTAAAAGCTCAGCAAGATTTAAATCTGGGTTACCGGAGAATCCTAGTTGAATATTGTTATCCTGCCCGCCTTCCCCTGCAAAATCGTTAGTGGCGAAGTAGCTTCCTGACACCGGTAACCAACTTTCTTGCCATTCGTATTGATAATAGCCTGATACACTGAAGTTATCGGTAATACCTAAAGACGCAAATACCATTCCCACCGGTAAAAAGACTTCTCTTAATTCTGCACCTGGAGCCCTTGCTCGAGTAACATCAACCGGATTGGTTGTATTAATACCGTGCTGTATGAACGTGCTTTCGCCCCAACTGATCACTTGCTCACCGACCCGAACGGTGAGCGGCATATCACCAAGCCAAACATCGGCGTAGAAAAACGCATCCAGAATACGAAAATCAGCGCACAACAAATCAGCGGCTCGTGAATCCTGACAAAGGTCAACTTCTTGCCCTGTTATTGGATTGGAATAAGGTCGACTTCCGTCTTGTTGTTCAAAGTCATAAAACCAAAACGCTCGCGTGAAAAAACCAAAATCGCCAACATTCACATCTAGCTCATGAGTGCCTGAGAGCTGTGTAGAAAAGGCTTTTCCCGGATCATGTGCAAGATTGCCTAAATCGCCATTGGTCGAGTAGTTACCGTCAGCTTGAGACCAAATGTCAGTATTGGAAAAGATAGGATTAGTAACTGCATTAAAACCTGAAAAATCGAACTGAGGATGATTACTGTTTCCTATAAGATCGAAATCTCTATCTTCGACTCTTATCGCAGTTGCTAATGTAAACGTTGAATCGAGAGTGACATTGACGTCGCCGAAATTCCAATTTGCGGCTTGTACATCAACGCTCCCTAGTAACGCTACGATGCTGGCAGCGATGGGGGTTTTTCTCAGCATTTTGGAACTGATAACCATAGTTTAATTCTCCTAAATCATCGCGGATTGCTACGATGAACCTCAACATGCACGTTTAGTTTACAAAATAATTACATCATTTGATCGTAATCGCAAGAACAAATCGTACCAGTTAAGCGTGCACCATCCTTTTTAAAATATCTTTTTGAATTTTATAAATTTATTTTGTTCGTCAACGCTTAACTCAAATCGGCCGTACAAACCTTGGCTGGTTATACATTGTCTTAACCTAGCTATAGGAACTTGCACTCGTTCACCCGAGTCTGCCGTTAATACAGCGCTCATTCCTGACTGCCGATAGAGCGTTTGGCAATCGAGGTATGAAACATTTAAAGTAAAATAGTAGCACTTATGCTTCAGATTCATAGGCAAGCGCCTTACTTACTTTTTCAAACACATCTTTACTTAAGCCTTTTTGATTAAGTAAACGAGAAAGCTGCGCTTTCATACCTTGCTGATGACTAGCACATAAGGACTGATATTGAGTAAGAGGCGTGACGATTCGTGCCGCGACTTGAGGGTTGACTTTATCTAACTTTAATAAGTAGTCAGTTAAAAACTTATAACCTGAGCCATCGCTTTTATGAAACCCAGTCTTATTGTAAAAAGCAAAACTTCCAATCAGCGATCTCACTCTGTTAGGATTATTGGCATCGAATCTAGGATGTTCCTGTAATAAAGCGAGTTGGCTTAAAATATCATCACGAGTGTGAGTAGCATGTAATGCAAACCATTTGTCCATCACCAAGCCGTCACGCTGCCATTTTTGCTCAAAATCTTGCATTAAGTGGCCAAACAACACACTTTCACAATTTTGTGCTGCACCTAAAGCCGACAGCGTATCGGTCATATTGTCTGCACGTCTGTACAAACTTTCAATGGTGTTCAAGCTGCGACGGTCATAAGACATCAATTTTACCAATGCGCTTTTTAAGCGCCGTCTTACTACTTGTTTTGAATTATAGCTATACGCTTCAACAGGAATACACTCAAAAGCAGCAAATAATTGGTCGTACAAAGACCGCGCTATTTCACCATAACAAGTTTGCATAGCTCTAGACAGTTTGTGGACCTCAACCTCTGTACGACTGTAAATGAGATTTTCTAGACTGGGAAAACTTAAAAACTCTGCCGATACTTCTTCGTTTTGAGCAATCTCTTTTACCACTGTAGTTAGTGTGTCTAATACGATGTGACTAAGCTTAGTTTCACCCTTGTAGAATTGCTCCACTTCTCTGTTCAAGATTTGTTGTATTGCATCCCAACGAGTAAAAGCATTGGCATCGTATTGCGCAATTTCTGATAAAGCCTTACTTGAAATATCCTGTTCAACAATAATAGGACTACTGAAATCACCTAATAAGGTGAGTCTAGGTTTGGAAGCTGCTTCGCTATCAGCAGATGAAGCATAAGCCAAAGTGGCAGACTCCCCTTCCAACAATAAAGTATTGTCGCTAAGCTGTTTTAAATACTTATTATCTGGTTTGATGGACAGAGGAATTCCCCGTTCATCGTAACATTGGAATTTAAAAAGCAAGGACAAAGGTCTTTTATCAGCCTGATCAGCTGTATTCGGCGTAGTTTGCTTAAGTTCATAGGTGTGCGTCTCAGTGTTTCTCACCACTGTCAGACGAGGAGTGCCACTTTGGCTATACCAATGCCTAAAATGAGACAAATCTATAGATGTGGCTGATTGAATTGCATCAACAAAATCATCACAGGTCACCGCTTTACCATCATGCAAATGGAAATAGTGTTTTAAGCCATCCTTGAATGCTTGCGGCCCAACAATGTTCCATAGCATGCGAATAATTTCAGCCCCTTTATCATAGACGGTGACTGTGTAAAAATTATTCATCTCTATCACTTCGTCTGGGCGAATAGGATGACTCATTGCGCTAGCATCTTCTGGAAACTGATGCTCTTTAATTATCTTTACTTGTGCAATCCGAGTGCTAAGTTCAGAGGTCATGTCCGCACTGAATAGCTGATCGCGAAAAACGGTTAAGCCCTCTTTTAAACTTAACTGAAACCAATCTCTACATGTAACTCTGTTGCCTGTCCAATTGTGAAAGTACTCATGAGCAACGACCGATTCAATATTAAAATAATCACTGTCTGTGGCTGTTTGGTCATTTGCTAAGATAAATTTACTATTAAATACATTCAGCCCTTTATTTTCCATCGCCCCCATGTTGAAAAAATCAACCGCAACAATCATGTAAATATCTAAATCGTATTCGAGATCAAAAGTCTCTTCGTCCCATTTCATTGCACGCTTTAACGATGCCATTGCAAAATCAGCTTTATCGAGTTGCCCTTTGTCAACAAACAAGGCTAATGCGACTTCGCGACCTGACTGTGTTTGATAAGTGTCGCTTAGCACGTCAAAATCACCCGCAACTAAGGCAAACAAATAACAGGGTTTAGGGAAGGGGTCCTCCCACACAACTGTTCTGGTGCCACTATCAACGGTGTCGGAGAGCTTATTACCATTGGAAAGAAGATATGGGTATGCGTCTGCATCAGCATGGATAGTAACAGTATACCTTGCCAAAATGTCGGGCCTATCCAAAAAGTACGTAATACGCCGAAACCCTTCCGCTTCGCACTGTGTGCAATACGCCTTATCTGCTAAATACAAGCCCTCTAGAGCAGTATTAGCCTTTGGATTGATAGTGTTTTTTACCTGTAACGTAAATTCATCTGGAATTTCGCTAACAATTAAGCCGCTATCGTTCAAGCTGTAATGCGTATGTGCTTTGCCATCAACCATTAAACCAGCAAATTCCAGCCCTTCTCCGTCTAGCGCTAAGGCTTTATTGTGCTGTCCGTTTCTTTGAACCCGTAATTCACTCTTTACCTCTGTTCGCTCTGGTGATAGCGATAGCTCAAGCTTAACCGTTGAAATAGTGAAGAGAGGTGGCGTGTAATCTAATCTTTTTTTTGCTTTCATATCACTTTTACACTAGGTGGAGTAATTCGAAGAATTTTGATCCCAATATATGCATAGACTATGGCTAAGATAGGATTAATGAGATTGAAAAACGCGTAGAAAATATAAGCAAATGGATGCACTCCCAATACGCCGTGCATATAAGCGCCACAAGTATTCCATGGAATGAGCGGAGAGGTTAAGGTACCGCCATCTTCTAAGCTTCTTGATAAATTAAGTTGGTCCAAACCGCGTTTTTCAAATTCTTCTTTATACATTCGACCGGGCATCACGATTGACATATATTGATCTGCAGTCACTAAATTTGTACCAATACAAGTAGCAATGGTCCGACTAACCATTGCACCGGCAGAATCAGCACCGATCAAAATAGCGCCCACTACTCGCTTCAAAACGCCCGTTCCTTCAAGCACAGCCCCGAAAGCCATTGCACAAATAATCAACCAAATAGTGTTCAGCATAGACGACATTCCACCGCGACTCAGCAAGCTATTTAAATTGTCATCAGGGGTAGAAAAACTGACGCCGTCAAACAACGCAGTCCAAATAACAATAAGCGCACTTAACGCATCATTTTGTTCGCGGCCACTCAAAGAAAACACCACATCTAGCTGGAACAATGCAGCCCAAATTGCACCTAAAATTGCGCCAATAAACACGGCTGGGAAAGCAGGCATCTTTCTTACTGCAAGTACTAATAAAGCCACTAAGGGGACTAACAAATGAACCCCTAAGTTAAACGACTCACCCAATAGCGTCTGCATCTGTTTTATCCTAACAGCCGTTTGCGTAACGTCTTCTTGCAAGCCTAATATAAGAAAAATAATCAAGGTGAGTAAAAAACTGGGAATGGTCGTCCACAGCATATATTTAATGTGTTCAAACAGATCAGTGCCCGCCACCGCAGGAGCGAGATTGGTAGTTTCAGAAAGCGGCGATATTTTATCGCCAAAATACGAACCTGAAATAATAGCGCCAGCCGTAATTGCAACCGACATATCCATGCCTGAAGCTACTCCCATTAGCGCAACGCCAACAGTAGCCGCCGTGGTCCATGAACTTCCTATGCTCATTGCAACAACGGCACAAATTGCACACGCCGCGGCATAAAAAAAGCTTGGATTGAGTAACGCGAGACCATAATAAATTAAGGTTGGAACCGTACCGGCTAACATCCATGTACCTATTAACGAGCCAACGGCTAGCAATATTAGACAGGCACTTAAGGACATAGAAATCCCTTTTACAATATTTTTCTCTATAGAGGCCCATGTATATCCATTTTTTAGCCCTACAATCGAGGCAATCCCTACCCCAATCAGCAATGCAATTTGATTGGGCCCATACGAAGAATCGTTCCCAAATAAATAAACAGCACCACTCATCATGGCAACAAGCGCAAGCACAGGAATAAGTGCATCGACTAAAGATGGCGTTTTCATTATAAAACCCTTTTAAAATAGTGAGCGTGCGAACATTAACGCAATCATCAGAGGACAAAAATATTTTATATAAGCAGGCCAAATTTTCCAAAAGAAAGAACACTCAACTTGAGTATTTCCTTTTTTTAATTCAGTTAATATATCGTTTCTATGCCATAACCACCCAGCAAATAAACAAATACATAATCCTAAAAGGGGCTGACTGTATTCAGTGGTAAGCTTGATAATCAAACCAAACAGCGCCGAGAAATTGAAAACAATAACAGCACTTACAGAGAAGATGATAGCGGAGACTAACCAGACCGCTTTTTTTCTATTGAAGCCTTTATTTTCAACCAAAAAAGCGACTGGCACTTCTAACATTGAAATAGACGAGGTTAATGCAGCAATCGCCATCAAAGCGAAAAAGACCAAAGCGAGCAGTTGTCCTACTCCCCCCATCCTAGAAAACAAATCGGGCAGTACAGTGAATATCAGTTTATCTTCACCAATCAATGCACCTGACTCTGAGAATATTTCAACGCCATTTGCTAGCGCCACATACATCGCAGGGATAATCAGCATTCCCGCCAACACTGCAATACCTATATCTACCAAAGCTACCGAAGCACCAATACTGGGGAGGTTTTCAGATTGACTCATGTAAGAGCCGTATATGAGCATAGTGCCTACCCCTAGACTCATCGAGAAAAAAGCTTGCCCCATTGCGCTAATTAACAAATCGGGACTTAATACCGCGCTGAAATCAGGCACTAAATAGGCTTTCCAACCATCAACAGCCCCTGGTAAGGTGCTGACATAAATAATAAGCCCTACAATGAGTAAAATTAGAGTCGGCATTAATCTAACCGACCATTTTTCTATGCCTGCTTTTACCCCACCTGTGACAATGAATGCAGTCAACGCCATAAAAACAGCGCAAAACGTTAAATTTCGTACACTGCTAAAACCGATTAGCCATTCACTTGCATCAGTTTTACCCACTAAATTAAATGCAGAATCAGTAAAGTAGGCAAGCATCCAGCCACCAACAATAGCGTAAAATGAAAGAATTAATGCAACGGTGACAATACCGCAAATGCCGAACCATCGCGGCCATTGTTTGTGTGTAATATGCTCAAGTGCATTGACCATATTTGATCGAGATGCTCTGCCTATGATGAGTTCAGCCATCAAAACTGGGTAGGCAAGAAGAAACGCCAATACTAAATAAACGAGAACAAACGCAGCGCCACCATTGTCAGCAACTTGAGTTGGGAAACCCCAAATATTTCCGAGCCCAACAGCCGATCCAGCAGCGGCTAAAACAAACCCAATTTTAGAAGAAAACTCCCCTCTCGCTGACATCTTTGCAGTCCTTTTTTATTATTTTTATATATCATGTTTATTTGCACCGACGAGTCGGTGCAATACGTTTACGACCCTCTTGTAAACGCAAATTTACCTGTTTCTACTAAATCGAAAGTAATGTTTGCGGCTTCACTTAAGAACGGATCAAGATCGTTCAGTTCGTCAGGTAGATCGTCCAAGTTTTCTACTGTTTCTTTACCCATACGAACCAAACGCTCATTAGCACGCTGTAAGGCTAGCTTTTCATTTTCATCGCGTTCAGCTTCACGCTCTGTTTTTACCAAAGAAATGAATTTTTTATCTTTTTCTTGGTTATAGCGTTCAATATCTTCAAAAATATAGGCAAACTCAGGATCCTTTAACGTTCTTGCATTGTGCTTTGCAGTTAAAACGTCTAAAGCAGCAGAAGAATCTTGGAACGTAGCGTAGTTTGCCCTTGCTATTTTATCCCATGGCAGCGCGTTGTCTTCTTGGCTTTCTCCCCACTCTTGAGGGTCAATAGGTGAAGGTAATTTAATGTCCGGCACCACGCCCTTATGTTGCGTACTACCGCCGTTAATTCTATAAAACTTAGCAATGGTAAACTGAACACTGCCTAATGGGTTTTCATACAAATCGTAAATTCGTCCCAAGCTTCTATGTTGCTGAACAGTACCTTTACCGAAGGTTTGCTCACCCACGATTAATGCTCTGTCGTAGTCTTGCAAGGCTGCTGCAAAAATCTCTGAAGCTGAAGCACTGTATCTGTCTACTAAAACCGTAAGTGGGCCGTCGTATTCAACCACCCCATCAGTATCTCGGTTAACACTCACACGGCTTGTATAACGTACCTGAACCACTGGCCCTTTGTCGATAAATAAACCAGTCAGTAATGTTGCTTCAACTAAAGAGCCACCTCCATTACCTCGCAAATCGACAATAATGCCTTTTACGCCTTCTTCCTTTAATGAAACTAGCTCTTTCTTTACGTCTTGATGTAAGTTGTTATAAAAACTGGGAATTGTAATGACACCCAATTTTTCACCCGCGTTTTCCCCAGTGTCAGGAACGAACACCTCAGATTTAGCAGCCCTGTCTTCTAACTTTATTTTATCTCTTTGCATGCTAACGATAGCAATGCTTTTAGCAGAAGCCGATCCTTTTTGAACTTGCAGCCTTACTGTGCTTCCTTTAGGGCCTTTAATTAACTCGACAACTTCATCGAGTCGCCATCCAACCACGTCAACAAACTCTTCTTTGTCTTGAGCCACACCAATGATTTTATCTTCGGGCTTTAATTTTTCAGATAAATCAGCTGGGCCGCCGGGTACGATACTGCGAATAACAGTGTAATCGTCTTCTATTTGTAACACCGCACCAATGCCTTCGAACTCTAAATTCATTTCCATTTGGAAACGCTCTGCATTACGCGGAGACAAATAGCTTGTGTGCGCTTCAATACTACGCGCAAATGAATTCATAACAGTTTGAAAAACATCTTCACTTTTAGTCTGCTTGATGCGTTTTATGGTGCGTTCGTAGCGTTTAGTGAGTAAATCTTTGTACTCTTCTGGTGTTTTGTCAGCAATAGCCAAGTTAAGCGCATCATATTTGATGCGTTGTCGCCACAGTTCGTCGCGCTCAGCATTATTTGAGGGCCATGATGCCTCTTCTCTATCATAATAAAACTTGTCATCTGACTTGGAAAAGTCAAAGCCATCTTCAAGAAGCGCTAAAGCATATTCGTATCGCTCAATTCGCCGCTGCTGACTTAAATTGAACATATCGTAGGCAACTGATAAGTTGCCATTTGCCAGAGCATCGTCAAACTTGTCTTTACTTTTTTCAAAATCATTGATTTCGCTCTGCAAAAAAACATTCTTATTGCTGTCTAAGGCTTTAATATATTTATCAAAGACCTTGCCAGAGAGCGCATCGTTTAATGCAATTTCTTTGTAGTGTGAGCGAGTAAATAATGCCGAAACGCGTTTGGCTGCCGCTGCATGTTGGATTTCTTGCTTTAAAATCGGAATAGAATCGGATTCTTCAGTGGTTGGGCTTGCAACTACTGCCGAACTAGCTGCAAATAAAACAAGTGATATTGTGTTGCGAAGAAAACGATTCATATTTTACCTTTTAGTCGGTGCTAACCTAAGTTTTTGAGCGTCTACTTTGACAACCATTCCGCTGTCTAGCTGAACGTGCACACCGTCTTTTGCTATTTCTGTAATGACTGCATTCAGGGGTGATTTACCCAATTTTACAGTGACTTTGGTACCTACTTTCGTGTCGTCTGACTCAAGTTTTGCTGGTACCGGTTTTTTAGTGCGCTTTTCAGTACTATTAGTTCCCTTCTTGGGAAAACTTGTACGCTTTTTACGAGCACTAGGGTCTGCATTCTTACTGCGTTCCTCCTGCTCCTTTCTCTTAAGAGCGACTTTTTCTTTACTTTCTTTCAATTGTTGAGCTGCGTGCTCTGCGTGATCCTTTTCGATTTTATCGCAACTATTACCATTGAGATCAACGCGTTCAGCACCTTCTTTTAAACAATATAAATAGCGCCAACTGTTAGTGTAGTGCCGTAAACAAGATCGCAACAGTGTTTTGCTCAACCTAGGCTCGTCTTCTATTTCTGCAACGATATCTTGGAAAATACCAATTTTTAATGGTCTCGCTTCACCGCTTACTGAAAAACAATTGGGAAATCGCTCGGCAAGAAACGCTATGCATTCTTTGCTAGAAGAAAATTTTTCTGGTGATTCCATTTAGTCCTGCGTGTGTTCGGGGGTTATTTCGCTCATGTCTGAATCATCCCAAGTTGCTAGCTGCTGGTCAACCCAATCAAGCAAATCATCTTCATCTATTTCGCTTAATGAGCGATCTTTGTACCAATATTCCCATATCTGTTGGCAAAGTTGCTCAAATCTAATTGCATTGTCATCATTTACACAATGATCAGCAACCTGATGCAACATAATGTTAAGTTGCTCTGAAGCATGTTCTGGGTCGTCGTGCCAATCATCTAAATCACTCGGTGTTGACAGTACAGTATGCACATCGATAAGAAGATTCATTCGATTGACGCCAGTAACAGCGAAGCTAATGCCTTCAATGAGACCTCGTCGTTTTCACTGAAACGATCGTAGATGGGACTATCAATATCTAATACACCAATTAGTTTATCATGTTTGATTAAAGGAATAACAATTTCAGAATTTGACGCAGCATCGCAGGCAATATGCCCATCAAATTCATGTACATTAGCGATTCGTTGAGTTTCGCGCGTTTGCGCTGCTACGCCGCATACCCCTTTACCTATTGGTATGCGTACACAGGCTGGGTTACCTTGAAATGGCCCCAGAACTAATTGATTTTCTTTAAACAGATAAAAGCCAGCCCAATTAATGTTTTTTAAACGGGTAAATAACAACGCACTCAGGTTTGCCATATTGGCAATCTTATCTTTCTCGCTCTCAAGGAGAGCCTTTGCCTGAGCCAACAATAGCTCATAATTTGTTTGTTCCATTGCATGTTCCATTTTATCTTACGGTCTCGAGGAAAAAATCCAAAAATTTTGTTTATTAATTCATCATGTTTGCGCTATGATAATCTCGAAGATTTGATATTAACTCTTATTTCTCCAATATACTTTTGTAATTTTTATACTCTTGTAATTTTGTGAAATGTAAAAGTTAGCGCACGGCTCAGAAATGAGCCATTCCCCTAGGCCCAGAACTCACGTTCTGGGCATTTTTTATGGCTGTCTGTTAACTTTGACCATTAACTCTCAACAAGCCTTCTTGTACGGCACTGGCAATGAGTTCACCGTTAACATTAAAAAATTGCCCCTTTACCAATCCCCTAGCATTTCCACTAAAAGGGCTGTCGATAGTAAACAACAGCCACTCATCAAACCTGAATGGACGATGAAACCACATTGCGTGATCAATAGTGGCAATGTTCAGATTTTTACTATTCGGGTTGATTTGATGTGCTTTTAACGCTGTGGTTAAAAAATGATAATCTGACGCATAGGCCAAGGCTGAATGATGAAGGTGTAGCGTGTCTGATAGGCACTCGTTGATTCTCAACCAAATACCCCTTACTGGACTGTTTTTTTCGCCTTTTGCGTACTGCTCTGACGGAATAGAACGAATGTCAATGGGTTTATGATACGCAAGCGCTTTTCGAATCTTTGGAGGCAATGTGTCTACATTGTTTTCGTACTGCGCAATGTCGGGCTCTAAGTTTTCTGGCTTCGGTATATTTTTAGGTGCTACGGCATATTGATGCTCCATGCCGACCTGCTCACTTTGAAAAGAGGCCGTCATGTAGAAAATATTTTTACCATTTTGTATGGCTTTCACCCGACGAGCTGAAAAGCTCCTACCGTCTCTGACATTCTCAACATCATAGACAACAGGTTTAGTGGCGTCACCGGGAAGCAAAAAATAAGTATGAAAAGAGTGACATACTCTGTCTTCATCAACAGTCTGTGCAGCTGCATTGAGGGCTTGAGCTAACACCTGTCCACCAAAAATAGCTTTAAAGCCTAAATCCCAGCTTTGACCTCGGAATAGACCCTGTTCAATTTTTTCTAATTGAAACAGATCTGATAACTGTGGTGTATTCGATCCTGTCAAAATAACGCCTCTTTAAATATGTTGATAAGTCGAAGTGCATCAAGAAGTACATCAATATACCGACCACTCCCACTCTTCACCCATAGATGTTACCACGCTGGGTAGTAGGGTTTGCATGTTTTCTTTGAATTGCCAATACGGGTTAATGGCAATAATGGTTGAACCATACATTCCTTCATGCCGAGCGTTTTCTTTGAGTTGTAGCTGTAAAACAACAATTGGCTCACCGTCGGCTTGCTTGGCTAAAAAATGCTGTGTTAGCTGGTTTGCTGCTCTGGCTTTTCCTTTTGATCGTTCACCTAACTGAGGGAGCCATATAAGTACCTGACACGTGCCCCACTTTTTAACAAGCTGTTCAACGGACGACTTAACATGATTATATTCTTCACGTTGCTCATAGGGCGGATCAATCAAGACTGCTCCACGTTTGATGTGAGGAGGAGTGAGACCAATTAGTCCTTCGAAAGCATCGCGCCGATGACACTGAATCGTAGCATGGCTAGTTACAGCAAATTGTTTCAGGCGCTTTTCAGCTTGCGGATGAAGTTCAAGACAGATCATTTCATCTTGAGCTCGCATCAAGCTTGCAGCTATCGCAGGTGAACCGGGCAGTTTATTTTTAATTGCAAAGTCATTAGTTAGCTCTTTATAGGCTCGCAAATCTGCATGTTCATTATTTGAGGTCTCTCTAATCAGTGCTAAAACCCCGTGCTGCTTTTCTTGATTGAGTTCTTCATCGAGATCATACACGCCTTCTCCAGCGTGGGTATCGAAGAGGCAATAAGGCTTATTTTTCAAATTAAGATAACGAATCACCGATACCCATGCTAAATGCTTCAATACATCGCCATGGTTGCCTACATGATATTTATGTTGATAGCTTAGCAATTACACTACTCCTAAAAATAACAAAATCCCGCGTGAACGCGGGATTTGATTCAGCAAGCTTACCCTTTACTTTTTACCGTTTCCATACTCTTCGAACTAGAGTAAGCGGTAATAGCATTAATCCTAACCAACCTATAGCACCACCTCCAGAGGAGACAGGAGGAGTTGGAGGTTCTGGGATCTCGCTAGGCTCATCAGCTACATTATTTACCGCTACAGTAATCGTTGCAGGTGTAGATATATTACCTGAGGTATCAATAGCCACCACCTGCATTTCAATGTTTTGTAACCCCGCATCGAAATCAAGCACATCACTATTAGCAACTGTAATAACACCGGTTCTTGATACTTCGAGCGCTGTTGATGTTGAGGATTGAACGAAAATTTCTGAGATAGGACTGGTAATACCGTCAACATCACTTGCGGCTATCGTTCCAACTACAACGCCATTTGCTGTGTTTTCATCGACCGAGAAACTCTGATTGTCAATTGTCGGTGCGTTGTTGCCGTCAGCCGCAACAACGGTTGGACTAACACCATTTGCGTCCGCAAACAAGAAACCGCCCACACTTGCATTCAGTAAAGTCGCACTTTCCCCAGGAGCCAAAGAATCAACCGCTTCACCGCTCTCGTTAACGACACTTGGAACGCTCGCATTAGCGAAATTAAACGTACCAACTAAGTCATCATCGTAAGCAGAACTGGGGTTAAATACAAACGCACTGTTTTCTATCCTAAATGCAATAGTGGCATTCACTGTACCCAAGTCATCAGCCGTTAAACCGTAAGCACCCAAACAGCTTGGCATAGTGATTTGATTTGACCCCGGCTCGTGATCAGTGAAGAAAAAGCTCAAGTTAGACAAATCAGCGCCACCAAAGGGACTGACATAACTGACTGATTCAGCCGTAGGTTGACCAAACGCGGAAAAGTTGAGAGTTTGTAATGTTGCGTCAAACACGCCATCGCTATCAACGTCAACATCCATAAAGAAACCAGCTTGATGCGTTAGCATAACAGGGTCGCGCATAGTGAGCGTTGTGAGTAAGCCAACGCCCGTGTCACAACTTGGGATTGCCACTAATTCGAGAGACGCAGCAACAATATCCAATGCTTCACTTTCGTCAATGCCGCTAAATAAGGTTGCAGGCATTAAACTCGTGTTTAATTCGCTGACACCCGTGTTAGTAATTTGTCTCTCCACACCCTCTTCTGTCACTTGCGCAGAAAAGCTAGCCTCAGGATAAGCAATGGGCAGTGAATGGTATACAAGTTGTAATGTCGAGTCGGCGTTACCGCTTTCTGTAAGAGTGAGTACGCCGTCGTACTCAGAAGACGTTAACAACTCGCTGCCTGCCTCGGTGATCACATTATCAATATCTAATTCCCAATCAGGTAGCGAAGCTGGGTCAAATGTAGCTGTGACATCAAACCGTGCTGTTTGTCCTGCACCAACAGAAATAGACGCTGGATACGATAGCGATAATGCTCCGCTTTCTGCATCATCACTGTATCGGGCCGTGTCTGCCAAAGTATACACTTTTGTTTCGTTAGAAAAGTTTTTGACGCTCACCGTTTTGGTTATCGATTGCGAGCTGCTCAACGCCAAAGGACCAAATGAAAGCGCAGCCTGCTGCGTTTCTGAATCCCATGCGGCCGCATCAGACTGAGACGCTTTTTCAACGTTAACCAGACCCGCTCCAATATAACTGATGGGGGCTAACACTGGTGAATCAGAAAGTGCCGGCGACTCTAAGAATACGTCAAGATTCGCGGTATTCATTAAGGTTGCTTTGAGTTCAAACGCACTTCTATTTGGGAAGACTTCTGTTAGCAAGGCTACAGAACCCGCTGTGATAGGACTCGAAAATGAAGTGCCGTCGATCGGTGTTCTGCCGTCTCCAGTACCTACTTCTGCCGTTTCTATCGCCACGCCCGGCGCTGTGATTTCAGGCTTTAATCTACCGTCCAATGAAGGACCACGAGAAGTAAAGTCAGCAATAGCGTCTGCTACCACTATATTTTCTGATGAAAAACGATACGCTAACGGTGTGGTCAGCAACCCTTCTTTTATACGATTGGCATTTTCTAACGATACCATCACAGAATTAATTGCCAAACCATCAGGTGCGGTGCCCGCCATATTAAAGGGGGCTTCACCTTCGTTATTGTTAGCGACAACAACGAAAGATGCGCCTGCGTTTTGCGCGTTAAGTACCTTAGTGGTAAAAGCACATTCTCCGCGGTCAATAATCGCGACGCTGTCAGTTAAGTCTTCCGTGTAGGGAACACAACCGGTTGCATTGGTTTCTGGTTCTGGATAAACGATGTTTGCTGAGCCGTCTATCAAAAACTCATTGTCAGGGTTGAAAGATGCAGTTGGGGCATCAATGTCCTCACCATCTAATGTAGCGCTTACTATACCTACGCCTGTCGTAGGGTGAGTCATAGCCCCTACAGACAAGGCATTATTGGTGGTACTTGGCCCACCGACAATAAACGGGAAAGCACCGTCGTTACCCGCAGATATTGCTACAACGACGCCTAAATTGACGGCCGCATCAATTAATTCTGCAACCGCTCCGCCACGACTGGTTCCGTAATCGCCACCCAAGGACATATTAATAATATCGACACGATCAGAGATATCGCCGTCGCCATTAGGATCCATAGCGGCTTCAAGTGCCGCTAATTGAGCCGCTCCAGAACAGTTTACGTCGCAAACGGTATAAATATAAATAGACGCATCCGGTGCCACACCCAATACAGAATGGGTAACGTGGGTGCCGTGATTGTTGTTGTCCATGGGATCAGGGTCGCCATTGAAGAAGTCAAAGCCGCCAAGCACACTACCGATTGGCCACGCAGGAGTATCGGTTAAGTCTGCGATCGCTTCTTCAAACGCTTCTTGAGTACCTGGACCACCAATATCAGCGTGCGTGTAATCTAAACCCGAATCGAGTACAGCAACTGTGACGCCCTGACCACTTGCAACTTGACCGGCGACTAACTGCGTGGCATTGATGTAAACGGCGCTATCTTCGATAGCAAGCTCACTGTCATAAACAGGAAGCACTGAATCTACGCCAATGAGCGCGCGTATTTTTGCGACATCCTCTTCACTGGCTTCAATAACTAAGCCTGCAACCAGTTTGTTTGTTTTAGAAGCAATGGTAACATCCAATCCCATTGCTTCGATGCGGTTTGCAAGTTGGTCTAACGATGCATTTGTCCGCGCTAAAGTTTGATCGGGATTAATGATGGCGCTCTGAGTTGAGCTTAGTGTCGCACTAGCAAGAGACACTGCTTGCGTAGAAGAGGCTTTTACTAGCCACGTTGAAGAAGCGATACGATCTTTGTTAATTTGAAGGCTAAAATCTTGTGCGTTAGGCACAGTTCTAAACGAGGTTCTATCTGCTGCAACAGCAGATGAAGATGCTAGTGCAAGCATCAAAGCGCTAGTAATAATATTTTTTTGCATAAATTTGTTCTATTGCGGTAACCCGCAATACCCTGGATTAGTTGTTTTTGTTTAATTATGACGAATTGTCTTTCGTCTGTCATTATAGACGACAATTCGCAAAGTGTTTTTTATCAAACCACTTTACCGCGTAATTTAATATTACATTGCTTAATTTGCAGCCTACTTTAGAAAATGTGATAAAAAAAGAATAAATACTACCGTCAAAACTTGGTAACACTTGCCCAATTACCGCATGTGTATGCGAACATGAAACTTATCGTTTTAGCATGGAGGCAGGCAAATACCTTAGTGAGAAATATGCTTTTGAATGGCAAGAACTATGCTCCTCTTTAAAGTCTGGATTTAGCGTAAAGACCCCCTCCTTGTTTTCCGAAAAATGTTCATGTACTAAAAAATGTTCACAAGGCAAGCTCGATAAAACACCCTCTATATTGGGTTTGCTTGATAAGCCATTACTTTTCTGTAAAAAAACAATGAACCCAGCTCGTACAAGTTCTTTAATATCTTTTTTGGTTTGCTTGGTATTGTTTTTTGTCCCAATAAAATAACTAATTCCTATTGAATCTTGGGTTTTATGTTTCCAGTCAAACAACAGCTTAATTATTTCTCTCCGCATTCGCTCAGGCATGTAAGCACTGGTTAGTTCAGTCGGTAAATACCATCCTTCAATATTTACCCAGTCCACTATTCCGTTTAATTGAAGAGTCGATTTAAGAATAGTATTTTCTGTTAATGTATTTTTTAAAACAGTTAACGCTTGTTCAGGATGTTTTTCTAACAATGCGTAATAGTTGTCAGGCAAATATAAACCTATCCAGTACGTAAAAAGCTGCGCTTCGGGTACTGCGAATAATGACGCAAGAGGTGGCTTATCAAATAAAATTGTACTTCCGTATTTTGTCCATTGAATGACGATACTAGTGTACCCTGCCTCGTGTGCATTCCTTAATTCGGTGCTCCATTGGTCAGCTGTAAAACTAGCATCGCGAAGTTGAGGCTGATAAAACAAGGTTTTAGACTCAGCATTAAAGCAAACTGAGAGAAAACAAGTTAAAAACGAAACAACGAAAAAAGTTCGTTTAAAATTCATAACTTAGAATAACGAAAAGCCCTTGACTGTCTTGACTTAAATCTCCACTTACATTTACGCGATACTCCAAGCTCGCTGAGATTTTGTCAAGCCTTGAGTCAAGCTCTGATTCTACAAAGTAATGTTCAAATCGAAGCCCTGCGCCTAAGGCAAATTCGCTAAAACTATGTTGTCCATCAAACGCAATTTCTGATTTCCTATAATCGTAGCGTGCTAAGCCGTAATACCTGAGTGTTTGAAAATAGGTATCAGATATGTTTTGAACAAAACCATGATCATATTGCACCAAACCAAACGCTTGATTGGATTCGTAGAGATAGAAGAAGTCGTAAAATAATGTTCTTTCCCACCAATTTTCTTGCGCACGCCAATCTCGTCGCCACTCATTTTTATTTAGAGCATCACCCGTGCCGCGTACAAATCCCTCCCAACCATTGTCGCCGTTTAGAAATTTTTGAACACCAGTAGAAAAACGGAAATTGTTATTTTGAAGCGGCTTATAAGTAATACCAATCTCTTGAGTGGTTTGAGAGAAAAAATCACTGTCCGACCCATTACCAATAATCTGTCCATAAATCGAGAAGCCATCATTTACGGAAGTAAAAAAGTATTCGACGCGAGCCGCTACGGCGTTAGTAGGTAAATTATCGTTAACGCTACCGTCCTCGTTCACAAAAAACACATCACCTAAAATGGCCCCTGTTCCATAGGTTGAACTTAGTGTTACCTTTAAATGCTCCGCAGTATTTGAATAAAGTCGTCTTAATCGCCAATAATCATCTGAGTGCAATGGCTCAACCCAATTTTTGAGCTGAAAACTTAGAGTTAAGTACCGCTGTACATCATCATACAGACCTTGCTCTTCGGCGAGGTAAGCCATCTGCTCATATACCTCAGCAGGTAACGAAGATGTCGCTTGTTCAAGCTCTTGAAAAATAGCGTAAGATTCATTCGGATCAATATTGATAAGTGCGTATGCGAGCGCAAGTTTAGCTTCTTGATTACTAGGTTCTAAGGCTAGTGCAGATTGTAAAGCTGAGATGGATTCACTGTCCCTACCGAGTGAGCGGTAAATATTGGCTTGCCTAAGCCAACGTATAGCAGTGAAAGAGCCAAGCGCTTTAAATTGTTCCCGAGCTGCGTCAAGGGCTAATTCGTGCGAGTCCAGTGCAATCAGAGACTCAATTTTTACGTCTTGAGTTGTGGGCTTCGGATCTTTAATTTGATTGACTAAAGACAATGCCTGAGTAAATGATTTATTGTCAAAATAAAGCTGAGCTAGCGTTGCCTTTAAACTAGGTTCATTTTCAAGCCCTTTACTTTTAATAAACTGTTCTAATTCCGACGTCCGGCCTTGCTTAACTAAAACATTGATAATTGAATTTATCGAATCAGACGTTGATTCAATGTTATCTAACTGACTAAATGCATCTAATGCCAGATTAAGATTATTCTTTGATTCATAGCATAGGCCTAAGCTATATAAAGACGCTTTAGATAAAGGAGCGTCCATTGAAAGAAGCAAGGGGACCGCTTCGTCGCATTTATCTGCTAGCCTAAATAACTCGGCGAGCTCTTGTAAGTTTCCCCAAGATTTTATTTCCGAAAGCAAAGCAGTGTTTGCGACTAAGTCATTGGGTTCCAACAACGTTAGCAAGCTGGTTTTAGAGGTATCCAACATGGGTTGACGATGTAGTGCTGCATTTATTAAAAGCGTTTTTGCCGCATCAAGTTCCTTTGCTTGTATAAGTATATAAGTTAGTTTTTCTAGGTTCTCAGCCGTTGACGATTGCTCGTATAACTTTTTTGCTGCAAGCGAAGCGTTGCCCCACTGCTCTAATTCAGCATGAACCGTAACCAAAGCGGTAAGCTCGCGGTCATTAGCGGATTGAACATTAATGCTATTTATAATTGCAGTGTATCTTTTTGCGGCAATATCTTTTGAAAGCGCAATAGCATTTAATTCGTCGGCAAGAGAGGTTCGCTGGCTAGCGATAGCTCTTGCCTCATTCGCACTTAGCAAACGATTTGCGTACGTTTGCCAATCATTAACTTTTTTCCTTGAGAGCAAACATGTTTTGAAAATATCAGCGGCTTCCTTTTCTTTTCTGAATTGAAGAAAAACAGCGATTTGATCAGAGCAAGAAAACGGATCGGTTTTAACAAAAGCTAATGCTTTATTATCCTTTTGTTGAATTAGCAAAGATAAAAATTGTCTTTTCTCATCATTTGCTAGTTTGCGCTTATCAGACAGCCAAACATACCCTAATATTGCTTTTTCATTTTCGCGTTCTCCGATTTTTTTCTGAATAAACGCTTTTACCGCCTTTTGCGCGATTTTATCGTTTTTAAGCGTAGAAAGCCGCGAAAATGAATCAACATTATTTCCATTCAAGCTAAGCTCAATAAAAATATCTGTCATCACATTACTGGCAGAATCTTGGTTTGTTAAATACAAAGCCTGTGCTGCATCAATTTTTCCAAGCTCAACGTAAGCAAACATCACTTTTTCTTTAATGTTTATGAGGTTGCTCAGTAATGTCTGATTTTGTTCGTAGGCTCGAATAACGTAGAAATATTGATTGCTTCCTACGAATCGATCGATAAATTTCTCAACATAAGTACCTTTATCAACCGTAACAATATTATCTTGGTCCATTAACAGAGAGAGTAAGGTAAAACGCTCCTCTGGATCGTCGCTTCGTAAAACGCGCTCCACCCAATCTGCAAGTAAAGGCTCTCTGTTGTCACTTGACAATATTAGGCTAAGGGAATCATTTAACTTTCCTAGTGCCAACGTGAGATTTATCTCAAAACGCTGATAAGGTGCATAATCAGGCGCATACTCTCTCGCTTTTTTGACTTCAGCCAAAGCCAGTGTATATTTTCCTTGAGCCTCGTACTGATAAGCTTTATCGATAAACGGATAAGACGAAAATTCTTGATAGTCCGATAGTTTATTTTTCTGTATCAGCTTGTCGGCAGTTTGCGCTAAAGCAGAAACAGCAAATACACTCCACAAAATGAAACAAATTATTGCCTTCATGCTAACACCCCACTGCCAGAAAGGTGTTGCTCAATAAGCTGCTCAATACTTACCTGACGCTGTTTTTGTTGTTCGATAACCGTATCCAAAGCATCTTTGGAAATAAAATCATTCTCAAGTAAATACTCTCCAAACAGCTTACCGCTGCTGAAATCAAAATCTAATATAATTTGATTAAACACAGGTAGTTCTATCAAACCAGCTTGCTGAACAGCATCACCAAACTGCATTTGAAGACTGAAATAATGATCTTGCAACTTCTCAGCAACGGATCGAGTGATCTGCCGCTTATTTACTGCAGCATCAAGCGCAGTAGCAGGGTTACAATCTACGTGTTGATAGTGATAACGAATACCGAGGGTAACTGCACCAGTTTGACATAGAGACCAAGTAACTTTTTTACTTATGCGTCGTGAAAGCGAAGCAAGAGCAACAGGAGACAGTCTGTTTTCTGAAACGATTTCTAATGTATTATTACTGAGCCCTAGCGGTAACACCCTATACTTTAACGCCAAGTTCTCGTCCAATAAGTTAACGAGAGAAGAGTCGATAGAGAATGGGTTAATCTTCGCATAACTAACATTAGCTTGCTCAGCCAAGGCCACTCCAACCTGGTCAGCAGAAGCAAAATGCAAACGCTGTAACGTTTGTCCTAAACGCTCAAAGGATTGTCTATTCTCCAGTGCTTGTTCAAGCTGTTTTTCCGTAATAGCATTTTTGTCTAATAAGATATTTCCAAGCGAACGTCCCGTCATTCTATTGCTAATGGTAGGATATTCATGTTGTGTCTTATCCCAAGCAACGCGTTTAGGATTTCCTCCCTGTTCAATTACTTGTCGTATGGCCCGGATATTGGCTAAAAAATTAATCAAATTTCCCCAGAACAATCGAAATGGGCTTAAAAGGGCTTGGAAGATTCCATAGTATCGTCTAACGAGGATCATTCTTTGTATAACACGGTTTATGAAAAACAACAGGTTTGCCTGAAGCAAAAAAACGCTCAATGGATCATCAGAAAATAAAGATAAATATCTATAACTATTAGGCATTAGGAGATCATAAGCCCATATAACTAAAACATTAAACAGTATTAGTGTCGAAAAAAAACTAACAAAATGAGCAATGACGCCTTTGCGATCTCTCCATAAAAAATAATTAAGCTTCCAATCTTTTGACCACCTATGAACTTGAAAACCTTGAAATACAATACCAATAATCCATCGGCTTTTTTGCCTTACCGCCGTCGACACCGTAGAAGGGAAATACTCTCTTACGCAGACAACGTTGCCGCCCGATAAACTCCTACTTTTTGACTTTTCAGCAAAGGAAGCGTACTTACTATCTGATACTGAAAAGTGCGCAAAAATTTCCTCCATTCCCCACTCTTTCATGCGGAAACTTATATCATAATCTTCCGTTAATGATTGGACGTCAAAGGGTAAACCTTCACCTTCAGCAGTAAGCTTTATTATGGCACGTCGACTAAAACACGTTCCTACGCCTGCGCTCGGCACTTGTCCCACCATCGATTCCCTCACAACAATATCCTTTCCGTGCATTTCCGAAAATTCGTCTAAGTAATGGCCGGCAGTGAAGTTCAAAGGACTTTTTGAAAAAGGGTAAACTGGCAGTTGAATAAGGTCTTTTCGTTCGAGTAGGTGATTAAACAGTCGTAATTCCATTGCGGAAACGACATCTTCCGCATCGTGCAGTATAAAACCTGAAAACTTAACTTTAGTCGTCTTTTCAAATTCTAAAATAGAGGCGATAACATTATTTAGACAATCAGCTTTACTGGTTGGCCCCGGTCTCGCGCAAACCACTTTGTGCACGTTGGGAAACCTCTGACAGACAGAATCGACGTCTTGCTGAGTGCCGGGATCATTTGGGTAAGTGCCTACAAAAATCTGATAATTTTCATAGTCGAGTTCTGAGGCGGCAAGCTCAGCCATCTTACCGACAACGCCGACTTCTTGCCAAGCAGGAACCATGATTGCAAGTGGCTTCTCCTTTTGGCTAAACAAGGCATTTTCGTCAAAAACGCCGCGCTTCCTGTAAACAGTTATCGCTCGCCACGCTCGTCGAGTCCAATAATAAAGGTCGATAAACAAATCGTCTATCGCAAAAACCACCATCACACACATTAAACATAAAGCAACGTATCTAAGTCCATATAGATAATGGACAAAAACTTCAGTCAAACTCATTGATATCCTTTAAGAGCAACTACTGCTGAGAGTGCGTTAAGAATACCGTGATTTGCGTTTAAAACAAAGCCATACAAAACAAGAGGCGAAGAAAATTCCCAAGCCTGTAGGCGCATTGACACTATCTGATATGCTCGATAACCCAATATCCCTCACAAGAAGAGGAGCGACATTAAGAGGATTACCGTTTGCATAGCTCAGACTAAATGCGTCAAATGCAGTAAACTCAGGTGCATTTTCATCTGGGAAATACCCTGAATTGCACAGCACTGAAAACCCTGCACATGTAACAAGGGGGCTATCAGCAAAATCAGCGATCCAAGAGTAAGTGAATGGGTTATCAAACAAACCTGCAAAGGGGTTGAGTGTACCCAATTGCCAGTAGGTATATCCTTCACTGTCATAACCGTCTTGCTCAGTAAATCCAGGCCCTAAGCCGTTAAGTTGGAAAAAGAGGTTCGAACCTGCGTTTTGAGCTTCAGACCAACCGTTAGAATTTGGATCAGAATCAAACCAATCTACATAAGCATCAAATTCTGTTAGCGTAGCAAATCGCCAACCATTTTGATTTGATCCTACAAAATTAATGAAATCCGACCGTGATTGTTGTTCTGATGATGGACTACCCAAAGTATCAGCCCAATCGAGACGAAGAACATCAAGCCCTAAATCGAAATTAGTCCAAAAATTTGAACCATCTACTTGCTGGAAATTGCGGGTGTCTACGAACGAGGCATTGGCACCAAAAGACGCGCAAAAAAATATAATAGCTAATAAAAGGCTTCTACTACGCATTAAAAAGCTCCTCTATAAAGTGATTTTTTAGTTTAACAAGAAAGCAACAAAACGCAAAATGTTTGTTTCCTAGAAAACTTTGTTTGCTCGCTAAGGTGCTAGTCTATACTTTATAGTTCTTATACTTTATAAATTTGCTCAGACCGATTAAATAGCACCCAAGAAGTAAGGATAAATTTATCGTTAGAAATAGGCGCACAACCTCTGTGCGTGTGCGTAAAATAAGCTGGCGCAATAACCATTCGACCTACTTTCGGTTTTATTGATACGTTTTGATAAAAGAAATCAGTTGTTCCACCTTCATCTACATCATTCAAATAGAACATCCATAACAAAACTCGATGCAGGGCTTCGTTGTGTTGGCCTTGCGGATACACTTCGCTATGCCAATAGGGGTAGCCGCCCACACCCTGTTGATAATGCTGTGCATTCACGGCCCCTGTTCTAAAAAGATAACTGACCAAGTGAGGTAAATTGGGTACACCAACTTCTTCAAAATTATCTTGTGTGAGTTTAACCGTTTGCCCCGTTTTTGGGTGTTTTACTGAAAGCGCGATGGGACCAATTAAAGCAAAGAGGTATCGTTTTAAGTAATGCTGTAGGTTCTGACTTACGTAAGCCAATACCCGTTTAAAATGCAAAGCAAACTCGGGAGCTTGACTGAAAAGCACATCGGTGCTGTTTTTCTTTTCGAGATCTACACCACCGCTAGTCGTCCCTTGTATTTTGTGTTTGCTTTGTGAAAAAATCCGGATAATGTCTTCGCAAAAATCGCTAGGTAATACATCATCTTGAACATAAATAAAGGTGTTTTCATCCATATTATTCACTTTGATCTTCGAGCGATGCGGAGGTCTTAGCTAACTTTTTACTAGGCTGAACACCCAGCTCTCTGAACTGCTCAACTTGACGAATAAGATTACCCCGACCATTTGATAATTTATTCATCGCGGCATCAAAATGCTTTTGCGAGCCCTCTAGCGCCTTGCCTACTTTATCCATATCCAATACAAAGTTGGTAAATTTGTCATATAGCTTTGCAGCGTGATCAGCAATTTTTTGTGCATTCTGATTCTGATATTCATATTGCCAAATATTATTTATCGTACGCAGTGCAACTAAAAGATTGGTAGGACTGACTATCATAATATTTAAACTCAGCGCGTAATTAACCAGTTCAGGCTCTTCATCAATCGCTAACATAAACGCCGGTTCCACGGGTACAAACATCAACACATAGTCTAAGGTCCGCAAATCAGGGAGAGCCTGATAGTCTTTTTTGCTTAAACCCTTTATGTGATTTTTTAACGAAGCGATATGCTCTTTTAAGTATTGTTGTTTAACCAATTCGTCTTCACTGTGAAAATACCGCTCGTAGGAAGACAGACTGACTTTAGAATCGATCACGACATCTTTTTCATTGGGCAAATGTACAATCACATCAGGTTGCTGCTGTTTTCCTTCATGACTTTTCAACGAGACTTGCGTATCAAACTCGTGCCCTTCGCGTAAACCAGATTCTTTTAAAATACGCTCTAAAACAACTTCCCCCCAATTGCCCTGTTGTTTATTGTCGCCTTTTAAGGCTTTAGTTAATGCATTCGCCTCTTCGGTAATTTTTTGATTCAAGGCTTTTAAACTAAGAATTTCAGTTTTTAAGCTTGCTCTTTCCTGCCCTTCTCTTACGTGTTGGTCGTTGATTTGTCGCTTGAAGCTATCGATTTGTTCTTTAAGGGGCGTCAATAAATGATTAATACCTTGTGAATTAAGTTGAGTAAATGACTCACTTTTTTTCTCAAATATTTTATTGGCTAAGTTTTCAAATTGTTCACTTAAGCGCTTTTCGGCTTGGGTGAGCATATCGAACTTCTCTTTTTGTGCGATATCCTTTTCATTATATGCTGATTCCTTTGCTTTTAATTGCGCAAACAAATTAGCGTGATTATGTTGTAGAGTTTTATAGTCGCTTTGTAACGCGCTTAACTGAGCGAGCCGCTCCTCTCCCAACGCTGCCGCTTTGCTCAAGCTGAGTATCGAATCATTAAGCCCTTGTAGCTGCTCACTAAGTTGTGTATTTACATTACTGAGTTCACTGTTTTTTGAACGGAAAACTAAGCCTGTAATACAGGCTCCTAGAAGGAGCCCACTCACAGCAGAGAGAATAAGATAAAGTAAAGCTTGAGGCATGATCCTTATTCGTTTTCCATTTCTGCAATTTTGAGTTTCCACATTGCGGGGCCAATTTCATGCGCGTTTGAACCTGAACTGTCCACCGCAACGGTTACTGGCATATCTTCCACTTCAAACTCGTAAATCGCTTCCATACCTAAATCTTCAAAAGCCACCACTCTGGCTTTTTTAATGGCTTTTGATACCAAATAGGCAGCTCCGCCTACGGCCATCAAATAAACCGATTTATGTTTGGCTATCGATTTTACCGTAGCTGGTCCGCGTTCAGCTTTACCTATCATGCCAAGTAGGCCGGTTTTTTCTAGCATCATATCAGTGAATTTATCCATTCGCGTTGCCGTTGTGGGGCCTGCCGGACCTACCGCTTCGTCGCCAACGGCATCAACCGGACCAACGTAATAGATAAAACGGTCTGTTAAATCGACGCCATCGGGTAGCCCTTCTCCATTTTCAAACATTGTTTGTATACGTTTGTGGGCTGCATCACGACCGGTTAGCATTTTTCCAGATAAAAGAATGGTTTCACCCACTTTCCAGTCTTGAATATCAGCTTTTCCTAGCTCATCCATATTGACTCGTCGTGTATTCTCACCTACTTCCCACGTAATATCAGGCCACTCTTCTAATTTAGGTGCGCGAAGCTCAGCAGGGCCAGAACCGTCTAAGGTAAAATGAGCGTGACGTGTCGCAGCGCAGTTGGGGATCATAGTGACAGGTTTTGATGCTGCATGAGTGGGAACAGATTTAATTTTCACATCAACCACAGTAGTCAGCCCACCTAAGCCTTGAGCTCCAATGCCTAATTTATTAACCGCATGAAATAGATCAACACGTAGTTTTTCATCGCTTGTTTGTGGGCCGCGCTCAAGCAACTCGTGAATATCGACGGGGTCCATTAAGCTTTCTTTTGCCAATACGGCCGCTTTTTCAGCCGTTCCACCTATACCAAGTCCTAACATACCCGGTGGACACCAACCTGCGCCCATAGTGGGAAGCGTTTTAACTACCCAGTCAACAATGTCATCACTTGGATTGAGCATCACCATTTTCGATTTATTTTCTGAGCCGCCACCTTTAGCAGCAATCATCACTTCCACTTCATTTCCAGCTACCATATCTATGTGCACAACGGCGGGGGTATTGTCCTTGGTGTTTTTCCTCGCGCCGGCAGGATCTGCAACAATAGAGGCTCGAAGTGGATTGTCTTTGTTGGTGTAGGCTCGACGTGTCCCTTCGTCGACCATCTGTTGTACTGTCATATCAGTTTTATCCCAAGATACGCCCATTCCAACTTTAACAAAACAAGTAACAATACCCGTATCTTGGCACAGCGGACGTTTGCCCTCTGCTGACATTCTCGAGTTTATCAAAATTTGTGCCATTGCATCTTTTGCCGCTTGGCTTTGTTCTTTGTGATAGGCTTTTTCCACCGCTTTTACGTAATCAATCGGGTGATAAAAAGAAATAAATTGCAACGCATCTTCAATACTATCAATAAAATCTTGTTGGCGAATTGTCGACATTTTTGCCCCTGTAAACGACTTGATGTGAATCTGGTAATTTATCTGCGTATACTATCGCAAGATGCTTGGTTGTAACAGTTGAACATGCTCAGTCACGATACTCTTTATTTACATGCCTACGAATTACCTAAAGCTGAACAAAAGCCGCTTTACGAGTCATTCAAAACGCTAGTGAACAGTCAATATGCTTTATTACTGGATTCTTCGGTAGAGTCAGGCGATAAAACGTCTCAGTCTACGCGTTTTTCCATAATGTTGTGGGCACCTCATACTGTCATTACGAGCGAGCACCACCGCACTATTGTGCAGTCTGTTGCAGATAAGACAAAACGCATCTCAAGAGAAGACCCTATTGAGCTTGCAGACGAATTCATTGCTCAATTGAAACAACAAATTCAGCCTGTTACTGAAGCACACAGCGATTTTCCGTTTCAATGCGGAGTAGCCGGATTGATTGGCTATGACATGGCCCGTTTTTACGGTCAAATAGAGCCTAAAAAGCAAAGCTATCGTTCACCAGACTTAATCATTGGTTTGTACTGTCAAGCACTGATCCATTGCCACGAAACCGATAGACAGGTTTTATTTTATCTCCATAAAACGGCACAACCTTTGGTTCGTCCACTAAGTCTCATTCCCAAGAATCATCAGAGTATTGCTAGCTTTTCACTAACATCACCTTGGCATTCAAACCTGTCTGAATCGGATTATCTCAATGCAATTACGCGAATTCACAGCTATTTAACCGAGGGCGATTGCTACCAATGTAATTTTTCACAGCGCTTTGAAGCGTCTTATTCAGGGTCCCCCTACTCGGCTTACTTATCTCTTAGACAAACCAATAAAGCGCCTTTTTCCGCTTATATGGTCACTCATCAAGGCGCAGTTCTGAGTGTGTCGCCTGAGCGATTTTTATCTGTCAATAATAAGCATGTAGAAACAAAGCCGATAAAAGGTACCCGCCCGCGCTCTGACGACCCACAAAAAGATCGTGACTCAGCGAATGCCTTATTAAATTCAGAAAAAGATCGCGCAGAAAATTTAATGATTGTCGATTTATTGAGAAACGACCTCAGCAAACATTGCCTTGCCGATTCTGTCAAGGTGCCACATTTATTTGCATTGGAAAGCTATACGGCTGTTCATCATATGGTGAGTACCGTTACGGGCACATTGAATAACACAAGCTCGCCATTACAGCTGCTAAAAGATGCTTTTCCTGGCGGCTCTATAACAGGAGCTCCTAAAATAAGAGCAATGGAAATTATTGATGAATTAGAACCACACAGCCGCAATATCTATTGTGGAAGTATTTTTTATAATGGTTGGCGCGATGATCTCGATTCTAGCATTTGTATTCGAACCATACTCGCTGAACAAGGAACGGTTTATTGCTGTGCTGGAGGCGGTATCGTTATTGACTCGATAGGAACTCAAGAATATCAAGAAACTTTTGATAAAGTGACCAAAATATTACCCGTTTTAGGGAGCTATGAAGAAAGCTGAATTTTTGCGTCGCTTTCATCACGTCAGGAACGTCAAGGTTGAAAGCGACTATCCACTGACCACAAAAAGCCAACAAGCTGCGGTGTTGATTCCGATCATTGAACATAAAGAACAGCTGACGGTTTTGCTGACTAAACGAGCCAAACACCTTAAACATCACCCTGGTCAAATCAGTTTTCCGGGAGGAAAAGTCGAGCCTAGCGATATTTCTCCAGAACGAACCGCCATAAGAGAAGCCTATGAAGAAGTAGGCCTAAGGCCCGATAACATTAACGTTATTGGCAAATTCAAGCGATACAGAACCATTAGCCAATATCGTATCACTCCAATCGTTGCTTTGGTAAAACCACCAGAGGAGCTTTTCATAGATGCGAATGAGGTTGAATTGGCCTTTGAAGTTCCATTGGACTACCTGTGTCATCCATCCAATCAAATTGTTTATTCTGTTAAGCGAAAAGGAATACAACAGAAAGTCTGTTTTATTTCATTTGAAGGTCATTTGATTTGGGGAGTGACTGCTTCTATTATCAGGAACCTGAGCAATCATCTTTATGATACTCGGGAACATCTACGGCAGCAGCAATTAAAAGAGCAATAAAAATGATCAGTGTATTTGATTTATTTTCGGTGGGTATTGGGCCATCTAGCTCGCATACCGTTGGACCTATGCGAGCCGCAGCGCTGTGTGTAAAAACCATGAGCGAAGCGGGCCAACTCCAATCCATCACTAAAGTAAATGTTGAATTGTTTGGGTCTTTAGGTCAAACGGGAATTGGGCACGGTACGGGCAAAGCGGTTATTTTAGGACTGATGGGATTCGAGCCTGAAAGTGTCGACGTGGAAAATATTGAAAATTATTTAGCGCTTGTTCGCGACAATGAACAGATTGCGCTGAATAATGAACAGTCTGTCCCCTTCCCTAAAACAGGGGCCATTATTTTTCATCGTAGGAAAACGCTGAAAAGACACGCAAACGCATTAACCCTACATTTCAGCTTCGATGACGGTCAGCATCAATCATTCACCTATTATTCTATTGGCGGTGGCTTCATTGTGTCTGAAGAGCAGTTTGACGAGGTTAAGCAAGAAGCCTTAAATGCCTCCCATTCGGAGCCTTTTCCCTTTCATTCTGCTGAATCTTTAGTGAGTGTGTGTAAAAACGAAGGCTTGAGCATAAGCGGTGTTGTATTAAAAAATGAAATAGCCAAGCTCAACATGGCGAATAAAAAAGAAGCCGAGGAACATATAAAGCAAAAGCTCTTTGGTATTTGGCAAGTTATGCGAGCCTGTATCGAACGAGGAATACACGAAGAGGGTTTGTTACCGGGAGGATTAAAAGTAACCAGAAGGGCCCCTAAGCTATATCAAAAGCTAATGACTGAACGGTCTAATGATCCGATGCAGGTTATGGATTGGGTCAATGTGTTTGCTTTAGCCGTTAATGAAGAAAATGCCGCGGGTGGCAGAGTGGTGACGGCTCCGACGAACGGTGCAGCAGGAATAATCCCTGCTGTAATGGCCTATTACGATAAATTTATACGCACTTTAGATGAATCTACGGCAAGTCGATTTTTGTTAACGGCTGGTGCAATTGGCTTTTTATACAAAGAAAATGCCTCCATTTCTGGCGCAGAAGTCGGCTGTCAAGGTGAAGTGGGCGTTGCGTGTTCGATGGCAGCAGGCGCGTTAACGGAAATATTGGGTGGTTCAGTGTCAGCCGTTGAGAATGCGGCTGAAATCGGTATGGAACACAATCTCGGCCTTACCTGCGATCCCGTTGGTGGGTTAGTACAAGTTCCTTGCATAGAGCGAAACGCAATGGGAGCAATAAAAGCGATTAATGCATCACGGCTAGCATTAAGAGGAACGGGTGATCACAAAGTTTCATTGGATAAAGTGATAAAAACCATGCGCGATACCGGTAATGATATGAAGACAAAATACAAAGAAACGGCTCGAGGAGGGCTGGCCGTTAACATTATTGAGTGCTAACTTAAGCGTTTACGCTGACATATTTACTTTACGGGTAGAGTGTAATTTTTAAACATTTTCTCTACCTCGTCATTATTCTTTAGCATCATGGCTTTTTCCACATTGGTTTTGGTTAAGTGTGGCGCAAATCGCTCAATAAAGTCATACATATAACTGCGTAGGAAACTGCCTTTTCTAAACCCGATTTTTGTTGTGCTGTAATCAAACAAATGACTAGCGTCGATTTTAACTAAGTCGTTATCTTCGTATTCCGACACTGCCATTGACGCAATAACTCCAATGCCTACGCCCAAACGCACATACGTTTTAATGACATCTGCATCGGTAGCAGTAAACACTATTTTAGGATTGAGCCCTGCTTTTTCGAAAGCATGATCTAGCTCAGACCGCCCCGTAAATCCAAATACATAGGTAACTAAAGGAAATTCAGCGATATCGTCTATACTCAGTTTTTGTTTGCCTGCTAGCGGGTGTGCCTTATTAACAATGACGCTTCTATTCCAATGATAACAAGGCAACATAACTAAATCGTTGTATAAATGCAGGGCCTCAGTGGCGATAGCAAAATCGGCCTCGCCTTTTGCTGCCAAGTCACTAATTTGGGAGGGCGTCCCCTGATGCATGTGCAGGGATACCTTAGGAAATTTGGTCATGAAACCTTGAATCACATCAGGTAAGGCATAACGAGCTTGGGTATGTGTAGTGGCAATATTTAATTTTCCTTCATCGGGAAGCGTGTGTTCCCTAGCGACTGAACGAATACTCTCCACTTTTGCCAATAATTCGCGTGATAACTTTACAATTTCTCTACCTGCATCAGTCACATGGGTAAGGTGCTTCCCACTCCTTCCAAAAATTTGAACACCGAGCTCATCTTCAAGCATTCTAACCTGTTTACTAATTCCTGGCTGCGAAGTGTACAAACTCTCAGCGGTAGCAGAAACGTTAAGATTGTTATTGACCACCTCTACAATGTACCGAAGCTGTTGTAGTTTCATAAACGCATTACCTAAACTCTAGCTTTATTATTTTAAGCAAACACACCTTACCCAATATACCTTTAAATTAAAAGCTCAACAGAGCGTAAATACTTGTGCTACCTTTATTTTTATAATACTTATTTTGATAAAGAGTGGTTATCTTTCATGCAGTCAAACAATCAAGACTTGGATTTTTCTGACGTCTTAGCCGCTGTTGTCCATGATATGAAAAACTCGTTGGGATTAGTCATTCAATCAATTGAAACGCTCAGCCACCACGTGCCGAGCGACGTTAAAAGCGCTCATAAGCATATTAGTAGAACCCATTACGAAGCCACGCGACTCAATTCTAATTTGGTGCAATTGTTATCTCTTTATAAAAACGATATACAAGGCCTATATACCAATATTGATGAGTACAGCATTACTGATATTTTTGAAGAAATAATCAGTTCAAACGACTATTATGCAAAACAGAACAATATTTCCGTGTCGGTGGAAATAGATCCACATTTACATTGGTTTATCGATTCAGAGCTCGTTTATCTTTTGCTGAACGATGCACTTATCAATGCTTTTAGGTATGGAAATAGCCAAGTACGCATTGCAGCTTGTATTCAAAAACAAAAAAATGATAACCATGATTACCTTTGCATAACCATTGAAGACGATGGATTAGGCTATCCTGTATCAATGACGGAAGAAAAAAATGGAGCGCCAAGTAAAGCCAGCTTGAAACACGGAAGAACTGGGCTCGGTTTATTCTTTGCCAGACTCATTGCTGAGGCCCATGAGAATAATAATAAGCATGGTGAGATTTCGCTGACGAATGGTGGTACTCTTGGTGGCAGTGTGTTTTTAGTTAAGCTACCTTAATCATGGTCGATAATTTTATGTTTAATATTTTAATTTAGGTTCAGGTGGTAGCATCAAGTGAGAGCATTAGCAAGAACGGAGAAACCTACAATTGTTTGAAATTATTGTAATATTGGTTGTGGTATTAATTGTTGCTGCAATTTTCTTTAATGCAATGCAGCAGCACAAAGCGAAAGTTGAAGCGGAAACACGCGCTGAAGTTGCTAAACACAAAGCCATTATCGACGAGACAGAAAATGTGCTTATGGCCTGTAGCCAGTTTCCTATTTCTTCAAAGGTTATCCTAATTCTACATCAACGTGTGTTAAACGCACTGCAAAGTATCGCCTCTTTATCTCCTAGTACTACAGATATAAAACAACGCATCAAGGACCAAGAACGCGTTATTGGCGAAACAGACACCACCGCTGATACACCCAATTCAGATTTTACGTTGCCGGAAACGGATAAACTGATTATTCAATACATTCAAGCAGTAAAAAAATTACGCATTTTATTACGCTCTGAATATTCAAAAGGAAAAGTAGATTCAAAAACCTACAGCGAACAAGATAAACTGTTAGAGCGCTTGCAATTGAAAGTCAACGTTGAGACTTTAGCTCGCAGAGCAGCTGCTGCACTTAATACAAAAATGTTAGGCTCTGCTCGACAATATCTTGAAAAAGGTATTAAAGCGATGGAAAACCAAAATGGTCTTGATGAGTTTCTTGCCAAGCGTTTAAGTCAATTCAAAACGCAATTAACTGAAATTCAAGACGAACTTAAAAGTGCCAATGCGAAAGATCGCGCTGCCAAAAAAGAAGCAGAAAGAGATGAACTTGACGAGTTATTTGCACCCAAGAAAAAATGGTAGTTTATTACTTTGCTGATCACCGACCTCCCTGTAAGCCATAAAATTATTTCAAAACTCCAAGAATTTGGTTTTAGTTCTCTAACGGATATTCAAGAAAAATGTATTGCTCCGGCATTGTTAGGCAAAGATATTTTGGCTTGTTCGCAAACGGGGTCCGGCAAAACATTTGCTTTTCTCGTGCCTTCAATTCATCGTTTGTTAAACAGCAAAGCACTGAGTAAGCAAGACCCGCGCGCATTAATCTTAGCGCCCACCAGAGAGCTAGCGAAGCAAGTTTTCTTAGAAACTAAAAAGCTGTGTTCAGGCACAAAACTTAACGTTTCGTTAATTGTCGGCGGTGAAAATTATAATGACCAAGCAAAGATGCTTAAACGTTCTCCAGATATTGTTATTGGAACTGCAGGGCGCATTTTTGATCATCTTCAAAGTAAGCACTTCTTTTTAAATGGTCTAGAACTATTAGTTCTCGACGAAGCAGACAGAATGCTTGATCTTGGATTTTCTGATGCTTTAATTGCCATAAATCGATACGCTGACCACCGAAAAAGGCAAACGTTGCTGTTTTCTGCCACTCTGGACCACCCTGATGTGTTAAAAATGGCAAATCGGATAGTAAAAGCGCCCGTTCACATTAATGTCGGCCTTTCAACACAAAAACACGAACAGATACAGCAATCTTTTTACTTCGCAGAATCACTGACTCAAAAAGAAGAGTTGCTAAATAGCGTACTGGAAGAACGGTCGTACAACCAAGCTATTGTGTTTACTGCCACTCGTGAAGACACCACTCGCTTGGCGTCGTTATTAAATGAACAAAATGCGCGTTCAGCGCTTGCGCTAAGTGGCGATTTGTTACAAAAGCAACGCTCAGCAATACTATCTGGTTTTTCTCGTGGACAGTACAGTATTTTAGTCACTACCGATCTAGCATCTAGAGGCTTAGATCTTCGAAAGGTGGGCTTAGTGATTAACTTTGATTTACCCAAGCAGGCGGACGAATATATCCATCGAATTGGGCGAACTGGACGTGCGGGAGAATCCGGCGAAGCCGTTTCTTTAGTTGGAAAAAAAGACTGGCAAAGCTTTGTGTCTATTCGGCAACATATCGATTATGAAATAGCCTGCGGATCGCATCCTTCCCATCCAAGTCGATTCACTGGTTTAAAACATACTGTTAAAAGTAAGCTTAAAAAAACGTCGTCAATTTCATCTAACAAAAAAACCGTGAATACCACACTTAAGAAAACCAAAAGAATTAATACACAAGTGGGTAGCGAGGCAGGCCATATCCCTATTCCCCGAAAAATCAAGCAGTAAGCCATAGAATGGTTTGTTAATTATTGATAAGGAGTTATATTTAATGTAACGAATAAACTGTAAGGAAGGTGTAATGACCAAAAAAACAGACAGTGAAGCTAAAATATCACCACTTGCTCAATTACAGGACATCGTATTTGGTGAAGCACAACGGGCAATGACACAAAAGATAGATGACCTTGCTGCCACGTTTGAGCAACATATTTCACAGCTCAAAGAAACGCATCAAACATCCATTTCGTCACTTCAATCTTCCATCGATCAAGTAGAGAAGTCTATTCTCAACAAGCTGAGTGAGTCCACTCAAGTTTTCGATAAAAAAACCGAAGATTTACAGCAAAGCATCATGTCAACAAAGTCACAACTTAGCTCTGAAATAGAAATGACAGACACCTCGGGCAAAGAAGATATTGACGCTGTGCATAGCCGCATAGACAAAGAGCTACGAGCACTCAGCGTGTTATTAGACGAATATAAATCTCAAACCCTAGAAAAACTTTCCGAAGTCAATAATGAATTGAATTCATCGAAAACGGATAGGAAAACATTGGCGAAATTGCTTGCGACTATGGCTACCAATTTAGAAGCCGATGAAACAAACGACTAATACAAACGACGACGATAAACAATTACAGGCTTTGCGAGCCCTGTTGTTCGGTGACAATGGTGAAAACCTCTATCAATCACTGAAACCACAAGCAAAGCAGCTCGTTGAAGAGGTAATTAGTGAAGCCTTGTATGAGAGGCAGAGCAAGGATAAATCAGTCTTACCGGTGATTCGCCCAATTGTAGAGAAATCAGTTGAAAGTTCAGTGTCTGAACAAAGTGAAAAGTTCACTGTCATTCTCTACCCTTTGGTCGGTAGCTTAGTCAGAAAATCAGTCGCTGCGTTTTTAAGCCACTTCATTGAAAAAACCAATACGCTTTTGGAAAATTCCTTGTCGGTGAAGGGATTAAAAATGCGATATCGGGCATGGAAGCAAGGTATTCCGTTTTCACAATACCTTATTCTGCAAGCCTATCGCTATAAAGTGGACACCGTACTGCTGATCCACCGAAAAACAGGAACGTTACTGTCTTGTGTAACACGTGATTCGCAAACTGACGATAATGCCGACCTCGTTTCCTCTATGTTAACCGCAATCAATGACTTTGTATCGGATTCCTTCGCCGATCATCAGTACACCCAACAACTTGATGAAATTAAAACAGACGACTTGTCTTTATATATTAGCCATGGACCGCAAGCACTCTTGGTCGTTGCATCTAGGGGAGTGATACCTGCAAAAGATCGCCTTGTATTTAGTAAAACGATAGAACAAATTCATAACTCTTTTTTGACAGAGCTTTTAACATACGAAGGAGCAAACGCCCCGTTTGTGGCTTGCGAGCCCCTATTGCAAACGTGCTTAGTGACCCAAAAGAACCAAGATGACTCGCACAAAAAAAAGCCATGGTTTGGCTATGCAAGTGTTGCACTATTATTTGCGCTACTTTTTTGGTTTTGCTGGATAAAAATAGAGGCTCGGCTCTTAGTCACGCAGCTATCAAAACTGAACGAGCAACCCGGGTTTGTCGTCACTGAATTGGATGTGAGAAATATTAATACCGTGTCGCTTGCTATACTTCGTGATCCAGACGCCATCTCTATGAGCAAATGGCTTGCCGATGCCAACATTGCGCCCGAGCGCATTCAAATAATGGAAAGACCGTACATATCTTTAGACAAAGACATCATTATAAAGAAAATTAACGCCCTTACCCTACCCTTAGATATCAATGCAAAGCTTACTGATGAAAAGAATGGCCATGAAAAGCTTAGCCTGATTGGACAGATAAACTGGCAAGGTTATCAAGATTTCAAGTCAGCACTGAATCAGATTTCGGGTATCGATAGGTTCGACATTAACTTCTCTGAATTAATGATTAAAAACACCGCACTCACCAACGAAACTCAGATCGACAAAATTCAGACAAATAAAATAAAGCACTCTATATTAAAGCAAAAAATAGCCCAATTAAATCTTGTACAGATTGACTTCAAGGTCAATGACACACAGTTATCTGTAGCCAACCAGCAAAATCTTCTTGCCGCTGCCGCCCACATTGAAGAAATTTTGTTGCTAAGTGCCGAATTAAATACACAGACTCATATTGTGCTAATAGGGACCAGTGATACGCAAGGCTCAACCACTAAGAACCTTGAACTCAGTATAGAGCGAGCTAAACAAGTAAAACAATTTTTAGTGAGTAAGGGTATTAGAAGCGATAAATTATTTACGACTGGCATAGGCGAAGTCAGCTTTGAATCTGAAAATAAAAGTACACGTAAAGTTATGTTTAACGTAATCTACACCCCGTTCGAAAAGAACAAAGCAGTGAGTAAATAACGAATGATACAAAAGAAAATCTGTATACTCGGTGCAACAGGGGTAGGCAAAACCAGCCTGACTCGACAGTTTGTTGATGGTATTTTTTCCAATAAATACCTAACAACAATAGGAGTAAAAATTGACAAGAAGGTTATCGCCACACCTAGTTCTGACGTACAGTTACTACTGTGGGATCTAGAAGGCATTGACAGATATTGTGGATTCAAGCCAAGCTATCTGCGAGGAGCTAGCGCATTCATCATTGTTATGGACCAAACTCGTGCTCAGTCTTTAGTTGAAGGAATGGAAATATTCGCTATGGCCAGAGAATATACGCAGGTGCCAGCTATTATGGTAGTCAATAAAATAGATTTAGATACCGCGTGGCATTGGGAAGATAAACATGTGTTACAACAAGCCGCGGCGTTCGAGAGCTGCTTCTATACCAGTGCAAAAACGGGTGACGCAGTCAATGAATTGTTTAAACACGCCGCCCAACTGAGCACTCAGCCATGATACCACTTGATTCACTTTTTCAGTCTCTAGGCTTGGTCGATTGCGCGTTGCTAAAGCATCAAGCAAATAATACCTTCACGGTGATTCATGCCCCAGTAGGATGGTTTTATTGGCTATTCCCAGATGCTAAGGAAAACGCGACAATTCAGCTAGAGAACGACGGATCTTTCATTCATAATTTTTTAATTGATGCCCAAGAATTCTGGCTAAATGAAAGCTCTGCTAGTGATAAGCAGCAAATCCAATCAGGCATTTGGAAGGAAACCATAAAAGGGCCGAATGGGCAGAGCAAAGAAGTGTGCCTTGAGTGCATTGCAGCCATTGCGATCGAACAGCGGTTTTTAATTATCAACAATGCCGAAAGTGCTTATGAACAAAAACAAAGTACGCTTCAAACAGCAAGAGAAACCTTGCTGTCCCACGATAAAATGCAAGCTCAACATGACATTCTTAGTGAGCGTCTTTCTAGTGTCATTAAACGCAACGAAACCGTTTTAGACTTACACTTACCGGTTGAACAAGCCATACAGAACGCTGATTTTGGTGTTGTTATCATTGATACCTCTCAGCGAGTGCTTTTCTCCAACCCCTGCGCATACGATTACTTTGAGCTTGATCCGTTTCGAGCCAGTGTGACGCCTTTTGCTATTATTAAACAACTGATTGAGGGTCAATACCCAGAGTCGGTTAATATTTTCCAGAATGCCAAAACGTGGAACGGTGAATTGTATTGGCATTGTCCGCCGAACTTTCACAAATGGTTGCAAGTTTCAGTTCAACCCGTCAGGAATAACGCCAGTGCGGTAGCTCATTGGGTGATTACCCTTTCTGATACAACGCGCATCAAACACTTACTTCAAAAAAATGAAAATTTAATTTTAAATGATGCATTAACCGGCCTACACAACCGCCAATACATGTGGAAATTTCTCGACAAAGCATGTACAGACAGCCGGCCATTAAGCTTACTTTTTATAGACATAATCCGTTTTAAACGAATTAATGAACTCTATGGCCATGCGAGTGGTGATAAAATATTACAAGATGTCGCGTTGCATATAACAGAAATAGCGCCAAAGAACAGCTATGTGGCTCGTATCGGTTCAGCACGATTTGCGCTTATCATTCATTTCGAAGACAATTTAAGCAATACAGAGCAGCATATTATCGTCAATGAAGTAAGCGCGAAACTCAACGAACGCTTATCTGTACCCTTTTTAACGCAAAGTAACGCGCCGTGTTTAGTTGAAACCAATACGGGCATTGCGTTTTATCCACAAGACAGTGCAGATGCCGAGTCTTTTGTAAAAGCGGCGGATATCGCACTAAAGGGCGCAGTAACGTCCTCGTCTAAAACAAAATTTTATTCAAAAGCCATGCTGATTGCTAACGAAGAGCGACTGCAGTTAGAAGAAAAGCTTAAAAGCGCTTTGGAGAACGATGAATTTCGGCTTTTTTTACAACCCATTATTGATACATATTCTGAACGCATTGTAAAAGCTGAGGCACTGCTTCGCTGGAAATCTCCTAAAGGCGAAGACGTATCACCCGATATTTTTATTCCTATCGCTGAGCAAACTGGTCTTATTATTCCTTTAGGCAACTGGGTGATAAAACAGGTGTGTGGCTTATTGAGCTTTTTAAAAGAAAATGACATCGATATTAAACTCGCCATTAACTTATCACCAAAGCAAGTAAGCGACAGATACTTATTCGATTTTATTAAAGCAACGACCACCCAGTCCGGCGTAGACGCAAAGCGCTTAGAATTAGAATTAACTGAAGGTGTGCTTGTTAACGATTACGAAAAAGCGTCAAACCTGTTGAATTCATTAAGAGATATGGGCGTTTCTATCGCTATTGATGATTTTGGCACTGGCTACAGTTCTTTGTCTTACTTAAAACATTTACCGATCGACCATCTAAAAATTGATCGCTCTTTTATCCGCGATATCGACATAAGCGAAGACGATAGAGCCATTGTTCTTGCTATCATCGCCATGGCCAAACAACTAAGACTATCAGTGATTGCCGAAGGAGTTGAAACAGAAAAACAGCGAGACTTCTTACATTATCACGACTGCCAATCAATGCAGGGCTATTTTTACAGCAAACCCGTACCGGCCGACGAGTTTATCCGTTTCTTTAGAAAACACAACAAATGACACTAAACGTGCCTTTTTATGTGTTTAAATAATGAATAAAAATTATTTGTTGTTGCTTCAGCTAACGCCTGTACGGGTATACCACGCAAACTAGCTATATATTCAGCCACCTCGACCACATAAGCAGGTTGATTCGCTTTACCTCGATGAGGCACGGGAGCCAACCAGGGCGAATCTGTTTCAATAAGTAGTTTATCGAGTGGGATCTTTGCTGCCACTTCTTTAAGTTCTTTAGCAGATTGAAAAGTAACAATGCCTGATATTGAAATGTACATGCCTAAGTCAATGGCTTGCTTTGCCATATCCCAATCTTCGGTAAAGCAATGTAAGACGCCTTCAGTCGCACTATTTTTATGCTCATTTAACAGTGTTAAGGTGTCTTGTTTCGCTCCACGAGTATGAATAATTAAAGGCTTGGACAGCTCATTCGCCACTTCTATGTGATCAATAAAAGACTGAATTTGTATCTCTTTAGTGTCTTCGCTGTAAAAGTAATCCAGACCCGTTTCGCCAATCGCGACCACTTTGTCTCGTTGAGCTATCTCTAAAAGCTGTTGTTTTTCACACGCGTCCTCTTGGTGAAGAGGATGAACACCACACGACACTGACACTTCTTCAAAGCGGTCCACTTGGTGACACATGCTATCAAATTCTTTTACCGATACCGCTACACAAAGAAAATGCTCTACCCCACGTTGCTTGGCAAAATCTATGGCACTTTGCACTGAGGTATTGTCATCCAAACGGTCAAGATGACAATGTGAATCTACAAACACAATAGTTACTCCTTAAGAGATTGTGGAATAAGTTGAAGGACCGATTGTAACAGCGCGACTTTGTTAATGCCCGGCTGCGCGAGCTTGCCTGAGCATTCCAAGCAGCGTTTATAGGGAATATAATCACGACTATCTAACGAAGAAACAAACTTTTTATGGGCGAATTCCGCACAGACCTGCAACAAAATTGTGGCATGTTGCTCCCATTTTTTCGCCAATGATAGGCCCAAAGTAGGCATACTATCCACTAATAATAAGTCTTGCTTGAGTTGCGACATATCAGGTAGTGAGGGATCAGAAAGCAGCTTTTTTATTAAATAAGGCGATGAAGCAAATAAGCTTAGTAATAGCTCTGGTACGTCTGCTAATTCTTGAGAACGAAGCCACTCCAATGTCTCTGCCTTCGTTGGACTGTGAAGCAGCACTTTTTCGGTACGGCTCAACAAAGTTGGCAACATGGCGTGTTGCGACTCGGTGATCAGTAGTAAGTAAGTATTAGGCGTAGGCTCCTCAAGGGTTTTAAGTAAAGCATTCGATGCTGCTTCTGTCATGGTATCTGCATGACGAATAATGCACACTTTATTGTGACCAATTTGCGCTGTTTTGTTTAAGGTATTTGATAGCTGTCTTATTGCATCAATACCAATTTGTTTTTCACTCTCAATCACATGTAAATCAGGATGGGAGCCTGCTGCGTACAACAGGCATGCTTTACAAGCAGAACAGGCTTTTCCTTTATTGGGTGTATGACAAAGTAAGGTTTTGGCTATAGCGGTAGCAAATTTAAATTTGCCTATACCTGCAGCACCATTTAATAAAATGCCATGATGTAAACAATCTGCATGAATTCTTTGTTCAAAAACCTGCAATGTGGGTACAAACCAGAGATCAACGTCGTTTTCTTGATACATGCTCATTGTCTATTTTTTAATTGGTATTGCTTAACGGCTTGATTGTGTTCGTTTAGGGTTTTTGAAAACGCATGAGCACCCTGTCCTTTTGCGACAAAATAAAAAAAATCGTTCTGCTCATAATGATACACGGCACGTAAGGCTTCTCTTCCCACCATTGCAATAGGACTTGGGGGCAAACCCTTTATCACATAAGTATTATATGGGGTTGCTGAACGCAAGTGAGCACGTGTCAGATTGCCATCGAAATCTGACCCTAATCCATAAATTACCGTCGGATCAGTTTGTAAGCGCATGTTCTTCTCAAGTCTGTTGATAAACACACCGGCAATGCGAGGTCTCTCGCTGCTCAGCGCCGTTTCTTTTTCCACAATTGACGCCAAAGATATAGCCTCGTACCTATTGCGTAACAAATAAGGAAGAGAAACGCTCTGCTCCAAATCGCTTAAGGCTTGGACCATCGCATCCAAGGCCCTTTCCAAAATCTGGCTAATGGCTTGTCCATGTTCAAAGAAATAGGTATCGGCTAAAAATACCCCTTCTAAGGATGACACAGGAGCATCAAAACGGTTGCTTGCCATTTCGTTGAGTTCATTCTCTTTTTTCTTACTCAAATCATTGTATAAATGGACGTTGTTGGTCAAAGCTTCGTGCCATTGTTGAAAGGTAAGCCCTTCTACGAGCGCGATATTAAACTGTTTTTGCTTGCCGGTCACAAATACATCAAACGCGTCCTGTACAGACATGTTAGGGTTCAGTTCATACCAGCCTGTTTTAATGGTTTGTTCAGTAAAAGTCAGCTTTAGCCATATTTTTCCGACAATGGGATGGATAGACGATTTACTTTTTTTCAATACCTCCATCATTACGTGATGACTAGACGCGCCTGTTTTAATTTCAAACAAGGTATTACGTGGAATTCCAAGCGGCTGTTGAACTTGAGTTTGATAAAAACCAACAACGCCCATCGTTGCTATGGCAAAGAAAACCAATAACGCGACCAGTATTAGGAAAAAAAGACGATTAGCGCGAATCAAAATGAACACTCTTTTGGTGTATTTTGAGACATATTTGGGAGTGTATCGGCAAGCTGTAAGACTGGCTCAATATTGAAACGCCAATGTTTCTGTTTATGTGCAAGATAAGTGACAGGCACCACGCCCATTAGCGCATTGGTTATCGCTACGGCATTTGCATGTTGAATATCATCAAGCAAGATAGGCTTTTCAACAACGACGTGTCCTTGTTTGCGCAACTCGGCCATGACAAACGCGCGCATCACCCCCTTAACTCCCGACTTATTGAGTATCGGTGTGGACCACTGCTGATGATTGTCTAAAACAAACACGTTACCCGTACTGGTCTCAACTAAATGTTGCTCACTATCAAAAACCAACACCTCAGTTTCATCTAAACCGCTGAGTTCTTGCTTGATCAGCACTTGTTCAAGCCTGTTTAAATGTTTTATTCCTGCCAGTGCGGGTTGCGAGGCTATCTGAATGCGACTGACTGAAACAGACACGCCGTATTTGCGCCATACATCATAGTCTTTAGGCATTGATGAAGTAAAAAAAAGCGCAGTAGGACTTAGCTTTTCTGGTCTCAAATATCCCCTACCGCCAACACCTGCTGACAATACAATTTTAAGCACGCCATGGCCCAACAGCTCAGCCTGCTTTTTGGCGTAGTCAAATATTTGGGTGTTAGGCGTTGGCAAAAACAAAGCAGCAGTGTCTGCTTTTAACCTTTCTTGATGGTAGGGAAATAAGTCAATCTGTCCTTTGGCGACACGCATAGTAGTAAAAACGCCATCACCATAATGTGGCGCTCTATCATTTATCTGCCAATGATCAACGATTTGATACACAATATAGAAACATAAATAAAAAAGACAATGATAGCAGAGTTATCATTGCCTTTTGATACCGTAGACCGATTATTTTATATATTATTCAACACGCTTAAATAATAAAGAACCATTAGTTCCCCCAAAACCGAATGAATTGCAAAGCGCGTAAGCTTGCTCAAACGATTTGGGTTTATGCGCCACAAAATCCAGATCGCAGCCTTCACTAGGATTATCTAAATTTATTGTGGGCGGTGCTATTTTGTCGCGCAAAGCCAATATAGTAAATATTGCTTCCACTGCACCCGCAGCACCAAGAAGATGACCAATCATTGATTTGGTAGAGCTCACTAACAAAGTGTTGGCATTGTCTCCAAATACTCGCTTAATGGCAGACACTTCTGCAAGGTCTCCAGCAGGAGTAGAGGTGCCATGAGCGTTAATATACCCAATTTTACTGATATCTACCTGTGCGTCGTTTAACGCGTTCACCATTGCAGCAGCCGCACCTTCACCGTCTTCCGGTGGAGATGTCATATGATAAGCGTCACCACTCATTCCAAAACCGCTAAGTTCGGCATAAATTTTGGCGCCACGCTGAACGGCATGCTCGTATTCTTCAAGCATCACTACGCCAGAGCCTTCGCCCATCACAAAGCCGTCTCGATCTTTATCCCATGGCCGACTTGCCGCCTGATGATCATCATTTCGTGTAGACAATGCTCGAGCTGCACCGAACCCGCCTATTCCTAACGGAGTAATTGAGGCTTCGGCTCCGCCAGCCAGCATAGCATCGGCATCGCCGTAAGCAATGGTACGTGCCGCAACACCAATATTATGAACACCTGTGGTACACGCTGTAACAACGTTCAGGTTAGGTCCTTTCATTCCTTCCATAATAGAAAGAAAACCAGATATCATATTAGTAATAGTAGAAGGAACAAAAAACGGCGACATGCGTTTTGGCCCACTTTCTACTAGCTTGGTATGGTTATTTTCAATTTGTGCCAAGCCTCCAATGCCCGACCCTATTGCAACACCGACTCTTGCAGCATTGTGTGCTTCAATCTTTAACCCTGAATCTTGCAGAGCTTGCTTTCCTGCTGCAATACCGCATTGAATAAAGCGGTCCATTTTTTTTAATTCTTTTTTATCGATGTAAGTAAGCGGGTCAAAATTAGGCATTTCCCCGGCAAACCGAGTGCCGTACTTCTCACAATCAAATAAAGTTATATCGCCAATGCCACTGTGGCCAGCTAGAATCGATTTCCAAGTACTATCAACGTCTAGACCTACTGGTGATAACAAACCTAGACCGGTGACGACAACACGACGTTTTGACACACTATGTCCTCGCTAAGAAAGGGTTTACAACTATTGAAGCTAGAAAGAAACGGCCTTTATAGGCCGTTATATAAAAGGAATTACGCGTCTTTGTTGGCGTTAATGTAATCAATTGCAGACTGAACAGTAGTGATTTTTTCTGCTTCTTCGTCTGGAATTTCAGTATCGAACTCTTCTTCCAACGCCATAACCAACTCAACAGTATCAAGTGAGTCTGCACCTAAATCATCTACAAAAGACGCTTCGGCTTTCACTTCATCTTCTTTTACGCCAAGTTGTTCAACAATGATTTTCTTAACGCGTTCTTCAATATTACTCATTTTCCAGGTTTCCCTTAACTGTCACTAGATAGTAAAAATTGTCGCTAGTTTATTTGTCTCGTCTTCGGTATGCAAGCACATAACTGCAACAAGCCAAAGGTCAAACCAGCAACAAACAAAAATAATTTATAGCCGAACAATTATTTAACAATACGCAATACAAAGCAAGCGCTTGTATTACGACATATACATGCCACCATTAACATTAATGGTTTCGCCCGTAATATACCCAGCCATGTCTGATGCAAGAAAAGCCACCGTACTGGCAATTTCTTCTGGCCTTCCCAAACGATTGGCAGGAATATCATTAAAAATATTTTGTTTCTGCTCATCGCTTAACGATTGTGTCATGTCAGTATCAATGAAACCCGGGGCAACTGTGTTTACAGTGATACCGCGTGATGCCACTTCTCTTGCAAGCGACTTACTGAAACCTATTACGCCCGCTTTTGCAGCTGCATAATTCGCTTGCCCAGCATTCCCTGTAACACCGACCACTGAACCAATATTTATAATTCGTCCGTGACGCTTTTTCATCATACCGCGCATAACCGCTTTTGACAGCCTGAATATCGCGGTTAAGTTGGTTTGAATTATGTCGTTCCACTCATCGTCTTTCATTCGCATAAGTAGATTATCGCGAGTGATTCCAGCGTTATTAACCAGAATATCGATGCTACCAAATTCTGCATTTATATCGGCTAAGGTGGAGCTAATGCTCTCTTCGTGAGTGACGTTTAATACCTTGCCAGTCCCTTTCTCACCTAAGTAGTCTGCAATCGCCTTAGCCCCATTTTCACTGGTGGCAGTACCAATTACTGTGGCACCCATTTCAAGCAATTGCAGTGCTATCGCTTTTCCAATACCTCTGCTAGCCCCCGTGACTAGCGCAATTTTATTTTCAAGTTGAGCCATGTTGCTTCCTATTCAATCGTAATATTCACAGTATCAGGTGAATTTGCAGTTTGCACGTTGATTGTTTTATCAATGCGCTTGATCAAGCCACTTAATACTTTACCTGGCCCCACTTCTACAATGTGTGTTACGCCATGAGCAGCCAATACTTCAACAGTCTGAGTCCACTTAACAGGGCAAAACAATTGCCTTACCAACGCGTCTTTAATCTCATTTTCCGACGAAAAAATCGCAACATCTACGTTATTAATTATTTTGACGTCTGAATGCTTTAAATGCACCGTATTAAGTGTCTGAGACAGCTTTTCAGCAGCAGGTTTCATTAACGCGCAATGTGACGGAGCACTCACCGCTAGGGGTAAAGCGCGTTTTGCTCCCGCTTCTTTGCATAATGAAGCTGCCTGTTCTACGCTCGACTTGCTTCCAGCTATTACGACCTGACCGGGAGAATTGTAATTTACGGGTGCAACGACTGATTGACTATCTTGTTGAACTTGCTGACAAATGTCCTCTATGCGTTCGTCGTCCAATCCAATTATCGCGTACATTGCCCCATCACCCTCAGGAACAGCATTTTGCATATAGATACCACGTGCCTGAACTAAAGCAATCGCTTCTTTAAAGTCCATTATACCTGCACAAACTAAGGCGCTATATTCTCCTAAACTATGGCCTGCCATTAACTTAGGTGTAGTATGAATACCTTGCAGAACGCGGAACACAGCAACGCTGGCAGCAAGCAATGCAGGTTGAGTGATATGAGTTTGATTAAGTGTGCCTTTCTCGTCGTTTTGCACTAAATCCCAAAGGTCATAAGCAAGCACATCTGATGCTTCTGCGAACGTTTCCTCAACAATAGGATACTGATCCGCAAGTTCTTTTAACATACCTTTCGATTGAGACCCTTGTCCTGGAAAAACATAGGCTACATGATTCATAGCAACACCCTTTTTATTTTTATATTTTGATTTTGTCTAAGCACACATTTATATAAATATGAATTTATGTATCCATTTACATAAGCACTATGATAAGCACTGTGCATTAGTATTTTACTAGCGCTGAGGCCCAAGCAAAACCGCCTCCGAACGCTTCTAATAATAGGTTTTGACCCCGTTTAATTCTGCCGTCTCGAATGGCGGCATCAAGTGCTGTTGGCACTGTGGCAGCGGATGTGTTGCCATATTTTTCGAGTGTCATCACGACCTGATCAAGCGACATATTTAACTTTTTAGCGGTGGCTTTAATTATTCTGAAGTTTGCCTGATGAGGAACGAGCCAATCGAGTTCAGACTTGTCCATGTTATTCGCGTTGAGTGTTTGTTCAACCACTTCACTTAATTTGGTTACTGCCACTTTGAACACTTCGTTGCCCTTCATGACTCCCCAATTCTCATGAATAGAAGCGGTCTCACCTCGTGTAGGATTACCGACATGAAGCAAATCGCCATATGAACCCGCGGCATGGATGTGGGTGGAAAGAATTCCCGGAGCATCACTGGCTTCAATAATAGTTGCACCTGCCGCATCACCAAACAAGATGACCATAGATCGATCAGTCGGATCGATTAATCGACTGAGGCAATCTGTTCCAACCACCAAAATACGCTTTGCCATGCCACTTTTAATATACTGATCTGCTACGCTTAGTGCATAGCAATAGCCGGCACATGCCGCAGCAACATCGAACGCTGGGATGCCGTCTATTTGCAGGATCCTTTGAATTTCGCAGGCTGTACTAGGTAACGCGTAACGACCGCTAGTGGTAGCGCAGACGATCATGTCTATACTTTTGGGGTCTATATCGGCTGCCTCAATCGCTTTTTTGGAAGCCTCTGCACCCATTGTCGCGGCGGTTTCGTGACGACCTATGATGCGCCTTTCCTTTATTCCAGTGCGGTCTGTAATCCACTCGTCACTGGTATCTACCATATTTTCTAAATCTGCGTTGGTTCGCACTTCTTCGGGAAAGTAACTTCCTGTGCCAATAAATCTGGAATAAATGTTCAAAATTGCTCCAACATCACGGTTTCTATTGACGCTTTTATTTTGTTTGGAACGTCAGCTTTCGCTTCTTTTATCGCCCTTTCAATGGCGTAATAAAAAGCGTCAGACGATGCATTACCGTGACTCTTAATTACTGTTCCACGCAATCCTATCAAACTCGCGCCATTATACTGGTCGGGGTTCACCCGATTATAAAGTTTCTTTAGCACGGGTAGTGACATTTTTACTAAAAATCGCGTAAATAAATCTTGTTTTGCATAGTGTTTTACTTCATTAAATATGAACTTCGCTAGACCCTCAGTAGACTTAATCGCGATATTCCCAGTAAAGCCATCAGTAACGACGACATCAGCTAAGTCGTTAAACAGCCCATCACCTTCTATATACCCTCGGTAATTAATCGACTTAGCTTGTTTAAACATCTGATCAGCCAACTTGACCTGTGTATTGCCTTTAATATCTTCTTCACCCACATTTAATAAAGCGACACGAGGTTGATCGATTTGGGCAACTTGCGAAGCTAACACCGCTCCCATTACTCCATACTGAAATAAAATTTCTGCTGTACAGTTAACGTTTGCCCCTAGATCTAGCAAAAAGACACGTTTATTTGCCGATGAAGGTAGAGCAGATACTAATGCTGGGCGGTCAATACCTTCGTGCGTTTTTATTAGATAGTAAGCGAGCGCAAATAGCGCACCCGTGTTGCCAGCAGAAACACACGCTGCTGATTCACCAGACGCAACCGATTCCAACATAAGGCGCATAGAAGACTGCTTTTTGTTTCTCAAAATCGAAGCCGGCTTGTCGCCCATCTCAACATTGTCCGAACAATGCAAAATGCTAAATGATGTGCTGACATCGTCGTTGGCTTGGTGCTGATATTTTTCTAAGGCGGCTTTGATTAACGCTTGGTCGCCATACAGCTTGAAATGAATGTTTTTGTGAACGTGTGCCGCTTTGATAGCCGCAGGAATAGAAGATGAGGGGCCATGATCGCCCCCCATTACGTCTAACGCGATGGTTAGAAATGACAAAATAGTATCGCTAGCTAATTAAGCGTTGATAACCTTTTTGCCACGGTAGTAACCATCTGCCGTCACGTGATGGCGACGATGAGTTTCACCTGATGTCGCGTCAACAGAAAGGGTTGCTCCTGTTAATGCATCATGTGCTCTTCGTGTACCGCGCTTTGCACGTGTTTTACGATTTTGTTGTACTGCCATAACTCACTCCTAATCTCGCTTAAGTTCTTTCAACACCGCGAACGGGTTGGGTCGCTCATTTTCCGGTTTTAATTTACCAAATTGCATATCTTCATCTGTAACACGACTGTCCGCTTCAGGATGGCGTGGCACTAGAGGCAAAGATACTATCAATTCGTCTTCAAACAACTGAAGCAAATTAACCATTCCGTGCTCATCTACTTCAACAGGATCATAAGCTGTTGGTAATGAATCGTAATCTTCGTCCCCCTGCACGGGGCTGAAACAAAACTCAACATTGAGTTTATGATTAAAAATTTCATTACTCCGTTGGCATATCAGTGAAACTGTCACATCCAATTTCCCGTGAAATACAGTAAGACCTTGTTCGTCTTTTATAAACTGTACGTCCACGCTAACATCGTCGTCACTGCTAACGACTAATTGTTGTAATCGTTCCATATTTCTAGCGGCTATTACTCCAACATAGTCAGAGCGTTTTACAGCGCTTTTAACAGGATCGATTTGAAGGGGCAGTTTCACTTTCTGCATAACGCGCGCATAATATATGTCCATTACTTCAGTGTCAAAGAATATCCATAAAAAGGAATCACATGCGGTCACTTATTCTTGCTTCTAGCTCACCCTATCGACAAAAACGATTAACCGATGCAGGCATCGCTTTTTCGTCTATTTCTCCAGACATTGATGAGTCTGCAATGGAAAACGAACACGCAGAGGCGCTTAGCTTGCGTTTAGCGACACAAAAAGCGGAGAAAGTGGCAAGCAAGTATCAGTCAGGTCTTGTTGTCGGTTCAGACCAAGTTGCCAGTGTACTACTAACAAGCGGTGATAAACGCCTAGAGAAGCCACATACTTTCCACAAAGCCAAACAACAACTACTTGCTTGCTCAGGGAAACGCGTTATTTTTTATACAGCATTATGTGTCATTGATATTGCTGCGAAAAAACAAAGCGCTTTTGTAGAGCGTGTTGACGTGCAATTTAAGACACTGAGCGAGTCACAAATCGACACTTACCTTCACATCGACCAGCCGCTTGATTGCGCTGGAAGTTTTAAAATGGAAAAAGCCGGTATATTTTTATTTGAGTCGATTCGAAGCAACGATCCAAATGCCTTAATCGGAATTCCTATGATTGCCCTAGCAAAAAGCCTTGCCGAGCTGGGTCATGATATTTTCGATTTTAGTTTTGTGACGTAATCCTATCACATACAAGGTCTTCTAGCTCAGCAATAGAATTGACGATGCACTGTGGTGACTGCTCCTGTAATTGTTCTTTGCTGTGAACACCATAACTTACCGCAATGGCTGGCATGGCTAACTGCTTAGCCATTTGCATATCGTACGTGGTATCGCCCACCATAATAGTTTCGCTAGCATCAGCCCCTAATTCATCAAGAAGTTGCTCGAGCATATCAGAAGAAGGTTTAGATTGGGCTTCATCAGCAGTGCGAGATGCGACAAAATATGATTTTGTGCCCGTTTGCTCCCATGCTCTTTCTAAGCCACGCCGCGCTTTGCCAGTAGCAACCGCCATTTGAACCCCTAAACTTTGTAAGCGATTTAGCAATTCAGGCACACCCTTAAACAAAGGGCATGGCGTTTGATCTTGCGCAAAATAGATGCTTTTGTACGCGTCTCGCAATTTCTCAGCTAACGCTTCATCTTGTTTTGAATCTGACAAAGCAAAAAGCTGCTTAATAGCAGGCAGCAAGCTTATTCCGATAATTTGCTTTACATCTTCGTCTTTGGGTACTGCTATGTCACAAGCTTTTGCTGCCATTTGCATACAACTCACAATTTTAGCTTGGGAGTCCATCAAGGTACCATCCCAATCAAAGATAACTAATTTAACTGACACTTTAGGTTTCCAAATTTTTTAACAGGTGATTTAATTCGTCGTGAAGGGGGGCTTCAATCTTACACACCTTTTCGGTGAGAGGATGAAAAAATTGAATCGCGCTTGCGTGTAAAAACAAACGGTGTAACCCAAGTTGGCGAAAAAAAGCATTGTCATCAGGAGCAGTATACTTTTCGTCACCGGCAATACTGTGTCCAGCATGTAAGCAGTGTACTCTAATTTGATGCGTTCTGCCGGTAATGGGCTTCGCTTCTATTAATGTCGCACGTTGATAAGACTTTAGTATACGCGTGTGTGTTTCTGATGGTTTACCATCTGCATGCACACTCACCATGCGCTCTCCAGATTGAAGCGTATTCTTCTTTAAAGGAGCTTTCACTTTAAATCGATTATTTGGCCATGTCCCTACCACCAACGCGCAATACACCTTGTTCATTTTATTCTGTCTGAGTTGTTCGTGTAAATGACGCAACGCTGACCTTTTCTTAGCCACTAGCAAGCAACCTGAGGTATCTCTGTCGAGGCGATGTACCAACTCTAAAAATGGCGCATTAGGTCGTAAAGAGCGCAGCCCTTCAATTAAACCAAAATTCAAGCCGCTTCCACCATGAACGGCAAGACCACTGGGTTTATTCACGACTAAAACTCGATCATCTTCGTAAAGGATACAGTGTTCTAGTTGACTCACTTGATTTAACTTTGCGCTGGGAAGTACATTGTCACTATGAGTGACTTGCACGGGTGGAATGCGAACAATGTCTCCCTTTTCCAACTTATATTCGGGTTTAATTCTTTTTTTATTTACTCTCACTTCGCCCTTTCGAACGATTCGATAAATCAGGCTTTTTGGAACACCTTTAAGCTGTGTACGAAGAAAATTGTCGATACGCTGTTGCTCGTTAGCCTCGGTAATCGTGACAAACTCAACAGATTTTTGAATTATTTCAGTCATCAGCGTATGTTACTCTTTTTTTAACGCTCGCGCGACTTGTCATTACTATAAGATTAATGAGATACTTGCAAAGTTTTAACAAGAGGCTACCTTATTAAAGGCTGCATATTCAGCCGAACATATACGTAGGTAAGCGACTCGTTGAAGCGGTTGAAAGCGCATAACGCTAATTCAAATAACAAGATAAACACAATAAGCTAAACATTAAGCACTAATGAATTACCTTGTTATTTGACGATGATTTTTTTACAAGAGACTTCAATCGCAAGCACTACAGAATTAATTTGACTCAGATAGTTAGAAGAACTGTCTGAAAAAGTAAGCATAAATACGCAAGGCCACCGTTCCTGACATCACAGCAAGTGGTAATACGGTAACAATTTACCCACATACAGTCGAGACGATTGCATGTCATTCCCTTTTCGCGGAAAAGCGAATAGGCTTTAAGGTCAATTTAGTTTTGTATCTTAGCGGCTGTCTCATTTACAGAGCTAGATATTATAATGAAAAGAATGTTAATTAACGCAACTCAACAAGAAGAGTTGCGGGTTGCCTTGGTAGACGGGCAACGTTTATATGATCTCGATATAGAAAGTCCTGGACACGAGCAAAAAAAGGCAAATATTTATAAAGGCACCATTACTCGAGTTGAACCGAGTCTCGAAGCCGCGTTTGTAGATTACGGTGCAGAAAGGCATGGTTTCCTCCCCCTCAAAGAAATAGCAAAAACCTACTTCCCAGATGGATATCGATTTGAAGGGCGCCCTAACATTAAGGACGTAGTCAAAGAAGGTCAGGAAGTTATTGTTCAAATAGACAAGGAAGAGCGTGGCCAAAAAGGTGCCGCACTCACAACGTTCTTGTCTCTCGCAGGCAGTTATTTAGTATTAATGCCAAACAATCCTCGCGCAGGAGGCATATCTCGGCGCATAGAGGGCGACGAGCGCACTGATCTGAAACAAGCATTGAATAGACTCGATTTGCCCGATGGGATGGGACTAATTGTACGCACTGCTGGAGTCGGTAAGTCTTACGAAGAATTGGCGCACGATCTCAGTGTACTGGTTCATCATTGGGAAGCGATATCAAACGTCGCAGCAGATCGCCCTGCTCCTTTCCTTATTCACCAAGAAAGTAACGTGATTGTTAGAGCAATTAGAGATTATCTTCGTCGCGATATTGGTGAAATTTTAATTGATAAAACCAAGGTTTATGAAAAAGCCATTCAACACATCGAGTTAGTTCGTCCCGATTTTGCTAATCGAGTAAAACTGTATCGAGGCGAGGTGCCTTTGTTCAGTCATTACCAGATTGAAAGCCAAATTGAATCTGCTTTCCAACGAGAAGTGCGCCTGCCCTCTGGTGGCTCTATTGTTATTGACCCAACCGAAGCATTGACGTCTATCGATATCAACTCTGCACGAGCGACAAAAGGCGGCGATATAGAGGAAACGGCGCTGAATACCAATTTAGAAGCAGCTGACGAAATTGCCCGACAGCTACGCTTGCGCGATTTAGGTGGTTTAGTCGTCATTGATTTTATTGATATGACACCAGTTAGGCACCAAAGAGAAGTAGAAAACCGAATAAAAGAAGCCGTCCAAGCGGATCGAGCGCGCGTACAACTCGGGCGTATTTCCCGCTTTGGATTACTTGAAATGTCGCGGCAACGCCTACGTCCTAGCTTGGGGGAATCAGCCCATATTGTCTGTCCACGCTGTTTAGGCCACGGTACTATCCGGGGCAATGAATCGCTAGCGCTGTCAATTTTGCGTATTCTCGAAGAAGAAAGCATCAAAGACAATACGGGACAAATTGAAGCACAATTACCTGTCCCGGTTGCCACTTACTTGCTCAATGAAAAACGCAAAGCACTTCAAGGTTTGGAGCAACGGCATAATGTTGATATTCTTATTTTGCCTAATCCCAATTTTGACACACCGAAATACGAGATCACTCGACGCCGCCAAGAGGAAAAAGTCAACGAGCCTAGCTATCATGCTCAACTGACTCAGGTTTCAGAGGAAGTAACATCTCAGAGTGAAGTTACCGTAACGCGCTCAGAAGAGCCTGCTTTACAAGGTATGGCTCCGCCGCCAGCACCTGCGCCCTCCGCACCCAAATCTCCTGAAAAAGCTGCGGCTAACGAAGGATTGATCAGTAAAGTTGTAAAATGGCTTGGTGATCTGTTTACGAGTGAAGAACCCAAGCAAGTTACTCCAGTCAAACAGAATAACAATAGAAATAAAGGCAACTATAGAAACAATCGGAATCAAGACAGACGGAGAAATAACCAAAACAAACAACGCCGTCATAGTGGCACAAATAATAGCGGAGCAAATAGCAGCACTGCAAATAACAACAGTTCAGAGACACGTCAACGCAGAAACAGAAAAGATGAAAAACCCGTTGAGACGAATCAGACTCAAGCGCCTCAGACACAGGAAAAAGCAACTAAGCCCCGTAAGGTACAAGAAAGGCGTCAGCGTCGAGCTAAACGTCCGTCGGTAAGAATTGAGGCAAATGAAGCAATCGCTAATACGTCTGAGAGCTTAGAAACGCAAGCAAAACCGATGGTAGATCCTGAAGTGCTCATCAATAAAGTGAGTGCTAAATCGAATGAAACTGTCGAAAGTACGACGGTAGTGGTGAATGATGATCAAAGCAGTATTCAAGGTGTTAACGAAGAGAAAAGTGTAAACACAAACCCTAGCGGTGATGTCAATACTCAATCAACTGAACAGGAATCAACTGAACAGGAATCGACTGAACAAGTTAATGAACGTTCAGACAATAGTTCATCTAAGAGTCGCAGCCGACGTAGCCCTCGTCATGCCAGAGCATCGGGTCAACGACGCAGCAAACGAAGTGATACCGAAGCCGTTGAGACTCAAACGGATCCTGAACAGGCAGAATTCAACCTCAGTGCTCAGCAAACTGAGACTACAGTTGTTGAAGCGATGGAAACGGCAAAAACAGAAGAGACTCGAAATGAAGAGCCGGTCTCTGCGCCTGTCGCAGCGCCTAAAGAGGAAAAAATCGAGAAACAGCGCTATGTGCCTATCGACCGTTTTAGTCGCAGTGCCTCTCACGCTGCCACACGTCCTGTAGAGCAAGAAGCTGATTTCAAAGACGTTGTTCTTACTGCAAAAGCCGATGCCGATAGGCCAAGTTTTGAACGAAGTGCAAAAATTGCTGGGCGCACCAATGCAACATCTGCAGCCTCATCTGATACTTGTAATCCAACCAAGGTTGACGAGAAAAGTAGTTCAGCGAATGAAAAAAGTCAGCAACCTATTCAGGAAGCCCTTTCTATAGACTAATAGCAGACATAAAAAACGCGGTATTAACACCGCGTTTTTTATTAACTTATAGGTTGGTATTTTTACCACATAAGATCGTCAGGGATCTCATAATCAGCATACCAATCATCCTCTTCCGATTTTTCTTGATTCTCAGGGCGGTCATCAGCTCGATATACGATAAATGATTCATCTCGTTGTATAATTTTATCTGCGATAGGAACAGGGACTAAGGCGTAGTCGTCCATGTACTTAGCGACAGCTAAACGTGCATCAATCACTTGCTTGTGAAGTTTTTCAGTGACATACATCCGTTTTACAACATTGTTATCAGTGAAATTTAGTACTGTATCGCCTTTTTTTACGGGTTGTTTGTTGACGTCTATCAGCTGTTTAATCTGTGCAATCAGCGCTTTTTTCTCTCGCTCTTGTTGCTGTTGCTGATTCAGCTGCTTATCTTTTTCCTGCTTTTCCAACATGACCTGTTGAGCCGCTAACTGCGCCTCAGACACACTGCTTTCCGCTTTTTTATTTTGCTTTTGTCGTTTACGCTTGTCAGCTCTTGCCTGCTTAGCGGAGGATTTATCCGCTAAGCCTGCTTTTAGCAATTGATCTTGAAGTGAACCTTTCATACTTTTTATACTTTGCTTTCGTTACTTTTTACTTTGTTCAGACCATTTTCCATCGACAAAAAAAGCAGACCATCCGGTCGCTTTGCCTTTATTGTCTTCGCTCATTACGTATTGTTGTTTAGTTTTGCGACTAAAACGCACAATAGCAAGGTTTCCTTTTGGATCTTGTTGAGGTGCATCTGCCAAATAGTAAAACTTAGGTGATATCCTGTCTCTAAAACGTGCTAATTCTGCCACTTTGGGAGCACGCGTTTCTCTGTGTTTGGGAAAGTCATGAGCCGCTAAAAATATACCACTGGCTCCATCTCTTAACACAAAATGAGCGTCTGATTTCTCACACGGTAATTCTGGCAGGTCAACGGGATCTTCTTTAGGTGGTGCTGCCTCGCCGTTTTTGAGTAATTTACGCGTATTTTTACACTGTTCATTAGTACAACCAAAATACTTACCGAAGCGGCCATTTTTCAATTCCATGTTGCTGCCGCACTTATCGCATTCGATAATGGGGCCATCATACCCTTTGATTTTAAACGTTCCTTGCTCAACATAAGTACCTGGACATGTAGGGGTGTTGCCACATACATGAAGCCGACGTTTTTCATCAACCAAATAGCTGTCCATCGCCGTACCGCAAATATCACATCGTCGCTTAGACCTCAGAGCTTCGGTTTCCATTTCCTCTTCGTCCGCTCTTACCACTTCTTCACCAGAGGTGAGATTCATTGTGGTTGTGCACCGTTCTTTAGGAGGCAAGTTGTAACCTGAGCATCCCAAAAACACACCGGTACTGGCAGTGCGAACGTTCATTTTTCTGTCGCAGGTAGTGCACCCTATATCGGTAGCCACGGCCTGATTTTGGCGCATTCCCCCTTCTTCAGCGGGTTTTTCGGCAGTCGTTAATTTCTTGGAAAAATCATCGTAAAAGCCATTTAATACGGCTTTCCAGCTTTTATTGCCCTCTGCGATGTCGTCTAGATGCTGCTCCATGTTGGCAGTAAAATCGAAGCTCATTAAATTGTCAAAATTCTCAACCAATCGGTCGTTGACAATTTCTCCCATTTTCTCTGCGTAAAAGCGTTTGTTTTCGAGGCGAACATAACCTCTATCTTGAATAGTGGATATGATGCTTGCGTAGGTAGACGGCCGGCCTATTCCGCGCTTTTCCAACTCTTTTACTAATGATGCCTCGTTAAATCGCGCTACGGGTTTAGTAAAATGTTGCTTTGGATCAAGCTCATTTAAGGTCAGCACATCACCGGGCTTGACGTCAGGCAATAACAGCTCTTCTTCGCCTTTTTTTCGTAATTGAGGTTGAACTCGTGTCCAACCATCGAATTTCAAAACGCGGCCTTTTGCTGTCAATTCATAATCGCTTGCGCGAACACGCAGCGTCGTAGCATCATATTTTGCAGGTGTCATCTGACAAGCAACAAACTGTCGCCATATCAGTTCGTAAAGACGCTGTGCGTCTCTTTCCATGTCTTTCAGTGATGAAGCAGTAACAGAAACGCTAGACGGTCTTATTGCTTCGTGCGCTTCCTGAGCGCCCTCTTTACTACCGTAGCGGATTGGCGAACTAGGTAGATACTGAGAACCGAAGTTATCGTCGATATAAGCCCGACAATTGTCTAAGGCTTCTTGACTCAAATTAGTCGAATCCGTTCGCATGTAGGTAATGTGACCCGCTTCGTAGAGCCGTTGTGCCATGGTCATGGTTTTCTTAACGCCGAATCCCAAACGAGTGCTCGCAGCTTGTTGCAGGGTCGAAGTGATGAACGGCGCTGATGGTCGACTTTGGGTGGGTTTTGAATCACGGCTAAGTACCTCGTATTTAGCGTCATTCAACTGCTCAACCGCCGACATTGTCTGTGTTTCGTTTGTCGGCTTAAACGGGTCGTTTTTATACTTTGCGACTAACATGCGTAAATCAGCTGCGTCAGTCGATAAATTAGCGTGAATATCCCAAAACTCTTGGGGTACAAACGCTTTTATTTCTCGCTCACGCTCCACCACTAGACGCACAGCCACGGATTGCACGCGGCCCGCAGACAAGCCTCTAGCTACTTTTTTCCAAAGCAATGGCGAGACCATAAAGCCAACAACTCTATCTAAAAACCGTCTTGCCTGTTGCGCATTTACGCGGTCGACATTCACAGTTCCCGGCGATGTAAACGCTTCTTGAATGGCATTTTTTGTAATTTCATTAAATACCACACGCTGATAGGTTTTTCCTTTATTGCCTAATAACTCTTGCAAATGCCATGCAATAGCCTCTCCTTCTCTATCCAAATCGGTAGCCAGATAGATAGTGTCAGCATCTTTCGCTAGCTTTTTGAGTTCAGTAACAACTTTTTCTTTACCTTGCAGTATTTCATAGTGTGCTTGCCAATCATTTTCCGGGTCGATACCCATACGATCAACGAGTTTTTTATATTCGTATTGGCGCAGATAATTGTCACGTTTCGTTTCAGATAATGTTTTTAACTCTTTTGCCGGCTTTTTAGGCGCAACTTTTCCTAAAGCCTTGGTTGGTAGATCTCTAACGTGACCAACACTCGATTTAACAATAAAATTTTTACCAAGGTATTTATTTATCGTTTTTGCCTTGGCTGGAGATTCCACTATCACCAATGATTTTGCCATTTATGCTTTCATCCTATTGATTTACTTAGCAAACTAGCGAATTAACACGTTTAAAACGGCACGTAATAACGTTTACGGTCGCTTTTTTCTTTTTTTAGGTATATAGATTATATCCATGGAAAACAAGTTCTTCTTTATACTTATTCCACAAACGCTAGTTTTTTAACCATTTTACGGAGTACTTTTTAAACCGCTTCATTGGAAGCGTGGCTAAAATACGTATAATGCGGAAAAAATGCGAATGGAAATTCCAAATGAAACACTATGAAGTCAATTTTGATGGCTTAGTTGGCCCGACTCATAACTATGCCGGCTTGTCTTTTGGCAATGTGGCATCGGTTAATAATGCAAGCTCTATCAGCAACCCAAAGCAAGCGGCCCTGCAAGGTCTCGCTAAAATGAAGGCCTTGTATGATATGGGATTACAGCAAGGAATCTTAGCCCCTCAGGAACGGCCCGATATCCACACACTTCGCCGTTTGGGATTTTCTGGCAACGATAAAACCGTCATCGAACAAGCCTTTACCCAATCACCCAATCTGTTTTTAGCTTGCTGCTCAGCATCAAGTATGTGGACAGCAAATGCCGCCACTGTATCGCCAAGTGCAGATACCTCAGATGGAAAAATTCACTTTACGCCAGCAAATTTGAGCAATAAATTTCACCGTTCTATAGAAACGAATACAACGGGAAAATTGTTAAAAGCGGTATTTTCTGACCAAGACACGTTTGCCCATCACCCTGCCTTGCCAAACAGCCCTGCGTTTGGTGATGAAGGCGCAGCGAATCACACTAGGCTATGCTCAAACTATGGTGAAACAGGGCTTGAAGTTTTTGTATATGGACAACATGCGTTTGATTCAACGAAACCCGCTCCTCAAAAATTCCCTGCTCGACAAACTCTCGAGACAGGTCAAGCTATCGCAAGAATGCATGGATTAGACGACAGTAAGATCGTGCATATTCAGCAAAATCCGGCCGTGATCGATAAGGGCGTTTTCCACAATGACGTTATTGCAGTCGGCAATCGAAATGTCTTGTTTTATCATCAAGAAGCGTTCTTCGATACGGTAGATAGCCTTACCCAAATTAAAGATAAATTCGGCGATGCTCCGTTACATTTTATTGAAGTAAAATCAAACGAAATTAGCGTAGACGAAGCTATCAAGAGCTACTTGTTTAACACTCAAATTATTTCGCTTTCAGACTCAGAAATGGCGATTATCGCGCCAACAGAATGCCGAGATAATCCAAATGTTCATGCGTATTTAAATGCGTTGACGCAACAAGAAACACCTATCAAGCAAGTGTATTATTTCGATGTTAAAGACAGCATGAAAAATGGTGGTGGTCCTGCTTGTTTACGATTACGTGTCGCCATGAAAGCGTCGGAATTGAAAGCGGTGAATCAACAAACGTTGATGAATGAAAGCAAGTACCACGCACTAACGGCGTGGGTCAACAAGCATTATCGCGATCAATTAAATGTACACGACCTTTGCGATCCACAATTATTGATTGAGTCTCGTACTGCACTCGATGAACTCACCCAACTTTTAGATTTGGGAAGTGTTTATACATTTCAGCAAGCATAAAAAGTTAAAAAAGCGGTTTTCATACCGCTTTTTTATCTTTGCTGATTATTTATCGCTAATTAAAGTTATTGCATCCTTCTAATACGCCATAAGGACTAGAAGGTGGCGGTGAAGCTTCATTCATTAAGTCATCTGCCGCAACCGTTAAACCAAAAATCATCGATTCCCTTGACTCAGTGCCATTAGACTGTGCTCTTGCTGTAATACGCGTATTAACCCACTGACCAAATTGCCTTGGGTAGACCACGTTGACCAATGCTTGACCGTTATCGTCGGTTGTCACTGATGCAGGGGTGATCGTAGCAGCATTGCCCGGTGTGAGTAGTCCGTCACCATTGGTATCTTCGCCTTCATCGAGCATGCCGTTACCATTTTCGTCTTCGTTCACGCAGGAATCTGTGATGACAGGCACCCAAAATCCAGCGTCATCATCAAATGACCATGTACCTTTGAAAAACGCAAACCCGTCAGTTTCGGCCAATGGAAGAATACTCATAGTAACATCTGTGCCTGCAACAGGATTACCATCTGAGTCCGTCACAAAAATACTGAACTCTTTACTGTAAGTAGAGTTGTTGGGTGACTCTATGAGGTTTCCTGTACCAAGGGAAATATCAAAGGGAGTATCACCCACCGTTAGCGTTGCATCACCTTCAATACTGCCTATAGAAGCTGTAACAAACACTGCCTCATTGGTTGAGGAAGAATTAGACGTATACACCGTCGAAACCACCCCACTTCTATCTGTTGTACCTTGAGCTGGGCTCAATGAGCCGTTAGATACATCACTGACGCTAAAATTAACAACCTGATTACCCACTCGGTTTCCTGCGGCATCACGCACAATAGCAGTAATAGTACTGGTTTCACCATCAGGGCCGATAGAATCTGGCGTTGCATCTAACTGGATCGTAGCAGGCTGAGTCGCGATAAATGCGATTTCAGTTGTCGCTGAAACGCTATTTTCGTCATTATCACGCCCCAACGCTATCACACTGGCTAAGCCCGCATTGTCAGATTCAAGCGTAAATACCACCTCTCCATTCGCATTTGTGGTAAGTTCGTCATTGGCAATCTCCCCTCTTGACGACGACAATGAAACCCTGCCACCTACAAATGGAACGCCCTCTCGTAACCAACGTAGCGTAATAGTATGCGGTTCGTTAAGTGGTAAGTCTTCTTCAATGTTATCTATGTTAGGTGCGTCGATAAAACCAAACTCATCTTCCTGAACGGTGACTTGGAAAGTAGAAGCCGCATTAATAGCACGGGCTGATAAGGTGTAATTCCCTGAGGCAGTCGCAGTAAACATAAAACTTGCCTGTCCATTGGTGTTTGTATTGACCTCGGTTTGGCTTAAAAAGGACTGACTTCTATCATTGCCTTCGCTGTCAGTGACCACTAAAGTCACCGCTTCATTTGCTATTCCTCGATCGGCAGAATCTTGAAGCTGTACCGTATAAGAAGCGCCGTCATTAATAATAATTGAGGTTGCGCCAGAGATGGAAATAGAGGTACCCACTACAGACACAGTAATACTTCGCGTTAAATCAGGAAAACCGGCAATAGACCCAGTAACCGTGATGACTCTGTTTTCAGGGTTATTAATTGTGGTTAAGTTGGCACGAGCTGTTCCTAAGCTATCCGTTACAGGTTGCGTATTTTCAAGCGAAGCTTCACTATCTGCACTAAAATCTACTGCAATATCGTCGAGCAAGATGTTTTGAGCATTGCGCACGATAGCCGTCAATTCGATGGTGTCTAATCCGCTAGAAGCCAATTGAGCTGCACTGGAAAACAAACTCAAGGATGCAGGCACTTCCACTTGCGTCGCAGTGCCTTCGCTGTTAAATCCAACCGTTCCACTTTCTCCCGTGCTTACTGAGGCGGTAATTAAACCACTGCCTGAGTCTTCACCGACCACTAGACCGATCTGAGCGACACCAGAAGCGTCCGTTAACGCTGTGCCAGCAGTATTATTGAACATGGCTAAACGAGCATCAGAAAGAGTGAATGTAACTAACTCCCCTTCCAAAGGCACCTGCTCAGAGTTAGTCACTAGCGCGCTTACCACCAAAGGACTTGATTCAGATACGGTATTATTATCAGTACCGTCTTGCCCCGCAATTGAAACCGTAATTACTGTAGTATCATCGACCAACACTGGACCCAAAGAAGTAAACCCCACCGAGCCAGTTGCATCATCGATAGAGATAGTTCCAAACACTTCACCGCTGCCTGAAGCACTTCCAACTTCAAGATCAATGGTTGCTTGGCCCTCTGAATTAGTCAGTGCTGTGCCTGTGTCATTGTTAAAGCTTGCCAGGGTAGGGTCTGATAGCGAAAACGTAACTAAGGTATTGGGTAGCGGCATACCTTGCCCGTTATTCGCTTGAGCGGTCACTCTTAAGTTGTTTTGAGAAGACAACTCGTTGCCCTCTTCGCCTTCTATCGTACTAATAATTAAAGATAAAGTTGCTGGAGCGTCGTCAACGGGATCGGGTGAATTGTCATCGGTTTCTTCTCTCGATAAACCACCGCCCCCTCCACATGCAGATAAGACCAATAGCATTACAAATAAGATGAAAAAGTGTGTTACGCGTTGGATCATGTCTTCCTGGACCTCTTTTTTTTTAGACATCGAGTCATAATCTGGCAAACTAGGTGCTGAACAACAGATAATGACAATAAATTTCTCGGATTTCTATGGTTAATAGTAATAAAAAATTATCACTCACGGTCAAAATTTTTATCGGCATGGTTGTCGGTATCGCCCTTGGCTTACTCATTAGAGTATTACTTAATAATAGCGGAGACTTAGGTACTTCGGTAGCAACTGGCGAATTTTCATTTTTCGACCTCCTAGTCAACGGCATTTTAGGTACGCTCGGTGCCATGTTCATTGCTAGTTTGAAGATGCTTGTTGTGCCTTTGGTTTTTGTGTCTCTGGTTTGTGGTACAAGCGCACTCAGTGAGCCAAGTAAGCTTGGCAGGCTTGGAATGAAATCAGTTGGCTTGTATGTCATGACAACCTGTATTGCGATTTCTTTAGCCTTATTTTTTGCTTTACTGATTGGTCCTGGCAAAGGCACTGAAGTGCTGACAAGTGCGGCGGAATTTGCACCCAAACAGCCGCCATCGCTGGGACAAGTGATACTGGATATGATCCCGTCTAATCCCATAAATTCACTCGCTCAAGGTAATATGCTACAAATTATCGTGTTTGCCGTGTTGTTTGGTTTAGCCATGTCGATGTGTGGTGACGCTGGGAAGCGCCTTAATGCATTTTTCGTTGATATAAACGAGGTGGTTATGAAGTTAGTCAACATCATCATGGCGCTTGCGCCCTATGGCGTGTTTGTATTAATGGCCAAACTATTTGCCTCAACTGGGCTAGATACCATAGAAAAATTAGTCAAATATTTTTTCTTGTTGCTTTCGTTGCTTATATTACATGCCATAGTAACCTACCCCACACTGCTTAAGCTGTTTACCGGTTTAAGCCCGTTTATTTTATTTAAGAAACTGAAAAGTTTGGCGCTGTTTGCGTTTTCAACTTCAAGCAGTAGTGCAACCTTGCCTGTCACTATGGCTACGGCCCGAGAAAAGTTAGGTATTGGTAACTCTGTTACCTCTTTTACGCTTCCACTCGGTGCGACCATCAACATGGATGGCACCGCCATTATGCAAGGAGTGGCAACGGTATTTATTGCTCAAGTGTATGGAATTGAACTTTCAGCAACAGATTACTTAATGGTGATCATTACTGCCACGCTTGCTTCAATTGGAACGGCAGGCGTGCCCGGTGTGGGTTTAATTATGCTGGCTATGGTGCTTCAGCAAGTTAATTTACCCGTTGAAGGGATTGCCTTGATCATCGGTGTTGATCGCTTACTCGACATGACTCGAACGATCGTTAATGTGACCGGCGATTGCACGGTGGCTTGTATTGTTGCTAAAAGTGAAGGCGAACTTAACACTGAGATCTTTAATGATTTATCGGCAGGCAATAAGTTAAGCTAAAACCTGTGCCGGTTGGATGCGAGCTGCGCGTCTAGCCGGATAAAACGCCGCAATTAAACTCAAAAACAGGCTAATCACGATTGTAAAAACCACATCGGATAGATGCATAGCACTTGGCAAAAAATCGATAAAATAGACCTCTGTAGACAGCAACTTGGTACCGAAAAGTGATTCAATATTGCCAACAATCAATGAAAGATTAGGTACAACAATCAGTGCAGCAATTACGCCATACGCCGTGCCAAATACACCGTTTAATAAACCTTGAATAAGAAACACAGTCTGAACGAGAGAAGGCGTTGCTCCCATACTCAATAAAATAGCAATGGACGCCTGTTTTGCTTTTACCCCCATCACTAAACTTGAAACAACGTTAAAGCAAGCGACTGCAATGACCAAAGTAAGCACAATATAAACCACCACTCTGACTAATTGAATATCTTGGAAAATATGTCCATGAGTGCGAGTCCAGTCAGACATATACACCGCTTGGTCGAAATAGTAACCATATTGACGTACCACGCTGTTCGCTTTAAACGGATCATGCATTGTTACTCTAAGACCTTGGACGCCCGATTTTACTGCCATCAACTCTGAAGCTTTACTTAAACTAATCAACCCTAACTTACCATCAATCTCGCCTCCCAATTGCAATATCCCTAGTACCGTAAACTGTACTTTTTTTGCTGCTGAGAATTTATTGTCTTCAGTGTGGGGAGGAATAAGAAAGTCTATGGTATCACCGCGTTGAACCCTCAGTTCATCAGCGATGTGCTTTCCAAGGATCATTCCTGACGGATTTGTCTTTAGTTCGTTGAGGTCTTCGCTTCTGACCGCAGAAGAGAACATGGTGATTTCGTTAGGTCCAATCGCTAAGCCTGACAATGCAACCGGTTTCAATGTCTCTTTATGCTGTATTAAGCCAGCTACTTGCGTATAGGGAGTGACGAATTTAACGTTCACATCGTTTTCAAGTTGATTTTTTAAATCTTGCCAATCCCTTAATCCATCAGCTGAAACTGCAAAAATTTCACCATGGGGGATCACTGATAACAATTTATCTCGTAGCTCTTTTTCAAATCCGTTCATCACACTTAGCAGCATAATGAGTACAAAGCACCCAAGCGCAATACCTGAAATTGCACTGACTGACATAAAAGACAGATAGCCTGATTTGCTTTGGTGTTGCTGTCTGAATTTATTGGCAATCTGCCAACACAATTGAATATTCACAATGCTTCAAGTTTACCGTTCACTAGCGTCAACGTTCGGTGCATTTTATCTGCAAGCTTGTTGTCATGCGTCACGATAACTAATGCCATATTCGTTTGTTGTTGAAGAGAGAGAAGCAATTGAAATATCTGCTCGCCCGTTTTGGCGTCTAAGTTACCTGTGGGTTCGTCAGCAAGCAACACCTTGGGCTTATTAACTATCGCGCGAGCAATCGCAACACGCTGCCTTTCGCCCCCTGAGAGCGCATTAGGCTTATGTGAAGCCCTGTCAGTGAGCCCTACCAATGCCAAGGCGTCTTGCGCAACGCCCATCGCTTGTTTGGCTTTAATACCTGCTATACGCTGCGGCATAGCCACGTTTTCAAGGGCGGTAAATTCGGCTAGTAAATGATGAAATTGATAAACAAAACCAAGGTGTTTGTTTCTAAGCTCAGCTTGTTTTTGCTGGTTGCAATCTAATAAAGCGACCTGGTTGAGCGTCACTTCACCCTTAGAGGGTTTGTCTAGCCCACCTAAAATATGCAACAGCGAGCTTTTTCCTGAGCCTGAAGCACCGACAATAGCCACTCGCTCAGACTGATGAATACTAAAATTGATATTGTTTAAAACTGAGAGAACACCCTGCCCATCCGAATACGTTTTCGAAATCGAACTACATGATAGTACAGGAACGTCTGAGGAAAGTGTTTTGGGTTCCATAAAAAGCCATTCTGGGAAGATGGCGGAGCGGACGGGACTCGAACCCGCGACCCCCGGCGTGACAGGCCGGTAT
>CAYSDZ010000013.1:0-2744 GCA_964429915.1 uncultured Alteromonas sp.
ATCTCTGTGCTTTTATCTAATAACGATTTACCTGAAATCCGAAGCTTGTATGAGGGCGCAGACATTACCAGCTTTGAAGTAAAAAGAACTATTAGCCAAAATACCGAAAAACGTAATGCTGTAAAGGAAGTGCTTGCTTTATTTAAAGCACAAGAAGAAGTAGTTATACCTAATCAGACTGCTTCAGTCTGAACAATAATTCAAGGAAATCGAGATAATGAAAATCTGCCGAAAAAGATTTTCCCGCTATCCAACTTTTCCAATTAATACTTTGCTCTACTGAATTTGCATTTAACCACACAGCAAAAGCCATGAATAAAAGGACAACAAACAAACCTGAAAGGGCGCGTTTTTGTAAGATTTTACCTAACGAGCTTTTCACAGCGTTAAACGAGTATTGCATAGACTTAGTTCCCATCCTGAGACTGATACAAACTAAGTATAATAGAACTTAATCATTTTTAATAGATTATTTTTTAATCGCCATAATAGCTAAGTCTCATTCATTCAACATCGTGTATCGTAAGCCTTCTCCTGCCAGTTAAAACTTAAATATATGGCCCTCTGGTAATTCATAGGCCTCAATATCAGATTTCAATATGCTTTCAGCCATTTCTTTTGTTCCTCCAAAAAATGCAGAATGCCGATGAAAAGGTATAGCAAAAAACCACTTTTGGTCAGTAGGCCAAACTGCTTGAGGTGCTTTCACGGGTGCCCAATATTCACGGCTTTTAAGCAAGGTACGCCAATAGTTAAACAATACGTTTTGAGGCCCTTGCACCAAGTAATGTTTTTGTTGGGCCATTTTGTATGTTCTTGCACTTGTAAAACGCCCTAACTCATCCGATGAATCTCCAAACCCTTCCCAGAAAGCACAAATACATGTTGCATCAGGATTACCTGCAGTGTTTGCAACCGTTTCAATAGCATTTATTTGTTCTACTGTTGGCAATCCTTCCAAAGGCTCAGTTGTCGACCCAGGTTTAATATTTCTGTAATCGACATCATTGCCAAGTTCACGCCAAGTAGTTAATCCATTAAAGTCATTAATTCTATTCTTAACTGCCTCAGACCAGCGTATTGGAACCATAAGCTCAGCTTGTTCTGTTTCAGATAAACGCTTGTATTCTGCCTCATTTACGGTTTCGGGTAATTTCCATACAGGATGACAAATATGTAAGTAGCACTCAAATCGGGGTGGCACATATCTGCTAAGCGCCTGCAAAGAACCGTTGCATTCTTGATCCACCCAGTCATAATACGCCCGATTGGTCACCGGAAAAAATTCAGCAGGTAAAAACATCAGCAGCGTACAAAATTGGTTCTAATAAATGGAGCGGTGGCAAAAGGAACAGGGCCATTGTAAGACCATCCAACAGGTGCAGTTACATATATTTCAAAGTTATGAGAAAACTCATCGGCTCTCTGGAAAGGGGGACATCTTCCGAAAACCTGAGTACCTGTCCTGTTTGCGCCATTTTGGAACCATTGCACTGACAATCCACGCTTTGGATGAACAGCAGAGTACTGGCTGACAAATACTGGTCCTTGTTCCAAAAATTCATCACCAAATTCTGAGGTAACTCGAGTTTGTATCATAATCTGCCGCAACTCAAAATCAATATAAGGAGGCGGTTCACCAAACACATGCTCATACTGACATTTACCTTCAGCTTTTGCCTTGGGTACATCGGGGAGATTTTTGAACTCTTCGCCAGGGTGAGGAGTTAAAGCTGATAAGTCAGAACAGGTTATGTTTCCCCCTGAGGCGACTACCTGTATATTTTTTTGGCTAAAGAGTTGACCGTCTTTTGCATCTACTATATCGGATGTCTCTTGAGTGAAAGAAAATGAAACAGGGATAGATACAAACGACTCTTCGTCACCTACTGAAATAATTTTGGGGAATGACTGATTGTTCTCGGATTTTTGCAGTGTGGATTGTGAGGTGTTTATACGCTTTTTCTTTTTGAGAGCCTCAATCAGTATAGCTTTTGTTTTTGTTGCCAAAATATCTTCTTTATCTTTTTTGCTCAAATACTGCTGATAATCAATTTGAGGAACAGCTTCATTTGAAATATTAATGGCGTCTAGGTCGTCTTGACCCATTACCTTACATACAGTCATTAGCGTAGTTAACATCAACGCAAAACTAAAAATATGCTTCTTCATCTTTTTTCCCTTTGTTTGTTGATCTCAATTTTTTCCTACACAATCGGTTAAATAGCCGAATGCGTATTTAATTCTTATTGATTACTGGATATTTAAACTTTGCTATATTTTTTTTAATATCTCCTTGGTGTTATCTGCAAATTGTATGAAAAGCATACTACCAAACTGCCTATTAGACAAGCTCTTTAAATTTTTTTCATAACACAGCCACCCCAATTTGATTTACGTCCACTTTTAGATATCCTTCGCGTTTTACTTATTTAATTACTTAGGGTAGCCAAATGGCTTTTTTGATTGCGCCTTCGATACTTTCAGCCGATTTCGCACGTTTGGGCGAAGACACTGAGCGCGTATTGGCTGCTGGGGCAGATATTGTTCATTTTGATGTTATGGATAACCATTATGTCCCTAATTTAACCTTTGGTCCTATGATTTGTTCTTCGTTAAGAAAGTATGGAATTTCAGCCCCTATCGACGTGCATTTGATGGTTGAACCCGTTGATGACTTGATAGAACGCTTTGCTGACGCTGGCGCAAACAGTATTTGCTTTCATCCTGAGGCGTCAAGACAT
>CAYSDZ010000013.1:2844-5463 GCA_964429915.1 uncultured Alteromonas sp.
CTCAGTTGGGTATTGAATTGCTACGCGCAAATGGGTGAACTCAATAGAATGACCCAATTCAAAGATAAATCATCCAAAAATGAACACAATATTAATGTGGGTTTGTATAGTTACCCTGTTTTACAAGCCGCTGACATTTTACTCTATCAGGCCAACGAAGTCCCTGTAGGAGAAGATCAAAAACAGCATTTGGAGCTCACCCGTGACATCGCTACGCGTTTTAACAACCTATATGGCGATATCTTCACCTTGCCCGACCCTATGATCCCCAAGCAAGGCGCAAGGATAATGAGCCTCCAAGAGCCTAATAAAAAGATGTCGAAATCTGATAGCAACCCCAATAACTTCATTGGTTTGCTTGAAGAACCCAAAAAACTCATCAAAAAAATCAAACGAGCCGTGACTGATTCAGACGAACAAGCACGCATTTACTACGATGAAAAAGAAAAGCCTGGCGTGTCTAATTTATTATCATTGCTTTCATTGGTCAGCGAAAAGTCTGTCGAGGCGCTCGTTCCAGAATATGAAGATAAAATGTACGGGCATTTAAAATCCGATGTTGCCGATGCCGTGGTTGCGCTTATCGAGCCTATTCAAACGCGCTTTACCGAAATTCGTTCAGATAGGACTTTTTTAGAAAACACCATGAAGCATGGCGCTGAAAAAGCACAACAAAAAGCGCAACAAACCCTTGCACATGTTTATGAGGCCGTTGGATTTATTCCAGCTAGGTAAAAAACTCGATGGTTTATCTGTGCTATTATTGATTGATAACATTGATTCTTTTACTCACAACTTAGCGCGCTATTTTGTTGAGCTTGGAGAAAACGTCGAAGTTGTCGCTAATAATGCGATCACTTTGGACGACATTGCTGCTATGCGCCCTTCCAAGCTAGTATTAAGCCCTGGTCCGTGCACACCCAATGAAGCAGGTATCAGTCTTGACGCAATACAAGCTTTTGCTGGAAAAATTCCTCTACTAGGGGTGTGTTTAGGGCACCAAGCCATTGGTCAAGTGATGGGAGCCAAGGTGGTACATGCCAGTGAAATACGTCACGGAAAAACTAGCGTGCTACACAACACAGGCGAGGGTTTATTTAAAGGCTTACCACCCTCGTTTTTAGTCACTCGCTATCATTCTCTGGTCATAGAAAAGGCGAGTTTCCCAAACACACTTTCTTGCGATGCTTGGTGCGAAACCGAATCTGGCAATAAAGAAATCATGGCAATTTCTCATAAAACACTCCCACTTTGGGGTGTGCAATTTCACCCTGAGTCGCTGCTAACTGAGTATGGTTACGAGTTGCTTCGCAATTTTTTACAGCAAGGGAGTTAAAATGTTTCAACGAATTACCCATAAACAGGGTATTCTTACAGCAGTGCCACTAAAAACAGCAATCCTTTTTTCATCATGACCGATTTGCCTGATTTACAACAACGATTCAATTTATTGCTGGTTTCTACAAAGCTTGCAAATGAATCTATCGGACGACGCTCCCCAGGCGAAGTAACATACGAAGAATCCGAACAAGCAGATGCTCGAAGGCGCCTACTTCATATTGAAAAATTAACAGCCGCACAAAAAGCAAGCCAAGAAAAAGCGACTGCCGAAAAAATTAAACAAGTCAGTGATGCTTTACATACAAAAGTTATCGAGGAGCTTCATCCCAAATTTACAAATAGTACGTACGTTGCCGTATCAATATTAGGGCTAAGTGAGGATATTGCTGAACTCCTCGACCTACTATCAACTAAAGCCTGCTCCGTTCCAAGACTGGAACCTCTAGTGTACCGTGTGCCATGGCTTCATGAAGCCATACTGCGTGAAATAAACCTTCCACAAAACCGGCGTATCGATGCTAAAGGGCGCCCCATCAAAATTGAATCTATCCGAACGGCATTGAGTTCATTAGGCGTCGACAACCTTAAAGCGCTGCTTCCTTGTTTAATATTTAAGTTCGCAACGCCACCAGTCACAGACCCTTACCCCGAGATTAAAAATAAACTTTTTGAGTATAGCGTAGGGGTGGCCAACACGATGGCTAGACTGTCCAAGCTATTGGATTTGAGACATTTCGACGCCTACCTTCTGGGTATGTTTAGCCAGTTTGGACTATGTGCTAGCGCTAGACTGTATTTTAGAGAGTTTGACGGCGTGCTCAATAAATTTACGAATGAAGCAATGAGCAAAAAAGACCAGACGACTTATAACACCTTGAAGATACTTCAACCTCTTCCAGAAAATTTAACGCAGTTATACAGCACTTACGAGCGCGAACTTACCATTCGCTCGCTCGAATTTCTTGCTTTCAAGCGAGTCAGCCTGCTTCCGGCTTTTCTTGAGCCTAACGACCCCTACCACGAAGCCTTATCTCTAGCGCAATGCTTCGCGCAGCTTAAAATGCTTATTGCATATCGCTTGGTAACAAAAGAGGAAGCGAAACGTCAATTGTCAACACTGAAGATTGCAAAAGCATGGTTAGAGCCGCTCAATGCTTCTGGTTTGTTTAAAATGGATGTAGACATGTCGTAAATAGACGATTAATCCATCAAAATATAGTTATTCATATTTCCTGCAAAAAAACGCACAAGGCTTGATTTTATTGGGCTTGAGCTTAA
>CAYSDZ010000013.1:5563-10421 GCA_964429915.1 uncultured Alteromonas sp.
CTTGAGCTTAAGTTTACGAGACTTTTTAAGGTCTTTCTGCCATACTTACAGCCTCAATTTTTATAGAGGTAGTCAGTATGCAGTTCACACGCGAAACGTTTAACGAAGTTATGGTTCCCAATTATGCTCCAGCGCAAATGGTACCCGTTCGCGGTGAAGGCTCTCGGGTTTGGGATCAACAAGGTAATGAATACATCGACTTTGCCGGAGGTATTGCCGTCAATGTGTTGGGGCACTGCCATCCAGCATTGACCTCTGCCCTTGAAGAGCAAGGAAAAAAGCTTTGGCACTTGAGTAATGTATTTACTAACGAGCCTGCGCTTGCACTGGCTGCCAAGCTAAACGCATCCACTTTTTCAGAGAAAGTGTTTTTTGCCAATTCAGGTGCCGAAGCCAACGAGGCAGCGTTAAAACTGGCACGTCGCTATGCACTAGACCACTACGGTGAACATAAGAATCATATCATTGCCTTTCACCAAGGCTTTCACGGACGCACTTTTTTTACGGTTACGGTGGGAGGGCAAGCAGCCTACTCTGATGGCTTTGGACCTAAACCGGGCGAAGTCTATCATTGTGAATACAATAATATGACTCAGTTAGAAGCTTTGTTTTCAGATAAAACCTGTGCCGTAATGATGGAGCCTATGCAAGGCGAAGGCGGTGTTGTGCCTGCCGATCCGGTGTTTGCTAAAGCAGTCCGTTCATTGTGCGATAAACACAATGCACTGTTAATTTTTGACGAAGTACAAACAGGCGTAGGAAGAACAGGTCATCTTTATGCTTACATGGGCTTGGATGTTACCCCTGATATTTTAACCACGGCAAAGTCCTTAGGTGGCGGCTTCCCTATTGGTGCAATGCTGACTACCAGTGCGATTGCAGCGCATTTAAAGCCTGGCACACACGGCTCAACCTACGGGGGCAATCCGCTTGGTTGTGCTATTGCACTTGCAGTGCTGAATGAAATTAATACGCCAGAAATCCTTGAGGGTGTGGTTAAGAAAGAGGCGCTATTTAAAGCGCATCTTATGCAAATTAACGAAGCGTTTAATGTGTTTGACGAAGTACGTGGCAAAGGTATGTTGCTAGGCTGTGCGTTATCCGACAAGTATAAGGGCAGAGCCAAAGACTTTATGAACGCGGCGGCTGAACAAGGGTTAATGTGCTTAATCGCTGGCGCCAATGTTATCCGTTTCGCGCCGTCTTTAATTATTCCCGATGAAGATATTAAAGAAGGTCTTGCGAAGTTTAAACGTGCTATTCAGTCAATCGTAAATGCAGGGTAAGATTTGTGCATATTCTTCGCCCTATTAGTGAATCCGACTTTCCTGCTTTATTAGAAATTGCGCGCGAATCAGGGGTAGGCTTCACTTCCTTACCGGTTAATGAGGATTTACTCAAAAAAAAGATTGCTCAGTCTGTGCAGTCTTTCAACACTGAAGCAGACAAACGAGCAGGCTCTTATTTATTTGTTATGCAAGACCCTGAAGGCATAGTGCAAGGCACATCAGGTATTGAAGCGTGTGTAGGTTTGGATGATGCTTTTTATCATTATCATCGCAGTAAAGTAGTTCACGCATCACGCGAGTTGGCTGTACACAATACGGTAGAGCTCCTCACCCTCTGCAATGATTACACGGGAGTATCAGAAATTTGCACGCTATTTTTGCGTGAAAAAGCACGAAAAGGTCAATTAGGTCGTTTTCTGTCCAAATCTCGTTTTTTGTTTATGATAGAACACGCGGAGCAATTTTCAGAAACCGTGATTGCCGAAATGCGCGGTGTTAGCGACGACCAAGGTCGCTCACCCTTTTGGGAGTGGTTAGAAAAAAGCTTTTTTTCCATGGACTTTCCCACTGCTGATTACCTAACCGGTATTGGCAATAAAGTATTTATTGCCGAGTTAATGCCAAAATATCCTATCTATGTAAACCTGTTAAGCGAAGCAGCACAGCAAGTGATAGGCAAAGTACACGACAAAACGGTCCCAGCATTACGCTTACTAGAACAAGAAGGATTTGTTAATCGCGGATATGTCGATATTTTTGATGCAGGTCCCACAGTAGAGGCTAATCTTGCCAATATTCGCACTGCTCAGCAAAGTAAAAAACTGCCTGTCAAAATAGATACGCAGCATGCCATTTCTGGCAACACGCATTACATCATCAATACCTCCATTGCTGACTTCCGCGCGGTATGCACCGAGTGCTTAGTCACAGACAATCAGCAGCACCTAATTATTTGCGAACAAACTGCGCATGCTTTGTCTATTAAAGAAGGTGAGTATGTAAGATTTTCCGCTGCCAACCATTTTCAATAAGGAAACCGAATGACAACACATTTCATAAAGGGTACTTGGGTAAATGGACAAGGACATCATTTTCAGTCTATTAATCCTGCAAAAAACACGCTTGTGTGGGATGGAAAAAGCGCTTCTCAAACTCAGGTGGATAGTGCAGTGCAAGCGGCTCGCGAAGCGTCTGTAGAGTGGGCACTCTTAGCAGTTGAAAAACGCTTGGACTACGTTAAAAAGTACGCTGACATTCTCAGCGAAAATAAAGACGCGATGGCGAAGGTGATAGCCGAAGATACAGGGAAGCCGCTGTGGGAAACGGCAACTGAAGTTTCAGCAATGATAGGCAAAATAGGCATTTCTGAACGAGCGTTTTTCGAACGCACTGGCACAGTCGAAAATAGTATGCCCGTAGGCAAAGCGGTTATTCGACACAAACCGCATGGCGTAGTCGCCGTATTTGGTCCCTATAACTTTCCTGGCCACCTCCCCAATGGACACATTGTACCTGCTCTGATCGCGGGAAACACAGTGGTCTTTAAACCTAGTGAACTTACTCCCGTAGTTGCGCAATTAATGGTTGAATACTGGCAACAGGCAGGCTTGCCGAATGGTGTGCTAAATTTAGTGCAAGGCGAGGTCGACACGGGTAAGTGTTTGGCGAGCCATGCAGACATCGATGGGCTATTTTTCACTGGAAGCTCACGGACAGGTAAGCTACTACACGAACAATTTGCCGGCCATCCGGGAAAAATTCTTGCCTTAGAAATGGGAGGCAATAATCCACTGCTGGTCAGTGACGTTGAAAACATCGATGCCGCTGTTCATGATATTGTTCAATCCGCTTTTATCACCAGTGGGCAGCGCTGCACATGTGCAAGACGACTCCTTTTACCAAAAGGTGAAAGGGGTAACAGACTGTTGAAGCGATTGATTGACGTAACGCAAAAAATCAAAGTGGGTGAGTATGACAGCGAACAGCAACCCTTTATGGGCGCAATGATTTCAAAGCAAGCCGCCATGTCGATGGTCGACGTGCAAACGTCGCTTGAGTCGATCGGTGGTGAAGTATTAGTAAAATTAACGCATCTCGATACGCAGACAGGCTTAGTCAGCCCAGGCATTGTTGATGTGACTAGCTGCTTGTCTCAACTTCCCGATGAAGAACACTTTGGTCCGTTATTGAAAGTGATTCGGTATGATTCCTTTGACGATGCCATTGCCGAAGCAAACAATACAAAATACGGGCTATCTGCAGGTTTGTTGTCTGACAATCCAGCCGATTATGACTACTTTTTGGCAAGGATTCGGGCCGGAATTGTTAATTGGAACCGTCCCATTACCGGTGCGAGTAGTGCTGCACCTTTTGGTGGAATCGGCGAGAGTGGTAATCATAGGGCCAGTGCCTACTATGCAGCCGACTATTGCGCTTATCCCGTTGCATCAGTAGAACTAGACAAAGTAACCTTACCAAGCACGCTCAATCACGGCCTAAGTCTTTAAGGAGATTTCATGCATCATTCCATCGACGCTCTGTTTTCAGCTTTGTGGCAAGACTACACTGCTATTACGCCCTCTGCGCAGGCCATTCATACGTTACTGAAACAGCATTCTGGTAACGACGAAATCATTAATGACCATGTTGCATTTCGCACCTTTAACTTGGCAAAAACACAATTAAGCAAACTCGCAGCACATTTCGAAGCCTTAGGGTATTCTGCACAAGGCGATTATAATTTTGAAGCTAAAAAGCTCACAGCCAAACATTATCAACATGAAGATTTAACAAAGCCAAAAGTATTTATAAGCGAGCTTCGCGTAGAAGAGCTTTCTGACAAGGCGCAAACCATTATTCATACTATGTTGGAACGATTTGACGAGAGTTTGACCGCAAACGACAACTTTCTTTACTCTGGTACGCACTGGCAAGTCTCTCAAACCGATTACCGCACCCTTTTGGCTGAAAGCGAATACGCTGCATGGATGGCAGCATGGGGCTTTCGAGCAAACCATTTTACAGTGAGCGTGAATCATTTAGACGCTGTGCCGGATTTACTTACCACCAACCAAATTTTAAAAGATGCAGGTTATGTGCTGAACGCCGCTGGCGGCGAAATTAAAGGCGGTAAAGAGGTGTGTCTTGCCCAATCATCTACTATGGCAGACAAAATGCCAGTAAAGTTAAGCGATGCGGAATTAACTATACCCAGTTGCTTTTACGAATTTGCTGAACGCTTCCCGCTTCCAAATGGAGAGCTGTATCACGGCTTTGTCGCGGCCTCAGCAGATAAAATTTTTGAAAGTACGAATTCGAGTTGATCTAATTTAAATTTGGAGTTAGTCAAAGGAGCTACTCTTACCCTAAGCACTTATTTCCGTTTTTAATGTGATGTTGAGGTTAATAATTCAGACTGCGCAGCAAAAACGTTATGTAGGATAGACCGTTGCTTAAAAACAGTATCTAACCTATTAAGAAGACTTTATGACTGAGTTTGTATGCATGATTGGCGCAAGTCTGCTTTTCAGGACTATTGTTCAATAGCTCGACCTAATCCTAATCCTAAT
>CAYSDZ010000013.1:10521-19772 GCA_964429915.1 uncultured Alteromonas sp.
CCTAATCCTAATCCTAATAATTATAGTGCCAAATAAAAGAAAGAAACAAAATAATATTAAGACTCAGCGTTTCGCTTACTTGAGTTTTATTTACCGAATTTGAACAACTAAAAAAACCAATTGATCACATTGTAAACAAAAAATATTAAAAATGATGCTTTTTGACTTGTTTTGACTTTTTGAAATGGTATTATAAATTTTTACAATAACTTAACAAATTTGTGCAAAAGATGCGTAAATTTTAAAAGTATCAACTTGTGAAACACTAAGAGATTGAAATTTATGAAAAATAACAAGCCAAGTATAAATAAAGCACTCCTCTGTCATTCTGCAGCACTACTTTTAACTGTGAGCACACCGACTGTTATCGCTCAAGAAGTGAGTAATGCTGTTAAGAAAAATCAACCTGAAAGTGTCGAAGTTATCGAAGTTTCAGGTGTAAGAGAATCCCTAGAAGACGCACTTAACGTAAAACGAAGCGCTTCTTCGATTGTTGACGCCATTTCTGCGTCAGATATCGATGCTTTACCTGCTCTCGATTTAGGTGAGGCACTACAAGCTATTCCCGGTATTCAGCTTAATGATGACCAAGAAGGTCGTTTAAATTCTATCAGTTTGCGTGGTTTAGGCGGCGGATTTATTTTGACCACTGCATTTGGTCAGTCGTTTGCCACACCAGCACCTGCTGGTAACCTAAATGCCGTGGGCTCGCCAAACCCTTTCGCTGCCTTTGAAGGTACAGTTTTCGATGGAGTAACGGTTGTCAAAACGCCAACGGCTGATTTACAAGCTGGGGGACTTGCAGGTATCGTAGATAAAAAGCTTCAACAAGCGTTGTCAAAAAAAGACGGACAATTGAAAGGTCAAATCGGAACGCGTTTTGAAGAATTATCTGGCATCGCTGATCCAAATTTTAATTTTTCAGCAGTCAAACACCTCATCGACGATAAGTTGGGTGTGGCGTTCAAAATAGCCGGGTCTGGTCAACGTTTCCGCCGCGATACATTTATCATCAGTGATTACGTCGGTTTGGAAAGTATCAATGCTGACGGAGTAAGAGTTGATAATGGCCGCGCAACAAACTTGCAAGCATTCAGAGACGCAAACAACATACCAGAAGATGCAGTAGTATTCGTACCACGACGAGCCAATAATTCATCTGAATTCAGTGATGGGGACAGACTTTCCGTAACAGGTAACATTGAGTATCGCGTAAATGATAATCTTAAAGTAGGCGCACATCTCCTTTTCTCTGAAAGGGATTTAAGTGACGGCACAAAAGAAGCGACTACCTTTGCTCCTGGTTTTAACAGAAACAGGGTTGATAGAGATTTTTTCAGTACATCGGTTGAATTAGATTTAGAAACCGAGGCGTTTGCATTTGACCAAGACGCAAATGGAAATACCATTTTCAGTGCCCCTAGCTTTAGTTTTGTCAATGGTTCGAGACAAAACGAAAATCGCAGAACAACCTTCAGAGAGCTTTCTCAAGGTGTTATATTTTACGGCAACTACATTGCTGGCGATTGGACATTGGATGCAAAGGGAACCATTTCTCAAGCTGAAAACAACTTTGAAAACGTCGGTATTAGTTTTAATACAACAGAAGATTTCAGAGCTGCAACACCAACTTTCAGAGATTCCGATGGAGTGAGACGTAACGTTCCTTCTGTAGGAACGGGCTTTAATGGTGTTATCAATCTTGCAGACGGTAGCGCGGGGAATATAGTGATTTCCGGTGATCTCGACACTGAATATGTATATAACGATCTTGCATTTACAGCTACCAATTTAAGTGCATCTTCAGTAAACTCGATATCAGATGCAAACCAAGGTAGACGGTTAAGTTTTGCAGTAAATGGCCGTGTGCGAGACCTAAACAGAGACTTAAACAGTTTTGAATTTAACGCACAGCGTTATACTGACTTTGGTTTTGGAGATGGATTGCGTTTTGATTCGGTTAAGTTTGGTGGACGTTTTCAACGAGAAGAGTTAAATAGTATAGACCAAAGACAGGGACTAGCTGGTGTTGATATTACAAACATTTCAGATGTATTTTTAACGGATGATACCATCGAGTCTGACGGTACCGCCTTTTTCAACGGCAATATTCCGGGAACCTTTGACAATACTTCAGGCTGGTTAACCATCAACAATTCACTAGCCATTTCTACCTTACAGCAAAACATTGCAGCCAGCTCATTGGAGATTCCAACTGCGACAAGTTTTAGTGAACCTAACCCTGATGTGGTACGAAATAGAACAGGCTTCTTTGACACTCAAGATAGAAACAGTGGCCTACCTACTAACCTTTCGTTTAATTTCGGTGCTCAGCAAGACGTAACTGCGGCTTACCTATTAACTAATATTTCGGGTGAGCTAGGCTCTGTTTTTTACTCGGGTAATATTGGTGTTCGACACATAAGTACAGACAATACGTTTAATGGTTTCGAAACACAGGTAGACGATCGTGGAAGAAATGGTGTGGCCGTGCCTAGTGTATTTGAAGATAGTTATAGCCATAACCTTATTTCTGCTAACGTTGCATTTGAATTAACCGACGATATTATTCTTCGTTCTGCGTTTTATCAAGGCATAGTACGGCCTAATCTGTTAGCCCAAAGACCAACTGCGGGTGTACGAGGGGGAAGTCAAAATGTAAGACTAGATTTACCTGCTGCGACCGTTCGTCCTTATGAAGCTGATAACTTTGACTTGTCTCTAGAATGGTACAACCGAGACGGTAGTGCAATTTCTATTGGCTATTTTAATAAAAAGATATCTAACTTGTTCGACCGAGCAGAAGGCTTCTGCCCAGCACCGGGCGAAAATGACATTGTTGATAGATTGCTTGGGCCTGTTCAAAGAATCGAAGATTCAGCGAATGAGCTTGGCTTTGCATGTCAACAAGTCATACCTACTATCGACGACGACGGCAATGAAATTTTACGTGACGTAACTATAAATCAACCTATTAATACTGACGGTGAAATTGCCGTAAATGGTTGGGAATTGGCCATTCAGCAGAAGTTAGACTTCTTGCCATATCCTTGGAACGGTTTCGGTGGTGTATTTAACTACACATCTTTGAGAAACAGTGAGAGTGAAGGCGTCAACCCGCTTTCTCGAGTATCTCCTCGCTCATACAACCTGATAGGTTATTGGGAAAACAAAGTATGGAGTTTCCGACTAGGCTATAACTGGCGTGCTGACCAACAACTGCAGGGAGCAAATGGTTTCTTAGGTTTTGGTATTAGAACAAGAGAGGCAGTAGAAAGGTTAGACTTTGCAGGCTCATACAAGATAACTAAGAAAACACAGCTGACTTTCAGAGCCTTTAATTTAACGGATCAAATTCAAAGAGAATTCCAAGGAAATGATTCAAGAGCTTTACGGCGTTTGACGTACTCCGGAAGAAGATATCAGTTCTTGGTGAGCCATAGGTTCTAAGAGAAATTGGTAACATTCCGTCAAGTAAACCAAAGCTTGACGATGCCAACTAACACAAATCCTATGACTACGGTCATGGGATTTTTTTAATCATTTACTACAAACATTGCCTAATAGTCTTCGCATATTAAGCGCCAACCTGGCTACTTGCTCCTAAACCATTAAAAGTGTTTAGCTATTCTAAGAAACACTTACTTTTTCCTTGTAACACCTAAATCTTAATACTCGATACCGTACTTCAACGCTTTGTGAAAATTCAAAGTAATTAACTTTGCCACTATAAGAAAGAGCAACTATCCTTTACAAAATACGAACAAATCTTAGGATAGATATATGCTGTACCCATGGCATGCATTTGCTCATCGTATTTTTACCGGACTCATCGTTTTACAATATATTGCCTCTATCGGCCTTGCTTTGTTGCAAGGCCAGCTGCTAGGTACTTTGTTTATTGCAACATTATTTGCTGTGCCACCTTTATTTTTAATCAAAGTTGCCCCTAGCCAAGCGATAACTCGCCACTCAGTTGCGATTGCAACGCAATTATTGACGGCATTACACATTCACCAAGCAGTGGGTTTGACTGAGATCCACTTTGAAATTTTCACTCTCCTAGCGATTTTGAGTGTTTACAGAGATTGGAAAATCATAGCATCTGCTGTGGCATTAATTGCCGTTCACCATCTCTCTTTTTTACTGGCCCAAACGAACGGTTTAGGAGTATTCATTTTTGAACAAGGCCATGCTGTTTGGGGTATCTTGTTTCTGCATGCTTTCTTTGCAGTTGTTCAAGGTGTAGCTTTAATGTTCATTGCCAAAAACGCTCACAAAGAAGCCATTACCGCTTTCGCTGTTTCGTCAAACATCGAACACATCGTATCAAATGGTAGAATCAACGTTGTTGACAAAAATATCACGAATGCTGAGGGCAAAACGGTATCTCATTTTAACCTCTTGCTCGATTCGCTCTCTGAACTTGTCGGTGTAGTGAAGAAAGACGGTAAACATGCAACCGCAATGTCGACTACAATTTCAGAAACGTCGGAAAAAATTATTGTCGATGCGCGTAAGAATCAAAAAGAAGTCGAGAACATAACCAATGCTTTAGAGCAAGTGAAAGTAACCAACCAATCTGTCGTTCAAAACATCGAACAGGTATCCGGTTTAAGTTCTGATGCTCGTACTGAAACAGGCAACAGTAAAGATCAAATTGATAAGAATCTCAACGAAGCAAGGCAACTTAAGCTTGAAATGGAAACAGCGGTAAAAACTATTAACGAACTGTCTAAAATGTGTAACGACATTGATACCTTTATGTCTTCAATTAAAGCCATTGCTGAACAAACCAATCTCTTAGCGTTAAATGCCGCTATTGAATCGGCTCGAGCCGGTGAACATGGACGTGGCTTCGCAGTGGTTGCCGATGAGGTTCGCTCCCTTGCAACTAAAACGGGTGAAAATGCGGCAGAAATCAGCGAGATAACCGAAAAGCTTGTGAATAACGCCAAACAAGCAACGACCTTTATATCGAGCTGCGCTGAAAAAGTAGAAAACTCGGTAACAAGCACTACTTCTACTAGCGAAACAATGGCAGACATCAGTGAAATGATCACGCGCCTTGCTGATAATATTAAGTCCGTCGAAACTTCAACCAATGAACAGCGCGTAATGTCAGAAAAAATCACTGATTCAGCGGAAAGGCTTACGACTTCAGGCGCATATCAATTAGATCAATTGGAGCAGAACGTAGTCGAGCTAGGTGCGCTCAAAGAAAGCTTAGTGCATTTAGACAATGCACTGGCTAAATTTGAAACCTGAGCCAAAGACAACGGAGCAATGCGTATATTTCAAGTACTGTTTGTTGTTTGGGTAGCCGCGTCGATAACTGCATTGTTTTTTTTCATACCCCGACCAAATACCCTTTTCGATGATGGTCGACTATACCAAGCGGCAAAAACGCGTCTTTTCGACCAGAAAATAAGTGCCATCGCCCAAGCTCATTTGGGAAAAGATATTGCTCTCACAGTGATTCATTTTTCTAGTGCAGCGCATTGTTTATGTGAACCCATCGCTCGTAGACATATTCAGTCTGTAAAAAAAGTCATCTCCACATCAGGCGGTACTAGCGTTGACGTAACCCTTCACAATCACTCAGATTGGCTTGACGTAATACCTGCAACGCCTGCTGTTGCTGTATTTGATAGCCAAGGTAACCTATCGTATTTAGGCCCGTATTCAACAGGAACAGGTTGCTTTACAAGCAATGGAATAGTAGAAAATTATATTAATAAGCAATCAATGATAGGCTCAACTGTCCTGTCAGACGCTGAAGGTTGCTATTGCCGGACGGCATCTTCACGCCAGCATCTAAACAAAGCGATATAAAATCAGACGGCGTATTCTGAATCCTGTATACGAATTTTAGGCTATGAAAGTCATTAAAAAGAAACCCAAATACCTGCTCGTAGAAATGATGGCTTTGTTTGTTTTTTGCCCCGTTATGTTGGGTTTAGCTATCCCCATGGCAGCCAAACTTTGTGCAGTGGGGTTAAGCTTACTGTACGGGATCATTTGTGCCTACAAAATAGGCGTATTCAAATGTAAGACTCGCCCCCCTTTATCACAGTCACATTTAACGCTAATTTTCGCGCGCTTTTTCTTATTTGCGCTTTTGTCTTGTTGTGGAATGTGGCTATATGCACCTGAAAAACTCTTTTACGTCGTGATCCATCACCCCAAATTATGGGTCACGATGAGTTTGGTTTACACTTTTTTATCAGTTGTTCCGCAAGAATTTTTTTATCGTTCTTTTTTCTTCAAACGCTATTATTCTTGGCTACATCTACAGTATGGATTTAGTGTGTTTTTATTAATAAATGCCTCGTTGTTTTGTTTCGCTCATTTCTTTTTGCACAATACCTTGGTATACATACTGACTTTCTGTGGGGGAGTTATTTTCACCTTGAGTTACAAAAAGCATCAGTCTTTGTGGTTAGTGTCTGCTGAGCATAGCGCTTATGGCCTGTGGTTATTCACTCTTGGCATGGGCGATATGTTGGCGTTTCCTGGTAGCCCCACATGATAGAGTTAAGCGCATTAATGCCGTCTATCGAATTGTCTGCAATTCGCGCACAAGGCGCGGGTGGACAAAATGTTAACAAAGTATCTAGTGCGATTCATTTACGCTTTAATATTCATACCTCTGCCTTACCAGAGCCGGTTAAACAGCGTTTGTTGAACAGTGCTGATAGCCGTATCACTCAGCAGGGTGAAATCATCATTAAATCGCAAAGCTACCGCACGCAAGAACTGAATAAGCAAGACAGTCTGCGTCGTTTGTTAGCCATCATTGAACACGCCTCGAAAGAAAAGAAGCCGAGAAGAAAAACGAAACCTTCCAAAGCCTCCCAAAAGAAACGGCTAGATAGCAAGAAAAAGGCAGGTGCCAAAAAAGCCTTACGCGCTAAACCACTTCCCTAAAACCACACTAAAGCTGTGTGCATAAAATGATACATTTAACGATTACGCATCACTGAATAACTCACCTTATCAGGTTGACTCCAAATCACCTATAAATACAATTGCGAACGGTTATTATTTTGATTTGGTTTTAGGGGTAATCAGTGAAAGTAAAATGTAAATATTCCGTGTTAAGTCATTCAATTTTATTTGCTTTGTTAGGTTCAGTGAACATAGACGCATTGGCGAATATCACTGATGAAAATGTAGAACGCATTACTATCAATGGCAGTAATAGTTCTTCTTTTCCCAGTGCTATGCCAAATATAGAAAACGGCAAGATATTCGCGGGTAAAAAAACCTCGGTATCTAACCTAGACAATATGCCAAACTTCATTGAACCCAATTTACGTCAAGTTTTTTCTTCTTTACCGGGCTTATTTGTATCGGATCAGCAGATCCCCAGTATTTACAACGTAAATTATCGAGGTCTTGGCAATCCTCATGAATCAGAATTTGTTGGTTTTTTTCAAAATAATGTTCCCCTAGCCTCTGATCTCTTTGGTTATCCCACCTTATACTATTTACCGCCAGCACAACGTGTGTCTCAGGTTCAATTTATTCGCGGTGGCTCTGGTCTCATTTATGGTCCGCAAATCGGACCAATAGTCAACTTTGTTACGCGCGTCGCAGAAGTCGGAAGTGAAACACGTTTACGGAGTGACCACGCGATGGGCAGCAATGGAATGTATAGCACGTATAACGAGTTTGCTGCTTCGAAACAAGATGTCGCGTTTCTCGCGTCAATCGACCACAGAAAAGCTGATGGTCCGCGGTTCAACGAAGATTTTGACGTTACATCGGGACATGCAAGTATTGCCTACGAGGGATTAGACGATATTCGTTTAGGATTTGAATTAGATTACTATCAGTCAGATTCGGGCGAAGCGGGAAGATTGAGCAATGCGGAATTTGACGAAAATAGAGACCAAACTCTAACTCCATTCAATCGAATTGAAATTGAGCGCGTCATTGCCAATTTCACCTACAATCAAAAACTAAGTGCAAGCGCGACACTCGACGCAAACGTTTGGTATTCCTATCAAGACCGCTTTAGTCGACGTTCCGCTCAGTTTTCAGACCCAGCCAATGAACCTTCCACCACGAATATCGATCAACAAGAGTTTGATAACTGGGGATTCGACGCAAGATATGCGACGACGTGGGGTGGCCAACATATTTTAACCCTTGGTACCACTTCCTATTGGGGAGACAGCCCGCGAACTAGATTTGTGAGTGAAGACATTCGTTCAAATAGACAAAACCCAGACGACTTGATTTTTGATCAAAACAGAAAAATGGCTTACAACGCGGTGTTTATCGAGAATTTGTTTGTTCTTGATAAACTTAAGATAATTCCTACCATGCGTTATGAGCGCATAAATTATGATTTAGAAGAATTAACTAAAAACCCTAATTTATCCAGAGATGCCATTGATGTCGACCAAACGGAGAATGAATGGTTATTGGGTCTTGGTATGGTTTATCAGCTTGACAACAGCAGTGAATTATATGCCAATGTTTCAGAATCCTACCGCCCTCAACGATTTGATGATTTAGCCAATCCCAATTCTGAATTGGCTGCTGAAAACCGACCCGATGTGTCAAGGGCATTGAACTACGAGTTAGGTTATCGAAGCTCACCATTAGAAGGCTTAGTTTTCGATGTCAGTGCTTTTAGAATTGATTTCGATAATAAAATTGAGACCATTCAGGTGACTATTGCCGATATCGAACGTATCAATTCGGGAGACTCTCGACATCAAGGCATCGAGTTTAGTGTCGATTATGACTTACTTGCTGGAAGTACAGACAGTTTACGAGTATTTTTTAACGGTTCGCTATTGGATGCAGAAATTGTATCGTCTGTTAACGAGCAACTCATCGGCAATACAACTGCTTTTGCACCAGATTACTTATTGCGTACCGGCTTTATGTACAATTCTGAAAAATTTGATGTTGCGCTTACTGCCACATTGGTGGATGAGCAATTTTGGCAAGATTCTAATTTAGCGCGTGGTACCGGAGTCGACCAAATAAACGCATTAATTCCGTCTTATGAAGTGCTTGACTTAAGTGCTGAATATCGTATTTCTGATATGTGGTCGATTTACGGTGGAATAAATAATTTATTAGATGAAAATTATTACGCCCGTGTTCGCAACGACGGTATTGAGCCTGCTTTTGAAAGAACAGCATTTGTCGGTATTCGGGTTGATTTGTAGTCAATCATGTAATGGCTAGGGGAGGTGACCACACCTCCCCTAATCAAGTGAAATAAG
>CAYSDZ010000013.1:19872-56676 GCA_964429915.1 uncultured Alteromonas sp.
AATCATGTAATGGCTAGGGGAGGTGACCACACCTCCCCTAATCAAGTGAAATAAGAAAGTTATCCTCGCTCAAAATAATGTTCAATGAGATCAGCCAAACGCTCATCAAGCGCCTCTTCAAATTCATCAAACGCAATATTGCATTCAGTAAAAAATGCCTCAGTGCTAGCTAAAGAACTTGGCGCTTTGTTCAGCTCATACTCAATTTCAGGCAGCGATTTATCGTAACGCGGTACAATGGACCAGCGAATAATTCCACCATGAAACACTTTAAGCTGCGACTTAGCATGAATACAAAATGCTTCAATATGATCCTTGCCTTGTGGCCCTAGGCAACCCGGCTCAAGACGGATCAAAATGGCCAATTTTTTGTATAGTGGCAAGCGCATAGTCATAGGTATTAATGCCTCTTACAAATCTACAAGCCTAATTCACTTAAGCTTGCATAATCCAATGGTCTTGCACTTTCTGTCCATTTAAGCAGGCGTTCTGATTCAGCAATAGCCACATCGTTAATACTCGCATTGCGACGTGTCATTAAGCCTTGCTCATTGAACTCCCAGTTTTCGTTTCCGTAGGCTCGGTACCAATCGCCAGACGAAGTATGATATTCATAGGCATAGCGCACCGCAATGCGGTTGTCTGTGAAAGCAAACAACTCTTTTACTAGACGGTATTCCAGTTCGGTATTCCACTTATTGGTAAGAAATTCAACAATAGCCGGACGTCCACTCAGAAACGTATCGCGATTACGCCATACGCTATCTTCGCTGTATGCTAGTGCGACTTTTTCTGCGTTTTTACCATTCCAGCCATCTTCAGCTGCTCGTACTTTTTGAATAGCGGTTTCTTTCGTAAACGGGGGAAGCGGTGGTCGCATTTTTCGGTTTCCTATTGCGTTTTAGTGGTTTTCGGTGGATGAGGTGTTTACTAACACCTCAACGTTATCAACACGTTGTAAGCCTCTCGGAAGCTTATTGCCTCGACGGCCACGTTCGCCTCGATAATGTTCAAGATCAGACACCGAGAGCGTCATCGCACGCTTACCTGCCGATACTTTCACTGACGCACCCACTGGTACAACGGCCACTTGAGTGACATATTCTTCTCTGGATTTCGCTTTTGCCGAAGGGATACTAATTAATTTATTGCCTTTTCCCTTCCCTAACACGGGCAAATCTGACAACGGGAATAACAACATTCTACCTTCATTCGATATACACAAACACAAACTATCAGCGAGCTTTGTTATCAAGCAGGGCGGTAGTGTTTTCGCGCCAACAGGCAACGATAAGTAGCCTTTCCCTGCCTTATTTTTACTTACCATATCAGCAAACTTACCCACAAAGCCATAGCCCGCATCACTGGCTATTAAATATAACGTCTCATCGTCTGCCATAAGTACGTGCTCAAAACTCTCGCCGCCCACAATATTAAATCGTCCTGTCAATGGCTCGCCTTGACTTCTAGCAGAAGGTAAGGTGTGTGCATCACAGGCGAAGGTACGACCCGAGCTATCAATAAACACAGCAGGTTGATTGCTGCGTCCGATGGCATTGCTTAAGTATTCATCGCCCGCTTTGTAACTCAACTTTTCCACGTCGATATCATGACCTTTCGCGCAGCGAGCCCATCCTTTTTCAGACAGAACAACCGTTACTGCCTCAGATGGCATTAATTCTTTTTCACTGAGTGCTTTGGCATCAGCACGTTCTACGATAGGCGATCGGCGCTCGTCACCATATTTTTCGGCGTCTTCTAGTATTTCTTTTTTAATGAGCGTTTTTAATCGTCTATCAGAGCCTAATAGTTGCTGTAACTTGTTACGCTCTTCGGCCAATTCATTTTGTTCAGAGCGAATACGCATTTCTTCCAGTTTGGCGAGATGACGAAGTTTTAATTCTAAGATGGCTTCAGCTTGTTTATCACTTAAACCGAAACGCGAAATCAATGCTTTTTTGGGTTCGTCTTCGTAGCGAATAATCTCTATGACTTCATCTATATTCAAAAATGCAATGAGCAAACCTTCGAGAATATGCAGCCTTGCTAGCACTTTATCGAGACGATATTGTAGGCGATTTACCACGGTTTGCTTTCGGTATTCTAGCCACTCGCTCAAAATGGTGCGTAAATCTTTAACTTGGGGGCGGCCATCCAAACCAATCATATTTAAGTTAACGCGATAGCTTTTTTCTAAATCGGTCGTCGCAAACAAATGTTGCATTAACTGATCAGTATCGACGCGGTTTGAACGAGGGGTGATAACTAAGCGCGTTGGGTTTTCATGATCAGATTCGTCGCGCAAATCTGACACCATAGGAAGCTTTTTGGCCTGCATTTGAGCTGCAATTTGCTCAAGTATTTTTGCACCGCTCGTTTGATGTGGAAGCGATGTTATGACAACGTCACCATTTTCTTCAACAAACACAGCGCGCATTTTCACTGAGCCTTTACCCGTCTCATACAACTTTTCTAAATCAGGTTGAGGGGTGATGATTTCTGCATCAGTGGGATAATCTGGGCCTTTAACGAACCCGAGTAAATCGTGCAGTTCCGCCTTGTTGTTATCGAGTAAATGTGCACAAGCAGCGGCTAGCTCTCGTGCGTTGTGAGGCGGAATGTCAGTTGCCATTCCAACAGCAATACCGGTTACACCATTCAATAGTATATGCGGTAATCTGGCAGGCAGCGTTTTGGGTTCTTGCAAGGTGCCGTCAAAATTGGCTTGCCACTCTACAGTGCCTTGACCCAGCTCACTGAGCAATAACTCACTGAACCGACTTAATCTTGCTTCGGTATACCGCATTGCTGCAAAGGATTTGGGATCGTCTGGTGCACCCCAGTTACCTTGACCATCCACCAAGGGGTAGCGATAAGAGAAAGGCTGAGCCATTAACACCATGGCCTCATAGCACGCGGAATCGCCGTGAGGATGAAACTTACCCAATACATCACCCACTGTTCGGGCCGATTTTTTGTATTTAGCCGTCGCGCTTAAACCTAAGTCAGACATAGCATAAATGATGCGTCGCTGAACGGGTTTTAAGCCGTCGCCGATATGCGGCAACGCCCTGTCCATGATGACGTACATAGAGTAGTTCAGGTAAGCGTCTTCAGTGAAACGACGAATAGGCAGCTGCTCGGTGCCGTCTTTGCTAATGGTTATGTCACTCATAGGTTCGCGCAGTATCTTATTCTTTGAATAGCATTGTGGCCGAAAGGTGGCAAGCATGCAATGTTGCGCTGACGTTCATAAGATCCGGAGCATCTTAATGAGCCATACCTTTTGGTAAAAATAGACGTTTACGCTCTTCCATCGTTGATATTTCGACACTATTTCGGTTATGGTTGCAAGAGATGATAAGTTGTCTTTTAGGAATGTAGTTTGTGTAAAACGTGGCGTTTACTCACTTGCCTGCTAATACTCTGCGCCCTTGGTCATTTCAAGGCAAACGCACAACAATACGTTCAAATATATAGCCCCAATAAATCAACGTCTCTTAGTCCACATTTTGAATATTTATGGGAACCCTCTGACGCCTTATCAATACAAGAAGTGATGGTTCGCGATGATGAGTTCAGAGCCATGAAAGACAGTAATCCCAACTTTGGTATGTCTGAGCAAGCTCTTTGGTTAAGAGTGAATATCGACAACTTAACAGACAACACCGAGTTTGTCGTCAGTATTACCTTTGCTCAACTCGACTTTGTCGATTTTTACATAGTGCATGACGATGCTGTGCAAGCGCAAAGTCAGCAAGGTAAATTGCAAAGCGGTCAACGATTTAGGCTGCCGGCTTTTGCCTTTAGTTCTCCTGTGGGCGAATCGGTTTCGCTTTTTATACGGGTTCAGAGCGACTCGTCCTCGTTAATTGTTCCGACCTCGCTCCAGTCAGCAGAATCGTTTGCACTTAGCACGCAAATAGACAGCATCGCGTGGGGCTTGTTTTATGGCGGATTGTTTATTTTAGCCATATTCAACTTCGCATTATTTATTAAAGTAAAACAACTCAGTTTAATTGCCTATATCACCTATATTTCAGCAGTACTTATTTGGCATTTCATTTGGGGTGGCCATGTACATCTGCTGTTTTTAAACGGGCAGCCTACTGCTTTCGCTTCGCATACAGAAGTCATTTTTATGTTAGTGGGTGTCAGTGCTGGATTATTTACTGCAAGCTTTTTGGAGGTCAGCCGATACGCCCCAAGAATGGCGTATGCAGTGTATGTATTTATTCTGACACAACTTGTAGTTGGGGCAGTATCTGCACTCGATTTGCTGTCGTCCGGCGCAAAAAACACCTTGGTTTATGGCGTAGCCTCCAGTGCTATATTGATTTATATCGCTGCTGGTTTTGAGGCCTTCTTCAACCATTTGCGCTCAGCCATCTATTTTATCTTTGCATGGACCATTTTATGTCTTGGCGCGCTTGGCGGGCTTTTGAGTCTTGTTGGGGTACTTCCCTCCAATAACTTCACTATTTATTGCTTTCAAGTAGCGGTATTTTTAGAGGCTGGTTTATTTTCATTCGCGCTAATGGAAAAAACACAAAATCAGCTACAAAACGAGATTGAACAAGCGACTACCGACCTTCGCAACAACATGGAGGTGATTGAAGAACAAAATGCGCGCTTGGATATAGCCAGAAAAAACGCCATAAAAGCCAGTAACATAAAATCCCAGTTTCTCGCTAATATGAGTCACGAAATTCGTACGCCTCTCAATGCAATTTTGGGTTTTGGTAAAGAGTTAGAAAGAGCTAATTTGGCCTTTACCGAAAACGAGCAAGTGAAAATAGTGAATTCAGCAGCGGAAAACTTGTTGACGATAGTGAACGATGTTCTTGATTTTTCAAAGATTGAAGCCGGTAAGCTTCAAGTAAATAATTCCCCCTTTTCTCCGCTAAGTGTGTTTGAAGAAATGGTTGCCATTATGTCAAAAACAGCACACTCAAAAGGCTTGGATTTCATTTTCGACTCGTCGCCTTTGCCTGACAAGCTCATAAGCGATGAAATCAGGTTGAAGCAAGTACTTACAAACCTTATTGGTAATGCGTTAAAGTTTACCTCAAAAGGCAGTGTGACGTTGTCGGTATCCGCTCAACATCGACAGCATGGGGTCATCGATTTATTCTTTGATGTAAAAGACACCGGAATTGGAATTAGTCGTGCCGATCGCAAAAAACTGTTTTCCGCATTTTCTCAAGTGGATGATGCAATAAATAGAAGTTTTCAAGGCACAGGGCTGGGATTAGTGATTAGCCAAGAACTGGTGCGCTTGATGAACGGTTCTATTGATCTTCGCAGTCAACCGGGTCAAGGTAGTACGTTTTCGGTTATGGTACGGGCTTCCCATATTAATCAACGGTCGTCTTTCTCCTACCCCAACAAAGTCACAGACTTGCATGTCGTCGTGTTCGACCCGCTTCCCGATTCGCGACGAGCCACCTCAAAAATGTTAAAAGCACTAGGCGCACAAGTGACAAGCGTCGACAGTTTGGAGTATTTACAAACCTTAGATCAAGAATTTGATTTTTTAATGGTTTTTTTACCCAATCAATCGCGTTATTCAGAAGCAACCGTACTGCACTGTGCACTCACCATTAATGCCAAAACGCGAATAGTCTGGTATTGCAAGCAAGATCCCTTGCAAACCCGCCCTATTTTTAAACAGGGTTTTAACACGAGCTTGAGTATGCCAGCCACACCAAGTCGGCTTGCTAGACTGGTTGCCATCGATGCAATGCCAGTGCTAAAACGCCCCCTGCAAAAACCGGTTCAGTCTTACCGTTCGCAAAACAATGTCCATTTGCCTGAAATTAATATTCTCGCCGTAGATGATATGGCAATGAATTTATCGTTACTCGACACATGGTTAAAGAGCACAGACGTCACCCTCGTGAAAGCGTTTTCAGCCGAAGAAGCCATCAATCATTGCAAACAAACCGAGTTCGACTTAATTTTGATGGATGTACAGATGCCGGTTATGGATGGCTTAGAAGCTACCAAGATCATCAGAAAAATAGACAAAAATATGGGCACACCCATCATCGCTGTCACCGCGCATGCATTTAAAGAAGAGCAAGAGCGTTTACTTTCAAATGGTATGGATGATTACCTGCCTAAGCCCTTAGCCTATGATGCGCTTATGAAAATGATTAAGCGCTGGCACAACGAACCAGAGAGTTCAGCCAATCAATCGCAAACGGCGGTTTGTTGGAACTTAGCCATGAATCGCTCGAATCAAGACGAGCAAATATCTCAGCAAATGATGAAGGAATTTTTAGATTTTCTACCTAGCGCTCAAAAAGCCATTAGTCGAGCAGAAAAAGACGCTAACTATACTGTTCTAACACAAGAAATTCACAAACTACATGGTGCGAGTTGTTACACTGGCGCTCCGGTGATCCAGTCACTTTCTAAACGTTTAGAAATACATTTAAAATTAAACGAACACCAGCAAGCGCTTGATCTTTTACCGTCACTTTATAACGCAATGATTGAATTTGAAGAAGAATGCGTTGACGTACTATATAGTTGAAGTTTATTGTTTTTCAGACGCTTCCTCAAACCGACTGGTTTGGCACGACTTCAATAAGTCAATAAACTCGCTGGGTTCTCTATCAAGCTCAGCGGCAGCAATATAAATGTCATACCCTAAGCTTTCACGTAGCTGGCGCATTCTGTTTGCTAGCATCGCTTGAACGCCAGTGAGCATTTTGCCTGATGCTAGCTTAAATTTTGTGTCATTAAGAATGTCTCCTCCAGCACAATTCCCCGTTGTACACGCTTTATCGGGATTTTGCAGTAGCAAGGGACGCTGCTCCATCAAAAGGTGAGTCGCTAACCTTGGCGAAATACTGCTGACAAAGCCTTCATAGTCGGTTATTTTAAAACCAATAAAATTCAGTGTTTTTTGCTCTAATCCTTTAGTTACTCGAGGCTGATCAAAGCGCTGAATCGACGACCAAGGAATACGCCATTGCCCCAAACGATGTAGATAGGTAAGCTCAGTAGGAGTAATAGTGATACTGTGTTCTGGTTCTTTTATTTTAAACAGCCCGATGAGCAATGTAACCAAGCCTGCACAACTCAGAAAAAAGCCCGGAATATTCAAGCTTGCCGGAGCGATCGAGAGCCAAAGAACGCTCAAACCTAGTATTCCAAAGCCAATGACTAAGGTGGTGAACCCATTGCGTTTAGCCGCAGCTCTCACGCGAATTATTTTGCTGTTACTTTCTGACATGCTAAAGACCAAGATAGTAATAAACAACCAGCCACATAAGTATGGCCCAAACTATATATAATCGTATTCTACGACAGCGAGGACAATTCGTATTAAAAAGTGTAGAAAGTAATTTTCGCATAACTAATCCGCATAGGCTGTCTGCTGACCTTATGTAACGTACTACTCAGCCACATTACAAAGCCCGATTATGCCGTGTAAGCAGAGCCACAACCGCTGGCGTAAAAAACAAAGAAAGCACGACAGAAAAGCCTACTCCACCAGCAATCACTACCGCTAATGGCGGCCAAAAAGAACCCTGAGCAAAAATCAGCAAAGGAATTAAGCCGCCCACAGTTGTTAAGGTCGTCGATAATATATGTCGACTACAGCTCATTGTTTCTTTGACTATTTCTTGTTTATCCCCCGTTCTTGCCCGTTTATTTGCTTTTATCGCAGCTATAACAACGATAGAGCCATTAATCGTTACCCCAATTAGCCCTGCGCTCCCTAAAATGGGGTTAAATCCAATGGGTAAACCTGACAACCACAAACTGAGAAAGCCGAGCCCTACCGACAATACTGCAACAGCACCAATAACCACGGCCAACCGCACGCTGCTGAAGGTAAGAATAAGCGTCGTGATCATCAATACTAAAAGCACTGGCAAATAAGCCGCTAACTGACCTATTGCTTGATTTTGCTGATCAGCATCGCCTGACATAGACAAGCGATAACCCGCTGGCAATGTCAGGTTTTCAGCTAAGTAGTTACGCAATTGATTGCTTACGTCTACAGCAGGGACTCCTGGCAATAAAAAAGCCTGTACTTTATTCAAGCGTTCACCATTTACACGGGTAATACTGCTTATCGCCGGTTGAAGCACGAGTTCGCCAATCGTATCAACGCTTGCCCACTGGTCTACGCGCTGAGAAGACAAAATAGGCAAGCCTCCTATTGATGAAGGCGCACTTCTAACTTCATCAGACATTCTTACTCGAATAGGAATATCTTCTGTACCCTGTAACAAAGAACCGTTTGTTTCACCCCTTAGTGCTCTGTTTAACTGTACAGAAATGTCATCGAGACTCACTCCAACAGTTGCGGCAATATCTTGATTCGTTTGTAAAATGAATTCAGGCTCAGTAAAAGCGATACTGGCGATAGATTGAGTAATACCCCCTATTTTCGACATAGCTAGTCTAACTTGCTGCCCCAAATCATTTAACACCACTAAATCAGGACCAAAAATTTCTATTTCTACGGGTGCAAAAATAGGCGGCCCTTGGCCAAACCCTCTTACCACCACACGCAGGTCGGGGTGGGTATCTTGAATGGTTTGCTGAAGCGTTGCAGTGAGTTCCGCTGCCGTTTTTACACTATCAGTCGTGATAACTGCATTGGCATAATTTGCTCGATTTTCAATGCCCATCACTTGATTGTAATAAACAGAAGGTGTTGAACCACCGATATGCCACGTGACCTGTTCAACACTTGTAATGCGTTTTAGCTGATGGTCAATACCTTTTATCGCATCATGGGTTTCATAAATACTCTGACCAAAATTACTCCACACGTAAACTTGGAACTGATTGCGATCCGCACTGGGAAAGAAGACATTTGCCAATTGAGAAGCAAAAACAAATCCGCTAATACAAAACACAACAACACATACCACAATTCGCTTAGGACGTCTTACCGCCCACAAAACACAACGTTCAAAGCTCGACGAAACCTCGGGTAAATCAATTCCGGTAAAAAAAGATTTGATGTTTTTATCACTTGGAAGGTATCGAGCCGCAAGGGCCGCAATAATAGTAAGCGAGATAACTAGCGAGCCCACTAATGCCATTACAACACTGATTGCGATAGGGCCAATAAAATCGCCAATGTTGCCATTGAGTAAAAAAATTGGCATAAACCCCAATACGGTTGTAATGGTGGACGCCGATAAAGGAATAAAAAGGTGTTTGACTGCTTTGCGCATAGCCCCAATACGACTCGCGCCCGGTTTTTGCAGGTTGATGCGTATTTCATCAGTGATCACAATGGCATTGTCTATCAACAATCCAATGGCAATAATGATACCGAAAATTGACATCTGATGAATTTGTTCACCGAAAAAACTTAGGGAAAACAAAGTGAACGAAGCACAAAGAGGTAATGCAAGCCCAACGATAAACGACGCTCGCCAGCCCATAAATAACAGAATAACTAACATCACCACGAGTGAGCCAAGCAATAAATTCGTGGTCAGTTCTTCTAATCTCGCTTGGGTATACAGGTTTTGTTCAAACACCACTTCAACATCAACACTATCACCGAATTGTGAGCGAAACTGTGCGATAACTGCGTTGGCTTGTTGGGTCCATTTGTCAACTCGAACATTGGTTTGCATTCGGGCTGCAACCGTCACTACCCGTTGTGAATCGACTAGCATGATACTGCTTTCTGGGGTTTGCCATCGTTTCTTTACTGACGCAATATCTCCTAGCCTCAGCGTTGAACCTTGGTTGTTCACCAGTGGTATGGAACGGATGGTGTCGATTGAATCTAAACCCTGTGCAACCTGAATTCGAATATTGTAATCACTGCCGAATAGTGAACCAGATGGTAGCTTAGGGTCAGCCTGACGGATGAGCTGGCTGACCTCTCCAACTGTTAAGCCCGCCATTGCTAGTTGGTTTGGATCTATCTCTACCACCACCTCTTCTTGCGGCGCACCAAATATTCTTACCAATTCAGTGCCCGAAATATTTCGAAAACGGTCAGACATTTCATCTGCAAGGCGCGAAACAACTGCCAACGAAACAGGGTGTTTGGCATGGGGTTTGATTGCAACCAGTTGAGTAAACGCCGTAGCACCGCGTTTATCGTCTAACACAGGTGTAGAAGCGCCGACGGGAAAACGCGTAGACGCATCGGCAATGGCATCACGAATTTTGCTGAAAATTTGCTGGTTAGTTGTATCGTCTACCCAGTCTTGTAACTCTACTGAAATAGAGGAAAAACCAGCACTGGACGTGGATGTGAGTTTCTTTATTTCAAATAAAGTACGTAGTTCGTCTTCTAAAACATCCGTAACCAGTGCTTCTACTCGCTGTGCAGATGCGCCCGGAAAAGGAGTTAATATGATCACATTACGCAGATCAATTCTTGGATCTTCCAAACGCGGCAAGGTGAAGATCGCAGACACGCCAGCAACCAATATGACCAAAATACTTAAAACCAATAAATGGCCGTGACGAAAAAACAGTGCTGATGCCATAGTCTGATCCTGTAGAGCCTAATCCTGTAAAATCCGGACGCGTTGACCCGGCACAATACGTTGCGTGCCTTCTCGCACTATGCGCTCACCATGCTCAACCGCACCGCTGATAAATGCTCGCTTATCATCCGAATAAACGACTTCAACAATTCGAGCGCTTATTCTTGGTTTATCTTCCTTTGTTATTACGTACACGGTCCACATCCCACGAATACCACCACTCAACGCTGTAAGTGGCACCCACATGCCAGACGCAGATTGGCTAACAGGCACGACTAAATTCACAATTTGCCCAGCTCGCCCCTTCCAGTTTTTATCATTCACAGTCAAAAACGCATCCTGAGTGCGCGTTTGCGTATTTTGCACATTTAAAAAACGGTCAATCATGGCTGATGCTTCTTTATCGGCAAAATCAACTAAGTCACCCGGGGCTAATCCATTGGCAAGCTTCATCGGCAAACTCGCTCGTAACTGTAACTGATTGTCAGTTTGTATTGTAATAACAGGCTGCCCTGCGTTGACAGTCGCTCCTGTATCAACGTGGCGTTGAACAACCGTTCCACTGAAAACCGCCACGATAGATGAGCGCTGGAATTCCACTTCTAAGCTTGCCAGTTGGGCCTGAATTTGCTTCACACTGGCTTTAGCAACATCTACATTCGCAGAGGCTTCATCGAGAACTTGAGCCGATTCCAAGCCTTTACTGACGATGCTTTGAAGCCGGTCTTTTGATAATTGGGCAAGCGTTTGTTCTGCCATCGCTTGGTTTAGGCTAGCTTGTAGCTCTTTTTTTCCCGCCGATAAACGAGCAGTATCTAGGGTTGCAAGCACGTCGCCTTTGCTGACTACACTACCTTCGTCAACCTTTATGCTTTGTACGATGCCACCCACATCAAACGCAATTTGAGCAGACTCTAAGGCTTCTACCCGAGCAAGCACTCGCTGAGAATAGCTATAGGCCGGTTGCAATACTACGTCGATGACTGTTACCGGAGCCGGTTCAGGTGATAAATTTTCAGGCTGCTTATTGCCAAGGCCAGCAATCATCATCAGCGCAATGAGTCCTCCGAAGCCGACGACGCTCAGCACTAATAACTTGCCGCTCATTGGAAATTTCACATTGTGTTCCTTTTTCTTTTGCCTGACTTCATTAAACAAACGCAGTCGGCACGATAACAAACATTGTACGTTGATAATCTTAATATAGGCGATCTTTGAGCACTCTATCTATCTTGTTCAACGAGTTCGCGTTTACACAAGTATTATTCTGAATAACCTACAGCCTTGCACTCGCATTTGATAAACTGTAATTATGGTTTAGTTGATGCTTGAAAAATAAATGACTCCACTCGTTGGCACACATGTTTTATCGGTTGAGCAATTTGACCGCGAAGCGATATATTATATTTTCGAAACTGCACGTTTGATGCAGCCTTACGCATTGCGTCAAAAGCGTACTACTGTGCTCGATGGCGCGATTCTTGGCAATCTGTTTTTTGAACCTAGCACAAGAACTCGAGTGAGTTTCGGTACAGCGTTTAATTTGCTAGGCGGTCATGTAAGAGAAACGACAGGGAAAGAAAATTCAGCCTTGGCGAAAGGAGAATCACTTTACGACACGGCAAGAGTGCTTAGCGGCTATTCTGACATTATTGCCATGCGACATCCTGATGCTGGCTCTGTCGCTGAGTTTGCAAAGGGAAGTCGAGTACCGGTTATCAACGGTGGCGACGGGGCTAATGAACATCCCACTCAAGCTTTGCTCGATTTATTTACGATTGAACGAGAATTGTCGTCTCATGGTAAAGGGATAGACGGTTTACATATCGCAATGATTGGCGATTTGAAATACGGAAGAACCGTGCATTCTTTGTCTAAGCTTTTGTGTTTATTCAAGAATATTACGTTTACGCTTATTGCCCCTAAAGAACTGTCGATGCCGCAAAAAGTGCTTGATGAAATCGACAACGCTGGTCATAAGTGGCAAGTGGTAGAGCAAATAGAAGGCAGCCACAATGCCGACATTTGCTACCAAACTAGGATTCAAGAGGAGCGCTTCCCGTCGCAGCAAGAAGCCGACAAATACCGTGGGAAATTTAGACTAAACCAAGCAATCTATACGCGGCATTTTCAATCGAAAACTGTCATTATGCACCCTTTACCGCGAGACTCGCGGTTAGAAGCCAATGAGCTCGACAATGACTTAAATCTCAACCCTAACCTTGCTATTTTCAGGCAAACTGACAACGGCGTGTTAGTAAGAATGGCACTTTTCGCATTAACATTAGGGGTAGAGAAATTAATACAAAAACACGAAAAACCCGTAGTGTGGTACAACAATAAAGAACAAGGTTAATATGAGTCAATCAGACATTCTTTTTGAACGTGCTCAACGTTCTATTCCTGGTGGAGTAAATTCACCTGTTCGCGCCTTTAAAGCAGTGGGAGGCACGCCTCGCTTTATAACGAAAGCTGACGGTCCTTACATATGGGATGTAGACGGCAAAAGGTACATAGATTATATCCAGTCATGGGGCCCAATGGTGCTAGGCCACAACAACCCTAAAATTCGACAAGCCGTCATAGACGCTGCGCAACATGGCTTAAGTTTTGGTGCACCGACCGAAGCAGAAGTGATCATGGCTGAAAAAGTAAAAACATTAGTACCGTCAATGGAAATGGTGCGCATGGTTAATTCGGGTACTGAAGCCACTATGTCTGCGATTCGGCTAGCCAGAGGTTACACTGGTAAAAATAAAATCATTAAATTCGAGGGCTGTTATCATGGCCATGCAGACTCATTGTTAGTCAAAGCAGGGTCTGGCGCGCTAACATTGGGTGTACCTAGCTCTCCTGGCGTACCTGACGACGTAGCTAAACATACGCTTACACTCGAATACAACAATGTAGAATCGGTACAACAAGCTTTTGAAGCTCATGGTGACGATATTGCCTGTATTATTGTAGAACCTGTTGCAGGCAATATGAATTGCATTCCTCCTGTTGAAGGGTTTCTTGAAGGCCTGCGAGCGATATGCGACCACTACCAGAGCGTGCTTATTTTTGATGAAGTGATGACTGGCTTTCGAGTCGCACAAGGCGGTGCTCAACAACGTTATGGTGTTTTACCCGACTTAACCTGCTTAGGTAAAGTGATTGGTGGCGGCATGCCAGTGGGTGCATTTGGCGGAAAAAAAGAAATACTGACGCATATTGCTCCCACCGGTCCAGTTTACCAAGCGGGCACTTTATCTGGAAACCCAGTGGCAATGGCAGCAGGTTTAGCCGCTATGGAGCAACTTGAAGATGCCCAGTTGTATGATAGTATTTTCGAAAATACTCTGTCTTTAGCTACAGGAATTCGTGATATTGCACACAAACACGGTATTCCCATGAGTATTAACGTGGCCGGTAGTATGTTTGGTTTGTTTTTTACCGATGTCGAAAAGGTGACTAATTACCAACAGGCAATTAATTGTAATACGGCTCAATTTAATAAATTTTATCATGGTATGCTAGATTCTGGCGTTTACTTAGCACCGGCATCATACGAAGCCGGCTTTGTTTCAAAAGCTCACACAGAGAGTGTGGTAGCGAGCACCTTAGAGGCTGCCGAAAAGGTGTTGAGCCACATAAATTAACATTAGGATGTAAATGGAATTCACGACGGTTATGCATGTTGTTACACTCGCTCTGCTAGGGTACAGCATCTTCGTAACCGTCTTGTGGTTGCGCTGTTTTCGAAACCCCCGCAATCAATCGCCGCGTTCAGATCTTAACTCTTCACTTTCTAGCTCTATTGACATGCTCAATGCCAAAGCTAACGAAGCCCTCGCATTAAGCAATACTATTAAAAAGTTTGTGCCTAGACAGTTTCTTGACCATTTCGAACAAAACAGTGTAGGCGCACTTGAATTAGGGCATGCTGTTGATGAGGAGGTGGCCATTTTATGCTGTGATATTCGCGGCTTCACTAGTATGTCTGAAATTCTCACACCACATGAACTGATGCGTTTTCTTAATTCTTATTTTTTAAGAATGAACGGGCCCATACAACAAAACAATGGCTTCATCGATAAATTTATTGGCGATGCAATTATGGCCTTGTTCGACCATCCAGGTGGCACGGCTGCTAATAAAACACAAGATGCCATTAGGGCTGCCATTGCGTTGCAAAAAACCGTTAATCTTTACAATGAGCATCGTCGAAACTGCAATTACAAACCGGTTTCTGTTGGTATTGGCATCCATTTTGGTTCGGTGATTATTGGAACGGTGGGTTCTGACGATCGTATGGATACGACAGTTATTGGTGATAATGTTAACGTTGCGTTTCGTATTGAATCCTTAGCCCCCAAATACAAAGCCGAGATATTGGTCAGTGAACAAGCTTTAAAAGCAGCGGGTGACGAATTAGCGATTGAAGCCAGATTGCTTGATTTTGTTCGCGTAAAAGGTCGTTCTCGACCTGTTAAAATATACGAAATACTCGACCATCTTCCTAATGAGACAAAGCAACAAAAACTCAGTATAAAGCACGAGATAGAACAAGGTCTTCGTTGTCGAATGAATAAACAATGGGAAAAAGCCATGGATTATTTTAGCGAAGCGCTCTACAAAGCACCTGATGATCGCTTGGTTGCTCATCACATCGAAATGTGTCGGCGTTGCCAAACCATGGCCTTACCTGAAAACTGGGATGGCGCGATGACCTCTCCCACGTAAATAGGCTCAAACTTGTTTTCTACAATACTATCTATTTGCCGCTAATTGCTTGTAGTAAGGTTCTCGCCTCACCAACAAATTCATTGTTTGTTTGAGAGATAAGGAATTCTAGCTCTTCTTTTGCTTCGTCTATTAAACCTAATTCAACTAAACTTTGAGCAATAAAAAAACGCAGCTCAAAATCATTTGGTATTTTTACAAAGGCTTTGCGTAAATAGCCAATGGCTTCGTTGTATTGCTTTTTCTCAACCAACACCATTCCCAAGGTTTTCTGAATGTACGGGTCTGTGTTATCTAGCTGAATAGCCTGTTTGATATATGACTCACTCTTACTGATATCATCGTGTAAATACATAGTCGCCAATCGATTTAATAATGCTGGCCGATTGGGGTTTTCGGGAAAGGTTAACAGCCGCTTGTACTGCTCAGCGGCATCGCTCCATTCTTGTTCATAGTAGTAGTACTGAGCAAGCAGGTTTATAGGAAAATAACGTTCTGGATGACGTTCAATGATAGCTTGTACTTGCTGTAAGAATATTTTTTTGTCTAAACCGAAGCGAGTTAAATGATATAATTTCGCTAAGCCTAGCTCTACACTGTCGTCGATTGACAAGGCTTGAATATAAGCCTTAGCCGCTTCAGAAACCTCACCTTTTTGTTCATACATGCGACCTGCCAAAATAAACAAACTAGCGGAATCGGGCCTAGAAACAAGCTGTTGCTCAATGAGCACTTGCGCTTGCTCTGTCTTATTATTGTTGAGTAACAATTCTATGAGTTGATGATTCACTTTACGACTATCGGGTTGTAACTCTAGAATTCTGCGCAAATTCTTTTCTGCTGCACGCGGCTCTTTTCGGGTTAAATGCAATTCACTTAATGCGAGTAATAAAATAGGTTCATCTTTAGCGATTGTTTCAAGCATTTTTACATCTATTTCACTGCTTCTTTCATCCCCTAATGCCAAGTGCAAATAAGCACGTTGGAGCAAATACTTAGGCTCAGCAATCGCAAAAGAGAGTAAAGTATTAAGCGTTGTAATCGCTTCTTTTATATTGTTCTGCGACAAATGAACAGAATAAATCCCCTCAAGCGCAGAAATATTTTCTGGGTCCAAGGTTAAAACGGTTAAATACCGTTCCATTGCCTTATTGTGATCTGCCAGTTTTACGTCTATTTGCGCAAGCAAATTTAATGTTGGTGAGTGCAATGGATTTTTTTTATGCAAACGCTCTAGTTCTACAATGGCTTGCTCAATGTTATTTTGTTGATAATGAATCGACGCTAAGTTAAATCGAGCGCCAACTAGCTCGCCATTGTCTTTAAGCACTTGCTGAACAATGCGCTTCGCTTCATCGAAGCGCTGTTGCTGAATCAATATTGCTGATTTCGTTGTTAAGTATTCAAGATTATTGCTATGCAGTGTCAACAAACGATCAATGCTCTTTAACGCAACATCAAAACGTTTGGCTTGTAAATTCAACACTGCATGTATGAACAATAATTTATTGCTTGGGCTTTGTTCGATTAATGTGTCTAACTTACTTAAGCCACTGTCAAATTGCTCTCTTTCAAGCAGAATTTTTATTTCAAGTAAACGTACGTCTAAATGTTCAGGGTGGAACCGCACCAACTCATTAAACAAAGTAAGGGCTCTAAATGTTTTCCCTGTATTAAGGTATTGTTCGCCTAAAAGCACCAAAAAGCCCGGATACTGCAATAACGCAGTTTGATACTGTTCCATTAGCTTAACGGCTTCTTTATTTTTAGACAGCGCAAGCTGGGTACGAGCCAATAGCATAACCACCTGCAAGTCTTTAGGTTTTTGCTTTCTAAGCACTTGAAAATCGCGTAATGCTTGTTCAAATTTATCTTGTTGAAACGAAATCAAGCCCCTTAGCAACACTAGCATGGGCTCTTCGTCAATCATTTCATCGGGCAAAAGATAAACTTGCTCAGCTAATTGCTTAAGCTGCTCCATCGCTTTTTTTGATTTTTCAGATTGCGGGCCAACTAACTGACTGTTAACCAAAATAGCAAAAGGCTCTTGCGGCGATAGGTCTAAGATTTGCTCGATAACCAAACTCGCATTGTCGGTGTCGTTTTTCGCAAGATAGATTTCCGCCAGAGTCTTGAGCAAGTTAAGGTTGTCTTCAGATGCCACGCTTTTAGCTTTAAATAACTGCGTTAGCGCTTCTTCGTAGCGGCCCTCTACTTTATTCACCATCGCCAATAGATGAAGCGTAGTCACATTGTTATCTGATATTTCCAACGCCTGAGCTAGATAGTTCCTCGCTCCCACATAATCTTCTTGTAAAAAAGCCACATTCGCTAACCCGTTAATTTGCTCTAATGGGTTATTGGTTAATGTGGATAGCATCAAGTAACTTTGTTTAGCACATTCGTAATTTTCCAGTTTTAAGCAGGCATTAATTTTCACTTTCTGCCAGTCAATTACTTGTGACTCACTCAAAGACAAGGGTATTTTGAAATCAATGATTTCTTGGTAGTGCTTTAATTGCGTTTGCACTGTAGCCCACGTGTCTATAAACACGCTGATATCAGCGCCGCTGCGAAGAATTTTCTTAAAATAACTACTGGCAGCCTCATACTCTGCTATTTTTGTAAGCGCTTGAGCCATAAGAATTTGTGCTGGCAAATTGTCGATATCTTGCTGCAGTACATTTTTTATGTAAATGATCGCCTCTTCGTACTGTTCTTTTTGATATGCCGACCGTGCTTTCTCATAACTAAGCTGAAGGCTTGTTTGAGCAGCCGTGGATAAAGAAATCACAAAACAGATAATGGCAAAAAACGTCAGTCTCATTATGCTTTCCTGTAGTGCTGAAGAGGGAGTGTTCGATTGAGTTTAAATAAAAAAGGCGGTTGAACCGCCTTCATAACATTCACTATATCATCAACAATTAACGTTTAAATTTAAGCTTACGACGAAAATAAACGAAGCCGATGGCCGCCAGTAGTAGACCTAACACTTGTGGCTCAGGCACCTCTTGAGAAGTATTAGAGGTGTCTGGCGGCGTATAAGCAAATAGCCTGTTATGTATCTCTACTGAGCCAGAATATGACAACGCAGCTACACCACCATCAATTGATCCTGTTGAACCAGAGATATCGGCGTAAGGCGCAAGAATCGACCCATTCCACCCATCGCCATTGAAACTGATTGAGGTAGCCTCATAAAAGTTCCATAACACTAAGCTAGCACGCTCTTTTGTAAAGTTACCTTGCGCTTTGGCGCCAATATTTAAAGCGCCGCTACCGGAAACGTTTATGACGATAGGAACAGTTGGGATTGAATCGAAGCTGAATCCTCCGCTTAAAATATCGTTACTGCTAATGTTAAACACAGACAGCTCATCGCCTGCGCTTGCACCTGATACAAGACGCTTATTGTTGTTGTCGGAAGTATTAAAGGTACTGTTAGCGACCAACGAGCGGTAATACTCACTTTCTTCGATCACTTTATCAAAAAGCGAATTAAATTCTGTTCTTAGTACCGACTGGCTTTGCTGAGTAGACGTTCCACCTGAGCCATTGTTAATTAAACGAGTTGAGCCTACATTTCCGCCGTAAACAATATTGTGGCCATTTAGGGCTTTTACGTCGTTTGCCGTGATATCACCTACCACAGTGATAGCATCCACTTTAGGGTCGCTTGCAAGCCGACTTCCTACGTCTAAAGACCTGCCTGCCATATTGATGTTACCACCGATGAAGATTTTCCCTTCAATATCGCTAGACGTAGATAGGTCGTTTTTAAGGATTAGATTGTAGTTATCTACGGTTGATGCAATAACCACAGAGACTGGAGAAAACGCAAGCAATACAACTAAAAAACTCTTTGCCAACTTCATATAAATTTACTTCTTAAACCATTTATGACGAATGCTTTGTAAAACAAAGCCAAAAAAGATAACTTTATTAAATTCATGCAGTTACCTATTAACAACTTTCAATAGTGTATAATATATTGACATCCTATGCATCGTTTAATTTCAAAAACAAAGACACCTCAGCACAACCCAAGGTGTCTTTTATAAATGTACTATCGTGTACGCGTAATGGTCACACGCATTGAGGGATTATCCCATCGATGCTGTTCTGTTAGTATAGAAGACGCTAGACCCTCGAAACTTGGATCATCAGCATTTGCCGATGTCGTCACACCGCGATGAAAGTGAACAACTCCTTCTCCTCCATCACGAGACGCATCGAAGCCTGCAGCTTGACCACCTGCACCCAACGCCTGTGCAGCTGGACCGGGCATAGTTTCAGCAGTCTCAACGTTGGCTTCAGTACCTGAATCCCAAGTCGGTGCACTGAACGTTTGTGCTTCACCCACTTCCATATCGCTGATATTCACAGCGTTTAAAGCAGTAAATGCATCGTTAGTATTAATAAGCATGGTCGCAATAGTAATACGTAAATTGTCAGCATCAAGCTCCGGCACAACTAAGGTTAAAGTATCACTGATCGTTTTCGGCAATACCGGTCCTTGTGTAGAAACTACATCTAAGAAATCCACGGATGCACGTGCTTCATCAATAAAAGCTTGATTGTCTCCACCTTCTGCAAGCACTTCTAAACCTACCGTTGCTGGTTCTCCGTCGACAAAAGCGGTGTACCCTGGTTCATGCATGACAACAGCAACAGGAGAAAAAGGCTGGGCGAAGGTAAGATTGGTAACTTGAACGGTATACACCGCTGAGTTTCCGTTAACACCATCTTGACCAGCTGCACCATCAGCTCCATCTTGACCATCTGCGCCGTCTTGGCCATCTGCGCCATCTTGACCAGCGGCACCTTGAGGACCTTGTTCGCCTTGCTGACCTTGAGGACCTTGCAGACCATCGGCACCGTCATCTCCAGAGCATGCGCTTAACAATGCAAGTACTGACAATGGCAATAGTATTTTAAATACGTTTGAGTTTTTCATTACTGAACCTCCGAAATTAAGATGCAGGAACAGTAATCGTTAACCGAGCAACAGGATTAAGCCATCTATGAACTGTGGAGTTTAAATCGCTTGCGCCAGCGCTTTGATTGGTGTCGCCTAATACATTTCTATGGATATGTATCGGTCCATCTGTGCCATCTTCAATTTCACCATTAACAACTTGTACACCAACCCCTGTTGCGCCTGTGCCTAAAGGAACGATTGAAGTGGGGGCACCAGCTACGCCAGGTACTCCGTATCCACCCAACGCTAATCCTGTCCCTGCTTCAACAACATCAGTTCGAGCGCTATTTAATTCATCATTGAGTTCGGTACCTGCGTCATAAGCATTTAGCGTATAAGTGTAAACACCTGGTTCAGTAGGAATTTCAATGGCATCAAGACCAGCGAAAGCATCGTTAGTAGGAATTAACATGGTCAATACAGACAACAAAGGCTTACCCATGGTATCAAACTGATACGTTACTGTGGTTGATGGGCTAAGCAAGCCTCCAAATCGACGCCACGTGTTCGATCCGTTATCCGTTGACTCAGGCCCCAATAGCGCTTCAAAGTTCTGGCCTGCTGAAGCTGGGTTTTGCTCATCTTCTATAACACCGGCTTCCGCCAACCATGCCAATGCAGTGCTTGCTTCAGTGCCGGCTTCAAACGTATCAATGGTTTCATCGTGAGCCACTACAAGGCGTGGCGTGAAACTTTGACCGTGCATTAAATTTGTAAACTCAATTTCTACCGTCTGTGCAAGAGCACTTGCGCTTGAACAAAGGAATAATAGCGATGCCGAAATCGTACGTAATCTCATGATGTATCCTCTTTTTTTAAGTGTGACTGACACAAGTCACATCATGAGATGCAGCGAGTTTTACAAAATGTTCACTCACTGATAAAAATATTTACTCTTTTTATTCCGTTTCGCCACTGATGCGATCTCTACCGCTATTTTTAGCATGATACAAATGTTTGTCAGCAAGTTGGATTGTCTCATCTATTGCCATACCCGAAGCATGTCGATGGATTGCAACCCCCATGGAAAAACTTAACTTTCTACTATCTGGAATACCCTCGATAGCTGTGTTTTGGAGTTTCTCACGTACAGATGTAAATAATTTTTTAGGCGATTCCTTATCACTTTCATTCAAAATAATGAGCCACTCTTCACCACCAAAACGACCAAAATAATTTGGTAAATAAATGTTTTCTTTTAACGCATTTGCAAATGCTTTGAGTACATTGTCACCAATATCATGGCCGAAGGTATCGTTGATACTCTTGAACTTATCTAAATCAAGAAGGGCAATCATCACCTGTTTATCGGAGTGTCGAGCATGTTCAATCGACTTTACAGCAAACGCCATAATACTGCGTCGGTTTGGCGAGCCTGTTAGTTGATCGACAAATGCCATTTGCTTAAAGCGTTGCTTGTTTTTCACTTGCCACACAAGCATGAATGCAAGTAAAACAAATACCAAAAAACTAAGCAGCGCGACAATCATCCAAACGGTTTTTTGTTCTTCTTGCTGCTTTATTACTTTTTGGCTTATTTGATTTATCGATTGAAGCTTTTCATTTTCATTTTCCTTTAATTGAACTTCAAATCGCACTCTGAGCTTTTCTAATTCATTATTTTGATATTCTTCATACCACTGCTCTTGAGTTGGCGCACTTTTTCGCAGCATTTCAAAAGCGTTTTTGTGATTTTGGTTTAAGTAAAGCCAGTTGGCTTTCAACTGCTGATAAGCAATTTTATGGAACGCATCATTAAAGCTTTCCAACTTACGTTCAAAGGCATTTAATGTTTGTTTTGCGTTATCTAAATCATTTGTTTTTAGGTAAGCCAGAGTCAAACTCGTCAATATTTCAAAAACAATCGGCGCGTTGTCTATATTGTCGAACACCGTCAAGGTTTCCTTTAATAAAGGTATCGCTTTTCCCCATTGCTCTTCGCTAATAAAAATATCTGCCAATCTGTGTTTGGCATGCGTAACACCAAGCACATCATCAATTTTCAAACTCAACACAATTGCATTTTCAAGTGCCAGTTTTGCTTTATCAACATCGTCTAAATCCATAAAAACAAAATGAAGATTGTAGTGAATTATCGATTGGGAGAAGGTATCGAGATTCGCCTCTGCTAACTCAAGTGCTTGCATATTGAAATCTAAGCTACTCTCGGCATTTGAGAGATCGATGTTTATATTGCCTAGCGCGATTAATACTCGACTTAAGCCACCTAATTCGTTGACCATCTCAAACTTTTCGTAGGCTTGTTTCAAATAATTAACGGACGCTTCAAATTTCTCTAATGAATATTGATACTCTCCCAAAGCCAAATAGACATCACCTACCAAGTTAACATTTTCTAGCTGTGGGACGGCGTTCAGTAAACGAGTCGCATATTCAGATGTAAGGTTATTGCTGTCTTGATAAGGAACTAAATATAAACTGATTATGTCTAGCTCGACCGTGGCGAAACGATCGTTAAGCTGACTTGCAATCTCGTGTAGCGCCGAAAGTGAAGGACTTATTTTTTCAATTTGTTCAATTTCTTTGTACTGTTTTAATACACCAATAGATGTGCGTAGATAACCTTTTTCCCATTGATTTTTTTTTGCCAAAATAACCAATTTTTTTAAAAGCGTGGTAGCAGCGATAGGCGAAATACTGTGGTCATTTTGAATGCGTACTACTTCGTTGAGTAAATCCTGTTCAGATTTAATTGACGATATTTGCTGCGCAACAACACTATGACATGAACAAACTACAACAAGAGTAAAGAGTGCGCGCTTTAATTGCTTTATCAATGCGTTTTAGCCTATCTGATGCTGCTGTCCCTTTAAGAGCCATGAGTAAAAAGAAAAGGTTCTATTGCTAAATGAAGAAGATAGTAAACATGACCAAAGTTGGCAAAGAGGTAAAGCCATTATTTTGCTAATAGCGGAAACAAAAAGATAAACCCAATACAAAGCACTTGATTTTACGTGCATAAAAAAACAAACTCCACGTTCTAAACCTAGGTAACTGAAGCGAAAAAATATGAATGTTTGGAACCGATTTGGTCTGCTTAGCTGCAAAGCTATATTTTTGTTGCTGTCGTTGCTGACTACTGCATTTGCAAACGATAAATTGCCCATTCTCCGGTTGGCACATGTGGGTTTTGAAGTGTCAGATCTTGACGTTTCAAGCCGTCATTACCAACAAATATTTGGCTTGGACACGGCTTTTTCAGTGAATGGTGCCGCTTATCTAAAAGTTAACGATAATCAGTTTATCAAATTGCTTGCAGTGGGTGGCCGAACCCATGACAACCGCATAACAGAAATCGCTTTTCATGTTGCCGACATAGACAAAACCGAGAAGGGTTTGAAGCAACGCGGGCTAAAGCCATCTAATGTTTATCGTGCAGCAGACGGCACACTCGCCATTCGCTTACGCGATCCCGAAGGTCATCAATTAGTTTTTGTCGAGTACGTTGCGGATTCGTTACAAGCCAAAACTCAAGGTCAATTTTTAAGTGACAAACGGGTATCTAAGCGCTTGCAACACATTGGTATTACGATTAGAAATGAAGACGCGGCAAATGCGTTTTACGGAAAAGCACTAGGTTTTACAGAAAACTGGCGTGCTTCGCGCACCGACGATGGCCCTGACGCATGGGTAGGGATGCAGTTACCCGGAAGCAGCGGTAACTATATCGAATACGTGTTGATCAACGATATGCAACCCAACCGCCAAGTATTAGGCAATATGCACCATGTTTGTTTGCTTTCAGATAATATTCACCAAAGTTATCAAAAGCTTTTGGAACACGGCATTGGAAGCGACACACGATTTAAACCCAGAATTGGCCGCAGTAAGCGATGGTTGTTAAATACCCACGACCCAGACGGCAGCCGAACTGAATTAATGGAAGAGAATGAAGCCCTTACAAAAGATTAACTAGAAGGAATTAGAACATTGACACGCTTTGTTGAATAAACTCAATAGAGGGCGCAAAGTAAGCGCCTCCAGTTTCTGCACTGGTGTAGTCTAGCCACCTATCGTAGTCGCCTTCACTTGTGCCAACAATTTGTGAATATAAACGCGCCTTAAACACTCGCGGTGATTTAGCACAACAAACCGAAAATAGCCCTTGGCGATACATACTCCCGTACGGCATACCTTGCAAAACAAGCTGTTCAGTGGATTCTCCGGCTAATACAGTGCTTGCTCGCACAACATGCGAGGAATCAGAGCTTTCTGCACTAACAAGGTTGTGTTGTTGCGTCACTCCCATTACTTGTTCTTGTTGTCTTTCTGAAAGGCTATTCCAACGTCGTAAATCATGCCGAAAACGCTGTACGTGAATGTAGCTACCTCCTGCGAACAGTGGGTTTTCGTCTCCGATAATCGCAACCTCTCGGCGCTTAATGCCTCGTGGATTATTCGCTGCGTAAATAAAGCCATTTAAATCTCGACCCTCTAAATAACGAAAACCTGCGGTTGCCTCTACTAGCTCAACATGTAAACGCAACAAATCTACTATTTCTAGGCCTATGCGGTAACAGATATCTTGTCGGTCTGTGCGAATTTGAATGAATAGATCAGTTTGAGTAGAAGGCGCACTGCGGTCGTCACACTGTACATCGGGAAACTCACACAACTCAGAGGGGATCGGCCCAGGATAAAGCTCCTGCCAATAATTTACGCCAATCGCTACCATGCCGGTTACCATGGCTTCATAATGCTCTTGGTCGTGATGTTCAAATATATCGAGAATCCGAGCAAGCTTAGCTCGCACTTCAGTCGCGTCGTCATCGGTTACATTAAACAATAAATACTGAGCATGTAAATTGGGTTCAGCACATACGCCTTTTTGAGCTTGCGACATGACTTAGACCTTAATATCCTGCTGCATAACCATCTTTTCTTGATTCAGAAGCCCCAACGAAGGTTCTATCGTTGCTATCGGGGCGAAGCACGCCAATCGCTTGATAACCGCCAAACACCCCAATGCTTTCAGCTATTTTGTGTCCTCTGTCACTCAACTCTCGTTTAACCTGAGCACTTATTCCTGATTCTATATGAACTTCGCCACCATCAAACATCATTTTTCCTGTTGGGCTTGAAGAGCCAGAGTGAATGACTCTAGGGGCGTCACCCGCTTCTTGTAGGTTCATACCAAAGTCGATGATATTCACTAAAATCTGTGCATGCATTTGCGGTTGAGTCGCGCCACCCATAACTCCAAAACTTAACCATGGTTGTCCGTCTTTCGTTACAAATGCAGGAATAATGGTATGGAAAGGACGTTTGCCCGGCGCGTAGGTGTTAAAATGGTCAGGCTCTAAGGTGAACATTTCCCCTCGATTTTGCAACATAAAACCTAACTCAGGTGGCACCATACCAGAACCCATACCACGATAATTGCTTTGAATGAGCGACACCATGTTGCCCTCTTTATCTGCGACAGTCAGATAAATCGTATCTCCTTCAACCGGCCCAGCATTAACCGACTTGGCCGACTTGTTGGTGATAAGCTTACGTCTCTCATTTGCGTATTGTTTAGAAATTAATTGAGAGACTGGGATCGCATTAAAAGCGGGATCAGCATAAAACTTCGCTCTATCAGCAAACGCTATTTTTTTTGCTTCGATGAACGTATGCAAGTATTCAGTACTTCCAAACCCCATGCTTTCAATATCGTAACCCTCTAGTAAATTAAGTATTTGCAATGCAGCAATACCTTGCCCATTTGGTGGCAGCTCCCACACATCGTAGCCTCTATAATTTGTGGAAACAGGTGTTACCCAATTTGAAGTATGGTCAGCCAGATCTTGTTTACTTAAAAATCCGCCTTCAGCCTGAATATGTGCGGCAATTTTTGCGGCAATATCACCTTTATAAAATGCTTCGCGTCCACCCGTTGCTATTTTCTCGTAGGTCGCAGCTAAATGTGGATTTTTAAAAATATCACCTGCTTTGGGTACTTTACCATCAACCAAGTACGTTTCTGCAAACCCTGAGTAATGTCCCACTCTGTCGGCATTTAATTGCCAATAATGTGCGATTACCTCCGACACAGGAAAACCCGATTTAGCGTACTCAATAGCTGGCGTGAGTAGCTCTGGCATAGATAAGCGCCCAAACTTCTTATGTAACATAAACCAGCCGTCTACTGCTCCAGGCACAGACACAGGCAACGGACCAAAAGACGGAATCGCCGTTAAACCTTGTTTGGTTAATTCGGTAAGCGTTAGTGACTGCGGAGAACGCCCTGAGGCATTCAGGCCATGGAGTTGGTGTTTTTTTGCATCCCAGACAATGGCGAATAAGTCGCCCCCTATACCGCAGCCTGTGGGTTCTACCAACCCAAGTACCGCATTTGCCGCTATCGCTGCATCTACCGCGCTACCACCGGCTTTAAGTACATCAATCGCTGTTTGAGTGGCAAGAGGATGGCTTGTGGCTGCCATTCCATTTTGCGTGAACACTTCTGAACGACTTGAAAACAGTTGCCCGGTCACTCGGTCGTAAGCTGCAACAGGAAAACCCATGAAGATCATAAAGAAAAACAAAAAATAATTTCGCATATCGACAGAAAAACAGCCTTTTCAACCTTGATAGGGTATCAATATAGCGCGGTTTTAACTTGCATTGAAGTGAAAGAGCGGTCTGCTTACTTTACCGCTCTTTTTAAAAAGAGTTTCGTAGTTGCTTGGAATTGAATTTTACAAAGCGTCGGTATCCGTTTCCCCCGTTCTAATACGCACAACTTGTAGTAAATCGTATACAAATACTTTTCCATCGCCTATTTTTCCTGTTTTTGCCGCCGCTGTGATCGCTTCAACTAAGCGTTCAACCTGCTTATCTTCGGCAGCAACTTCAAGTTTAATTTTAGGCAGAAAGTCGACTTGATACTCTGCCCCGCGATACAGCTCAGTGTGTCCTTTTTGACGACCAAAGCCTTTTATTTCGGTAACAGTAAGACCATCAATTCCTATTTCAGAAATAGCTTCACGAACGTCATCCAATTTAAATGGCTTAACAATAGCGGTCACTAATTTCATTGTTCACTCCTTTTAATTTTTATTCTCAATTTTGTATCTAGCCCGTCACAGGGCTTATTTGCATTTTTAAGTCGCAATTTTTAAGCCATACTAACAGCGACTATTTATCTGCTAATTAGCATAATAATGTAAGTTTTTTGGACGGTTTGTCTGCTTCAAATGGATGCAGTTGTTTTTTTTGCACCTTTTTTGTGCGTTGTGAACTTTTTATGTTTTGCATGTTCTGAAAGTCGAGTGAATGGCTTAGACGAAGAACAAAGGAAAAATGAACAAGGGACAGACGAGAAAGCCAATAGAAATACTTTTTCCCTTGTGTTTTTCTATCGCGCTCCACGGTGCTCTTGTGTTTTTAATTAGTCAGGTATTTTTCACTCCATCCGCGCCCTTAGTAAAAAAACCGCCATTACAAGCTAAGCTGTATTTTCCACCTCATCAGGAAAAGCCGTTGATACAGCAGCGTGAAGCGACACAAAACCTTAAGACTGAGGAAACGAGTATCGAAGTTAGTGAACAGGTGGTCGATGACATGGCGACCGAGTCCAAAATGACGGCTGAGGCAAGTACAGAAGTGAGTGCAGAGCTGACTGCACAAAGAACGCCTGAACCCGTGGCTCCCCCCTCTACTGAGCAAAAGTCGGAATCTAGGAGCGTTCAACCTAAACCGGTTGATATACGAGAAGCAACACGTCGCGCGCTATCCACTATTCACTCTCAAAACATGGAAACCACATTTGAAGCAGAACTTAATGAATACCGTTCACGCGACAGTCGCATTATTCAAAACGCACCAAGACAAGCGATTGTAGAAGGCCCAATTGATAATCAACCCAAAGCCATACCTGTAACTTGTGCAAGCAAAACAAAGGAAACGTTGATAACAGTGAATCGTTCATTATTCGGCGGCAGAATAAGATGTCGGTCATATTCGGCTGATGACATAAATGCTTACATCGACAAGCAACATAATAAAGGACAAGAAAAACTTGATCAAAACAACCAAAAAAGTGGTGAAAATAACTAACTCAAGTATCTACGTTTTCATTTTTTAGTCAAAATAACACATTGAATAATTTTAAAATTCTCTCCACCCCATAAAAGCACTTATTTTTCAATAGCTTAATATTTATTTTCGTTTTGGCACAACTATCGCAAAAACTAAAGCGACTTAACTTAAAACTGCCAAGCAGTGAAGCGCAGTAACTTAACACAATTTTGGAGAAAATCATGAACGCTCGTCGCACCTTGTTGGCCACTACCTTTGTCTTAACGGCCACTGTAGTTTCAAACACCGCTGCTGCCAATACACTAACTGCGCAAAAACCTTTCGCAAGCACAGTACAGCACTACATCGATATTGCCAGTGCCGAAGTGACCGATGAATTAAAACGTGAAATAGAAAAAGATATCTTAACCGCGAGTCACCATGCAACACCAGCTATCGATTCATCGGTTTTACTGGCTTCAGTAAATGTGACCGACATCAAAGAAGAAGATTAACGCATGCTGCCGTCATCAACAGAAATCCTATTTTTATCGCTGATGCCTGCCTTGGTCTTTGCCGCTGCGGCTATCATTAGTCTAATAATTTCAGCTTACTTCTCCCACTCCCTGGGCTAAGTTTGGTGGGTTCATTGAACCCACCTTTTTTAATTATTAGTAAACAATCAGAAGCAACTGTTTACTCTTCGGCTATCTCAATACAAATCAAATAGAACAGCCGCCCAATAACGGTTGTGTTTTTGTTAAAGTTCGAGCTATGTAAAAAATAGGTGACGCATATCGGGCAGGTATTTTTCAGCACTGCCCGTGTTAAAACACACGATCACATCGTTTTCTTTGACTAAACCTTGCGCTTTTGCTTCTGAGAGAGCCGCTACTGTTGCAGCACCTTCAGGGCTTATCCACATACCGTATTGTTTATATATTCCCGACGTATGCTTGGCGATCGCTTGTTCACTGACCGCTATGGCACCACCGTCACTCGCTCGTATGACTGCTAACACAGCTTTGTGTCCTACCCCTCCCGGTACATTCAAGCCTGTTGCTAGGGTTTCGCCGCCTTCGGTGGCAACTGTGTCATCAAGGCCTTGATTAAAACCATCAACGACAGGTGCATTGGCTTCACTTTGAACCGTGATTATTTTCGGTCTGTGACTTCCAATCACGCCTATCTGTTCCAATTCGTCAAAGGCTTTCCACATTCCCAAAATGCCGGTGCCGCCTCCTGTTGGGTATAACACCACATCGGGAAGCTTCCACTCTGGTTTTTTAATCTTCCACGGTTCGGCAAGTTCCAAACCCATGGTTTTTTTACCTTCAATGCGCCACCCTGGCTCTTGAAACGTGGCGCAGTTGAAAAAGCCTTGGGGAAGTATGTGCTCTTTCATAAAAGCCCCAGCCTCGCGGATAGTACCTTTGACGAGTTCCAACTCAATGCCATCATAAATTTTACTGTACGCGGCGACCTTTCCCATGATTGGCATGGGCGTATCATCTGGCATGATTACGGTAACGTCAAAGCCATACTTTACCCCGTATTCAGTGAGTGAATCTCCCGCATTTCCTTGCGTTGGTACAGCCAATTTGTTCAGTCCATAGTGACGCGCCATCGTTGCCACCATTGACATTCCTCGATCTTTAAAACTCCCTGTAGGATTTGCGCCATAGCCTTCATAAGGCTGTCCTTCGTCTTTAATAACAACATTCAATCCAAGCTGTTTAACCAAAGGATAATCGTTAATATCAATGACTGGCGTATAACCTTCGCCTAAGGTAGCGATAACTGATTTGTGTGCTTCGTTGGCGATATCAAAAGGTAATAACGGGCCAAAGCGCCACATCGATTTTACGTTGGGACGATACCAAGACATATCTGGATAATCCGCTTTAATGCGCTCTGTATCCAAAATTAATTTCACGGGGCGCCCCGTATTAGGGCAAAGATTCATTGGTTTATCGACAGAGTAGATGGAATGGTCTTCCGTGGATTGCCAATATTTAACGTAATTCATATTTACCTTTTGCGAACTAAAACCAATAAAACAGAATGCTATTGTAACGTTTTGAAGCGCAACAACGATTGACTCTGGCGTTTTGATTTGGCAGTTTACCGATTTCCTTTCTCCTAAATTCTCACTCTCCGAACCACTTTTCCCACCACGACCTTTCTTTTTGCCGTTTTGGGCGACTCATTGGCCTTGCCGAACAATCCTTTATATTTTGAGGAAGCACATCAAGTACTGCCGGCACGCTAAGTGTTTCACCACAACCCGGTACAATTGAATTACCTGTTTTAGGATCAAAATGCGCGATACCTAAGCGCTCAGGGAAACGCTGGGCAAGCGACTTGGGTTCTTGCATGCTTTGATAAGCAATAAATACTGGCATGGCGCCAGACGCTCCGGATAAATTTATCGTTTTGTTTTCGTCATTACCCACCCACACTGTCACTAGGTCTTGCCTGTCAAATCCGGCGAACCAACTGTCTCTATAATCATCGGTGGTGCCGGTTTTTGCCGCCATAAATGTATTGGCAAAACGCTTACCGATCGCCTTAGCAGTGCCAGTTTGCGTGACTTGATGTAAGGCATAGTTTGTTAAGTACGTGGCATCTTCACCGATAACCTGATCGGAATAATCTGCGTGCTGCCATAACAAGGTGTTATTTGCAGACACAATCGATTTTACCGTATGCAGCGGAACGTATTGCCCTCTGTTGGCTAAGGTTTGGTAAACTTGGTTAACTTCTAGCATCGGCAAAGCCATTGCGCCCAGCGTTATAGAGGGCACTTCAGGAATTGGTGTAGTCGCGCCCATCAGTTTAAAATTGTCAATAATATGGCCGAGTCCAACTTCCATACCCAACTGCACCGATGGCACATTTAACGATTCGGTTAACGCGGTAATAAGCGGCACTTGATCTCTAAATGTTTTATCTGCATTTTGAGGTTGCCATTGTACCCCTCCTTTATCTGGCAAACTGATGGGTAAATCGACTAAAGGCGTGGCGAGATTATATTGAGTAGGATCGTCCAATGCAGTGAGATAAACAATGGGTTTAGCCAATGAGCCAATAGGGCGAACGGCGTCTAATGCTCGGTTAAACCCTCTAAAATCAGTACGACGTCCGCCTACAATCGAACGGATCTCGCCACTGTTGATATCGCTAACCATCACGGCACCTTCTAAGCTAGCTTTCACGCTTGTTTGTTTGTTATTTAAGGTACTCACTAAGGCTTTTTCAGCACGCCTTTGGGCATTGATATCTATGGTCGTAAAAACTTTCAAACCTGACTCACGTAAGCTCGGTTCCGCTAGTATGTATTTAAGCTCTCGTCGCACTTTATCCATATAAGCAGGGAATTTTCCACTCGCCAACTTACCCGAAGTATCAAGCGCAACCGGTGAAGCAGCCATAGTTTGATATTCAGATCCTGAAATAACATTGTTTTCTAACAAGATCCTAAGAATAAGATTGCGTCTTTCAGCTGCTCTTTCAGGAAAACGAATAGGGTTATAATAAGACGGCCCTTTCACCATACCAACCAATAAAGCTAAGTGCTGTGTTGGCAGCTCATTAAGCGGACGATTGAAAAAATAATGCGATGCCAATCCAAAGCCATGTACGGCCATATTGCCGTTTTGACCTAAGTAAACCTCGTTAAGATAAGCGGTGAGGATACGCTCTTTGCTGTATCTAGCATCGATAATTAACGCCATCAGCGCTTCATTAATTTTTCGTACTATGGATTGCTCTCGTGTCAAAAACACATTTTTTACCAGCTGTTGGGTAAGTGTGCTCCCTCCTTGTACTGTTTTTCCAGCAGAAATATTGGCAATGAATGCGCGTAAAATAGACGTGGGTGCAATGCCGTGATGTGTATAAAAGTCTTTGTCTTCTGTGAGTGTCAACGCATCAATAAGCATCGGCGGTATACTGCGAGCTTCTACCAACATACGATCTTCTCGGCTACTGCTCACCAAGCGTGAGACCAACCATGGCTCTAAACGCGCACTGCGCAATGATTGTTGGTTGTTTAGATCAACAATACTGACAATACGCTGACCATTCCAAGACACTTTTAACCGCTGCGCCGCTTCATATCCATCGGGAAAATGAAAGGCTCTGCGATAAATAACAAGCGTGTTTGCGGTAAAAAAGTACATACCACTGGCTCTTACATCGCTCGTTTTTCGATACTCTAACAGTGCCAATTCATCTTGCACTTCCGTTTTAGTGACTTCATCACCCACTGTCATTGTTAAGGGGCGCGCATATACCTGAGCCGGCACTTGCCACATATTACCATTGAAAGTCCGCTTAATCTGCGAGTCTAGATAAATCATATAAGCCGCTAACACTGCGAAGCCAGCCAAACACAATCTAAAAAACAGTTTTCGCTTCCAAGGCTTATTTTTCACTACATTTCCCATCGCAAATAGGTAGAGCCAATATTTCTTTGCTGTATGATACCCAAAATACAGATTTATTGTTGGGTAGGTTTATGCGCTTTTTATTATCGGTTTTTGTTGGTGCTTATTTTGGGATTGCTTCAACTGTTTTTGCACAAACCACGATTGATGAAGCAATACAAACCTTTGAACAATGCAAGCCTGATTTAGTAAAGCAGGCAATAGAAAAAGGGCTTGATGCAGAGGTAGCACAAAAAGCGGTATCTTCCTTGAATTATCAAGCTCGAGTGATTGAGCTTGACCGAAAACAACCTGAATTTGTCCAAACATTCCCTGCGTATTTTTCAAAGCGTGTCACTGAATGGCGCGTAAATAAAGGCCGAGAAATGTTAGCCAAACACAAAACCTTGCTCACCGAACTGACTCACCAATACGGTGTGCCTGCTCACTATATTGTTGCGTTTTGGGGTTTGGAAACTAATTACGGTAGTTACAAAGGGAAGATGCCCGTTTTAGATTCGTTGGCGACACTGGCCTGTGACCCTAGGCGCGCTTCCTATTTCACACAAGAATTCATCGTTGCCTTAGAACTCATGCAGCGAGAGTCGCTCACAGCAGAGCAAATGATAGGCTCTTGGGCCGGGGCAATGGGCCACACGCAATTTATGCCATCAGCCTATAAGCATTATGCGATAGACGGTGATGGTGATAACAAAATAGATTTATGGAACAGTGAAAAGGATGCCCTAGCCAGTGCCTCGCATTTCCTTTACAACCTAGGCTGGACGCCGGGCATACGTTGGGGAAGAGAAGTTCAACTTGATGATTCATTTGACTATGCGCTAACAGGCCGAGCTAACAAACAAAGCGTGACCCAGTGGGCAAAGCAGGGGGTAAACAAAGCGAATGGTGATGCTTTGGGACAAGCCGACATTGAAGGTTATGTGGTCGTGCCTGCCGGTCATACTGGTCCGAAATTTTTGGTGTATGATAATTTTCGAACCATCATGCGTTGGAATAATTCCGAATTTTATGCCATTGCAGTAGGCCAACTGGCAGATCAAGTAATTGGCGGCAAGCCTTTGCTCAACGCGTTGCCAGATCTTCCAACCTATAGCATTCAAACCATTGTTAAACTACAGCGCTATTTGAATGAGCAAGGCTTTGAGGTAGGAAAGCCCGATGGCATTATGGGTCCGATGACTCGCGAGGGCATTCGACAAGCGCAACAGAAGCTAAATTTCGTTGCCGATGGATTTCCTTCTCAAGCACTGATCGAGTTGGCCATACAAACTGAGGCACAAGCCGAATAACAACTATACCGTTCCACCTCAACATGCTCGTTTTCGTTCTGCAACCGAACCCAACACAAAATAAGTGATGATAACGAAAACGGCAAACCATTTGCGCTCGACCATGGGAAGAAGCTGCTGAACGATCTTATATCCATAAGTAGCAAGCAGTCCGTAGCCGATTGAGCATAGCAAAACAAAGGCAAACACTTTTAAAATGTAGTGGTAGGGCTGCATCAAACGCTTCACAAACCCGTTGATGTTATCACCATATAAAACCAAGATAACAGCCACCCATGATGTCGCAATATAACTGCGGTAAGCCCACAGCCAATTCGCTATATCGCTGTTAATAGAAAACAACCAATCCACTCTGTCACTCCAAAAAAGTACTGCACAGCCTAAAATGATAGCCTATTTGTGGATACCGTATTGTGATAGGAATATGAGTTTTCACATGGTTGACTGTGTTGTACACTCGAAGCACTAAAAATAACGAGAATAAAAGGAATCGTTTTGAAGCTAAAAGCGCTATTTGTAGCAGCCTCTGCCTGTTTACTGTTTTCCCTGCCTCTTCGGGCAACAGTCGTTGAATTTCGCACTGTAGTCGGTGATTTTCAGGTAAATCTATTCGATGAAACTACCCCCCAAACGGTTCGAAACTTTCTAGATTATGTCAATTCTGGCGCTTACGCTAGCAATGTGGTGCATCGCTCAGTGCCAAACTTTATTGTTCAAGGTGGCGGCTTCACGTTTACAGGCGATTTTCCTCTCGATAATGTTGTCACTGGTCCCCCTGTGAATAATGAGCCTGAATTGTCAAACGTACGCGGTACTATCTCAATGGCCAAACTAGGGGGCTCGCCGAATAGCGCCACCTCTCAATGGTTCATTAATTTAAGTGACAATAGCGCCAACTTGGATGTTCAAAATGGCGGCTTTTCTGCGTTTGGTCAGGTACTTGGTGACGGAATGGACGTAGTGGACGCGATGGCCAATATTCAGACATTCAACCAAGGGGGCGCATTAAGCGATATCCCACTTCGTAATTTTTCAGCAGGTAACGAAATAACTGAAGATAACTTGGTCATCATTACCGATATTGTGGTAATTGATGCTAACACCGTTACTAATTCTGACCTTCAACCTGCTCGAAATACGCGGATCAATCAACCGCCCAGCCAACCTGATGGAGGCGATTCAGGAGGCGGTGCACTTGGTATCGGCCTATTGCTAGCTCTGGCTTTTTTAGTACGCTTAAAAAGAACCTAATCCAGTCTGTTTCGTGAGGGCGTAGGTTAACACGCCCTCACGAATAGTAACTAACTGTTACTGTTGCTCGGCGTTTAGGCCTTTGACTGCTTTTTTAGCTCTACAACGTCTGCGCTTTCGTCATTAAGAATTGTGTCGATCTGAGCCCCCTTCAACAATTTGGAAACGGTATCTCTGTTTTTTGACAACATAATAGTGAGGCTTTCAACAACGGATTCATCAAGCTTTATGCCTTTTACATCAATATAGGCAGCGAGACCATCTGCAATATCAAGCATTTTATCGTATTGATCTGCCTCTTTTTTATTTGTCGTCACTAATTTTTCTACCCCTTTGTGCGTTACAACATACTGGGTCAAAATGGCCATAATTGCTCTCCTATTTGTGCTCTCCTACTTGAGACACTGCTTTTAGGTTACCACAATAACTGTATAAATAAACAGTTATAAAAATTTAATGTGTTATTTTAAAACACGCAAATTCGAAACCCCTTTTTGTGCCATGGTTTTCATATAGTCACAAATTTTCCAACTTTTTGGATTCCAACCAAGTAAAAACCGATAAAAATCTGCCCATGCCAAAGGATATAGCTGTTTAGTTTCCCGTTCCCATTTATCGGTTTCTATTTGTTTGCCATAGTATTTTAGTGCAGCTTTTACTTGCGCAATGTATTCATCTAAAATTTGAGTATGATACGCTTCTAGTTGCTGCGACGTGAATGCGCTTCCTGCCAAATAGGCTAGATCTTTGACACCTGTGCCTTGTCCAACATATTGAAAATCGACAGCCGCGGCGTGTGCTTTATCAAGTGAAAAACAAAAATTGGCTAACTTTGCATCACCGTGAACCAAGGTTTGAAATTGTGCTTGGGCCAGTGCTTCGTCAATCGCTTGCGCTTGATGCTTTAGTTCAGTGTTCGGCATGGTATGCCATTCGTCTTGACGGGTCAGAAAATGCCAGTAGGTACCACATGTCCATAACTCTTGCGCTTCAACACCCATAAACTTGGCATGGAAAAACGCAAGCCAACGAATAATGACTTTGAGTTGCGACCACGTTGCCGTTTCCAAACGCTGTGAAAACCCACTCGTGTTTAAGTCTTCAAGTACAAGTAATTGCTGCTCGTCAGAATTATGTGCGTAAATAAGTCTTGGGACTCGACAGGGTTCATCTGTTAGTGCTGAATACTGCTGATAAAATTTAATTTCTACTTGGTAAGATTGTAATTTACGAATGTGGCTTGCTGGCGTTCCCCACCCCCTTGGATGAACCCCAACCTTTTGAGGTGAGATCACTTTCACGATATAACTCTGACCGTCTGTGGAATTACGCAGCCTGACAATATGTCCATAATCGCTCCACAAAGGCTGAACAAGCTCGATGAATTCAAGATGTTCGCCCAAAGCAGACAACAAAATAGAAGGGATTAACATGTAAGTATTAACTGCATAAATTTTACGTTCACATGGCCTTATTGCCGATCAATCCGATTCAATTGGGCTATTTCCTCTGACTAGATTAACACTGTTTACCAAAGCAGGCACCAAGCCCAATAAGGCAGTCACAATACTTATGTATGAATGAAG
>CAYSDZ010000013.1:56776-75447 GCA_964429915.1 uncultured Alteromonas sp.
CCAAAGCAGGCACCAAGCCCAATAAGGCAGTCACAATACTTATGTATGAATGAAGCGAATCGCCTGAAAAGTAGTAAAACACGGCAGCCAAAGCGATGATTATCACAAAGACAGGAATTTTCAATAACTGCCACGCCCCTTCTTTGTTTAGCTTATCCCACGCTTCAACTTGATGCGGCGTCACCGCGGTAAGAATAAACCTTGCATAGCTGTGATTGATTATATGCCAACCTCTATGACGAATTAGGTAACCGCGTCTTACTAAGTGCTCGAGAGCTCCTGCATTCATGGGGTTGAGCATTCCTCCTTGAGCGATTTGCCATAGCAGCAGTTTTTCTCTATCGGTACATAATTCCCATTTGTGCCGATAAAGAGGTCCAGCCTGTACTAGAACAAACTCGATAATTTGTTGTTCGTCCCAGTACTCATTTAGCGCTGAATTTTTATCAGGCTGTTTAACCCGATATGAATATTCGTAAAACTTAACTTTGGTTTCAGCAACAATAATCAGTTTGACTCGCTTTTTTTCACTGAGGTTGCTTAAAAGCGTTAGAGCGTCTCTTCTTTCTTCAGCCTTACAGGTGATTAAATCTGAGCCTGAGAATGCAATAAGAACGAGGGTATTATTTCCATGCTTTATTCGAGAAATATAGGTGTCTAGCTCTGTTTCAAATAAAAAGGCGTCGTTTATTTGCTCTAAACATTCCTCTATATTGAAAATCGTATCGACATATAACGCGAGCTTTAACTCGGCAAATGCTTTTCTAGCTCTTATTGTATCAGCATTTAATAACAAGACTGAATTCGAGCCATAAGAACATGACAAACTTTCTAAGTAGCGCAAACCAGGTAAAGTACATTTACTATCGCTTGGGCGAACCACTCTAAAATGCTCAGATACATGCTCACCCAATATGGCTTTGCTTACTATTCTCAGTGCAATCCAATAAATAACACCCATTAGCAAGATACTGCATAGTATAACTAAAACAATATGCTCACTGACTGCTTTTAACATGAACAGATCGGGGCGAAATACAGTGCGCGTATTATTTATCGACGCATTGTCATTAACCGCAAGCAAGTCCAATGGCAAACCTACCTGACTGGTAATATTAACTTTTTGAATCAGTAAATCGATAAACTTATCCGTTAATATCACTGGACCTTGCTTTTTTTCAAGCCATGCTTACAGGCCATAAAAAATCGACGTCTCGTTATAGTATTTTTGATAAAAAGTGAACAGTGTTTTTTCTTGTTTTTCTTTATTTACACGTTTAAAAAAATCAATTATTTGATCATTTTCGCTCTTCTTTCGTGTGTATTGATTAGCGATTTGACACGCCTGAGCATCGCCATGGCTATGTGTGCTTTCATTCGGCAACGTAAATATACTTTTGTAATCGGATAGCTGCGTAATCACAACTTTTTTCCGATGATTTATTTCCGTTGCCTCAATGTCTGCAAAACGCTGTAACAAATAGCCATTTGTACTTTGTGCAATAAGTACCACAGGAACCACCGCGCCTGTAAAAATTAAACTGCTAATGTATAAAGCGTATTCTCTTGAGAAGCGTTGGTCTGATGCATATTTTGGGTTTTTGAGCTTGTCAGCACTGGGCAAATAAAGTGCGATGCATGCATTGATCACTAAACAACTACCCAAAATAAAGAAACTAGTGTTTATTGGGACTGCCGATAATTCAATATTTTTATATGATTTTAATTCCGCCAAGAGCCAAAGTAGATGCCTGCAATAACAATGGATTGATTTCCGTTCTGACGGGGAAAAGCAAGCATGGTATTTTTCCGGCTATCTTCGATATTGTAAATTCGTTCAATATAAAATTCTTCCCCAGAATAGGACCAGTATTCTTTTGCAAGGGCTTCTTTAACATAGCGCCGTTTACTTAAATCTAATGGTTCGTTAATATCCATATCAAAGCCACTATTTGCATTAAATATCGGATAATCAAAAGTAAGTTCGCCTTTTTCGTTTACGACGCCCATCATTTCAATTAATCAGTCTTCAGAAATAAAGCTGCTAGGAAATATCTCATTGGTAACCGTCTTTTTATTGTTACTTTCACACAATTTTTCCTTGTTCACTTCTATCATTTCAAATGACTGATTGAGTTCTGCCTTAAACTCAGAGGCAATGGTCTTGAACACATCTTCTGTCAATCTGACTTTGTGTTTATTGAAGTAAGTGGCAAATAAGTGTTGACTGCACGCTATTGTTACGAGACTCACTGATAAAACAATACCTAAAATAGCAAAGGTGATATCGCTTGAGCGGTAGACATAGCCAGCGTTCACAGAAAGTATTTTCAATAGCGGCGTAATGGATATCGTCATTAACAAAACCAGTATCATCCACATCAATGCCTTGGGTGACACTGTTAGTTTACTCGACAAAATACGATCTTTTGACGCAACACCAACCAAAAAATACCCTTTAAATGGGGCTTTAGACAGAGGTTCAATAAACAGCCGAACATCATGACCTCCGAACGGCTTATCTTGAAAGCTTTTTGAATAAAGAATATCTGGATCTAGTTTCACTGACTTAATATAGGCATCAGAAAGTGAAGAGTCACGTCTCTCTCCATTGCGACGAAAAAGCCCCTGCCCTTGTTTATTGATCACTAATAAAATAGGAAAGTGCTCTGCGTTACGCACAAGGAAATCTTGTGCTTCTAGCTTCATTTTTAAATGACCCACGCGTAAAAAATTTGGTTTGACCAACGCCTCTATAAACACTTGCTCATCAAATGTTATGTCAGTATGGATTTGGGGTGGGTTTTGAATGTTCTGGTTTTCGTCGTAGCGGCGTCATAAAAACGTACTACTGTATAAATACCTATATCATAAAGCTCGTTTGGTCACTTTGGTAAGTTACAAAAAAATAACACTTCATGCAAGCTGTGCAATTAACAACCACGTTTGTTCTTTATTGACCGCCCTGCCTCTGCCTTCAATGGCTCGGTCGGCCAACGGTGTTTTGGATATTTGGCGCGCATTTCTTTCGCAACATCAAAGTATGACGTATGCCAAAACTGGCCGATATCACTGGTTATTTGAATAGGGCGTTTAGCTGGCGATAACAATTCGAATCTAAGGTTTACTTTACCTGCAAGCTTAGGAGCAACGAGTTCACCAAACACTTCCTGAAGTGCAATCGACACTTTCGGCCCTTGCGATGCATCATAATCAATTTTCACTCGATGACCGCTAGGAGCTTGATAGTATTCAGGGGCTTGTTTTTCGAGTATAGACTGTGTTTCCCAAGAAATGATTGATTTGAAGAGTGGTAGAATATTAATCGACTTTAAATCCTGCAGTTTGTTCACTTTGCCGATGTAAGGAAGTAACCATTCATCAGCCCGTTCCAACAGGTTTTGTTTGCTAAAAACGGGAAAGTCATCTGTCACACTACCCAACCATATCAGTCGCTTTACCCAAGATTCACAAGCCTCTGTCCAATTGAGTAAGCCTTCAGCCTTTGTTTTTAGTTGTTCACAAATCGTTTTCTTAATAAATGCATCATCAGCGTCTGCTTTTTCCAAGCTTTCTAATTGGATGCTTTGATAATTCAGCGAACGCTCACTGAAAAATCTGCCTGTGTTAGGTTCAAATACGTTCGTTTTTACGTTGTCTAATGATGATTTAAACACGGATGTTAAAGTATTCATTTCGATGGGGACTGCACTAAAAATCAGTCCTTCCCTTTCTTTTATATTGCAATCTGTCACAACAAGTAGGACGTGTTGACAAAGTGGATCATGCTCTCGAAGACACACGCCTTTACCATTTGCCAAAAGATATCGATTCGAGTTTTTTGATCTTCGTATGGCCAGTCGTTCTGGAAATGCAAACAGCGCGAGGCAAGCAATGACTGAAACTGGGTCGAGGTTTGAATCTAGCGTTACTTTTCCCTTCTGTAAGGCGCTGCGGAAGGTTTTGTTTCTTACTTTTTGAAATAGATTATTCTCGAGTATTTGAGCCGACTTAAGCGTGGATACGTTCAACTTAGCGCTTTGTGGTTGTGCGTCTGTCATTGTACGTTCCATCACCTGATATCTCAGCATGAGATCCGCAGACTCGCTGGATATCAGAACATCTTTCTCTGACAACATGGCCGCTAAACGGCACGCGATAGCTCTATGCTGATCGCTTGTTGTCATCACTATCGTTTTTGCAAGCCTCACTGGCAGGCCAATTTCAGACACCTCAAGACCCAGCTGGGTTATTGCACCTGAGTTAGAAAGCAAGTCTAGCGAAGTCAGCAGTGTCATTGCTGAATCAAAATGCGCCTTAGGTGGAGCGGTTATCCAGTCGATTTCACCAAAATGAAGATTTCCCCATTTAGCGAGTTGTAGCACCACATCGGTCAGTTCGGCATTGAGAATTTCGGGCAAGTGATATTTTTCAAATGACCTATTTTCGCTTGCGCTCCATAAACGAATGCATTTACCCGCTTGCACCCGTCCTGCACGACCTTTGCGTTGCTCAGCAGACGCCAGCGAAATTCTTTTCGTTAATAGCCGACTCATACCGGAATTTGGGTCATAGTGAAGTTTTCTTTCAAGGCCAGAATCAACCACGCCTGTGATGTTTGGAAGAGTAAGGCTAGTTTCAGCAATGTTAGTGGAGAAGACGACTTTGCGTTTATCCAATGGCGCATGCCTCAGAACACGCTGTTGTTCTTTTAGGGGCAACGCTCCGTGTAAAGCCAAGCATTCGATTTCGTCCTGATTAAGGCTTTGTTTTGCTACGTTCAGGCAGGTGCTGATCTCTTTTACCCCCGGAAGAAAAACCAGTACATCGCCCGATGTTTGATGAATAAACGTCTTGACCGCTGAAACTACACCGGATTCTAAGGTCTTGTGTTTGATACTTTGGTATTCGAGCTCAACAGGGAATACCCTGCCTTCAACTGAAATAGTGTGAGTATTTTGCATATAGCTTTCTAATTCGCGTGCATCGATGGTCGCCGACATCACAAGTAGAACCATATCTTCGCGCAGACTTTGCTGTACTTCTTTGGCGAGCATTAACGATAAATCAGCATGTAAGGAACGTTCGTGGAATTCATCAAAAATAATCAACCCTATCCCACTCAGTTCAGGATCGTGCTGAATCATTTGCGTTAAGATTCCCTCGGTCACGATCTCTAATTTCGTCATCGTGCTTACCTTGCTTTCATTTCGTACACGATAACCCACCGTTTGACCCACTTTTTCACCCAAGGCACTTGCCAAAAAATGGGCAATAGACTTTGCCGCGACGCGTCTTGGTTGCAGCATGATGATTTTTCGGTCGTCAAACATGCCTCCCTTTATTATTTCAAGTGGCACTACTGTGGATTTTCCGGCTCCCGGTTCAGCTTGAAGAATGATGTTATGCCCTTGCGTTAAGGCATGTTTAATTTGGGGAATGACCTTGAAGATGGGCAGCGCTTGAGTGTTCATTGATTTTTAACAGACAGTTTAATAAACAAATATGCTGGCCTATTCTAACTATTTCCGTTGCTCAGCACAGCCTGCTTCTCAACCTACTTAGTCGAAGGTATAAGATTTCGATACTTTCCATAGGCGTACAGGCTTTTTCACATGGCAATATGAAACAAACTGTTATTTTTTTGCGTAATTGTTAATTGCTTTCTAACATTTAGACTACTATTCATACAGGTCGTTTTTCGACTGGCTGACGCAATCGCGATAGCGTTATTAACTTGAAGTATTAGTTTACATCGATGACGAATAAGGAAATCTCTTGCGCTTAATGATGACCCACAAGCTCGAAACTGCATTGCTTGTGTTTGCCGTATCATTATTACTTTCCTATCAGTTTGGTTGGTTGAAAAAGGAATACGACTTACTCGATCCAGCAAACGTTCATAGTTATCAGATCAAACTCGGTGATGGCGTCGAAGGAGATTTAGTCCATGCCGACAATGAAATCACCTTCACATGTCACCGAATCAAATCAAATGTCAATATTGTGTGTGGCGCATTCATAGACATAACAGGAAGCCCAGATAAAGGTGTCGACTTTAGTACGTATGATCATCTTGAAATAGAGGGCAGTACAGATTATCCATCTGACGACAATCGCGTTCGCATTTCCTTGAAAAATTATCATCCAAACTATTCATACCGAGACGAAGACATGACCCACAAGGTCAATGCATTTTTATCTCAAAAACTAGAAGGTCATGGACAGCTGATACCGCTTGATTTATTGCGAGTACAACAGTGGTGGCTGAACATGTTTAGAATCCCACTAGAAGACAGCCTACCCGACATTTCTGATGTCGTGAATATCGATATTCGCGTATTACAAAAAGGCCCAGTAGGCGAATATAAAACGACTGTTACCAAGTTAAAGATCCACGGTAACTATCTTGACCTAACAGAGTTATTTATCATCGTCCTTGTTTGCTCATTAGTCGTTGCGTCTTTGCTATTTAGAGAGGCTGCAATGAATAAAACGATGGCGTCCACCGATATCCTTACCGGCCTTATGAATCGTCACGGTATGCAGGATTGGCTTAGCCGTTTCCAACCTAGCAAAAATAAACCGATACACTCTTATTTGTTTTTTATCGACGTCGATGATTTTAAAACAGTCAATGATACACACGGCCATCAAACTGGCGATGAATTATTGGTAACGATTAGTAAACAAGTATTGGCATGTCTTCATCAATTCAACATTCCGAGCCAATCTTGGCGCTTTATTCGATTGTCTGGTGACGAGTTTTTGATCATTTTCACAAAGATTAATAACACTCAAGCGCACCTTATTGCCGACAAGATCATCGCTACTACCTGTCAAACTTTCCATTTCGAAGGGACTGAGATAGCCAACCAGATCAGTTTAGGTGTGGCTTCTGGACGGATCGAGTCTACAGATATCAAAGGTTTACTGGAAAAGGCAGACTCTGCCATGTACGCTGCGAAAAAAAATGGTAAGTGCCAGTACAAGTTTTTCGATGCCCCCCAGAGCCCCTCATCAATCACCACAAAACAGAACACCAATGGGCTTTACGATGCTCTTACAATCCGTGAGGGAAGCATACGGTTTTCTCCCATTTTTGACGCTCAGTCCTCAGCTATCAAGGATGTAGAGATAGCCTTACAAAGCCTACACTCCACACAGGAATCATTTGAAGCGTCGGGCCACTCAGTATCCGTCGCTAAGTGTCTACTGAGTCAAACTTGCATGTTTCTGAATAAGCACCGCAGTATGATCACACAATATAACACAGCGCAACAGCGCGATATCAGGTTTCATATTAAAACATCGAAATCGTGTTTTTCAGAAAATGACTTTTTCACTTATTTAATCGCTAAGTTAAAAGAATACGATATTCCAACCCGTTGGATTGGTTTAGACATTGCTGAAGCTTCACTTCATGACATTTGCACTGAAAAACGAGATCGCTTAAACAAATTAGCACAGTCAGGCATTGAACTTTGTTTAGACCATTTTGGCTCTGAAAACACCTTACTTTTTAAGCTTGCGGATTACCCCATTAACAAAGTGAAAATATACAAGCCTAACGAAAGAGAGCCATATATCTCAGAAGAAAAACAGCATAAAATTACAGACGTATTGTTTTGTGTTGCGCTTCATTACCAGTTAGAGGTAATAGCAGCAGGAGTAGATAATCACCACGCCCACCAATTCTTTGCAGGAAAAGCCTATCAAAGCATACGGGGCACCTTACTTTCGCCATGCCTAACCGAAGATGAGCTCGTTAACAAATTCAAAACAGGACAAGTGACTGAGTTATAACACTGTGCTATAACGTGACACTGTGCTATAACGCGACACTATGATATATATACCCGTTCCATCTCAACATGCTCGTTTCAGAGCTATCACAGCGTTTTTATGACAAGGCATACTTGAGAAGGAATGTGGCTAACCTTTCGAACAAGTATAACGCAGTCATAAAAGCGCTGTGAAGCTCCCAAAGGCGAAGCCTAAAATTGCAGCGGCAGCGCCTTCACAGTGTCCTCGTGAACTCAATGAAGCGTATGCTTTCAGCCGCAAAGTCTGCGAGCAGTCGGGTATAAAAGCCAAAGGTAATCATAGTGAATTTCGGCCTCATGTCACTTTGTGTAGAAACGTTTCTCCTCAAGGTATGCCTATACCGGTAATAAAGCCGAACATTCCTGTCTCTTTCACTCATTTGCATTTATTTGAATCGGTGTCTGGAAAAAGCGGGGTGCAATATGACTCACGCTTTTCATTTCCATTGCCCAGTAACTTATCGATTAGAGAGCAACTTAAACAGGGCCTAGTGCGGTGAATTTATAGCATTCACTTTAATTCGGCTTTACATTCGCCGCTACAAACGTTAAAAAGACAGGCCCGTTTTCAACGCTCAATTAACACTATCTTTATGACTCAAACCTACCGTCTTGTTATTGATTGCCCCGACCAAGTGGGTATTGTGGCTCATGTTTCTCAGTTTCTGGCAAAGCACAATGCGTCAATTGTTGAAGCAAGCCATCATACCGACCTAAAAACGAGCCAGTTTTTCATGCGTCATGAAATCAATGCAGACGGTCTTGCCCTTACCTACCCACAGTTTGTAGAGGCCTTTTCACAATTAGCAGAACAATTTAAGATGCATTGGCGCATTACCGATTCAGCTAATAAACCCAAAGTTGCACTATTAGCGAGCTTAGATTCTCATTGCTTGATTGATATTTTGCACCGATGGCATACAGGCGAACTGAATTGCGATATTCCTTGTATTATTGCTAACCACCCTCAAATGAAACAGTTTGCTGACTGGTACAAGGTGCCTTTTCATTGGGTAGATTTCAAAACCCTCGGTAAAGAAGCAGCGTTTCAACAAATTGAGACCCTATTAGAAGAATACAATATTGACCTCGCCGTACTCGCACGATTTATGCAAATTTTGCCTGACTCAATGTGCACAAAGCTAGCGGGCAAGGTGATTAATATTCACCATAGCTTTTTGCCTTCCTTCGCGGGTGCAAAACCGTACCAGCAAGCCTACGACCGAGGAGTAAAATTAATTGGTGCTACCTGTCATTATGTGACGGCTGATTTAGACGAAGGCCCCATAATAGAACAAAGTGTAAAACGTATTAGCCACAGCGACAGTGCTGCTGATATGGTACGCAAAGGAAAAGACTGCGAAGTCAATGCCCTTGCCCATGGGCTTAGGTACCATTTGGAAGAGCGAGTGATTATTCACCGAAACAAAACAGTGGTGTTTGCTTAAACAAGCGGGTATAGATTCACTCAATCTTCAATTTTACCAATTTGGCCGGTTTTAACGGTGTTTTTTCTTGCGTAAACCAAAGATGGTCTTGATAGTGGCAAACCGCTTCAACTTGCCCATAGCCTGATAGGGAATAAGTATCGAGCACTGCAAAGTGCTTATCTAACACTGCAAGATAAGGAACAGAAAACCCCAAACCTCCTGCTTCATAACCCACTACTGCATATTGCTCTTTTTCGGCGTTAAAGTCTGCCCCTGTTACCATGCCTGGCAATCCGTTGATGAATGTAATGGGAGACACGGTTTGTTGTTTATTGTTAATGTCTAATGAATAGACGCGTGTTACGTTTGTCCCCCAACTTTTAGAAAAAAGTATCAGTTTATTATTGTTAAATGTAATCGCTTCCGCATCGAAATCGTGTGCCAAACCCACGTTTTGCGATGGTACATTGTCGCTATAGGACAATTGAATTTTGCTGACCTTTTGCTTTGACTTTTTATCTATTGAATAAATCGCCAAATCCTTGCGTTTGCCATTATTGTTCCCAATATCAGCAATATAAAAATGCGTTTTTGACGCTGCAACAGATTCCCAGTCTTTATTCTTTAAGGGTAAGGGAATTTCGTTCAATCGACCGTTTGAATTAATGGAAAATAGCGATGGAGCATTCCCAGAATCATTAATGCTGTACATGCCCGAATCGTCACATAACAATCCTGAGGTTTCTTGCAAACCTGCGTCTAGCGACCATTCTTCAACAACTGAAAAACGCTTCGTTTCATACCCATTCGACAAACAAGATGACAAACAATACAAACACCCGAAAATTACCGACCAAGTTCTAATGTTAAGATCCATTTCCGCTCTATTTTAGTAAATTTTTAATACGCTGTTTAACTTATCATTTAGTAAATAACGCTACGAGATTTATAAGTTTACATTATTCTTAGCACCCTGCTACAGTTAAAAAAATAATTCTTAAGGGCCCACATGGAAGACGCTTCAATCACTTTGGTTCTCGTCGGTTTACTGTCTATTTTTTGTCAATATTTTGCTTACCGTATTAATCTTCCCGCTATATTGCCGTTGTTACTTGTCGGTATTGTAGTCGGTCCTGGATTGCACGTTCTTAATGCCGACGAACTCTTTGGTGATTTGTTATTTCCGATTGTGTCTTTATCTGTCGCTATTATTCTTTTTGAAGGTGCGCTCACCCTAAAACTAAAAGAGATAAAAGGGCACAGTAAAATGATCCGCAACTTGTGTACCATTGGATGTTTGATCACAATGGCAGTTGCAACCTTAGCCGCTTATCTTCTTATTGAATTGCCCACTAGCGTCGCCTTTTTATTTGGTGCCATTGTTACCGTCACTGGGCCTACTGTAATTGTTCCTATGCTTCGCACTGTAAGGCCCAATGCCAAAATTAGCAGCGTACTGCGATGGGAGGGGATTATCATCGACCCCATTGGTGCATTATTGGCTGTGTTAGTATTTGAATTTGTTGTCGCTTCGCAAGATGCATTGAGCCATACCTTGTTTGCATTTGCTATGACCATTGGCGTAGGCCTACTTTTTGGCTGTGCAACGGGCTGGGGGCTTGGCACAGCGTTAAAAAAGAATTGGATCCCTGCTTATTTGCAAAATACGGCGGTTTTAACCATTATTCTAGGTGCGTTTGCTGCCTCTAATCATCTCGCGCATGAGTCAGGATTAATTACGGTGACGATTATCGGCATTGTACTCGCTAATATGAAAGACGTTGAAGTGGACGATATTCTTGAATTTAAAGAAACGCTCAGCGTGCTACTGATTTCTGGGCTTTTTATTCTACTTGCTACTCGCTTAAATTTTGCGCCTATTCTTGAACTGGGCTGGGGCATGCTTGGTGTGGTTGCGGTGATCATGTTTGTCGCTAGGCCCCTAGCCGTGTTTGGGTCGTCCTTTAAAACCGGCTTATCTGTGAAAGAACTGGGATTGATCAGTTGGATTGCGCCTCGTGGAATCGTAGCAGCGGCAGTCTCTGCGTTGTTTTCCTTAAAGCTAGAGGAATCGGGCCATCCAGAAGCTGCGGTTTTAGTGCCTATGGTATTTATGGTCATTATCATCACGGTAGTAGTTCAAAGTTTAACGGCTAAAAAAGTTGCTCATTGGCTTGGCGTAAGAGCGGAACCTGCAAGGGGGTTTTTACTCTTTGGCGCAAACCCGTTTGCGCGTGCTCTTGCGAAAGAAATGCAAGAACAAGGCATTGATGTACAGTTAGCCGACACCAACTGGGAAGCGATCAGCGAAGCGAGAATGACGAATATTGCTACGTATTATGGCAATCCTATGTCTGAGCACGCATCAAGAAACCTAGATTTAACCAGTATCGCTCAAGTTTTGATCGTGTCTCCTTACCAACAACTTAATCCTTTAGTGGCCTTTCATTTCGAAAACTTATTGGGAAAAGGCTGTGTATGGGGATTATCCACCAATGAAAAAATAAAAAATCCGCGTCATCAAGTGTCTGAGGAATATGGCAAAAAACTACGTTTATTTGATGAAGGTGTCACCTATAGATACCTGATGTCTCAAATAAACAAAGGGGCAACCATAAAAACCACTAAATTAAGTGAAAATTTTTCCTTCGAAGATTATTTGGCTGAGTATGAGAGCAAAGCATTGCCTCTTTTAACCATTAATGAAAACAAAAAAGTGACAATATGTTTGTCTGATAAAGAGCCGAAGGTATTTGAGAAAGGCACAAAGATAATCAGTTTGATAAAAGAACACGCCCCCAACTGAGTTAGGGGCGTTCTCCCTGGAGTGTGTGCAAGGACGCATTAGCGTATTTGTTTTTATTGTTCCTTTGCACTGACAACTAATACATAGCAAAGTACTTGCCAATATTTTATTTTCGATATTTTTCAACAGCATGCGAATTTACCGCTTATTAATTGTGCAATATGGAATTAATAGCACTGTTATAGTGCACCGTTAGAAGGCAAGCAAGATCAACCGTGGTGCGCTTTATTTTCGCGTAAGTAGACCTGCAAGGCTTTTATGGTTTTAAGACTAGCGCCTGAATTAGTTTTTATTGCGTTTTTTGCAGCGCTTGCCTGTTCAGCTCTCGCTAAAGGCTCGCTAAGCAACGCGTGTAAAACTTGCGTTAATTCACTCTCGTTTTGTACCACGGTTAAAGCGTTTGCATTAATCAGTACTTCACATATTTCAGGATTATTATAAGTGTAGGGTCCCATTACAGTTGGAAGCCCATGAAAGGCGGCCTCTAGTGCGTTGTGACCGCCTTTATCCACTAAACTCCCCCCAACAAACGCAATATCGGACATAGAATACATTTGGTTTAATTTACCCATTTCATCAACTAAGATCACAGGGTTGGTCTTAAGTCCAACTTTACCGCCTGCATTTTGAGCAACACTTGTACTACGAACAAAATCGCATTGCTGTTTGTGTAACCAACCTGCTACTGCATCAAAGCGCTCTGGATGGCGCGGCACTAATATCAAACGAAAATCGAGTCCTTGGCTATTTAGCTTTATCTTGCTTAATAGTAAAGCCTCTTCTTCGCCCTCGTGCGTGCTGGCGGCGACAAGAGTCAAACGTTCGCCTGAATCGAACAGAGCGGTATTTTGCGTAGTAGCAGAAGCCTCCTCGCCTAAATCGAATTTCAAATTATTGGTGAGCGTCAAATGCTGTTCACTCAAGCCCAGTGTAAGGTAGTTTTGATAATCTCGTTTTCCTTGAGCGCAAACATGACTGAGTTTGGCTAAAACGGGTTTATATAACGCTGAAAACTGTGCCATTCTTTCGGCACTTTTATCTGTCATTCGAGCATTGATTTGGACCACAGGGATCTGTCGCCGCCAACATTGATGGATTAGGTTAGGCCAGAGCTCCACTTCAACAAGCACGACTAAATCAGCTTGAGTGCGTGTTAACATTGCTGACATTGCAAAAGGCAAGTCGATAGGGAGGTAAAAATGCTGAACGGCTTTGTCAAACAAAGCGCGTACGCGAGCAGACCCTGTTTTGGAGCTGGTAGTAACAATGATGTGCAAATTCGAATCGCACAATTGCCGAATAAGTGGTGCAGCCGTATTCACTTCGCCCAGTGACGCGCAATGAATCATCACGGTTTTTCTCTTAAACGCGCGGCATTTTTCAACAAACCCAAAACGCTCAACGAGTGTTGCTCGATAACAACCTGGTGTATGCTTTTTCTTGCCATAAATCACCCCTAAATAAATAGGGGCTAAAACAACCCAAAGTATCGAATATAAAGCTAGAGTTATACGCTCTAATAATGACGGTTTAAAAGCCAAAACAATCCATCACCGAAAAAGAGTTACGTAATCTGTTGCGTTGCCTATTGCTTTGATGAAATCCAATTTTCAACCTGAAATTCTAGAATAGACAATGGCACCGCTCCGCCGCCTAACACCACGTCGTGAAAGCCCTTAATATCGAACTTCTCACCCAGCTCTTTTTCTGCCTTTGCCCGTAGCGCTTGAATTTTCAGCATGCCAATTTTATAGCTGGTAGCTTGACCTGGTAATACAAGGTATCGCCTTACTTCCGACTTAGCTTGTGTCTCAGTGATTGCCGAGTTTTGTTTAAAGTAATCAATCGCTTTTTGCTCACTCCAACCCTTCGCATGTAGGCCCGTATCGACTACCAACCTGACTGCACGCCACATTTCTGAGCCTAAGCGTCCAAACTCAGACAATGCGTCTTGAAAAGTGCCGGGCATTTGTTTGGCTAACCACTCTGAATACAACGCCCACCCCTCTGAATAAGCGGTAAACCCAGCTTGTGTTCTAAATGTAGGCACATTTTTTAATTCTTGAGCAATCGCAATTTGCATATGATGGCCTGGCAAGCCCTCGTGATAGGCAATCACTTCCAATTCTCTTTTAGGCATCGCCGTCATATCAGATAAATGGGCATAGTAAACACCGGGTCTAGAGCCATCCAGCGCCGGTGGAAAATAATGCTGAGCCGCGCCATCTTGTTCACGAAACGCCTCTACCCGTTTCACTACCATATCGGCTTTTGGCAAAATACCAAAATAATTGGGTAACTGTGATTTTATATTATCAATCGCTGTTGTCGCATCGTCGATATAGCCCTGTCTGCCTTCATCGGTATTGGGGTAATACAAACGCCTGTCGTCTTTCGTGTCTCTTAAAAACACAAAGAATTCATCCAATGAACCTTTAAATCCGAATTCGGTTTTTACCCGTTCCATTTCTGTGCGTAACCTAGCCACTTCTTGCAAGCCAATATTATGGATCTCATCAGCGGTTAGTGCTGTCGTGGTATTGTTAGCAAGCCGTTCGTTGTAATAACTGATCCCATTGGGAAGCTCACTCACACCGTTAGCGGTGGGTGACACGTTTTTTTGGTCTTCCACCTGCCAAGCAATGAGACGCTCGTAAGCTGGCTTAAACTGCTTGATAAAGGCTTGTTCGGCTTGCAAACGCATAGCATCAGCTTCACTTGGTTCAATGGTACCTGCCTCAAGCAACGCTGCTATTTTCTGCTTTGCATCTGCCCAGACTGCACTATCGTCACCTTCATCAAAAGGCATGCCTGAAATTATAGATTGCGACTCTTCAATAACCGCTTCAAACGCAAAATACGGGGGCCTTACACCATTTTCGGAAATACTCTTTGAGTATGCTATTAACTGGTCTAATGCAACCGCAGTCCCGTTTATGCGTGAAATATAATCTAGCATATCTTGTTTAGTGGTAACGGAGTGAAAAGCAATCAGCAACTGAGGAAAAAAACTGTGGATCGCATTCATTTGTTCAAACACGTAACTATTACTTCGAAACGCATCCGCTTCAATAGCACGCTCAGCTTGGTATTTCCAAACATCGTAAGACACCTTCGCGTCAGGTGTGAGCTTGTTGTAATCGAAGTTTGCAATTAGGGCATTGAGATTAGCTTTTGTCGTTGCAATGCGCTTATCAGCGAAGGTTTCAGAGAAATCGTCAACCTCTCCTTTGCGCTCTGGTCTTCCCTGAAACGTAAGTGCAATAGGACTTAGCATAAGTCGCTGCTCGTATTTGTCTTCAAACCATGCGTATAACTTTTCTGTTTCTGCGTTGATTTCTACTTCCGTGTAGGAAGCGTTGCCTACGTTGGCATTTGAAGAGCTTGGTGAGTCACACCCACTAAAAAGTACTAGTAAAACAATAGCTAACACGCTATTTCGCATGAGTATTTCCTAATTGTTATTTATATTTTTCTGTCACCTAACATAATGAATCGTTTACGGACTTTTTGCAAAATGTCAGATATAAAAAAAGCTGCCTTGAGGGCAGCTCTGTGCGATATTTAGTTATTCTTTAAAAATATTACTCTTCAGTTACTGCACGTACAGAGACTCGCTCTGAATCGTATTTACGCACAAACTCACCCATTTCTTTATAATTACAGAAGATTTTTTCACCTTCTAAGTTAAATTTGGCACGAGCGCTAGCTTCACCAATAGTCACGGCTTCAACACAAGCTTTAGACACGTCGTCGCTATCTTTTGCAATCAACTTAATAGTTGTTGGGTTATCACTAATCACGTTATTTGCGTATTTTTTTGCAAATACTTTCAATGGTTCACCGTTACAAGAAATAGAAGCAGTAAATTCGAGCGCACTTGAGTGTGTGCTACGAATAAGTTGTTTTGCTTTGGCATATCCCTCAGTGGCTGCGGTATAGCAAACTTGGGTTTCAAAGTTGTCGTTTACAGGCTTAAGGACTACGTTTTGCGCTACTGCTTGCAAAGACGCAACCGAGAAGCTGAGTGCGATAGCAAAGGTAGTAAGTTTCATGTTTAACCTCAAAAATGTAAAAAAACAATAAATAGTACAAAGTATGATGGGAGTATGGACAATAAAATGCATTTTTGAAAGAAAAATTTGTAATTTAATTACAAAAATAGCTAAAAAATTGATTAATCACTTAAACTTCGTAATTTTTTTACATTTGGTTATCTTTATCATGAATTCCATTTGCAAGTACAACACTTTGCTATCAGGGCAGGCACACACTTTCATTCGTTATCCTTGAAATATATTCAGCGCCTCCCGCTCGATTTGCGAAAGATATTCTTCAATATCATAATCCCCAGCAAGAATTTGCTCTTGATGCACTTCTACATTATGAATAAGCCATCTTAATTGTTTAAATCTGGCCTTCATACCGTCGCTGTTATTGCCATCATCACCGTAACTAAGGAACGGTTGTATTTGGTTGAGTAAAACAACACAACAATCTTGAATTTGGCGGTTATACTCAAGGCCAAGGTGACTCGCTAAATTCTCACCGCTGAGATTTTGATTGGCAGCATACGATTGTGATTTAAGTTCATAGAGTTGAGCTTGTAAGTCTTTTGTTTTATTGGCGACTTCTCTTAACAACGCAACCGAATGTTTTGCCAGTACAGGTTTAAACGAATTGAGCCGAGTTTGCAGCTTAGTTAAGTTAGGCTGATCAACGCCGGATATATTTTCCCTCTCGTACACTTGTGCCGCTTGAAAGAAAAGCTCTTGTGCGTAACGTAGCTGACCTATGTTGACAATAGGCGCATCGCCTACTTCATCCAAGGCCGCCATCGCTTTCGAAACTAATGCCTGCTGCTCTGCTTGAACAGCTTCAAACCGAAGCATTGATTCAGTTTTGCTCTCTTTTTGCGAGCACCCCAGAAATAAAAAACAGAGAACAAACACTGAAAGAGAAGCAACAGAAACTTGTTTCATAGATTGGCCATTGGTATAAATTTAGGTTAGTAAATATGTTTTTAAGCGATTAAGCGTACCATACGGAGTTTCAATGTCTCTCACAATAGACACTCAACCAATAACCACAATTACGGTCAACTCTCTTTTCCAGTCTGTATTTACAACAATGACAGTCAATTTAAGCGAAGTAAATGGCATGTATATTTCTGAGCGACAGTCTTCACTGAACTTTAGACACCGAAAAAGTCTTTCTAGATACGAAAGCCAATGGCATGTTGCAGGTGATCCTACGCTGATTATTGTTCTTGACGGCAGTATTGAGCTTACCGTCAGAAACGGAGAGCAACGTACCTTTCACAAGGGCGAGCAATTTATCGCTGCCGATTATTTGCCGAAGCACGTGGCGTTTACGGAAGCGCACGGCCACAAAGCACGAGTTGTTGGCGATACTGTATTTCAAGCCGTACATATTAAGCTATCTAGTGATCCTGAATGGTGGACTCGTGAGTTTGCTAGCAGTGCACTGTAGACGTCATACTAAATTTAGTTGTATCAATTTATTGATACACTTATTCTTTTTCAACGCTGAAGATTGGCTAAGATTTAAGTTTATAAATTGCTTTAGATGATGTTCATTATCTTTGTACATTATTGCAATGTGTGTTTGAAAGAGACCTTTTGCAGCCTTTGGAATTTCGTCGTTAACATTTCTAGGTATATTGCGTGAAAAACGAGCTGAGCGAATACTTTTTTTGAGCCTCTCTGTTTTTTCTTTAATTTTAAGCAAATCAGAGTCGGTCAAAAAACTTGACACATCAAACTGTTCATCTGCGCGCTTTAGGCTTCTAACCAATATTTCTATGCCCGTTGCGTCATACCTTTCGAGTCCATAGTTAGCGTACACTATGGCATTTAGCAAGTGATTTTTCTTTACCTCGAGAGGCTGCTGATTTTCTAAAGCGTATGTAAATTGGACTGTATTTTTTATTACAAAGTGGTTGATGGCTCTACCTGTCTTTCCCTCAATGATCAAACCTTTTGCGATTTTATCTCTTGTGTCTTCGTCTATGCTAAACCTTAATAAAATAACTTGTCTTGCCAAATCGTCGCCTGATTCTGCAGATAATAACAAATCTTCGTCGCTCATATTTTGATATGTTATACCCAATGAATTATTATTTTCATCACGTCCGTAAAGCTGTTTAAGTCTGCCAAAACTTACATTTCCACTTTCAAGCCGCCATCTGTCATCCTCATCCAAAGCAAATTGCTTGTCCTTTTCGTTAAGTTGTAACGTAGAACACCATTCGTCTTCATAGTTTAAATTTGCCCTTAATCCGACCGTATTCTCACCTGTAACGCTTGTGTTTGGTGCAGTATCTGCTTCAATATTTGATTTATTTACATTGTTAAGTGCTACTTTTTGCTTTTCATCAATACTGATTGCGATAGTGCCATTTTCTGACACGTTTGAACGTTTCTCTGCTTCTTTCGAAAGTTCTGTAGGTTCTCTTAAAAACACAACTAGTAAAACAAAAAGACTCAAACCTAGAATGATAAATATTGTTTTATTTTTCATACATTTCCTTTGCTAAGGTACAGAAAAGCTTATCACGTGCGTATAAGCTTTTGTTGGAAAGTAGAG
>CAYSDZ010000014.1:0-69689 GCA_964429915.1 uncultured Alteromonas sp.
ATAGAAAAAATGAGCGTATTGTGCGCAAGCCAGCGCTCAAAGCGCACTTCATAGCCTTCGCTTTCAAGTAGTTCCGCAATGTTCGCATTTATCGCAAGCCATGCCATTGTCCTTTCTTATATCTCAGGCTCAAAATCCATACCCTTGTCGTCATCACGCCTGTTTTGATGATTTGAATTATTGGTGTTTTGAGTGCTTTTGCTTTGCGTATTCATTTTCGAGCGTTTAGCGTGTTTTGATTTTTCTTCATGCTTGGCGACATGAGAAAGGTCACGCAGCAGCGCTTGGCGCTCTTTTTCTTGGGTATCACGAAGCAATTGAATTTGCGTTTGTAAGTTCTGACGCTCGGTTAACTGCTTTTGAATCAGTTCTTCTTGCTGTTTACGATCACGCAAATGTGCTTGCCATGCTTCTTGTTCATTGCGTTTTCGGGTTTTCCAGTAGCGGCCATTGAGCTTGTCCCAAATGCCTTTGAAGCCTTTGTGGATTCTTGCGGATCGCTTCAGTTCTTCAGCTTGCCAGCGTTTTTGCTGATATTCTTTAAGGCTGGCGCGTACCGAGCGGTGATCATTGGTCAGTTTGGCTTTTTGCCCAAGCTGGCGCGTGAGTGAATATACTTCTCCATATACATCCAAAGCTACAAAACCGCGTTTATCGCCCTTAGCTAAAAAATAGCCTTTCTCTTGAAGCGCATGCTCGGAACTGGTTTTGGTGTCGGATATTGCCCAGCACTCCTGAAGCTCACTTTTTATGTCCGAAGCTTTACGGCCGACGCGCTGTGCTTGCTGCCATTCTGCGCGGGTGAAGTTCAACGGGTTTTTCTTGGTTTTGTCTTTGAAACCTTCCGGAAGCTTCCAGCCATGTTCGAGATACAGTGATTTAGATAGGTCATTGAGCTTTAATTTTGGGTGAGAAATATTGACCGCCTTCATCTCATCCGCACTGTACGGCTCCAAACGCAGTGCGCATGGCGGCGGCCTTCCTTTTCATGGAAGACCACCATGCGGGGCTGACCTCCCAGCCCCAGCTTTTGCTCCACGCGCTCTAGCGTTTTTTCAAAGGTCTGAATATCGACCTTTTCATCTTGAGGCGGGTTCAGGCTCAGGGAGTACATAAATTGCTTGCACTTGGTTCCCTTGGAAAGCGCACAGGCCTCATTCAATGCGCCAAGAACATCTTGTGCCATAAAACCGCTTACCTCATGCACATTCACGTGCTCATTTTGCTCCCCGCTAAGCAGATGAAGCGCCATTTGGCGACCACCAGCACGTTGATTACCCTTGAGGATCATTGTCATCCTCCTTTTCTGGTTCACTTTGGGGTTTTAGCCCTAGAGCTTTGATTAATGTGTCGCGCATCCAATGAATGGCCGAAACAGACTCATTGAGTGATTCCACAACGTCATGATTGACGGGGAGAGAGCCTGAATTAGCAGCTTTTGCGAGTTGGTTGATATTGGCGCTAATTCGAGATTTTCCAAACGCTCCAATAAGCTTGGCAATAGCTTTTTGATCAATATCAGCAGTTTCACCGCGAGCGCGCTTTTTGGGCATATCCGGCATATCCTTTTTAAAGATGAGCCAGCGGATATAGGCGGCAAGAGGTCTACCTGCCGCTGCCGTTTCGAGCGCTTTGCGCTCTTCTTCCGTGAAACGCATTGAAAATGGAGGTGGGTATTTGGATGATGGCTTTTTATTTCCCATTATCAACTCCTCCATACATCAAAATGGGACTTTCGGCATCGCTCTTAAAATCATTATCTCCTTCGGCAAAAGGGTAAATGCTTTCTAAATTTGATAATAACTTGCTGATTTTTGCTGGTTTAGAAGTGACGTTTAGACCAGTTGATAGCAGTTTAGATAGTGTTGGCAACCAGCTTCCGCAACCACTTATTAAAATCGCATATTTTGTCGTTTTAATAATACCTCGTACTTTACACAATACCCTACATATAAGGCTTCAACTATAAAATCAGTATGGTTACTTTTAATTTTTTTGAGTAACGTATCATCAAATAAATCGCTTCAATCTACACATCCATTCTATTTTTGCCGTTCTTCAGTGTTCGCAAGGTCTGTCTCGATGAAATTCACTATCTTAACAAAACACGTCATCATTATTATCCAAGCCGCACTGACACAAATTAGCGTAAAATAAGGGCCATAGGGGAATGTTACAGCATTTAGACGCATTGCTGCCAAATAGCTAATAGGTGCAAAAACGCCAGCCAACGCGGTTATCAGCATTGGTTTATTTAAAAATGTTCGCAGGCTATGCCGTAATGTTCCCGCAAACCCAATCCATATTGCGATTAACCAAAAAGGTATAGGTAATATATCAGGCTCATTGCGGAAGGCGTATAAACCAAATTTATAAAAAATACTGTCTGCAATTATTCCTATAAGAGCGCAAGACGCAATCACTTCAAGTTCTCGCTTCCATTGGTAACACAACAAAAAATGCACAGCAAACAGAGGCAACAAGAAGAGATAACTACTATCGCCTTTGCCAACAGCTAAAAACCATATCGTTTGGAACCAAATAAAGTTAGCTATGTAAGGATAAGGGCACTTCATGCTTATTCTCAATAAATATTATATAAATACGTTTACGAAGCAGGGTTATGATTTGATTCATTGTTACATTACTGTCATGTATGCCCAATCCAACTTAGAAATAAGTAAATGAAAGAGTGGGTAGAAAGTTGTAACATATCGATATCATTGACGTTTCGAAGCGCTAATTATTGTTCATAGGTTTATTACTCACTAGGGCGAAGCGTAAATTCAGGAATACCGAAGAACCTTATAAAACGGAATCTGTAAACCAAACCTAGTCGGAAAATCTATCCTTCCTAAATAAGAAACGAACAGCATTTAAATGGGACTCGCTAATGAAAAAATACTTTGAAAACCTAGCTCGAGCATTATTCGATTTGAAATTTGGTGAATTAACAGAAACAGAACAAAACGTTATCAAAAGTATTGCCAATCAAGCACCTATTGTCAGTAACGTTAACCAATGTTTCAAAGATCAGCTTACTTTTGGTCAACGTGTGGCAGATAAAGTGGCTGAGTTTGGCGGTTCATGGACGTTTATCATTATATTTGTTTGCATAATGATTACCTGGATGGGAAGCAATATATTTTTATTTGCCTCGGACGACGCCTTTGACCCATACCCGTTTATTTTATTAAATCTTGTATTGTCTACACTTGCCGCAATGCAAGCACCTATTATTATGATGTCGCAAAATAGACAGTCTGACAAAGACAGGCTGGCAGCCTCTTTAAACTACGAAGTGAGTTTGAAAACTGACCTTGAAATCATTCGACTTCATCAAAAGTTAGATGCAATGGCTGAAAAGTTGGAAGCAGCAGTAGGCGTCAAAAACGATGCTTGATTGGCAGTGGGTAAACGCTTTTGTCGAGTGGTCGCATATTTATTCGATTAATTTAATCGGCTCAGGTTTAGTGCTCTTAGTTTATGCACTAGCTACGCGTATAGTACTACCCAAAATCAAGAGAAGCGTCGATAAAACCAAATTAAAGCCAGAGGCAAAAGCAAAAGCGAATCATACGGTCCATATCTTCTCCAGCATCGTCACGATTGCTGTGCTTTTAATTATTTGGGGTATCGATTTTAGCGGATTATTAGTATTATCTACCTCAATACTTACTTTAACTGGTGTGGCTTTATTTGCCAGTTGGTCTCTGCTTAGCAATATTACCGCTTATTTTCTTATTCTTTTCCATAATTCATTTCGGCGGGGAAATTTTGTTCGCATTATGGATGCGGATAATTATATTGAAGGGTTTATTTCTGAAATTAATGTCTTTAATACGACCTTAATCACTGAAGAGAGAGAGGTGGTCATTTATCCGAATAACCTAATACTTACCCGACCTACTATGATTAACCCTAAAATGCGTTTAAATGGCATTGGTAAAGTTCAAGAAAAGTCTCAGAAGCAGGACGAATGCAAAGAAAAAGAAAGCGGGTAAACAATAATAATTAATTTGTAAAATGTCGAACGCGCATTGGCTAGGTCTGGTTTTTCCAACTATTGTTACAGAACAAATTAGTCGTAGTTGCATATAAGATTTGTTAAGAATAGGTCTACATTGAACGAAGCACAGCATATATTACTAAAGCAGTCTGCTGAACGATTGGCTTTATTGGGTCGAGCTACATTGTCTCTAGGGTTTGAGGTGTCTAATGAGTTGGAACCAAGCTATTTAAAAGGTAACCCAGTCATTCACAGTATCGAACGGTTTTCGGAAACCGATATAGAAATGCTTTGCTCATCAATATTGCATTCATCTTCACCATGCAAACGCAAAGAGTCTTTCTATAATAGAGCAGACGGCACACCTTCTGAACTCAAAAACCTACCTGAGTTTGTTAAAAACTTTAGATATATTCCTATCACTGACGAATATTCTATGTTTGGTGCCGTGTTTTTGTTTAATCAATCTGATTCTTATTTACGCCGAGGGTTATTCGATGCTTCCCCCTTTGTCGCTGCGTCGGTCAGTTTGTTTAGAAGTCGTCGGCAAACCGCTTACCTGCCTGTTCAAAGTCCAGTTGAACATGTAGATGGAAGTGCCTTAGTCGATGCGGTGTTTAAACATACTTATCATCCCGTCATTGTATTTAATGACTCGTTCAAAGTACTGAAATCTAACGAAGCAGCGCACAATTTATTTAAACAGAATATGGAGCGTGGGTGGCGAGCTGCTGATACATTAATTAGAAATCATCTACCCAGTATCGCTGAAGAAGTCTTTTCGTCAATTGGGCGAGTCAGTTTTCTACAGCATTTGGAAAAAGGCGATTGGGAGAATGTCTATTTCTTTGTAAACAAGCATCACTCCGTGTTGATAGACGTTTGTCTTTTTCAACTCAAAATGAATGGCCGAAACGCATTCTGTTTAATGTTCAACGAAAAAGCAGACGAACCCACGGAGGATGAACAAGCAAAGTCATCTATTCAACGTTTTAATGCCCTAACTGCGATGTTGCCGGTGGCGATTATTCAAGTGAATGAGTCAAGAGAATGCACTTATGCCAATGAATCTTGGGCTAAATATACAGGGTATACTCACGCCAACACTCTAGGTACGGGGTGGATGGCTTGTTTTCCTCAAGGGGCTGTTGACCAGTTGTTCAGTGCGGTTTTACGTCAAGTCGGCACAGCCGAGCGATATACAACAGAAGTACGCTTAACGCGACTACATGGCGATGACCTTTGGGTAAGTTTAAGTGCGGTGGGCATATTTACCGAGCGTTATGAATTTTCTGGGGCCATTATATCGCTGAGTAATATTACTGAAACCAAGCATGTGGCGCATAGGCTTGAACAGAAAGCCACGACTGATCCTTTAACCGGTTTGAGTAACCGAGCTGCCTTTCACGATCGTTTAGATCTTGCAATTCAGCGCTCCTTTCGTCATGGGGCCATGGCGCTGTTGTTTATTGATTTAGATAAATTCAAACAAATCAATGACACCTACGGACACGCCGCAGGCGATCATATTATTGTGACTGTCGCAAAACGTTTTCAAGATACCGTAAGACGAGAGGACTCTATTGCGAGACTGGGGGGAGATGAATTTGCCATCATTTTGGCAGATGTTAAAAATAATTACGTTTTATCTAAAATTGCCACGAAGTTAGTCGATTCGATTGCTCTGCCTGTAGAGTATGAAGATAAAATTCTCAATTTGTCCTGTTCAATCGGTATTGCGACAGGGGAAGACGAGAGTGCGGATAGAAAAGAGATGTTGCGGCGTGCTGATTTGGCACTTTACAAAGCAAAAGAATCGGGCAGAAATCAGCATCGTTTTTACGATGTTGAGCTAGAACAAAACGTATTTCTGGTCGATCGTATCAAAGCGGATTTAAGCGAACGCAAAGGTTCAGATTTTAGCCTTGCTTTTCAACCCAAATTCAATACAGAATCGCAACAACTCTGTGGATTCGAAATTATCACACATTGGCAAAACACCCAATTTCCCGATGTAGGGTTCACCGGCATCCTTGAAAAAATAGAGTCAAGTGGAGTTGTCGGGCGTTTCAATGATTGGTTGTTTCACAAGGTGGCATCTATAGCAAAGGCCATTGAAGAAAAAGGTATATTGCTCAACGATACGCTTTTTGGATTTAATTTATCGGCAAAACAGATACAAAGTGCAGATTTATCAGAAACCATTATCGCCAGCTTCATTGAGCTGAATCTTAATCCAAAAAATTTTCAAATTGAGGTCAGCGAGGAGGCGTTTATGGGCGAAGAAAGTTATGCAGAGCATAATTTTGCAAAGCTAAAACAAATCGGTTTTCGTATTGCTATTGACCATTTTGGGGCAGGGTATTCATCATTAAATATATTGAAAAAGCTTGCTTTAGACAAAGTAAAGCTAGATGCTTCATTGCTTCAGAACATATTGACTAATGAAGAACGCGCTCGATGGCTGGAAACGCTCATCTCTATTGGAAAGATGTTAAACATTACGGTAGCGGCTGAAGGTGTGGGCGATTTACAAACCAGTGAGTGGTTGAGTGAAAAAGGGTGCGTCATACAACAAGGAACTCTATTTTACGATACGGTTAATCAAAGCGATATGGAAAATTTACTCGTCAATATGAATAAAGCCTAGCGTCTTATTTACGGTTAAGGTTTGTTTAATACCTTATCGATTTACTTTATATATTTGGAATGGTTATGAATGATACGAATGGCGCCAATAACGCGCCTTCTCATGTGATAGGAATTGGTGCATCTGCTGGCGGACTAGAAGCGTTGCAGGCATTTTTCAGTGGATTACGCAATGATTCAGGTGCAGCTTATGTGGTTGTGCAGCATCTATCCCCCGACTACAAAAGCATGATGTCCGAATTGCTTGCCAAACATACTGAAATGACCATTTTTGAAGTGCAAGATAGCATTGCTGTAGAGGCAAATTGTATTTACCTCATGCCACCTAGAAAAAACATGCTGATAACAGAAGGCAAGTTGCTTTTGTCCGACCAAATGCCTGATGGTCGTCCCCACATGTCTATCGATGTTTTTTTGCGCTCACTGGCTGAAGATCAGCAACACCGCGGAATTGGGATCGTGCTCTCTGGTACTGGCACTGACGGTACACGCGGTATACGGGCGATGAAGGAAACAGGCGGCTTGGTGGTAGTACAAAAACCAGATTCGGCTAAATTCGACGGTATGCCAAAAAACGCATTTGATACCGGCTTGGCTGATATGGTACTCGCTCCCGAGAAAATGGGAGAGGCACTCATTAACTTTATCCGTCATCCTTCTATAACCGGCGACACGCCTGTTATTCAGTATGCTAACTCTGAAGAAAGCAATGACGTTCTAAACGAAATTTTTAACTTGTTAAAAGAAAAATCTTCCATTAATTTTTCTCAATATAAACCTACTACGGTTGCAAGGCGAATTGAACGGCGTTTGGGCATAAATCAGCTAACCACCTTAGACGATTACTTAAAGTTACTGATTAAATCGCCCAGAGAACTACAAATCCTCAGTAAAGAGCTGTTAATTGGTGTTACACGCTTTTTCAGAGACGGCGAGGCATTTGAGCGTTTGAAAGAGTTATCCGTAAAACGTCTTGTATCGAATCGTGAAGAAAAGGACGCAGTGCGAGTGTGGATTGCAGGATGTTCTTCGGGCGAGGAAGCGTATTCCATTGCTATTATGCTCAATGAGGCGATGGAAAAGGAAAACAGCAAGCGAGAAATAAAAATTTTTGCGACCGATGTGGATGAAGATGCAATCACTGAAGCGAGTACGGGGACGTATTCACATGAAATAGTACAGGATATTCCTGAACACCTTTTAGAAAAATATTTTATTTTAAGCAATGGCGCTTACACGGTGAAAAACTACTTGCGGCAAATGGTGATATTTGCAGTTCATAACATGATAGAAGATCCCCCGTTTTCAAACGTGTCATTAGTGAGCTGTCGCAATGCGCTTATCTATTTTCAGCAGTCGGCGCAAAAAAAGGTGTTGACGTCGTTCCATTTCGCTCTGCGCCAAGGAGGGATGCTATTTTTAGGCAATTCAGAATCATTAGGCGATATTCAGTCATATTTCGAAATATTAGATGAACGCAATAAGCTGTTCGCTAAAGTCTCTTCGGCTCGTATTCCGTTTACGACTGAATCGATTATGGCGCGAACAAAAGCAAGCGCGGAAGTAGAGTTTGGTCAGCAACAAACAGGCATGATTAGCCCTTCTCAGCCGTCGCGCGTGGTATTTAATGACCGATACAAAGCGGTAAGAGAAAAACTGATTTTTCATTATGCGCCTGACTGCATCATCATTAATGAAGACTTTGAAGCCATTCATGTATACGGCGATGTATCTCGTTATGTGATGCGTTTAAAAAATGGCAAAGTCAGCATAAAAATCAAAGATATGATAAAAGATGATTTAAGTGTGGCAGTGAGTACAGCGCTGTATCGCTGTGAAAAAAATGAAGAAGATGTGTATTACAAAGACGTCACATTTGATGACAACGGCCAGCCCCAAGCAATTGATTTGGCGGTCTTTGTTGTTAAGCAGGGAGAGCACAAAAATGCGCCAAGGGCCTACGTATTACAATTTATCGAACCGTCTGACAATGGTGAAGAACGCTCGAAAAAATCGAAAAAAATTGTATTCGACGCTAGCGAACAGTTTAAGCAACGCATTGATGACCTCGAACAGGAGTTATTGAAAAAACAAGAGCATTTGCAAGTTACCGTAGAAGAATTAGAAACGACGAACGAAGAACTGCAATCTGCTAACGAAGAATTAATGTCAGCAAATGAGGAGTTGCAAAGCACGAACGAAGAATTACAGTCAGTTAATGAAGAGCTTTACACAGTAAACAGTGAATATCAGGAAAAAATACGTCAGCTTACTGAAGCTAACTCCGATTTAGACAATGTCATAAATTCAACAGACATTGGTATTTTATTTTTAGATGGTAACTTAACTATACGAAAATTCACCCCTCATGTGCAGCATTACATCAACGTACGCGCTTCTGATGTAGGTCGGCCTGTTCATCATATTTCTCATGAGCTAGAGTTTGACGGTTTTTTGAATAAAATTGCAGAAATGAGCAAACAAGATGACGTTTTTGAAAAAGATGTGTTTACAAAAGATGGCGAAGCTAGTTTACTTCGCATAATGTCTTATGCCGTCAGCGAAGGCCAAGAAAAACGACAGGGTGTGTTGATCACTATTACCAATATTTCTCGACTCCGTTTCGTTGAAAATGCTCTAGAAAAGGCTAAACATCAATTTAAAATGTCATTGCAAAGTCGCACTCACCGTCTCAAATCTCGAATAGAAAAAAGTGATTCGGTGTCGTTACTGTTAGTTGATGACGATGAAGTTTTTTGTGAGAGTGCATCGCGTCTGCTTGAAAATGAAGACCGCGGTATTAGTTTAGTTACAAGTGCCACGAGCGAAGACAGTATCGACTTGCTACAACGCATGAAAGTTGATCTCTTGATCCTCGATTACCAGCTAGCAGGTGAAACCGCAGAAGACGTAGTCAAAAAGTTGAAAGAAAATAACATTGATTTACCCGTTATCTTGCTGACCAGCCAAGATGAACAAATAATGGGTGAGTCATTTTTAGAAAATGACATTGTTGACGTTATAAATAAGGACGCCATGTCTAAAGAAGTCCTAACGCGCAGCATTGATTATGCACTGGAGCGTTTAAGCATTAAAAAGTTGTTAGAGTCAATGGCAAGCTGATTCACTTACACACAATCATTCACACACAATAAGAAGGACTGAATGGAATCTACCAAGGAACATTATTTAAAAACTGAGCTGTTCGAAAAGTTACGCAATGAACCAAAATTATTCGAATGGATTGAGAGCGGCTCAGTTGATGGTATCTGGTATTGGGACTTAGTCGATGGCGAACAGGAATGGTTAAGTCCGCGCTTTAAATCCACCTTTGGTTTTAAAGATAATGAAATGGAACACAATATTCATTGGTGGCAGAAAAATATTTTTCCTGACGACCTTGCTGTAGCGCTTGAAAATTATACCAAGCATGCGGAAGACCCCAATCATCCCTACGATCAAATTGTTCGCTACAAACACAGAGATGGCTCTACCGTATGGGTTCGGTGTCGAGGTTTGATTATAAGGGATGATGCAGGCAATCCTATTAGAATGCTTGGTGTTCATACCGACGTGACAGAGTTGAAGCGAGCAGAAATTGAATTAGAGAATAAAACGAAAGCACTCGAAAAAAGTAACGAAGAGCTCAAGCGCTTTGCTTTTGTTGCTTCGCATGATTTGAAGTCTCCGATCAACGCGACGAATCATGTGCTCGATTGGATAGAGCAAGATTTTGCTGAAGACTTACCAGAAAAAGCAAAACAATACCTTTCTCTTATACGAAAGCGAAACGACAGAATGCGCGCCTTGCTCGACGATTTGTTAAGTTACTCTAGAGTGGACGGTTTTGACCAAGAACGAGAAGAAGTAAACGTAAGCGAAACCGTGCAAGACGTTTTTGATACCTTAAATACAGGCAAGAACTTTACGCTTAGCTTAGACATTACCACTGAAAATATACGGGTAGAGCGTGTTCCATTTGAATTAGTGATGCGTAATTTATTGTCCAATGCATTTAAACATCATGATTCAAATGACGGTGAAATCGTCGTTAAAGTGGCGGATACTGGCTTGTTTTACGACATATCGGTTTCAGATAATGGTCTCGGTATTCCTACCAAGTATCATCAAAGGATTTTTGAGCTTTTCCAAACCTTAAAACCGAAAGACAAAGTTGAAGGGAGTGGTCTTGGCTTGTCATTAGTAAGTAAAACCTTAGTCTCCGTCGGGGGTGAGATTTCAGTTCAAAACCTAACACCAAGAGGCGTTGCCTTCAATATACGATGGCCCAAACCCTGATATTACATAGGGCAACCGCATACTTTTTTTACTCGATCAGTCCACCTCATTCGCATCCGACTTTTTTGTGAAAGTATGCGGTTGCCCTTATGAGTTGAATTCAAGCGTTACAATAATTGACTTAATAAAATAACAACGGTTAGTGTAAGAATAGCGCAAAGAGACTGCCAAAAAGCAAGCGGATTGCGAGCCATGATAGGTGCGCGAGTTTGTTGAAGAAACGTTTGACTGGGTTGGCGTAAGTCAAAAATAAATTCGCTGAGATCGTCGTAGCGCTTGAAAGGATTGGGATGTAAGGCTTTTTTAAGCGCGAAGTCTACCCATGCAGGAATGGCAAGCTCATCATCCAATACCGAGTTGTATTGCAGCCGTTTTTGAGCCGCCCGAGTGTTAGCTTTGGCAACTTGAGTGCCATAGGGAAATTTGCCACTAAGCATGTGATAAGTAATCACTGCAAGGCTAAATTGGTCAGAGGCATTCACCCCTGCCTCGCCTAAAAAATACTCTGGAGCAGAATAAAGTGCGGTGCCAAGAATATTATCGTAAAAATCATCGTCAATCATTTCGTCTATGCCGGCAACACGCACTGCCCCGAAATCAATGATTTTTATCGTTCCGCTATGATCTATCATTATATTTTCAGGGCGTAAGTCTTGATGCAGCATTTCTTTTTTGTGCAAGGCCCGTAAGCCCTTTGCTATTTGTTCAACAATATTTCTAACAACTTCTAACTTAGGTTTAGGGTTATCTAGCATCCATTGGCTTAAGGTTTGTCCTTCGATATATTCAGTTACCACGTAAAAATAATTGCGTTTTCGCGAACTCTGTGTGGGTTTAAGCAAGTGGGCACTGTTTACTCTGCGGGCGATCCATTCTTCTAACAAAAAGCGTTCTCGATGTGTTTCATCGTTTTGCAGTTCAGTAGAGAGTGTTTTGATGACGACCTTCTCGCCAGAGTTTAAATCCGAGGCGATAAAAACGGAGCTTCGTGTGCTGTCGTATAATCTTCGTTCGATCAAAAAGCCATCAAACTCAATTCGAGCTTCTAGTTGAGGGGGAAAAGGCAAAGAAAGTAAGGATGAATGCAGGTCGGCTGCCCGCATTTTTTTTATTGCGTTCACGTAAACCACCTGAACGCTTAAATTATCGTGGCTCAAATTATCAAAGGCAAGATCAACGATGGCTTTTGCTGCTTGATTTATATTTTCACTACAATGATTTAGTAATTCTATGAGATTTTTATCACTAATATATTCGTAAACGCCATCTGTCATCAGCACAAAAATATCGCCTTTTTCTAGAGGCGTTTCGAGGTAATCAATGTCAAGCTCCGGTTTCATGCCCATTGCTCTGGCAAGATAGGATTCTTGACTAGACAGATGGGTTCGGTGTTCTTGAGTGAGTACTTCACATTGGCGATTTCTCACACGCACAATGCGCGAATCACCGACGTGGAAAAGGTGTGCTTGTTGCCCTTTCAGTACAAGACCCGAAAATGTACACACGTAACCTTTGTCAATATTGTATCGGTATTCACTGCGTTTAGTTTGTGCACACAACCACGAGTTTAATGCGGTGATTACGCGTTTACCTGCGGTTTCAACGCTCCATGCCTCTGAGGTACTGTAATAATCTTCAATAAACCCCATAACGACGGCATTACTCGCGTCTTGGCTGACATTGCTACTACTTATGCCATCGGCCAGAGCAACTGCAATGCCTTTTGCATTTAATTCAGGGGTTTCAGGGATGAATGCATTGATTGCATCTTGATTGATGGCTTTACGGCCTTTATGGCTGTACTGGCCTATCTTAACGGTAAGAGACTCGGTCATAATTCAATAAAAAAATGCCCCTTACTGGGGCATTTACCTTTCCGTTTAAATTATTGAATAGTCAGCGATGTCTACTCAATAGCTATTAAAGCGTTATGCTATTGCACGATCTGCTTTTGTGCGTACATGCGTAAAGTATATCGGTAAACCGACCAGCAATAAACCACCCGCTAGGTTACCTAACGCGGTTGGAATTTCGTTCCAAAGTAAGTACTCAGCAATAGTGAAATCACCACCCATAATCATAGAGAAAGGGAATAAAAACATGTTTACAATAGAATGCTCAAAACCCATGTAGAAGAACAAGAGGATAGGCATATACATCGCGCCCATTTTCGCACCTGCTGATGTAGAAATCATAGCACCAACTACGCCCATGGATACCATCCAATTACACAGCATGCCGCGAATAAAAATGGTGATCCAGCCTAATAGGCCATGCTCTTTGTACCCAAGTGTTCTTGATTCGCCAATAGTACTGACTTTTGCTGCCACTGCGCCACCATCAACTTGGTAGCCATAAGTAAGAATAAATGATGCAAAAAAAGCAACGGTCATTGCACCAGCAAAGTTACCTACAAATACCAAGCCCCAATTGCGAAGCAACTCGCTCATGGTACAGCCTTTACGTTTGTCTAACACGGCTAACGGAACCAGAGTGAACACTCCGGTCAGTAAGTCGAATTTCATTAAGTACAACATAATGAAACCGATTGGGAAAAGCAGAGAACCGACCAGCGGGTTGCCTGTTTTTGTGATAATAGTAATTGCAAAAAATGCTGCGAGGGCAAGAATAGCTCCTGCCATATACGCTCTTACAACGGTGTCTCGGGTAGACATGAAAATTTTCTGTTCACCCGAATCCACCATTTTCTTGGCAAACTCATTGGGTTCTAAATACGCCATTCAAGTGTTCCTTATAGTTTTTGGATTCGTTAGCGAGTTACATTGATTGTGTATCACACATGTTTATTTTTGTGCGACAAGCTTGCTGAGCAAGTAGGGTGCCAAAATAGAAAAACGATAAAAACCATTACAAATAGACCATTGAATATTCGCCGAGAAGCTTAATTTTTGCGATGTAGGGCGCTACCAAAGATTGTTTCCTGTAGAATTCAACTATTCGTAAATCAACCTGCATTGTTCTGCATAATGCTTCATTATGGCTATGTGCTTCGCACTTACTTGGTGCGTTTTATATGCAGGGAAAATGAATAAAAAACCAAAATTAAAGGTCTTGGTCAAATGAAGCTGTTGAATAAATGTATGTTATTTTCAGACTTAACGTGTTCTCAACTCTATCAATTTTTAAAGCTGAGAACCGATGCCTTTGTGGTCGAGCAACAATGTGCTTACCCAGAATTAGATGATAAAGATATTTTAATAGGGACGCGTCATTTAATGACGATAGAGGAAGGAAAAGGAAACATAATAGCTTATTCACGTTGTTTGGCTCCTGGTGTATCGTATTCGGGTAGTAGTATTGGTCGAGTAGTCATCGACCCCAATTATCGCAGCAAAGGATTAGCAAAAGATCTTGTCCTCAGAGCAATTGATGTTTGTAAAACAACGTGGCCTGAAAGCGCCATAGAGATAGGCGCTCAGTATTATTTGCTGGCCTTTTATGAATCCTTCGGTTTCCAAACTATCGGTGAGCCCTATGACGAAGATGGCATCAGTCATATTGATATGCGGCTGAAATAACACATATCTATGTATCTGACTTGCCCAATGCTTGTTCTTTAACGTATACTACGCGCCATATTAAAACGTGGGCTCCCTTGTTTCTAGCTGAATACCTTTTTAGGTAACAGACGCAAATGAAGCAAATAGTAACGCGTTAATTGGTGCGCGGGTCATCAGTAAGGTTCAGAATTTGTCGAAAAGCCCCGTTTTAACGGGGTTTTTTGTTGGTTGTACATTTTTGCAAGTTAGCAGGAATCTGAACAAGAACCGCAAAGTCATGGGCGATTCGCCCTTTTTTTGTTTTTGGGAGAAGCTGTTTGTCACGACTTGAACAAACATTGACTCAAATGTTAACGCCTCCCGTTGAGGCCTTAGGGTTTGAGATGGTTGGAATTGAATTCGTGCGTGCCGGAAAACACAGTATTTTGCGCGTATTTATTGACCATGAAAAAGGCATTGACGTAGACGATTGTGCTGATGTGAGTCATCAAGTTAGTGCTGTACTAGACGTAGAAGACCCAATTAATACTGAATATAACTTGGAAGTTTCTTCGCCTGGCATGGATAGACCCTTGTTCACTGAAGCGCATTATGAACGTTTTGTGGGCGAAATAATCAGTATTCGTTTGTCCGTTCCAATGGACAATAGAAGAAATTTTAAAGGAACGTTATTGAACTGTGAGAATGGTCAGATTTCAGTTGAAGTCGATGGCGAAACATTCTTAATAGCAATAGCCAACATAGATAAAGGTAACCTCGTTCCCACGTTTGAATAGGAACGCAAAGCGCTCTGACAAATCAGAGTAGCGTGTGAGGCAAATATGAATAAAGAAATATTATTAGTTGCAGAAGCAGTATCAAACGAAAAGCAAGTACCCAGAGAGAAAATCTTTGAGGCACTAGAATACGCCTTAGCAAGTGCGACCAAAAAGAAACATATTGGTGAAATAGAAGTGCGTGTCAGCATTGATAGAAGCACAGGCGATTTCGACACTTTTCGACGCTGGTTGGTCATAGAAGATGACCAAGAGCAAGAAAATCCGTTTGCAGAATTAACGTTATCTGCCGCACAAATCGACGAGCCTGACATTAAAACGGGTGACTATGTTGAAGAGCAAATAGAGTCTATCGCCTTTGACAGAATTACCACTCAAACGGCTAAACAAGTCATTGTTCAAAAAGTGCGTGAAGCCGAACGCGCTCAAATGATTGCGGAGTATCAAGATAAGGTTGGCGAACTGGTTACCGGTACGGTTAAGAAAGTCAATCGCGACAACATTATCATCGATTTAGGGAATAACGCGGAAGGCGTGATATACCGCGACGATATGTTACCCAGAGAAACGTTTAGACCAGGCGACAGGGTTCGCGGTTTGCTTTACGTCATTCGTCCCGAAGCCCGCGGCGCCCAGTTATTTATTAGCAGAACACATCCGGATATGTTGGTTGAGCTTTTCCGTCTAGAAGTGCCCGAGATTGCAGAAGAAACCTTAGAAATAAAATCGGCTGCACGAGACCCAGGTTCACGCGCAAAAATAGCAGTTAAAACAAACGATAAACGTCTCGATCCTGTCGGGGCTTGTGTGGGAATGCGAGGCTCAAGAGTACAAGCTGTGTCTGGGGAGCTTGGTGGTGAGCGAGTTGATATTGTGTTGTGGAATGAAAATCCGGCACAATTTGTTATTAATGCAATGGCACCTGCTGATGTGGCATCTATTGTTGTTGATGAAGACAATAACACCATGGATGTGGCCGTTGAGTCGGATAATCTTGCTCAAGCCATAGGCCGAAGTGGTCAAAACGTACGCTTGGCGAGTCAGTTGACCGGCTGGGAACTTAACGTGATGACCGTTGACGATCTCAACAGTAAACACGAAGAAGAGAATGCCAAAGTTATTGGCGTGTTCGTAGACGGCTTAGAAATCGACGAAGAGTTTGCAACGGTACTGGTTGACGAAGGGTTTACTACTCTAGAAGAAATCGCCTATGTACCTGTTGCTGAATTGCTAGATATTGAAGGCTTAGACGAAGACATTGTAGAAGAGCTAAGAGAGCGAGCTAAAGCAGCGTTGACGACGAAAGCCTTAGCAAATGAGGAGTCACTTGAAGCCTCTGAACCTGATGAAGCCTTGCTCAACCTTGAAGGAATGGAACGGCACGTTGCTTATGTATTAGCTAGCAGAGGTATCGCTGATTTAGAAGCGTTAGCTGAACAAGGTACAGACGACATCAGTGATATTGAAGAGCTGGACGAAACGAAGGCAGGTGAACTTATCATGGCTGCACGCAATATCGTTTGGTTTAGTGAAGAAGAATAGAGAACGGGGGATAAACGCATAATGGCAGAAGTATCGATCGAAAAGCTTGCCGCTGATATTGGCACAACGGTTGACCGCCTGGTTTCCCAGTTTGCAGATGCTGGCATTACCAAAGGTGTTAGCGACAATGTAACTGAAGATGAAAAAAGGCAGTTGCTGGATCATTTAAGTAAGCAACATGGCAGCACTGGATCAGAAGGTCCAAAGCGTATGACATTAAAACGCAAGACCACCAGTACCTTAAGTCTTGGTAAGTCGAAAGAAGTAAAAGTTGAAGTGCGTAAAAAACGCACTTATGTCAAACGCACCGACTTAGAAGAACAAAAAATAGCTGAAGAAGAAGCGCGTAAAGCTCGCGAAGAAGAAGAGCGTTTACAAGCAGAAGCAAAACGCGCGGCAGAAGAAAAAGCGAAAAAAGCAGAAGAAGCGAAGAAAGCCGCGGAAGCGGAACGTGCGAAACGCGCTGAGCAAGCTAAGAAGGAAGCTGAAGAGCGCAAGCAGCAAGAAAGCGCGCTAAGCGATGAAGAGCGTAAAGCTCAGGACGAAGTGAGACAAGAAGCTGAAAGGCTTAAGAAAGCGCAAGAAGAAGAAGCGCAGAAGAAATTAGAGGAAGAAGCTAAGAAAGCGGCGGAAGACGCACGTAAACTGGCTGAGGAAAACGAGCGTCGTTGGAAAGAAGAAGAGGAACGCCGTAAAAAAGCTGAAGCAGAAGAAGTACACCTGCATTCAAATCGCTACGCGCAAGAAGCAGAAGATGAAGAAGATATGCAAGTTGAGCGTTCTTCACGTCGACGCAAGAAATCAAAGAAAAATGCGGGTGAGCATCTTAAGCAAGGATTTAACAAACCTGCTCAACCTGTTGAGCGAATTGTAAAATTAGGTGAAACCATTACGGTTGGCGAATTGGCAAGTCGCTTGGCCATTAAGTCAAATGAAGTCATCAAAACGATGATGAAAATGGGTGAAATGGCAACCATTAATCAGGTATTGGATCAGGATACTGCGGTATTAGTCGTTGAAGAAATGGGCCACAAGTACGAGTTGGTCAATGATAATGCGCTTGAAGACGAGCTGATGGCCGATGCGAGTAGCAGTGATAAGTCAACACGTGCGCCGGTAGTGACCATAATGGGTCATGTTGATCATGGTAAAACATCGCTACTTGATTATATTCGACGTGCAAAAGTGGCCGACGGTGAAGCTGGCGGAATTACCCAGCATATTGGTGCTTACAGTGTGGCCACTGATAACGGACGCATTACCTTCTTGGATACACCTGGACACGCTGCGTTTACCGCTATGCGAGCCAGAGGTGCAACAGCAACGGATATTGTTATCATTGTTGTCGCAGCAGATGACGGTGTCATGCCACAAACCAAAGAAGCTGTGCAGCATGCCAAAGCAGCTAATGTGCCTTTGATTGTTGCTGTAAACAAGATGGACAAAGAAACAGCCGACCCCGACAGAGTAAAAACAGAACTTTCACAAATTGAAGTTATTTCTGAAGAGTGGGGTGGGGAACACCAATTTGTCAATGTTTCCGCCAAAACAGGTATGGGAGTTGACGAACTACTAGAAGCGATAACCCTTCAAGCCGAAGTCTTAGATTTGCAAGCTGCCGCACAAGGGGCAGGGCGAGGCATTGTTATTGAATCTCGCTTAGATAAAGGACGAGGCCCCGTTGCTTCGGTGCTTGTTCAGGAAGGCGAACTTAAATCAGGCGATATTTTATTGTGTGGCGAAGAGTATGGACGAGTACGAGCCATGCGCGACGAAAATGGTAACGAGGTTAAAGTTGCAGGTCCTTCTACACCAGTTGAAGTACTAGGTTTGTCTGGTGTACCTGTTGCAGGCGAAGACGCGTTGGTTGTGAAAGACGAGCGAAAAGCAAGAGAAGTCGCTGCCAAACGTCATACTAAGAAGCGTGAATTAAAACTGGCTAAACAACAAAAAGCAAAACTTGAAAACATGTTTGCGAACATGGAATCGGGTGATGTGAGTGAGCTTAACATTGTACTTAAAGCCGATGTTCAAGGTTCAGTTGAGGCAATAAGCGATTCACTATTGAAGCTTTCAACGGACGAAGTCAAGGTGAACATTGTTGGCTCGGGCGTAGGCGGTATTACTGAAACTGATGCCAGTTTAGCTGCTGCATCGAGTGCTATCATTCTTGGTTTTAATGTTCGAGCTGATGCGACTGCGCGCCGCCTCATTGAAGCAGAAGAGACAGATTTACGCTACTACAGCGTGATTTACGATCTTATCGACGAAGTTAAGCAAGCGATGAGTGGTATGTTAGCACCCGATTTCAAACAGGAAATTATTGGTCTGGCAGAAGTTCGCGATGTGTTTAAATCGCCTAAATTGGGGGCGATTGCGGGTTGTATGGTGACGGAAGGTATTGTTAAACGTAGTAATCCCATACGAGTACTACGTGAAAACGTAGTGATTTACGAAGGTGAACTTGAGTCGCTTAGACGGTTTAAAGATGATGTGCAGGAAGTCCGAAATGGGATGGAATGTGGTATTGGCGTTAAGAATTACAATGACGTGAAAGTAGGAGACCAAATAGAGGTCTTTGAAATTATCGAAGTTAAGCGCGAAATTTAACCGCAAACGCCATAAATATTTGGGGCCAATCGGCCCCTTTTTTATCGACGTATTAAAATAGGAGCGACTCAGATGGCAAGAGAATTTTCTCGTACCGATCGTGTTTCCCAACACATACATAAAGAAGTTGCGAGTATTCTACAAAATGAATACAAGCATAAAGTAGGCGATTTGCCATTGACTACCGTTTCAGGGGTCGAAGTATCAAGAGATTTAGCGCATGCAAAGGTGTTCGTTACTTTTTACAATCAAGACGACGAAGAAACTAAACAGCAGCTTGCTATGTTAAATGATCATAAAGGCTTTGTACGCACATTGCTTGCTAAGAGAGTAAGAATGAGAGCAGTGCCGGCTATTCATTTTCATGCTGATGGTTCGCTGTCTGAAGGTGTGAGAATTTCAACATTGGTTTCGCAAACGATTGCTGAAGACAATAAAAAACGGTCACAATAGCGCGCAATGGGAAGAAGAAAAAACGGTAGAAATATTAACGGCATCGTGCTTTTAAACAAAGCAGTGGGTGGCTCATCTAATCATGTTTTACAACGCGTTCGTCGACTTTATCAGGCCAATAAAGCAGGGCACACAGGCGCGCTCGACCCACTTGCATCGGGCATGTTGCCGATTTGTCTTGGCGAAGCGACAAAATTTTCTGGTTTTCTTTTAGATTCAGATAAAACTTACGAAGTTACCGCTAAACTGGGTATTCGTACCACCACTAGCGATGCCGATGGTGAGGTAGTGCAAACTCGCGCAGTGGAATCTAGTGAGGCCGAAATCCTTCAGGCAATTTCGCGATTTAAAGGTAAAAGCAAACAAGTCCCTTCCATGTTTTCAGCATTGAAGTATCAAGGTAAGCCGCTTTACTCCTATGCCAGAGAAGGCATTACAGTACCAAGAGAAGCAAGAGACATCGAAGTTTTTTCCATTTCAGATGTGAATATTGAACTGCCATTGGTGAGCATGAAAATTCACTGTAGCAAGGGAACGTATATTCGCACAATTGTAGATGATCTGGGGGAATTATTGGGCTGCGGCGCTTATGTGACACGTTTACATAGAACACGAGTCGCAGGTTTCCCTACTGAGCAGATGTTGAGTATGACTGAGCTAGAAAACAAGTTAGCGCAAGACGGGCTTAATGCCTTAGATTCGCTACTACTGCCTATGGATACAGCAGCACGCCAGTTGCCAGAGTTAACCATCGCTCACGATCTGGCGAGCAAGGTGCAACACGGACAAGCGATACAGGTCCCAGAGGGTGTTTCATACCATTCAGAGCAATTAGTGAGGGTATATGACGAGCACTCACGGTTTCTCGGTGTTGGAACAGTAAAATCTGACGGATTAATTTACCCAAAACGTCTTGTGGTATACGAATGAGCTTGATTACCTGCAAAAGGCTTGTATAATTCAGCGCTCAAAAAGTTGGGCTGAATTAGTGATTGGCTCAATTTTGTTTCTCAATCTATAAATTTTATCGGAGAATAGTATGTCACTAACTAAAGCAGAAACAGCACAAATCATTGCTGATTACGCGGTTAAAGAAGGCGACACGGGTTCACCAGAAGTACAAGTTGCGCTTCTTACTCATAATATCAATAAGTTACAAGGCCACTTTTCTAGCCATAAAAAAGACCATCACTCTCGACGTGGTTTACTTCGCATGGTAAGCCAGCGCCGTAAGTTATTGGATTATTTAAAAGGTAAGAACAGCGAACGTTACACCAACTTGATCCAACGTCTTGGATTACGCCGTTAATACTTGATGTATTGCAAGTAATTTGAAAAGAAGGCACCTTACAGAGGTGCTTTTTTTTGATCTGCTATAACATTTAGGAAGTCAGCCAATGATGAGCTTTTATTTACATGGTTTTTTTCTTGGTTTAGGGCTCATTGTTGCCATAGGCGCTCAGAATGCGTGGGTATTAGGAATGAGTCTTCGTCGGTACCACGCTTATACGGTAGCGTCTGTTTGTATTGCTATTGACGCTATATTAATGGCAGTGGGGGTGTTGTTTTTTAAGCAAATACAAGCAGTATTACCCAGCTTAATTCCTTGGTTTACATGGGCAGGAGTTTTGATTTTATTATGGCTTGCATTTCAGGCTTTGATGCGTGTTATTAAAGGACAGTCAGGCTTGGAAGCCAACCAGCCCCAAATTCAGATGTCCAAATCGCGTGCAGTTATCAGTGCGTTGGCAATTTCCTTGCTTAACCCTCATGTTTATTTAGATACCGTTGTATTGTTAGGAAGCGTAGCCTCTGCGACTGAAAGGCCATGGTTATTTTATTTCGGCAGCGCAAGTGCGTCGTTATGTTGGTTTATGTTGTTGGCATCAATGGGCAAGCCGCTTCGAACAATACTCCGCTCGCCATTTAGATGGCGGTGTTTTGATGCAACTATCTGCCTTTTAATGACATGGATGGCATTTTCGTTGTGGGCTCACCATTGACTTTATAACGAGGCAGGCGGTGAGCTGACTAATTTCGTTGCCATGGCTTTGATTTCAGACTCAAGCTGAGTAATGCGTTGGGTTAGTTTTGTATTTCGTTGTTCAACTGTGGCTATTTTTTCCTCAAGCACTTTGTTTCTTTGTATTGCCTGTTGTTCGGCATTCGCTGTTTGCTCTAATTGTACATTGAGCGCAAGCAATTCATCTGCAATGGTAGCGAGTTGACTTTCAAATGAAGCCACCTTTACGCGCTGAGTTTCTCCGTTTCGTCTTACCTGACCGATCGATTCTTCTAGGCCGTTTGCAGTTTTTGTTAAAAGCGCACCTAAGTCCGCAATTTCTTTTTGATTTCTTCGCCACGCAGACGCCCATAGCTTATCCATTTGCTCCCAAAGTTCACCGGTTTTTTCACTTAATTCGGTGACTTTTACTTGCAGTGCAACGGTAGATTCGCCCATTTCTTCGTCGGTCGCGGAAAGTTTTCGTTCAAGCTGTAAAATGCGGTTCTCGGCCGACGATAATATTTCCGCCTGTTTTAAAGATTGATCATATAAATAATAAGCCGCGCCCGAAGCCGCACAAGCAATCAAAACAGCCAATGTTGCTGTAATGGGAAAACCAGATTGTTTCGCTGTTTTTTTAGTGGAAGGAGTGGCTTTTTGCGGCTTGCTTCCCGTTATTTGTTTTTTTTGTTGGTACTGTTGTCTGTCTTCGTCATCAAGGCGAATAGTTGGAAAATCGTCATTGTTCGAATTGCTGCTCATGATGCCTCTTTCAGGTAAAGCGCTCGAGTCTGGGGCTGCGCTTTTGTTTAACTATTGTTGCGCTCAGTCTAGCGAAAATATGCCTATCTTGCCAATAGACAGACCTAGAGAAGTCGCTATTTTTAATCTGTTTTCTGCGCATTTACTCAATTAAACGCTACACTCAAAGAAGAAAAAAAATTTATTGTCACAAAAAGGTCCATTTCTAGTCTGTATGAGCGACATTCCTGCCATTAAACCTATCAAAGACATGCAAGTGCTAGTGGTGGATACTCAAGCCTTAGTGCATGAGATCGTTCAAAGTGTATTTAAAGATTTGGGTATAAATAAAGTGGTTTGTACTCAAAACGCGTATCATGCTTTGCGAGAGTGTCATAACGTGGCGTTTGATATCGTCATTTTAGCGTTTAATGTAAGTAGTGATAAAGATGGGTTTCATCTTTATGAAGAGCTACGCATGTATAAGCACATCACCAATAAAACGACCGTTATTTTTTTAAGCGCGGAAACCAGTGCACAATTAGTTAATTGCGTCATGGAATTTCAACCTCACGATTTTTGGGTGAAGCCTCTCGCCAAGCAGCGAGTACAGCAGCGTTTAGTTCATATGTTTGCTGCTCGCAAAATGTTTCATAAATTAAACTGCATGTTAGATTTGGACGATTGTGCAAGTGCTATCTATCAAGCAGAGCGATTGCTAGAAAACGCTAAATTGCGCGAGTTTCATGGCAAGCTCAAGCGCATAAAAGGAGAATGCCTCATTAAGTTGTTTGCATTTGAAGAGGCAGAAAAATACTACCAAGAATTGATAGAAACCATTGATACGGGATGGGCAAACGTCGGTTTATTGCAGTGTATGTTGGTACAAGGTAAATCAGATGAAGCCGAAGGGCTAATAGAGACCTTGATCACGCGCGACGATACACGTTTTCCCACTTATGATCTTTTGGCACAGCATCATATAAAATACAGCGAATACGACAAAGCTTACGACATGATGCAAAGAGCGTGTGAACTTGCCCCAAGAAATATGAACAGAAACAAGAAGCTATGGGACTTGGCCCGCCTTAATCACGACAGATATGGTCAATTAAAAGCCGTGCGTGCGATGGAAAAATACGGCAAAAACTCGATTCATGATTCTCCCATGCTATCTGTGAATGTATTAAGAGCAAGCATCGACCTAGCCTCTACTTTGCACAATGAGGAAGGAGAGAGGTTAGCTAACAAAGCAGAAAAAATGCTTGAGGGCTTGCAGGCTAAAAATAAAAAGGCATTTGATCTAAAAGAAACGTTGGTGATTGCTGAGGCGCGCATTGCGGCTTTACGCGATGACAAAAAACGAGCCGAAAGTTTGTTATCAGAAAATAAAATAAAAGAAACCGTTGTGAATGTAGAAGACGGCTTAGACAAAATGAAAGTGTTTCACGAGCTTGGAATGCATGAAAAATGTTTGTCTATTCTCAAATCGTTACAAAAACACATTGTTGATGATGAATTTACAAGCGGCGTCGTCTCTGCATACTTACAACAGGAAAGTATCGAGCGAGAACAAGTTAAGTTTTCAACTAAAGAATTAAAGCAAATGGCGGCTTCGCATTATCATAATGAACGCTATGAAGCCGCTTTTGAATTGTTGACTCAAGCTCGGGTTTTGTCTCCTAAAGATGTTTCTATGTCGTTAAGCTTATTAAAAGTGTTGTCTCGCTTACAAGCTCATAAAAAGCTAAGCGAGAAAGAGCTTCATATTGCTGAGGCGACTCAACTTATGCTAGAAAAATTCCCTTTAAATCAAAGTCAAAAAGAGAAAGCGACCGAATATACCGCGCTTATCTTTGAAAAATAATAAGTCAAAAACTACGTAATAGCTAAAACCGATTACAGCGTTCGCTTTTCTTCATTATCCAACTCCATTTTACACCGCTATAGTTACATCATCGTTAAGCGCGGGACTCATCCACTTAACGTAAATATTTTACTTACTTCAACGGAGAACAGAACCATGGCGTTAATCAACACCACAATTAAACCTTTCAAAGCGAGTGCATTTAAAGACGGCGAATTCATTGACGTAAGCAGTGATGATGTAAAAGGAAAGTGGGCAATATTTTTCTTTTATCCAGCAGACTTCACGTTTGTTTGCCCGACTGAGTTAGGTGATGTGGCAGACAAGTATGAAGAATTGCAATCACGCGGTGTTGAAGTGTACTCAGTATCAACAGATACACATTTCACTCACAAAGCATGGCACGATGCATCTGACACCATTGGAAAAATTAAATACACCATGATTGGTGACCCAACAGGTGCTATCACTCGCAACTTCGATTGTATGCGTGAAGATATGGGCTTAGCTGATAGAGCGACTTTCTTAGTGGACCCTGAAGGCGTGATTCAAGCAATGGAAATTACTGCTGAAGGTATCGGCCGCGACGCAGACGATCTTCTTCGTAAGGTGAAGGCAGCTCAGTATGTGGCAGCAAACCCGGGTGAAGTTTGCCCAGCGAAGTGGAAAGAAGGTGAAGAAACATTAGCACCATCGTTAGATTTAGTTGGAAAAATTTAAGCGAGTGTAAAAAAGAAAGTCGGCGGTAAAAGCCGCCGATATTGTTTACACCGCAATTATTGAAGAGGAAAAACACCGTGTTATCTCAAGACATTTTAAGCGCATTGAAAAGTTACACTGCAAAAATGCAGAAAAGCATAAAATTTGTATTACAAACAGGTGAACACAGCAAAAGAAGTGAGTTGAAATCCTTTCTTTCAGATATTTCTGGTGTAAGCGAGTTTTTATCATTAGAAGAGCGAGACACAGCAGGCACATTACGCAGTCCTATTTCATTTCTTTTGGAAGCAGATGGAAACGATACCGGCATCCGTTTTTCTGGCATTCCTGGCGGACACGAATTTAACTCGCTGATTCTTGCAATATTGCATGCATCGGGCACCGAATTAAAACTCGATGAAAGCGTACAGAATATTATTAAACAGGTTAACGAACCACTGAACTTCGAAGTGTTCATTAGTCTAAGTTGTCATAACTGTCCTGATGTCGTTCAGGCTTTGAATCAGTTCGCTTTGTTGAATGACAACGTGACCACTGAAATGATTGACGGAGGTCCGTTTCAGAACTTGGTTGAAGAACGCGATATTCAGGGCGTACCGAGCGTGTACTTAAATGGAGAATTGTTTGCCAACGGGAAAGTTGACGCGTCTTCACTACTAGACAAATTGTTAACGGCGTATCCGTCGTTAAAGCAAGCGAATGCACAGGCTTCCTTACCTTTGCAAGATGTAACGGTGATTGGCGCTGGGCCAGCAGGCGTTGCTGCAGCTATTTACAGCGCTAGAAAGGGCTTGGCAGTGACCATCGTAGCCGATCGTTTTGGTGGACAAGTAAAAGACACTATGGGTATTGAAAATCTAATCTCAGTACCCAAAACAACAGGACCAGAGCTATCAAACAATATGATGGCCCATTTAAACGATTACGACATTACGTTAAAAGAACACGTAAGAGTCGACAACATAGTGCGTGGCAATATCAAAACGCTTGAATTGTCATCGGGAGAGCGTATCCAAACTAAAACTATTATTGTCGCCACAGGCGCAAAATGGAGGGAGTTAGGCGTTCCTGGTGAAAAAGAGAATGTTGGCAACGGCGTTGCTTACTGCCCTCATTGCGATGGTCCTTTCTTTAAAGGCAAAGACGTGGCAGTGATCGGTGGTGGTAACTCTGGCGTTGAAGCAGCACTCGATCTGGCAGGCATTGTTAATTCTGTGACTGTGTTTGAGTTTGCTCCTGAGCTGAAAGCTGACAAGGTGTTAATTGACCAAGCAGAAAAACGTGCAAACATTGACATTGTGAAAAATGTTGCAACCAAAGAAATTAAAGCGACGAATGGCAAGGTAGACACCATTGTTTACCAAGATAGAGCAACGCAGCAAGTGCATGAAAAAGCATTATCTGGTGTGTTCGTACAAATCGGTTTGGTGCCTAATAGTCAGTTTTTGAACGGCGTAGTTGAATTGAGTCAGTATGGTGAAGTAGAAATTGATCACAAGTGCCTGACTTCCGAGCCAGGTATATTCGCTTGCGGAGATGTGACTACCGTGCCTTACAAGCAAATTGTAATTGCAATGGGTGAGGGGTCGAAAGCATCGCTTTCAGCATTTGAATATTTGATAACGTTTAATTCAGAAGATGAAGCCTCAGAAACACAAGAAGCTGCTTAGCAGCTTCTTGTTACTGGTCTGCTTTTTTATCTGTTTTCGAAGGAGGGCGATAAGAGAGCAGATACTTTCTCGCATCTTTAGCCGTGAGAGGGCGACTAATAAAATAGCCTTGCCCATACTGACTGCCCATGCGCTTTAACGCTTGATATTGTTGGTCCGTTTCAATTCCCTCTGCCGTCACATGCTTAGACAAACTTCTCACCAGAGACACAATGGCGTCTAGAATACGTAAGTCTTTTTGGTTAATTGCACCTTGTCGGTTATCGTCCATCGCAGCGATAAATTTTTTGTCTATTTTTATATTATCTACGGGTAAAACGCTTAAATAAGTGAGGGAGGAATAGCCCTTACCAAAATCGTCGATGGCTAAATCGATATGCCGTTTGTCAATTTCACCCAAAAGCCAGTTAATATTGTCCGTGTTTTCTATTAATGTTGATTCTGTCAGTTCGAGCAATAGGTACTCTGGCTTAAGGCCAGACCGTTGTAGCGCATTATCGATAACGTCGAGGAAGTGAGTGTGTTGAAGCTGATAAGAAGAAATGTTAACTGATATTCTTGGTTTTATGGCGCAGTTTTCGATAGTGTGCCATTGCTGAGTTTGTTTACAGGCTTCATCGAGTACCCAGTTTCCAATATCTGAAATCATGCCCGATTCTTCGGCAATAGGAATAAATACGTCAGGAGGAATAAATCCATGAATAGGGTGTTTCCATCTTATCAATGCCTCAAAGCCAGATAGCGTTTCGTCTTGTAAATTGACAATAGGTTGGTAAACCAAGTGAAACGCGTCTTCACTAATTGCTGTGTGTAAGTCAGCTTCAAGCCGAGCGAGCTCGATCTTGGTGTCGCGTATTTCTTCATCAAACAATTTAAAGTTGGCTTTGCCTAATTCCTTTGCTCGATACATTGCAATATCGGCATCACGTAAAATACTAGGTACCGAATTGTAATGATGATTACAGAGTAAAATACCGATGCTCACATTAAAGTAAATGGTACTTCTTTCGAGTACAAATGGATGTTTAAAACGGCTTATAATGATTTCTGCCAACGCCTCTAGTTGTTTTGCGTCGTCTACATTTTCGACTAACACCGTAAATTCATCGCCTCCTAGTCGACAAATATGCTGCTCAGAAGTTAACAAGTTACCAATTCTTTGAGCGACGGCAATCAGTAAAGCGTCACCAATAAGATGACCATGTGTATCATTTATGTGTTTGAAGCGATCACCGTCTAAAAGCAAAATGCCAAAAGGCTTACTTTCTTCGGTATTACAGGTTTGTATCAATGTTTCTAACTTATTAATGAGCCATTGACGATTAGATAAATCGGTAAGCGCATCATGGAATGCCATGTGATATAGCTTTGCTTCTACGGATTTTCTCTCTTTTATTTCTGTCTCTAATTCAGCGGTTCTATGTTGGACTCTCTGTTCGAGATTAGTATTTAATTCTTGCAGAGAGTGGCTGGCTATTTTGAGCGCATTGGTTTTTTCGTTTACTTTTTGCTCAAGCTCTTTTTGCCTAGCAAGGGCAAGCGAGGTCTTCCAGTAATAAGCACAATATAAAATTGCGCTAAATAGAATGAACATCAGTACTCTAAACCAGCCTGTTTGCCACCAAGGTGTCAAAATGGTGAATTGAAAACTATCATATTGATTTCCCCATTTATGCCCATCAATAGAACTAAATGCTTCAAAAATGTATTCACCCGGTGGGAGGTTGGTAAAGCTGGCAAAGCGCTCATTGGCAGTGGTATAAGTAAAGTTGTTGTGATACCCCTTTAACCAGTATTTATAGCGATTACGCTCGGGGAAAATTAAATTGCTTGAGGTGAATTCAAAGCGTAAATTGTTATATCGATAGTCTAAAACATAAGCTTGCTTTTTGTTCAATAGGTATTTCGGTACGGTTCTTACCCCTTCCTTAGGTGACGAAAAGGCCACTGATGTAATGTAGGTTTTTGGCATGTTAAGAGGGGGAGGAATATCCAAGGGGTTGATAACGGTGACCCCTTCCTTACCCGTAACAAATAAATAGCTATCGTTTTCGAAAAACTCACCGTGCGTACTAATGTGGCTACCTACTATGCCGTCTCTTTCCGTATAAGTAACAAAACGATTTTCTTCTCGGTTGTACCACGCTATACCGATATCGCATGCAACCCACAGAGTGCCATACTTATCAATGTAAGAATAATGCACTTCGTTGGAGGGCAAGCCGTCTTCTTTCGTAAACAATGCTTTTTGTTTTGTTAAATAGTTAAATTTAACTAATCCATTACGTGATCCAATGTACATTTCATCCTCATTTCGGATGAAAATATGACCAGAGCCATTGATACCATCGTTAAACAAAAATTCAAATTGTTGGGTTTTGGGGTCAAACACTTCAAAGCCACGTTCTCCAATTAACCACAGTTTGTTGTCAAAATAAGTTAGGTGGTTAATGTTAGCCGACTGAGTGGTTTCCCCTTTTGATTTCGTGTCAGCAGGATAATTGACATAGTTGTCTGTTTCTATATCGTAACGTTGTAATCCGTATCCCCAAATACTTAACCATACCCCTCCGGCGTTATCGGGTAATACCGCAAACGCGTTGTTGCCCATTAAGGTTAAATTATCTGGTTTTTTGGGATCTCGTAAAAAGGAAGTAACGTCTCGTGTTTCAGGATTGATCTTTGCAAAACCACCGCTCCACATGCTTGCCCACATTGCACCAGTATCATCAACGGTCAGTGACAAAACCGAGTTAGAGGGAAGAGAATTAGCATCTGACGGGTTATGCTGCATAGTCTCGAATCGACCGGTGTTCGCGTTGTATATATTAATGCCTCCACCGTCAGTGGCTATCCATATTTCGCCATTAGTTCGTACAATTCCGTCGTAAGAATGAGGAAAATAACGTTTCGGTTCATTACTGAAAAAATCTTTAAGTGGACGAAATTTCTCTCGTTTTGGCGTGATCCTCATTAATCCATAATTATTCAGTGATATCCAAAGAGTGCCTTCGCTGTCTTCTGAAATATCTTCTATTGAAGTGAGTGGTAATTTATATTTTTCATTGATTGCGCCTTTCAGGCACGAAAAAAGCAGGCCATCGTTGGCCGATTCAATAGAATTGGGAAGCATGCACAATCCCGATTTTTCAACACCAAGCCAAAGGTTGCCGAGGGAGTCAACAAATGTGGTATTGATATGATCACCCAACAGTTGGTTACTCTTTTGGTCTGCAACAACAACCGTGGTGCTGAGTGAATCTAAGTCTACATTGACTAAACCCTCTGATGAGCCTACCCACAGTCGGTTCCGTAATAAGTCTATTGACATATCTCGTATGATTTGACCGGTTAAATCAAAAGGTATATCAATACGAGTTAATGAAAGAGTACGACGTTTTAGCCTAAATAGAGCCTCACCGGTAAAAAAGAACAGTGCATCGTTTTTTGCGTCATAACTTAGGTTTTTAAGTGCAGGATGAAAATTTTGGCCTTCATAAACCCAAACAATGTCTTTTTTCTTTTTGGTTAGAGGGTCAAACTGCATTAATCCAAAATCGCCTGCAAGCCATAACATACCGTCTTTATCTTGCTCCATATCGTTTATATTTTGCCCTTCTGTGATGTCATACATAAGCAGCGTTTGCTGTTTTTTATCAAAAAAGTGAAGGGCGTTGTTGCCTATCCAGAGTTGTCCATTAGCATCGTAAAATAAATAAGAAAGTACAGGCTCGCTGACGTATTGACTCGATGGTAAGTCCAAGATATCTATTTGATACCCGTTGTATTTCATTAAACCCTTACCGCCAGAGATCCACAATGAGCCAGAAGGATCAAAAGCGGTATGACGGACATAAGACATGCCTTTACCATCTTCGAGGTAAATAGGGAACGCTCGAAAGTGAGTGATATCTATGGTGCTTTTCGAAGTAGCATTGCATGTTGTGCAAAAAGATATTGCTATTAATAGGCTTAAAAAATATGAGCGAATGGTAGAAAAACCTCGGTTATCCATAGAGTGGTAAGTAGTTCAACACGGGTCGTTGGATTTAATGCTTTAACCATAGTCGGCATGTTGCAGAGGAGCAAATGTTGAATCGTATTTTACTTTGCAAATTCGCATCGATTTCTTCCCGCCGCCTTAGCTTTGTAAAGAGCTTTGTCCGCTTGCTCAATTAAAGTTCGGGTAGACAACTCACTAATTTCAGAAAAAGTATGAGTAGCTATACCGATACTAACAGTAACGTTATCTGAAACGTTACTTTTGGCATGAGGGATGTTCAGATACAGAATCCGTTTTCGCAATATTTCTGCTTGTTGATTGGCAGTATCTGCGTCGCAGTTGATGAGTATCACAACAAATTCCTCACCCCCACAGCGGGCGCAAAGGTCGGTAGCTCGTCCGAATGCTGAGTTTAGGGAATTTGCAACAGTGACTAGGCAGCTATCACCTTGAGCATGACCATAATAGTCGTTGTAGTTTTTAAAATAATCGATGTCGATAAGTAAAACAGACAAGCACCAATTATTTCGTCTGCATTGAGCAATGGCTTTGGAAAGGCTTTCTTCGTAGGCTCGCCGGTTAGGAATGCCGGTTAACGGGTCGCTTAAACTCAGTTCTGTTAACCGTTTTTCTTGTGTCTTTACTTTTTGTGCATAAGCAGAAAAAGACTGACCTAAGCGAGCGATTTCATCATTGCCTCCAATCGAAATCACTTCTCTATCACCATTTTTCGCGTCTTCAACCTGCCGAGTTAAAGACATTAATCTAAGTACGATCCGTTTATATAAGTAATACACAAAGAATAGGCTCAACAAGACAACGATGACAGAAGCCACAATCACGAAGCGTATTTGTTGCTGCACGCGCTGTGCACTTTGGCTACCCTCTTCTATCGTTTTGCTGTTCAAAAGGTCAGTTTGAAATTGGATACTTCTAGCGACATCTTTTACGAGGTTGCTCACAAAGTTTCCTCGTCCTCGCGCTCTGCCGGCGATACGCAACGCGTCTATTTTATGACTTATCATTCCGTCTTCACCCAATAACATACTGTTTACGATATTGAGAGAGAAAATAAAATCTAGGTTTTGTGCGTTTAAACGTTTTGCTTCTTTTACTTCGTTTATGATAGACGTTTCTAGTTGCCGTAAATTGTTTAAGTTATTTTGTTGTTCTATCTTGGTTGCTTGTAAGTGAAGCTTGCTCAATGCTTTATGTTGCTCAACGTTTAAAAGCGTTGATTCTGATTCAAATAAAGTGGCTGACATATATTCGATCAAATTCGCGGTTTGCCGATGTAATGTTTTTTCGAGATGAATTTTATTTGTAATCAGCTCATCGAGCTCTTCTATTTCTTTTTGTAACACAGAGAGTTGAACGAGTAAAAATTCATCTTTGATTTTGTGTTGATGACTGGGGTTGTTTAAGCGATCAAATGCCGCTTCGATTTCCTTGGTAATAAGACGTCTATTCGAATTGTTGGTTGAAAACGTCAGTTGTGAGGTTAAAGTAACTAAGGTCTGAATTTCGGTCGCCAACTTAGAAGACTGGTTGATGGTAGGAACTGAATTTGTGCTTAGTTCAATAAGCGCATCGCCTAGTTCATTAAAGCGTTGACCGGTAATAGCCATAATAAATATAAACAAGCCGACTAAACTGAATTGCGCTAGCGTAAAGGTAGGAAGCGAGTTCTGGATGAACTTCACTGTGCGATACTCGCTTCATTCCTGATTCGATCGTTAATATCAGGTTTTACGGTACGCGTTTGAATAACAGCTTGAGTAACTAATTCTGAAATAAGGGGGGCAATGGTAAAAGTGTCTGACGATTCATTGTCTAACAGTTCAATCAAAGAATAGCCGTCACCTCCGTTTGCAAGAAAGTCGGTAGTGGCCAATTTATAGATTCTATCTGCTTCAATTGGTTTATTGTTATGGTGAACTGAAATCACACGCATGTTAGCCGGCTTATTACTATTTATTACAACTTCTAACCCTGCTACGTGTGGAAAACCGCCTTTATAAATTTCCATTTGAGCTAAGCCGTTTTCTAATGCTGCGGTAAGTTTTTCCCCTGTAATATTTATCACTCTTAATTTACTTAAAAAAGGCAATTCGCTAAGGATAGTACGACGAGTAATTGGTTCGCCTATTTTATATTCAGTATTGCCTCGAATGCTCCCTCCATTGATGAGTGCAATATCCGCCTTACTGTATTGCAACATGGCATCAACAATAAAATTAGCGAAGCGGTTTTCTTTGCTTCGAACGTGTCTCCTCGCCGTTGAAACGTGCTCTCCCCATACACCTATTTGAATATCCAATAGCCTGTCAAGGCGGTTTTGATAAGCGTGTACCTGTGATTCAATGTCATTACTTGGTGGAACCTCTGAGAGAGAGACAGTAGTTGTAGACTTCTTTTGCAGCGTTCCGTTAAAAACAAAATGCCCAATTACAGCATTACCTGGCTTTTTTAATGCCAAAACGCTTGGGTGTAAGTCATTTTCTTCATAGTACGTTTCACCTAAATGAGGATTAGATAAAAAAGCTATATCAATGACGCCCTGTTGCAATAAGGTATTAATAAATGTAAAAGGATAGGAGTAATGCAGTAAAATGACATCCACACCTTTAGTTTTGAGCTCTTTCGCTTGTTCGTTTAATGTGGTGAATGGCTCAAGTACCTTGGCGTGCTTGAGTAGGTATTCGTTAATTACTTGCTCGTGCATGAGAGAAATAATACCTAGCTTGATATCACCTTGTTCAACAATCACTCTATTTGCAATACCTTCAATACTTTGTCCTGTGCGTGTATCGATCATATTTGACGTAACGAGAGGAAAAGCAGCTTCTTGAGCTCGCAGTGATAATTCATCTTCGAAAAAACTGAATTCACGCTTTGTAATGCCCATTGCAGTAGGCTCAATAGAATTGAGTAGATCAATAATGTGAGAGCCTCGGTCAAATGTCGCTAACGCACTAGGCCCAATTGCATCTCCACCGAAAATAAAAATAACGTTGTTATTCGTTGCTCGTTGTTCGCGAACCAGCGTCGCTAACTCAGCATATTTTCCCGATGTGGGGTCTGAAATGTTGGGCATGTCCGCTGCGACTATGAAAGTAAGGTCGATAGGAGTGGTTTCTGCATTAGCATTGAAGAGAAAAGATATAGATAAAATAATGGCGATGAACGCGTTACCCAAATGCTGCATAGCGATAGTTTCGTGACGTGTTTTTCAATTAAGTGACGCACTAAGCGTAGTTCAAACTTTATCAGTTTGTCTATTCTTGCAATGATATACCCGTTCCACCTCAACATGCTCGTTTCAGCGCTGTGAAGCTCCCAAGGGCGAAGCCTAAAAGGATTTACCCTGCGTCAAATTGTTTCGACATGGAATCACCATGCCTTCTCCCATTTTCCTTGTTTAAATCCTTTTATTCGTTCGCTGAATCGAGCATGTTGAGGTGGAACGGGTATAGTTATTGATTTGTGTGCGAATATAAAAATATAATTAAAGCAAAACTTGAATTAATGTTTATTGTTTCTCATATTTATCTACATACGTCTAGTACTACTCATTTCTTCGTCTATTAGGTTCCAACGTTCAGGAATTAACGCTCTGTTTGCATAAAAATGGCCAAGCAGATTTAAAAAAGATTTAAGAGGGACATTAAGTTGAGCATTCTCACTCTATTTCAATTTCCATGTAAAATATTAATCCGAACATTAGGCATCTACAATGGGTCTTTCGTTATAATCGCTATTGTAGGTGTCAGTGAGTCAAAGTATAAGTGGCCTTTGGTTTCTTGGCATTACAAATGCTTATTTAACTTGTAGTTACATAGCTAATGTTGATTCTCAGTCTCAAGCAACAACCTCAACAGCAGCAGCGATTAATGAAATGACGAGTTCATTAGAACAGGTTGCTAAAAATATTAAATCAGTCAATGATTTAGCGCGAGAAGCAAAGCAAAACGGGCTTCAAGGAAGTAATACGATGCAGGACTTAGTAACAGAGTTTGAAACCGTACATAACGATGTTAAACAAACACAAACGTCTATGACATTGCTAGGCACATACACAGATGAAATGTTTTCTCTAACGTCTTCAATTCAAAATATTGCTGAACAAACGAATTTATTGGCTTTAAATGCGTCTATCGAAGCTGCAAGAGCGGGGGATGCTGGTCGAGGTTTTACGGTTGTAGCGGATGAAGTGCGTAAACTGGCTTTAGATAGCAGAAATTGTGCAGAAAATATCAATTCAGGTATTTTTGCTGTAAATGAGCAACGTTTAGAAGTGATCGACAACATCGGTCAGGTTACTGCGCATGTAAAACGATGTCATGAGCAAGCATTAGCTGCTAATGCATTATTGAAAGATATTCAGTTGGAATCCGAGCAAGTACAACATCGTATTATGGAAATTTCAGTGAATACCGAGCAGCAAACACAAGTTACCACTGATATTTCTTTGAATATTGAACACGTCGTAGAGCACGCCGCTGCCAATGCAAATATCGCATCTGAAACCAAAAGCGTTGCCCAATACCTAAAAAGAATTACGCACACTAAAGAGCACGAAGTATGAAGCTGTTTTTATTACTCCTTTCCGTCATCGGCATTGTTATGCTGGGGTTTGTATTTGACCGAGCGGCGAAGATTAAACTCAATCGGGCAATCTTACATTGTTTGCCATTGTTATACGCCATGATAGGGCAGTTACAAAAACACCGTGGCACCACTGCGGGTTATTTACAGGGAAATACGCAAGCTAAAAAAACGTTGAATGACATTCAACGTCAAGTGGCGTCAATTAAAAGCGAGTTATCCACTTACCCTGTTCTGATTTCCATGGAGCGTTGGGTAAGCTTCGTTGATCATTGGTCTAGGCTGAAAGAAAGTTGCTTTTCGCTATCAGTTGAGGCTAGCTTTCATCAGCATTCGGCAATGATCGAGAACTTGTTGTATTTGCTTGAGGATTTGGCTGATACCGCCCCGATTGTAGCAGATCACAAGCGGTATAGTAATGAACAGATTAATTTACTCTGGCGAGATTTACCTTTGCTGGCTGAATGTATTGGTCAATCTCGAGCGGTGGCTATGCCCGTGGCTGTTAAAGGCGAAGCCAATCAAATCGATAAGGTGAAAATTGCCTATTTGCGCGACAAGATTGCAAGTATATCTGCCAGTGTATTTAAGCAACTTAAAACAGCACCGTCTTCACAACACACTTCACAGGCAATCATCAACGTAGCGTCTGAGAGTTGTGTACAATTTGTAGATACACTCAACCATTCATTTCTTGATGCAAAAAAAGTAGTTATCACGCCAGATGACTATTTCAATGTGGCGAGTACCACGATGAACGCAGTGAATGACATCTTTAAGATCGAAATAGATGCATTCACTAAAGCGCACTAAGGCTCTAATTTATGAGGTTTAGAAATGGAATACTTCGATATCCTTTTTAAGCTCAGCGCCATTTTCACTTAACAGCTCGGTAGCTTTCAAGGTGTCGTGTCCTTGGCTATACATGGCTTCAGAGTCGTTTCGAATAGTTTCGATTCGATTGTTAATCTCATCTGCAACATTCGTTTGCTCTTCTGCAGCGACAGCAATTTGTGATGCCATATCGGTAATCTGGTCCAGCTCAGACTTAATTGCAAGGAAGTTATCAGTGCTCTTTTGTACTGTTTCGACTGCATTGACGCCGTTGGTTTGCAGCACTTCCATTTGTTTTGACGCTTTTACTGAGCCTGTCGTCAATGCCTCAATTTGGCTTTGAATTTGTTCAGTAGAATCATGAGTGCGTTTGGATAATTCTCGCACTTCGTCGGCAACCACGGCAAAACCTCGACCCATTTCGCCTGCTCTCGCTGCCTCAATAGCGGCATTAAGCGCAAGCAGATTAGTTTGCTCAGAGATCCCTTTAATTACTTGGACAATATTACTGATTTGACTTGCTTCATTATTTAAGTTGGATACGAGGTCGCTAGTTTGCCCTAAATTGTCTATTAATCCGTCCATTGTTGACTTGGTTGTTTGTCCATCTTTTTCGCTGATCACTGACAAATCGTAGGCGCGTTTTACTGCATCCGAGGTGGCGGAAGACATGCGCGCCACTTCGTAAATCGTCGCCGTCATTTGCTTAATGGCAACAGCGATATTTTCCGTCGACTCTTTTTGGCTATCTATGAGTTCGATTGATTGGTTCATCGAATGCGTAACTGTACCTGTGGTTTGATCCATCGATAAAATCTGTTCGCGCACTTTTAACAAGGTTTTTTCAAAACTATCAATCAGTGAATTAAATGCATGACCTACCGAGCTAAGCTCGTTACTTCCCAAGGTTTCATTGCGAATTTTCATGTTTTTCGAGCGCGCTAGTTCGGTGATGTCTGCATTGAGTTTATTGAGCGGTGTATTAATGCTGGTAATTATTTTTGACGAAATAATAATCAGTAGAGCCAGTACAAACACTAATAAAATAATAGTATTGCGTACGGTTCTTTCCGCATCTTCCAAAAGAGAGAGCTTAGTTTCGGCAATGCTCAGCAGAATGTGATCTACCACTGCGGTATATCCGTCATTCATTTGCTCGCCATAATCTAGCCATTCTGGGCCTGTAATATCGAGTGGGGCGTCAACAAGTGTTTTTATTTTATTGCGAATTTTAAAATAGAGTGTTTGAGCTTTTCTAAACCCTTCTTTTTTATACAGCGAATCCGACATGACCTGTTTGGTTTCTTCAGATGCAAACATTTCTAACGTGTCTCTGAAACTGACTTCTAAGACCCGCTGTTCCATTACATTACCGAAGCCCTTTATTCCAAGATTTTTTGCTATCGAGTTGTAGATGTTGAGCACTTGTTTCATCATTGCGTCTTGTGCAAGGATAGCGTTCTGGTAAGCATTGACTTGAAGCGATAAGCGTTCGCTACCGCTCGACACTAACACAATTTGTTTTGTGCTTTTATTGAGTGCATCAACCAAATTGTTGATGGCAAGGTAACTCCAAAATTTAGAGGTACTTTTCGGGTCCTCGCGATAAGGGTCCAAGATATTCTTTTCGCGCTTATCAATTAATGAACGTGCAAAATCAAATTTTTCAACAAGGCTTTCAATATTTTCTATATCACTTAGCAAAGTAGGAAACTGTTCAAGTTGATCGCCGTCATTCACAAAGGCTCTAAACTGAGTAAGTGCAGCATTGACCTTTGCCCTCGCGTCCAAAAGCTGCTGTTTATATTGAGTGCCTTCAGGGTTATCGGGTGTACTTGGGCCCAAATACAACTTAGAGTAAAACCGCTCTTGCTGTATCGCACTGATAAGCGGCGAAAGCTTGCTAATATATTGTTCTATTACTTCTAGCTGTTGAACTTTATCGAGCTCTTGCTGAGCAGAAAAATAACGCTCTGCACTCAAGAAAAAAATCGAGACCAAAGGAATGATGGTTAATGTTAATATGCGCGTTTTTACTTTGAATCTATTTATTATATTCATAACATCCACATCGAAATTCAGGACCTTGAAGACCTATTTATCCCAGTACAAAGCCAATAGTACAAAGCGAACTGAGCGACTTCTTCCTATAAAGTGTAGTATACAAGTTATCGGTTGGTTAATCGTATACTGAATAAATATAGATATACTTTTACATAACTTCTAATAATTTCTAAATGACGAGCCTGTTTTTATCGGCTTGTTTATTTTTAAATCGTTTAAGCCTGGCAGTTAAAGCTATTGCCGTTTTCTGCTTTACTGACATCACTCATTAAATATACATACAAAAGCATGATTTCTTGCGGCGTTTTTAATTTTTCTGGGTTTTCAGCCGGATAAGCTTTTGCTCTCATGCCAGTTCGCGTTGCACCAGGGTTGATACAATTAAATCGCACAGCACTATTTTTATACTCATCTGCGAGTACTTGCATCATACCTTCGGTGGCAAATTTCGATACTGAATAGGCCCCCCAATAAGCGCGACCTTTCTTCCCAACCCCCGAACTGGTAAAAATAACAGATGCTGAAGATGACAGGGTGAGGCCAGGTATCAATGCTTGAGTCATTTGCGCGGTTGCAGTTACATTCACTCGAAGCACTTCGTCCCACTCGCTTTCTTTTATTTCTGCAAAGGGGCTTAAATCTCCCAATACACTGGCATTATGTAGGCACCCGTCTAATGAACCGTACTCAGACACAATGGTGCTGGCCATATCGTAATAATTTTGCAATGTTGCGCCATTCATATCGAGAGGGATGATTGACGGCTGTTTATATTTTTTAGCGATGATTTCATCGTAAACCGCCTCAAGCTTTTCGACAGTTCGGCCTAGTAATATGCAGCGAGCACCACATTCAGCATATGTAAGCGCTGCCTGCTTTCCGATACCATCACCGGCCCCTGTAATTAGTATCGTTTTATCTTCCAAAGTTGCGCTATCATAAGTAAACTCAAACATCTTCTATTTCCCCTAAGTGAGTAGCATGGAATGATACTGAAAGGAATGACACTGCCAAGTAAAAAACGCTTGCGAGATGAAAATTACTCGCCTTACTTACAAATGATTAACAAACCTTTGCAAAAAGCTTATAAAGTCAATACTATTAGTTAAACTCAACTGGTCTAACTTGTTGGCGTCGTTATAAAAAATTTCGACACTTAACAGAATGCAAAGTCAGTTAAAGTACGAAGACCAAAAGTACAAAAGAAATTACGATTTACCAGGGAGTACGAATGAGAAAACTTGTAATTAGCACCAGTATCGCCGTAGCGCTAGGAATAACAGGCTGTGGCAGTGATGAAACCATAGAGGAACTTCAGGAGCAAACACCTTCAGCTAGCCCGTTTTCAAGAGTGGTATTTGACCCAGGTGCAGGCAATATAAGCGTACCGAATGACCTGTTGTTGTTGCCCGGTGATGACGGTTTTTTTGATTTTACTCTTAATGTACCTGTTGACGATCCTAGCGACTTTTCCGATCCCACTAACGCGCTCAACGTGCTGGACGGTTGGTCAACATCTACACCATTTACGCTTGCCGTTTCTACCCCAGCTAACACGTCGTTAGATGCCTCGACACTCTCAGCTGGTGTGCTTATTTATGAAGCAACACTTGGCTTGGATAATCGCGACCCTGAATGCGCACAAATTACCGTGCCGTCTGCAGGTTGTAAAATTGGCGACCAGTTAACATTTGGTGTTGATTATGTACTGAGCCTATCTGGCGGTAATACGATTAATGTGGTGCCATTAAGACCGCTTTCACCTGCCCAAGGTTATATGCTGGTGATCACCACAGACTTACAAGATTCAAATGGAAATCCGGTTCAAGGCTCAGCGACATGGGAATCGGTCAGCGCTGATATTAATCAGTTTCCTCTTTCGTCTGAATCACAATTAGCGCTTCAGGGCTTGATTAATTCATTGATAGATCCTTTGTTGAGTATTGGCTTTGAAAGAGAGGATATTTCGTATGTGTCTGCTTTTACGACTCAAAGCACTACGACTGCGCTTGAAACTATTAAACAATTATACGTGGCTGAGTTCGCTGCGCGCAGTGCAGCAGGCGACCCAGCTGCGGGACTCGCTTTACCAAGAATTGTTGCGACGGATGCAGCTGGCCCACAAAATGCAATGGAAGCATTGGGTTTAGTTAATTCAGATACAGTAAGCGGTGCGGTGCAGTTAGGTATTTCCCAACTTCCTCCAGAAGCTGCTGCGTTAATTCCTGCCATAGAGGCAACTGATTTTAGTGTGTTACAAACGTGCGACGGTCTCTTAGGTACTGCATCGGGAGCGTTGGAAAGTGTGTTTGGGCCAGTAAATGAATTTGCTCAAGGAGTGGCGGCGGGAGTGCTTGGGCAAGTGGGTGCATTTTGTGCTGCGAAAATAGCGACAGCAACCATATCATTGCCTTATTACTCTCCAGTACCCACAGAGGAAAATCCGTTAGCGCCGATCACGGAATTTTGGGAAGCGGCCTGTGACAGCGGTGTCGTATTGGCTGGGGCGCCTGCTGAAGTCCTTGCGTCAGCGACTCCTGGTCCTAATGCCGCATTGTGTTCACAAGTAGGATTGGCCGATTTAAGAATAAACGACTTACCACTTGATTCGGCCAGACATATCACGCGATTTAATCCTGTTCCGCTGCCCAAAGGGCGTGTTAATGGAAATGAACAACTAAACGTTCAAATTACGATACCCAATCCTGTGGTTTCCACTGCGCTAGGCTTTCCGATTTCTGAACCTGAATCAGGCTGGCCTGTAGCTATGTTAATGCACGGTATTACCGGCAACAGACAACAAATGTTGGCAATAAGTGGTGCATTATCGGTAGCAGGTATTGCCACCGTCGCGATAGACCAACCTGTTCATGGTGAACGAGGCTTTGATGTCGACGGCGATGGTGTCGACGAAATCAATGCGTCGGTTAACGTGATCGATTACATGAATCTGAACAGTTTGCCGACAGGACGCGATAACTTGCGTCAAAGCGTGTCTGATTTACTTGGTCTGCGTTTGGGTTTAAATGCATTTATTGATGCTAGCCCTACTCAAGCTATTAATTTAGACAGCCAAAATGTATCTGTTATGGGCGTTTCGTTAGGTGCTATCGCTTCGGGTAGTTTTGCCGCCATCGCAAATATGCCCTTTGAGGGCGACTTGGCCCCGTTGAGTGGTTTGTTTGAAGTTAAAACGGCTTCGCTAGAATCACCAGGTGGAGGCATTGCCAACTTCCTGATTGAGTCTCCGGCTTTTGGTCCGCAAATCAGAGCACTGCTTTTGCTGGGTGGGTCGGAAGATTTTAGGAATTTTTTGCTTAGCACCCAAGGAACCATTAGCGTAGAAAATAGCGTGTTGGTAGCGTCAGCTAATGCGTTTTTGCAAGCGCTTAATGCTGAGCAGAGTGCGGCAATTCAAAGCGTATTTGCTCAGTTTGTTTTTGCAGCACAAACGGTCATTGATGCCGGTGATCCAATCAACTATGGAGCTATTTTAGGCGCAAATACACCTACATTGATGCAAACGGTAGTAGGTGACGGTGGACCTGTTAATTTGCCCGACCAAGTCATTTCGGTATCAACCGATTTGCCTTTATCTGGACAGCTACCTTATGCAGGTGTAGTTGGCTTGCAAGCTATCACATCAACTACAGTTGACACTACAGGTGAAGGGGTAAGTGGCTTGGTTCAGTTTAACTCTGGCGCTCATGCTTCTAGTTTAAGCCCAGTAGCAAGCCCATCTGTTACCCTTGAAATGCAGCAGCAAGTTGCTGGGTTTATGGCGAGCCAAGGTGCGGTTATTCCTGTTACTAACGAAAGCGTGATTGCAAACTAATTTAATCGCTATTACTACTAATTAGAAATTAAGCCGGAAAAGATAGTTTTCCGGCTTTTTTTTGTTAAGACTGATACACTACGGGTTTGAGAACGATGAAATAAATACGAGGTATCTTTGGAATTTCTATTTGAATATGGGCTATTTCTAGCCAAGGCGATCACTGTTGTAGTTGCTGTAGCGATTGTTGTTGGTCTTGTAGCCGGTACTGCAATGAAGCAAAAGCCGGGCAAGGGTCAATTAGAGATAAAATCGATCAGTGAGCAATTAGGTGAAGTGAAACAGTATGCTCAGCAAGTCATTCTAGACAAAGCGACACTAAAAAAACAACAGAAAGAAGAGAAAAAAGCGCAGAAAAACAAAGAGAAATCAGACGCCGAGCAGTCAAGGCTTTTTGTGATCAATTTTAAAGGTTCGATGGACGCGAATGAAGTTGACCATTTACGGGAAGAAGTCACCGCAATTTTGTGCGTAGCGACGAAAGACGATGAGGTATTGATTAACATTGAAAGCGGGGGAGGGGTTGTACATGGCTATGGTCTTGCCGCATCGCAATTACAACGCATCAAAGAAAAGCAGATCCCACTTACGGCATCGGTCGACAAAGTAGCTGCAAGTGGTGGATATATGATGGCCTGTGTTGCCGATAAAGTACTCAGTGCCCCCTTTGCTATTATTGGTTCGATTGGCGTTATTGCACAATTACCCAACTTTAATAAGCTGTTAAAAAAGAACAATATTGACTTTGAACAGCACACCGCAGGTAATTTTAAACGTACGCTTACCCTGTTCGGAGAAAACACCGACGAAGGGAGAGAAAAATTTAGGGAAGAGCTAGGCGAAGTACACGAGTTGTTTAAACATCACGTAAGCACCCATCGAGCCACGGTCGATATAGAAAAAGTAGCAACGGGTGAGCATTGGTATGGTACGCAAGCAAAAGAATTAGGCTTGGTAGACGAAGTGACCACATCCGACGATTACTTGCTAAGTCAATATGAAAACAAAGCAATTTTCTCAGTAAAGTATTCGCTAAGAAAAAACGTCGCAGAAAAGTTAGGTTTGGCAACCGCCAGTGTTGTTGAAAAAACGTGGCTTAAGTTGTGGGAAAGCGCATCTGTTTGGTCTAAATGATGCAAACCAAGAATTGAGATTAGTTTATGTCAGTGTCGAGAAACGTGTTATTAGCTGAACTGAATGCCTTGTTGACTCCAAAAGAGTATAAAGACTTTTGTCCTAATGGCTTACAAGTGCAAGGCAGTGACGGAATTAGCAAAGTAGTCACTGGCGTTACTGCATCACAAGCCTTAATCGATGCTGCGGTCGCTCATAATGCCGATACTATACTCGTTCATCATGGTTATTTTTGGAAAAATGAGCCCGCTAATATTGTTGGTATGAAGTACCAACGTATTAAAACCTTGATTGAAAATAATATTAACCTTATTGCCTTTCATTTGCCGCTAGATTGTCATCCGCAGATTGGAAATAATGCTCAACTAGGCCAGCTTCTTAATTTTCACAATGTTGCACCTTTGCAAAGTAGTAAACCTAAAGGCATTGTGTACGAAGGTCTTACCCATCAACCCGTTTCAGGTGAACAACTACAAGCTGACATCGCACGAACCTTAGACAGAGATATACTATGGGTAGGTGATGATACGCCAATTACGCGGGTGGCATGGTGTACAGGTGGGGGACAGGGATATATCGAAACGGCTTTAACGGAAGGCGCGGATGCCTTTATTACTGGCGAAGTGTCAGAGCAAACGGTGCATGTGGCTCGTGAAGCCGGCATTCATTTTTTCAGCGCAGGTCATCATGCGACTGAGCGTTACGGCGTTAAGGCTTTGGGCGAATGGATTGCGAAAAATATGAATGTCGATGTTCAATTTGTCGATATTCCAAACCCTGCCTAAACAAGACGGCTTAATACAATGTCTGCAGATATCCATTTTACTGACACTCACTTTAATGGGATTGCCCATAAATTTGATGAAAATATTTATGGAAGTTTGAAAGGGAAACTGCGACACCGGGTTCTTACTCAATTAATTCAACATCGCTTACCAAAAGAACGAACACTTCGTATTTTAGATATGGGCGGTGGAACTGGCATGATGGCCAAAGTATGTGCAGACTTAGGGCATCACGTTGATTTAGTCGATGCCGCTGAGGATGTGCTAAAACTGGCAGTCCAAAAAATGGGTGCACACCCCAATGTTACTGTAACCCAAAGCACCTTAGCCGACTTTCCAAAAAACAAGCAATACGACCTAGTTATGTGCCATGCAATGTTGGAATGGTTACATGAGCCTTTTGCGGCTATTGCTATTTTAAAACAGTTTATCAAACCCTCCGGTTTATTATCCTTAAGTGTGTTTAACAAAGATGCTGCGTTGTTTAGCAATATGAGCTACGGAAATTTTGATTACGTACAAAAGGGGATGAAGGTGAAAAATCAGGTGCGCTTGAACCCCAAAAACCCTATCAGTCCGAAAGCGCTGCTATCAAGCTTGGAGAGCAATGGTTTTGTTATCGAGCAAAAAACGGGTATTCGTTGCTTTTCTGATTATGTAAAGAGGACGATTGACAACGAAGAGTTCGATACCTTATTTCAACTTGAGATGGAATACGCCAGTCAAGAGCCGTATTTATGGTTGGGAAGATATTTCCACGTATTTGCTACACTTCAATAAGATAGGGCGGACTTAGCTTGTCTTTAGACTGTTGAATGATATTGTTCACCGTGGTTTCGGCTATTTCGTCAAGTGCCTCAAAGGTGAAAAATCCTTGATGTCCGGTAATTAAAACATTGTGAAAACTCGATAAACGCTCAAATTGGTCGTCTAGAATAAGGGTTTCAGACAGGTTTCTGAAAAACAACTCCGATTCCATTTCGTAGACATCTAGCGCTAAATAGCCAATTTTCTTAGATTTTAAACCCCTAATTACGCTTGCAGTATCAATGAGAGCGCCCCGAGACGTATTTACAAGCATAACACCCTCTTTCATTTTGGCTAATGACGTATCATTAATTAAGTGATGAGTAGATTTCACAAGTGGGCAGTGCAAAGAAACAATATCGCTTTCAGCGTATAGCGTATTAATATCGGTATAGATGGCACCCAATTGTTTTATGCTTTCGTTTTCACAAGGGTCGTAACACAAAAGTTGACACCCAAAACCATTAAGTATTTTTGCGGTTGCCAAGCCGATATTGCCTGTGCCAATTAAACCCACTGTTTTTTTGTGAAGTGTTATGCCCTGTAGGCCTTCAAGTTCAAAATTTCCCTCACGAACGCGATTGAATGCTTTATGCAACTTTCTTCCCAAGGTAAGAATTAACCCTACTGTATGTTCGGCAACGGCTTGTGGCGAGTAAGCGGGCACACGCGATACTTGGATCTGGTTTGCTCTTGCACTGTTAAGGTTGACGTTATTAAAGCCTGCACAGCGTAAAGCAATATGTTTTACATTATGCGATGCTAATGCGCTTATTACATTTTCGTCACACACATCGTTAACAAATAAACACACCACATCGAAGCCTTGTGCAAGTTCAGCCGTTTTTGAGTTTAAGGAAGCGTCAAAAAACTCGATGCTTATCTCGTTTTGATAATGGTTAATATGCGCTTCAAAGGTCTTTTTGTCGTAAGTTTTGGCACTGAAAAACGCAATGTTAATCATAAATATCCCTAGTTTTTAAGCCTTGCTCGATTTCAATAATCTAAAAATGTCATTTTTTATACTTTCAGGTGACGTTGCAGGCGAATAACGTTTTATCGCCTTTCCTGTTTTATCGACTAAGAATTTCGTGAAATTCCACTTAATACTCGTACTGCCCAGTACGCCGGGAGCTTGCTGTTTTACGCACTCGAAAACAGGATGTGTATTGTTACCGTTGACTTCTACTTTAGCAAAAAGAGGAAACGAGACATTAAATCGCGTTGAGCAAAATGTTTGAATTTCTTGGTTATTGCCGGGTTCTTGACTGCCGAATTGATTACAAGGAAAAGCAAGGACAGCAAAGTTGTTTTGTTTAAGTTCTTGATACAACGTTTCTAAGTCTTCGTATTGCCCTGTAAATCCGCACTTGCTTGCTGTATTTACCACTAAACAAACATGGTTGTTAAAGTTTGCAAGGTCGCATTCACTGCCATCGTTTTTGGTTGCTGTTAACTGATAAATACTGTTAGACATACGACTGAGCCTTAATAATTATTGATGGAGTTTGTTTCTGCTTTTGCTTTTGTTAAGTCGAATCTCAGTTTCTCTAGCCTCAATTGGTTGATGTCATTCAATGGCGTGCTAGATAGCTCTTCAATTAAAAAGTCGGCCGTGATCAAACGATAAGAATCGCGATTCAGCTCAGTCATACATTGCAGTAGATTCAGTGCAAATGCGGGCATAGAAGGAATACGCTGATAGGCGGAGTAAAATAACGGCATCGCTTTTTCCATTTGTCGGTTGGAAAAAAGCACCATCCCCTCTTCATTCAGGCGCACGGCTTTTTCTTTGTCTATGCCAACCGTTTTTTCGCTGTCTACCAAGTTGGTGTTCATTACGCTGAGCCACGCTTGATCGTCTGAACGGGCTAAGCGCAATTCAGCTTGGGCTAAAACATTTCTAGCTGTATCTGTGTCATCTAATGTATGAAAGATTTTTGAGGCCGTAAATAAAGCAGTGGGGTTCGCATTGTTTAGCGCTGCCATTGATATGCCTTCTAGAATTTTTCTTGCTTTATTGCTATCTCCTTCAAGCGCAGAAGAATAGGCCAATAAAATATCACGCTGGGTTTTTAATTGTGGGTCAGACTCTCCTCGGGTCGCCATTCCCACTAATTTTCTTGCCTGTGACAAGCTTTCTTTTCTTTGATTTTGGGGTGTTTCTTCAGCTATAGCAATATAAAACTCTGCAAGCTCGTAAGTAAATTCGTCAAATAGCTCTCTGACGCTTCTGTTATGTTCACGCTGTTTTTGCAACAGCGATATTCCTTCAATCACTTTATTTTGCTTTCTAAATGCTAAGGATTTCAATCGCGTGGCAGCAACGCTCAATTCACTGGTATTGATGTTGTCTAAAAAATCACTGGCTTCTTGATATGATTGTCGTTCAATACATAAACTTGCTAACCATTCGAAGGCTTTGTCACGTGTGAAATTGGTGTTGACTAAATGGTGAAGTGTTTCCTCACAGGCGTGCCACTCGCCAAGCATGAATTGGCATTTAATTTTGCCCCAATTAGCCCACAGTATTTTTTCAGAACGCTGTAGTATTTTGTTGAACAAGGTAAGTGCGGCAGAATAGAAACCATTTTGCATCAATAATTTTGCCAACAGCTTATTGAGCTCGGGTAGGTATTTATTCGTATTAGTCGCTTTATCTTGTGCCGCTATAATCAGATTTTTCGTCTTTCGAAGCGCCACTGAAAACAATTGGCTATCCGTAGCCTTAAGCACATCACTGGTCAAGCTACGCACTTCGAGATAGCGCTGCATGTGTCGCAGTAGTGCAGCCATTGTATAAGGTTTCACAATAAGCACATCAGGGTGCAAATCCATTATTTGACCAATAGTTTTAGCTTGGCGATCTGCGGTAATAAAAAATATACCAGTGCTGGGTTTGATATGGCCGGACACCATCAGCGAATGTACGCAGTCTACCCCGTTACGGTGTTGTCCGAGATGATAGTCGATTAAGACAATATCCATGCTCATGCGTTTGAGCGCAGCCCTTAATTCGTTGCCATTACTAAAGCTATGGATATCAAATATGCCCAAAGGAAGAAGGTGACTTCTTAAATTGGTTCGCGCAGTGGCGTTATCCTCAACGATGGCTAAACGAAGTTGGCTTTCCATGGTAATCGAAAATCAATGAAGAGAATCAAAAGCATAGCAAGCCATAGGGCTTCCGTCATTAATTCCTTGTATATATTGATGTGCTTAAGTATTGTTTCCGACAACTTTGCAATAACACGATTTTTTCATGTCTGCATTAGCTAGTATCAAACCCTATTATAAACAGTTTCTTCCCTTACCATTAAGCGCACACTAAGAATGAAATCTAAAGTGAAAAAAAAGGCGTTATTTTTAGACCGAGACGGTGTTATTAATGTAAATACCGGCTATTTATACGAGCCAAAAGACGTGCAATGGGTTTCTGGCATTATTAACGTAATGCGTGCCTTTCAACAACAAGGCTATTTATTGATTATTGTAACAAATCAGTCTGGTATTGGACGAGGGTATTACAGCGAGGAAGATTTTTATTCCTTGACTCAATGGATGCGGCAGTATCTTCTTCAACAGCACGTTCATATTGATGATGTATTTTATTGTCCTCATCATCCTGAAAAAGCGATAGGACACTATCTGCGACGATGTGACTGCAGAAAACCCGCACCCGGTATGTTACTCACTGCAATTGAAAAATGGAACATAGACAAAAATCAAAGCGTATTAATTGGTGATAGTTGGTCAGATATTGAAGCAGGGGTGGCTGCTGGCTTATCTCGCTGTTATTTTTTCTCTACTGATCTTTCAAAGAAGCAGCAATCACTGATTGCTAAAATAACAGAAACGAATAAGACCACCAAAACGGAGGTGGTGCACCTCTCACACTTAGAGGCTCTACTGTCTTAAGTTAATCTGCGGTAGAGAATCGAGACAGATGCTTAACTGCTTGGCTCAATACATTCACATTCAAGCCTTCGCTGCTACGGGTATTATCCTTTAAATTAATAATTTCATAATTGCCATTCGTCATCACATCTATGCGTTGAGTACGTTGAATAACCACGATACGCTCGCCGCTTGTACTTACAATCCAATCTCTTGCAGGTGCACTTAAATTGCGTCCCGTTGAGTATGACGTTACAGCAGATTTGCATCCCAGTGCAGAGAGTAGGGTAGGCGCAATATCTTCATTACTGGCGTTGTTTGTTTTAAGCGGAATGTTGGCATATAAACGTGCACTAGAAGCGACCATAATTATTTTGTCGTCATAAGACAAGGCAGAAAGTGCTTGTTTTATATCAGCGGCAGACATAAAAGCGATATGAAGCCCTTTTTCGAAATTTGAATAAGGCGATTGAAACGTCGATATTGCAGGGTGTGCAATAGTACTATCTGCGCTTACCGATACTTCAAAACCTTGCACTTGGGGTAGTGCGAGTAGCACAGGGCGTTTATCGGCTAGCGATTCGTAATAGATTTCTGGTACACCAAAAATGCTACTTACTTGTTGGCTACTTTTTGATGTTGATAAAGAATAAAACGCCACATCATACGCCAGTTTATTGTTATTTAACGATAAAGGGGCTTGATCTGTTTGAATGAAAACAAGTGCAGAACGGGTGTTATCAATACCACAGTAAACGGGCTCGGAAGGATAACGTACCCTTGTTACTTGACCACTTACTTGTCCACGAAACTGCAATTTTTCTCTTTGTTTATAGGCTTCTAAGTCTAACAAACCATATCGCGACATCGTGGTTTTTGCCGTTGCTGGATAGGAAAGAGGAAATAAATTATCCTGCTTAACGATGGGTTGGTACAGCTTTGCATCTGCCCAAATATGCATGCCATGACCTGCAATAAAGCAAGTCAGAAAAAAGCTAGCGACCGAGGGTGTGAATTTATAATGTGATAGCTTTTCAAGACGCCGCCAAATCGCATTTGCCAGCACTAATTGGCCACTTAACCAAACGCAAAACAAGAGCAATAAATAAAACCATTGCTTCCAACTGAATTCAGCCATTCGCGTTTCTTCTACCGTACGAACAATTTGTACAGAATTAAAGCTGATATGAAAACCGGTTCGCGTATAGACCAAGGCATCAAAGGCCAGCAGTGCCAAGCCACTTGCAGCAACGATGGCGCCTGTGAGTCTAACGGTTTTTTCGTTTTTCACTAAATAGCAGGAGGGTAGAACGAACAGTACAAAACCAAAAAATGTTACAAAACTGATGTGCCCTAACCAATTTGCCAGCATATACGTGTTGCCAAGCCAACTGCCCGGTGCAGGAGAAGAAAAAATGTAGATAGAGGAAATAACTAAAGCGAGAATAATATTGGCGAGAGCAAACCAATGCCCCCACGCGACCATTTTGGTTACGCGTTTACGTCGCGGAGATTCAGTTAAAATCAAAGCTTACCGGCCTTAGGATTCAATGCTTTTATGTAATACTTTGGTGAAGGTATCTACCAAAGTGCCTCGTTGATTTTCGGGTATATGTGTATTAAACACGTGGCTCACTAAATTTCCCAAAACAACTAAAGACAGGTCTTTATTGACTTGGTGTTTTTCAAACACGGTTAACACCTCGTCCATGATCGTTTCAATTTGGTTATTGTCGAAACGGCTTGTTTGGGGCATACAGTTAGTACTCAAGAATTAAAGATTAGTGCGATTATAAGCGTTAGTTGTGACATAATACCAATTTGTTTTGTTCTTGCGTATTGTTTGCAAAGGGCAACCGCATACTTTTATTTAGCTTTTTTACAGGTCCACCTCATTCGCTTTTGAACTGTTTGCGAAAGTATGTGATTGCTCTGATTGGTTGCGCTCATTGCGTGTAAGTCACTCTTCATCAGGTATTCAAGGTAGTTAGCACATTATGGGTATGCAAGTCCGCAATTTTGTCGTCCATCAAATTGGCTTAGATAACGATGAAAAACTGGCAATGGCGGTCAGAGATGATTGCTTACCGCCGTCTCCTGCGCTGGAATCGCTGTGCCAACAGCTCAACCATGCGTTTAATAGCAAACCGGGGAAAGGCATTGGTGGCTTTTCGCAAGAAAAACCAGATTTTCAAAATGCCCTAGCTAACATGAACACGTCGTTTCATGCATTTACTGTTACAACCTGCAAATTGTTGCTAGATGCGATGATTAATACTAACACCATAGAGACGGGTTTTGTTGTGTGCGCTCAGTATGAATACTTAGCAACAGATTATTTGTTAATTACTTTGCTTAACACAAAATCACACATTGAAGTGAATCAGGATTTAGAGCTCAATACTAGAGAACATTTGGATATTGCGCGCATGCAGTTAGCGGTGAAAATAGATCTTACTCAGTTGTCAGTGCAACCAGAACTCAATCGCTATGCAGCGTTTATTAAAGGCAAAATGGGCAGGAAAGTCAGTGATTTTTTCTTTCAGTTTGTTGGCTGCGATGAAAAAATTGATGTTAAGGAACAGAATAAAAGATTGATTTCGTCTGTAGATGCGTATTTGGCAGAAGAATCCATAGACGTATCTGAGAAAATGCAGCATAGAGACAGCGTTCGAGATTATATGAAGTCTAAAATTGACGACGGAAGCGATATTTCAGTAAAAGAAGTGGCTTCGCATTTACCGAGTGATTTAGCTCGGCAACGGGATTTTTCATCTTACGTTCAGCAATTAGAAACGCCGGTAGAACCCTCATTTTCACCTGATCCTAGCGCAGTGAGGCAACTCTCAAAGTTCAGCGGCCAAGGAGGTGGGCTTAGTCTCGCATTTGATAGAAAATTACTAGGGGAACGTGTGCAGTACGATTCATCAAGCGATACGCTGACAATATGTGGTATTCCACCCAACTTAAAGGATCAACTGATCAAAGCTCTATCATCACCGGTTCAGGAGTAATTGAGAACGATGCAATTATTTGTCAATGACCTTACGGTGATGGATTTTTCTTACCTTTGTGAAAAACGTGGCATGGTCGGAGAAAGTTGGATTGTTGATGTAGTACTCGATGGTGCATTAAACGACGAAAGCATGATAGAAGACTTCTCTCTTGTGAAGAAGAACTTAAAACGCCTGATTGATAACTACGTTGATCATAAATTACTGGTTCCCGCAGACTACCGGAATGTCGATATTAGACGAGATGACAACGACAGAGTAGAAGTGGTTTTCACCACTGAAAAACAAGATACTTTCGCGCTGTTTTGTCCTGATGATGCATATGCTTTTATCTATTCAGAAAAAATCACGATGGAATCGGTTGGCGCTTACTTAAAAGAAGTCATCGCCACGCATTTGCCAGATAACGTAGAAGGCTTGCATTTATCGTTGCGAACGGAAGTGATAAGTACGCCGTTTTATCATTACACCCATGGCTTAAAAAAGCATGATGGCAATTGTCAGCGGATCGCACATGGACATCGTTCAAAAATTGATATTTACAGAAACGGAAAACGTTGTACTCAAAGTGAAAAAGAGTGGGCAGAGCGCTGGAGCGATATTTACGTTGCTTCGGCTGATGACCGTTTAGATGCACATGATTTGCAAATGTTATATTCGCCAGAAAGTTCACAATACTACTGTTTTGGTTACGAAGCCTCTCAAGGATGGTTTGAAATTGTATTGCCTATTCAGCAATGCGAAATTATTGAGACCGACTCCACAGTGGAATGTTTAGCGCAGTTTATTTTTCAGCAAGAACAACAGAAAGAACCTAACGAATGTTTAAAAGTGGTGGCTTACGAAGGTGTTGGGAAAGGTGCAATGGTAGGAGGTGATAAGTGAATCGAGTATTGATGTCGATTACTTTGGTGTTGCTTTGTTCGTTAACGTTTGCAGCAAGCCCAAAACTTGAAATCGACGGCCCTGTTTTACAAGGTTCGTTGCTGAGAGGACAAGTAGAGCCGGGCAATACCGTATCTGTAAACGGTTCTCCTATCGCTGTATCCTCAACTGGACAATTTGTGTTTGGTTTTTCTAGAGATGATACATCGTCAATTGAACTGCTTGTTTCCTCACAAAACTACACCGACACGACCATTTTGACTCCACAAAAGAGAGACTATCGCATTCAACGTATTGATGGTTTGGAGCAAAGTAAAGTAACACCACCGCACGAAGTGCTAGCTCGTATTCGAAACGATGCGGTATTAGTGCGTAAAGCGCGCTCGCAAGTTAACGAATCTTTGACAGGCTACCAACAACAATTTATCTGGCCAGCCGAAGGCCCAATAAGTGGGATTTATGGAAGTCAAAGAGTATTGAATGGCAAGCCAAGCCGGCCTCACTATGGTGTAGATGTGGCTGCTCCCACTGGCACTGAGGTTGTCGCTCCTGCTAAAGGGCAAATAACGCTCGCTCACCCCGATTTATATTACTCGGGTGGCACTATTATTATTGATCATGGTATGGGCGTATTTTCGACTTTTCTTCATCTTAACCAATTGACGGTGAAAGAGGGGCAAAATGTGGAACAAGGCCAAAACATAGGCACGGTTGGTGCTACGGGCAGGGCCACAGGGCCGCATTTAGACTGGCGAATCAACTGGTTAACAATGAGACTGGATCCTGCTCTACTGGTCACACCTCGGAAAGGCTTAGATTACACGTACTCTGCTCGTTAGTTCAAAGGTATATTTCTTAAAACAGAGGTGTGCTCAACAATATGCACCATTTTGGTTCTTCGTATTAATCTTTCCATAAGAAGCTGAGCGATTTCATATTTTATAATTAAGTGTGTTCTAAACCGAAATCACGACGCTCTTATGATGTGAACCGGAGAACTCTTATGAAATTTACCCGCATAATACGATTATTCCTTCAAGCACTCACGGTGCTCTGCATTTTTTTGACAACTAGCGCGAACGCAGTGCATCAACTAGCATCTGATAATAAAGTGATGAGCACGGATCAACGTGTGCTTACCTTAATGATGCAAAGTAATTCAGAAGTCCCAGTCCTTGTAAAACTTCGCCAAAATACCAGTACAGAGCGTGTTAGCGTGCTGAAAGACGATAAAAATCTCATTCAGTATGCCAAACAGCAGTTACTCAAAAGTCCCAGTCTTAGCCGTGCTAAAGCAATTAAAACATTTAAAACTATTCCATTTATGGCTTTGCATGTCGACTCGAAAATGCTGTTGGAGCTTCAACAAAGTGATTGGGTTGAATCAATCCAGCTCGACAAAGCGAATACACCTAGTCTCAGCGAATCAACTGAGTTTATCCAAGCGTCAGCGGTGTGGGAGCAGGGTTTTTCGGGTGAAGGACAAGCTGTGGCCATATTAGATACAGGCGTTGATAATCAACATGGCTTTTTCAGCAATAAAGTCGTATCAGAAGCCTGTTACTCGACCAACGTGCCTCATTTGGAGGGCGAATCTTTATGTGCAAACGCTGCTAATAGCGATACTGGAGTCGATGCGGGTAGGCAGTGTTCTGGTGTGAGAGGGTGTGATCATGGCACGCATGTGGCAGGCATAGCGGCTGGCTTTGGTGTTGATTTCTCGGGGGTTGCACGAGGGGCTGATATTATTGCTATCCAAGTATTTACCAAGTTTGACAGTAGTACCTATTGTGGAGCAAGAAGGCCCTGCGTTCGGGCGTTTGACTCTGACATTATCGAAGGCTTAGAGCGAGTTTACGAGTTAAGAGATAGCTACAATGTGGCTTCGGTGAACCTTAGTTTAGGAGGCGGTTCATTTAGTTCAGCAGCAGAATGTGATTCGGCTAACCCTGCGTATGTATCAATCGTTGAAAAACTCAACGAAGTGGGAATTGCCGTAGTGGCTGCGTCTGGAAATGGAAGTAAGAAAAACGCAATGAACTCTCCTGCCTGTTTGAGTGGGGTGCTCAGCGTTGGCGCTGTAAATAACAGCAACCAAGTGCAATCATTTACTAATGCTGCTAATTTTTTAGACCTTTTAGCTCCCGGATCGGGTATTTTATCGGCGACACCCAATGAAAATTTTGGCCGAAAAAATGGAACGTCAATGGCGACGCCTCACGTTGCAGGTGCACTTGCAGTGTTAAAATCGGCTGCGCCCAACGCCTCAACACAAGACATTATTCAATCTCTCAAAGACTCAGGCATTCCAACGTCAGCAAAAGGCCATATCGTTCCCTCAATTAATGTGCGTTCTTCATACGAACAATTAACGGGAACAAGACTTGAACAGGGTGATACGTTTATCAAGATAAGTGTCGATAATAGCGAAGAAGTCTATTTTAACGGCGAGTTATTAGGTGGAAATAGTCAATGGAATATAGCCAGTGAGTTCGGAGTAAACCTGCAACCCGGTCGTAATGTGTTTGCGATTAAAGCGAAAGACGTTGACGGTATTGCCGCACTCATTGCGGAACTTGATATTCAAGGCTTGATTGAAGTGAGTGGAGCACATTGGCGCGTATCAACAGTCGAAGAGAGTGGCTGGGAAAATCCGATGTTTGATGATAGTGCTTGGGATTTTGCCACTACTTATGGTTCGTACGGTGTTGCTCCTTGGCAAACCCGAGTCATAGGCTTAAATCAGGCCACTGATGCTCAATGGATTTGGTCTTCAGACAACGAAAATGACAATGTGGTTTATTTTCGTTTTGTAATCGACAATGGCACTGCGCCTGAACAACCCATTATCACGACGACAACCTTTGATATTGGACAGGTGGGTGTGTTTTACAGCCAAATGTTAAATGGTACGGAAGGTGCTGAGCCTTACTTGTGGAATGTGGTTGAAGGACAATTGCCAGGAGGGTTATTTTTGTCGAAAACAGGCGAAATCTCAGGTATTCCTCTTAGCGCAGGAACCAGCGAGTTTACTATTCAGCTTTTTGATAGCAATAGTGTGGCGGTTAGAGCTGCTGTTAGTATCACTATTGAAGATTTGCCCGAGGTCAATGTAAATGCAGAGATTTTAATTACCGTAGATAACAGTGAAGATGTGTATTTTAATGGAGAACGGTTGGGTTCGAGTCATGAATGGACAAGAGGCAGCTTGTACTTTGTCGACTTAAAGCCGGGAACGAATGTATTAGCAATAAAAGCAAAGGACGAAGACGGGATTGCCGCTTTGTTGGCAGAAATCAATATTGGGGGGCTGACTGAAGTTAGCGGTACACATTGGCGAGTTTCTACTCAAGAGCATAGCGATTGGCTAGATCCTAACTATGACGATAGTGAATGGGCGTTTGCAAGCAGCTATGGCGAGTACGGTGTGGCCCCATGGGGAACGCTTGTCAGAGGTTTTTCTTCATCGAGCAAGGCTCAATGGATCTGGTCGGCTGATAACGAAGCAGACAATACGGTTTATTTTCGCCTAGTGATTGAAAACGGAGCGCCTACGGCTCGTCCAACGATCACTTCGAATGCCCTTCCCACAGGTGTTGTAGGACAGCCTTATTCTGCTGCATTGTTAGCTGAAAATGGCACTGCACCTTACTTTTGGGAAATCGTTTCAGGTTCTTTACCCGAAGGTTTACGTTTATCGAACCAAGGGCTGATTACCGGCACTACTGCGGAAATCGGCCAACGTGGCGTCACTGTTCAAGTAACTGATGATGATGGTTTGCAAGATTCAATCGCATTGACCGTCATTGTTGAAGACGAGCAAAAGGAGTCAGCGAGCGCTGAAATCGTACTCAGTGTCGACAACAGTGAGGAGGTCTATTTCAATGGTGAATATCTCGGTGAGAGCAGCGAATGGAATGATAGCAGTCGATACACCATAAGTTTACAGCCCGGCATTAACGTGTTTGCAGTGAAAGCAAAGGATGTTGATGGTGTGGCGGCCTTGATTGCCGAGTTGAATATTCAAGGACGAGTGGAAGTAAGCGATACACACTGGCGTGTGTCTACAACCGATCACCAAGGTTGGGCAGAAACCGATTTTGACGATACCGATTGGGATTTCGCAACGAATTACGGACGTTACGGTGTAAATCCATGGAAAAAACGGGTAAGAGGCTTGTCGTCAACCAGCTCAGCTAATTGGATTTGGAGTGCAAACAACAAAGACGATGACTTAGTTTATTTTAGATGGGTTATCGAGTGGTAAATAATCTAACCATAAAGCCATCGGTGGTATGCAGCTTTGTCTTCAATCGTTAAGTAAGCGACTTTTTTCTGGGCGGCTTGAACACAAAACGGTAGAGACAACAAGCGTCCTTGTCTGGCTACGGCTAAACAAATTGGGTTTTCAGTAGAGGCTGATTCTATCAATCGCAGTAATAACGGCTCTGTCACAAGCCAGTCGTTGGCTGCAATAATAGTATCACCAATCATTAGACCACTGTTTTCTGCTGCACTGTGGGCTTGAATTTGAGTAATGTTTAATCCTTTTGGTGTTTGCGACCATGTTGCGCCAACATCTCGAGAAAGGTTGGCCGTGCTATTTGTGCCTCCTTTGTCTGATGACTGTTCTCTAGCTCTAAAATGTAAAGATACTCCCATTAACGGCAGGAGCTCCTCTAATGCTGGGTCTTCAGTACCATAAACAACACGCTCTAGGTAATCATCTACATTCACACCCAGTGCTCTACAGGTTTCTGATATAACCTCGTCCGTGGTACCCGTTTCGTGTTTACCGAAGTGCTGCCATAAATAGTCCATCACGTGGTCTAGTGTGACCTTATGTTGTGTTTCTTGGCGTAATAATAAATCCAAACCCAGTGCGATAATTCCGCCTTTTGTGTAATAGCTCACGATGTGATTGTTTGAATTGGCGTCTTGCTTGTAAAACCGTGTCCACGCATCGAAACTAGATTCAGCTACGCTTTGTTTTTCTTTTCCCGGCGTGTGCAACAAGCGAGTGATATTTTTCCCTAACACTTTTAAATAATGCTCGGCTGACATTTTATGGGTTCTTGCAAGGGCGACATCATCGTAAAAGCTGGTAATGCCTTCATATATCCATAGCTGCTCGGTATACACTTCGCTAGACAAGTTCGGTTTTAGCAAGGCTTTTGGACGCAAACGCTTAACATGCCACGTATGAAAAAATTCGTGACTACATAAACTTAGGTAATCAATATAAGTATCGGAAGGGGGTGTTTTATCGTTATTACTCTCACCGATTAACGGTAAGTCGAAGCGGGGATACATTAAAACTGTCGATTTTCTATGCTCTAAGCCGCCGTATCCGGTATCAGCAAGTAAAGTAATAAATAAATAAGCGTCAATAGGATAGGGAGCGTCGAAAAGATCGAGATGATGTTGGCAAATTGGAATTAAATCTTGGGTTATCCGTTGCGTATCTATAGGTGGTTTACCTGAAAGTAAAAATCGAAATGTAATACCCGAGACGTTAAACTCTTGCACCGTTGCTGTTCCCCAGAAAAACGGGTTATCTATCAGTTCCTCGTAAGTCTGACTGATAAATGTTTCGGGGCTTTCGCCTTGCTCCATCGCTGTGTAAGGGTGCCAAGACGACGGTGCACTCTTTGTGTTTATTTGCACTTGTCTACAAAGGTGGGTTGCTTCGTCAATATCAATAAAAGCGCTAGTGCCATTAAAAAAAACATATTCGTCATTAATAAATGCGCCTCTTACAGAATAATCGTTGGCAACAATGGTATAGCTAATCACACAGGCTTGATTATGGGTGTGAATTTGCCAACGTTGTTTATCTACTTTATTCCATAGCAGTGGTTTTCCCGATGCGTCGACAGCTTTAAATTCACCAAGATGTTTAGCAAAATCTCTTATCATGTAGCTGCCAGGTATCCACGCAGGTAACTTTACGTTTATTTTTTCTGCTAGTGCAGGAATAGAAACAGAAACCCTTAGGGTTTGTTGAGAGATTGACAACAAAGATACGGAATAAACAACCATGAATTAACCACACAAACGCTTTAATAAAACAAGAATAATAGCGCAAAGCGAGTCTTTAATGCGATAAAAAGAAGTCTCGATACGCTGAATCAGCACTGCTTGTTATTGAGAGCGGGTATACTTTCATTGTGTTATTAGTAGTGGGTGTGTTGTGGATCGCTGGAATAAATTATTTGAAAGTAATGAAAGGCTGTTTTGGATCTTACACACAGCTGGATGGATAGGATTTGCCACCATTTACTATATTGGCTCGTTTATCCACGATGTGCGTCCTATCTTCTTCTTCATTGTATTACTTAACGCTCATGCGGGTTGGTTTTTAACCGCACCACTTCGCTACATATTTCAATGGGCTAGAAAGCAGTCTATTGTCAAGATGGTTACTGCGATATTTGTTTCCACTTATTTCGTTGCCATTATTTGGACAGTCGTTAAAAATGTAACGTTTTGGCAAATTTATAAGCATGGTTTTGAACCTGAAATGTATTTTTTGTATCTAAAGGGTACGATTAATTCGTTCATTATGGTTGGGTGTTGGAGTGGATTGTATTTCGGTATAAAAAACTTTCAAATGCTGCAAAAAGAAAAGCAAAATGCGCTTAAAGCGAGTACGATGGCGCATCAGGCGCATTTGAAAATGCTGCGTTATCAGTTGAATCCCCACTTTTTATTTAATACGCTAAACGCGATATCAACGTTGGTGTTGATGAATGAAAACAAAACTGCCGAGAAAATGGTGACGCGTCTCAGTGAGTTTTTACGTTTTTCGTTGGATAACGATCCGATCAAAAAAGTTCCTTTAGGTCAGGAAATTAAGGCCTTAAGTCTGTATTTAGAAATAGAAAAAGTACGATTCGACGATCGACTCACTGTGAATATTGATATTGCTGAAAGTTGTAATAAGGCGCTGTTACCGAGTTTACTGCTTCAACCGATTATTGAAAATAGCATTAAACACGCGATTTCAAAACTACCCAAAGGCGGTGAGATTGAGATTTCTGCGGCGGTATTTGGAAGAGATTTATTGTTAGAAGTGTCTGATAATGGGCCAGGGGCTGATATTAAAAATGGTCAGCTAGAGCGAGAAAATGGCGTCGGGTTGGCAAACATAAAAGATAGGCTACAATCGCTTTATCACAAAAATTTTGCGTTTACGATAGAACACAACAAGCCCCAAGGGGTAAGGGTAAGACTTCGCATTCCCTATGAAATTCAGGAATAAGCTATGGCTCAAAGCAACAGAATAACGATCATTATAGTGGACGATGAACCGCTAGCCCGAAAAGGCTTGAAGTATCGTTTAGAGGACCATAAAGATATCGATATTATTGGTGAGTGCAGTACGGGTTTGGAAGCGGTTGAGTCTATAACTCGTTTGCGTCCAGACGTGGTATTTTTAGATATTCAAATGCCAGAACTCACTGGCTTTGAAGTCGTGGCGAAGTTAAAACGCGTCATGACAACTTTGCCTATTATTTTGTTTGTAACCGCATATGACGAATACGCGCTAAAAGCCTTTGATGTTCATGCTCTAGACTATCTTTTAAAGCCCGCTGACGATCAACGCATTGCTACAGCCTTGGAGCGCGTTAGAACAGCGCTAAACAAAAATTTACAAGCCGAACATGCTAGCAAACTCGTAAAGGCAGTAGCGGATTTGACGGGTCAAAAATCCAGTGATGTAAAGCAACGATTGGAAAATAATGAATCTGTATTAAACAAAGATTATCCTGATGTAATTGCGATAAAAGATGGTTCTGAAGTCACACGCGTCCTTGTTGCCGACATATTGTGGGTTGATGCTGCCGGTGACTATATGTGCGTACATGCTAAAGGGGGCATGCACATTATGCGAAAAACGATGAAAGAACTCGAACATGAACTCAATCCTCGATTTTTTATTCGTGTGCATCGCTCAGCTATCGTAAATATTCAGTTTGTGAAAAAAATGGTGAGTCATGTAAGCGGTGAGTATCATTTGATCCTGCACAATGATACCGAACTTAAAGTCTCTCGATCGCATAGAGATAAAGTTAAACAGGCAATGAATATTTAGTTAAAGCTGTTTAGCTTGGTCGGGCAAATCGATCATTCAATAAGTTATTTAATATATTGATGTCGTCAACGGCTATTTGCTTTTGGTTTTTCCATGCATAAGACAAAGGGTGTTGACACAGCACGCCTTTTTGCTCACCAAGCATTATGTTTGTTTCGCCATGAATTAAACGCTCTACGGCATAAACGCCCAATTTTGTCGCTAACATTCTGTCTTCAGGGGTAGGAGAGCCACCTCGTTGAACGTGCCCTAAGGTTACCTGTTTGACTTCTAAAGAGAGCGAATCAGCAAGCCGTGTTGATAAATCGTCTAAACCATCCGGCCATACATTTTCTGCCACGACGATAATAAAACTATCATGGCCTACCGTTTCACTTCGCGTTCTTACTTGATGCACGATATCACGAATACAACTTGCCTCGTTTTGAAAAAGCTCAGGAAGAACAGCGTAATTAGACGCAGAAGCGACTGCCGCATTAAGGGCTAAAAACCCTGCGTGACGCCCCATAACTTCAACAACAAAAACCCGCTCAAATGCATCAGCCGTATCGCGAACTTTGTCAATAGAATCAACGGCAGTTTGTACTGCCGTATAAAATCCGATACTGGCATCAGTTCCGGCAATGTCGTTATCAATTGTACCGGGAATACCGACAATGTTTCCTTGCCAATACTGGCTCAAATGTTCAGCGCCTCGAAATGATCCGTCACCACCAATAACAACTAATCCCTCTATTTCTTCTTCATTCAAATGTTTTGCTGCTGTTTTTGCACTATCTTCGGTTTTAAATTCAAGGCATCGACCGCTGTGTAGATACGTACCGCCTCTTTGAATTAAGTTGTGTACTCTTCGAGCGCATAAGGATACCCAATTGTTTTCCAATAGCCCGTTATAACCATATTTGTAACCAATAACGGTAATGTTAGCGCGCTCGCACGCTAGCACCACCGCCCGCACTGCGGCATTCATACCGGGCGCATCGCCACCTGAGGTTAGAACAGCAATTTTTCTCACTTAGCGTAACCTTAGTTTTTGAGTTATTTAATTTTTAACAGTTTATCAGCACTTAAAAAGCCGCCACCCCAAATAAATACCAGTAAACTAGCACCGCCCCAAATATAGTGTAGGTTTAAAGCTGCTGCTGGCATGTCTGCTAAGCTTATCACTGCAATCCAGTTAATAACAAACAACCCTGCGGCACTAAACCGGCTTAACAAACCCAGTGCTAATAAAACAGGAAGTGCAAGCTCGCCTATTGTCGCCATATACGCTGACAAAGCTGGGCTTAAAATAGGTACTTCATATTCATATTCAAATAGTAGTAAAGTGCTTTCCCAATCGTTAAGTTTAGTCAATCCAGACTTGAAAAATACCCAAGCTACATACACTCTGGCGATGAGTAGGGAAGGTGATTGTAAGTAGTCAACATAGCCTGCAATGGTATTATGGAACTGTTTAAGTGAATGTAGCATTCTTTCTTCCTGTTTTAATCGTTTTGTTTTACTGCGATGATCAGCAACTTAGCAATTGCGTCGCCTAACCACTGAGAAAAATCAATATTCAATTCGTTGGCTTTGTCAAAAAGAAAAGCAATACTTTGTCTTTCCTTAACGGCACAAAACAACGCGTACTCACCTCGTGATATAGGTTCAATTTCCGGTTTAAATTCAGATCGGCTAATTCGAACAAATACATCATTTGGTTCTGATAAAGAAGACCGTAGGTTTGTAATATTTCCTTCATTAAAGTGAGAATATTTATACAGTTTTTCGACTGGGAATAGGAATTTTTCTGCATAGAGAGTGGGTGAAAGGACCAACGTGGCGTTTTCAGCCTTATCGGTGCTTAAATGACTAAAAGTGTCTGCTTGCTGAAATGGATCTTTGGCACGTTGGCTCAAAAAAATCAGTTCATCAAGCCGCGCGCATTCAATGACATAATTCAGAGATCGCACATGTTGTTCGTTTAAAAAATGACGGACTAGGTTTACAAACTGACTGTTTAGACCCCATTCTCCCCAGTCGTATTCAGTTTTTGCAATACGCTCACAAGCAAGCTTAGTGATTCTTCTAAAGTTTTCTTCACCGAGTAATTTCATTACTGTTGGAAAAGCAACGGCTAATGCTCTATGTGCGTTTTCTCGCCAGTTGTTTTGATACAACTTTAGTCCCTGAGAAGGTATTGAGGACAGTGCGTTTGGAGACAAAATAGCAGATACTAATGACGATTGAAAGTGACCTTCATTATCAAAACTAGACATCTTGTGTTAATCCTTGCTCAAGCGTTGCTGAATGGTTCTTGCTCGCTGTGCTAACGAGACCAACTCTTTCCAAGTCGGTAAATCTTGATCCCATTCTATTAATGTAGGCTTATTGCCAAATTGTGCAACAACTTTTTCATAGAGTGACCAACAGGGTTCAGATACGCTGCGAGCGTGATCGTCAATCATTATTTCATCCTCCTTCGCAGGTGTTGTGCCTGCGAGGTGGTATTCACCAATCATATCGGGTGCAAGATAGCACAGTGCATTTAACACTGTGGTTTCGGAATTATTTGTCGGCGAGTCAAGGTGTTTTCCACTTTGTATTGTCATCGCTTTACTGTTATGAGCATTAACTAATAGATTATTAATGTCTAACAATAGTTTGCAGCCCGTTGTTTTGCACAAACGCGCTAAGAAATCGAATTCGTCGAATTCTTTTTCTTGCTCAGGAAGGTAGGCTGAGAGGTTTTCTATGAGTAAGGTGCGCTGAAGGGTCGTTTGAATCATATCTACGTGTTGGCAAAGAATATCTAAAGATGCTTGATTAAAACGCAAAGGCAGTAAGTCACCCGTATGAAACGCTTTACCATGGACTAAAGCACGGTTAAAACACGCATGGTCAGAGACTAATATGGGATCGAGAGTATCGCACAACTGTTTAAGTTTATTCATTACTGAAAGCGTAGGCGGCAAGGTCGACCCTAGCCCAAGCGATGTTGCATGAATCGATACATCATAATGTTGTCGTGCTTGCTGCAATAGATGCTTGGGTGCACCACCTTCAGAGAAAAAATTTTCAGCGTGAACTTCAACGAAGTCGATGTCAGCAAGATGGTCTAATGCATCAAAATAGTGCTCATGTCGCAAACCTACACCGACCTTTGTTTGTGTCTTGTCCGTCAATGTTGAACTCATGGTTATTCTCTTTGCATCAAAAACAAAAAACGCCTCGTTAGAGGCGTTTATATATCCGTTCCACCTCAACCTGCTCGTTTCAGAGCTATCACAGCGTTTTTATGGCAAGGCATACTTGAGAAGGAATGTGGTTAACCTTTCGAACAAGTATAACGCAGTCATAAAAGCGCTGTGAAGCTCCCAAGGGCGAAGCCTAAAAGGATTTACCCTGCGTCAAATTGTTTCGACATGGAACCACCATGCCTTCTCCAATTTTCCTTGTTTAAATCCTTTTATTCGTTCGCTGAATCGAGCATGTTGAGATGGAACGGGTATAGATAAAACTTGCAGGATAAAAAGCGTTTATTTCGCTTCCATCGCTTTTACTTTTTCTTTTGCTGTGGCTTTATCAAAACCACCTAACTCTTCACAGAGTCCTGCTGTTACTAATCGCCATTCACCTGGATCGTTGTCAACTTCGGCTTGTCCTGCACAGCTGTGTGTACCTTGAATGTTACCGCAGTCATTCTGGCCCGCTAATGACACACCATAGCATTTTTCTTTTTTGCCTTTGGCGGCCTCTACAGGAGCACTCGCGCTTAAAGAGACGGCCGCTGCTAAAGCTACTGATAATGCAATTGATTTACTCATGATTTTCTCCAGATAAAAGTCTATATCGAACCGCTGTCACTCTAACGTTAGCATAATTTACACAGGGTTCTAGTTAAAATTAGGTCGCTTTCACAACACTCGTATTAAAAGACCACCGACCTTGTACATTAATTTCATCAACCATTAAAAATTAATTTTTTTTCTTGGTATTTTGTTGCTTTGTTTCTCCAATAGCCGCTTGGTCGCCCTTACAAATGGTATCGTAATCGTTTCGATAATAGCGAAGATTCTCGCATTCTGCTTCAAAACGATTGCGAGCAGCAAGAACCTGTTGCGGATTTTTGGAAGAGGTAATAACCGACTGTAGTTGCTTACATTGTTGATTTTGCTTTTTTACCTCTAAAATATCTTCACAGGGAAGGGTATGGCTACAACCATAAAGGCTTACAACAAAACTCAAGGTGATTAAATGATGGAATTTCATGTTTTTCTCTGTGTTTTTCTTATTGAATGTATAGCATAAGATCATCACTCAATGCTTCGAATTTTTTAAGATGCTGACCTGTAAGTGGCATGCCATCAATTATCCTATAGGCTTTACGACATTCAGCAACATATTTCGGATCAACACGTTTTTGATCAGATTGAGACAATAGTTTCAGCAAACATTGTAGTAAATTGAGTGCGACGCCAGTATTCACAGGTGCAATTGATTGTGCGTTTTCAAATACGCTTTTAGCTTTGGAAAATTGACCTTGCTGATACAGATCGATGCCTTCTTTGTTTAAGGCTACGTAATTGCCCATCGTCTTTTTAGATTCGTTTTTTGCTTGTTCGATGGTGTACACGCTATTAGCGTCTAGCGAATCTTTTACTCGTTCTGCTTGTTTTATCAACACTTGTGCTTCTTCAAACTCGCCAATTTTTAACAAAGTATGAATACTGTCGGGGGCATACACCACGGGGTAGGTTTCGTAGCGTTTGGCAATGGTAAATTGAGAATTGGCGAGCAGTCGCTTTGCTTCGATTAATTTACCGTCAATCGCGTTGATTCGTGCATTCATTAATTCTTCAAATACATTGACATCAAACTCATCATTCATGCGTGTGAGTGCTTCGTCGAAGCGACTGCGCTGCATTGCCAATAACGCTTCTTGCTGAAAGCTATTCTTGCTCTTTTTTTCAGTGGCGTGTTCAGCTGCATCTAACAAACTCCGCACATAACCACACCAATGCACTGACGACTGATAAACAGAGCGCTTAGACTGCTCCCAAATAGACAAGCAAGTTTCAGATGCAAGTTTAAAATCGCCCGAGTCTCTAGCGATACGACACGCTGTAAATTGCCTATCTAAGCTAAAAGGAGATATTTTTAATGCCTCTTGGATCGTATTCAGCGCGTCATCAGGTCGGTCTAAAGCTGATTGTGCTTCAGCCAAAATATCGTATGCTTCAACACAAAAGCGATGTTTTTTAATGAGTCCATTCGCGGTTTGTAACGCATTTTGATACTCATCCAACGCAAGCTGTGTTTTTGCTTTGGCGATTTGTGCCCACATGGCTGATTGTAATTTTTCGTTACTGCTCAGTAATTGCATCGCTTGTGCGTGTTGATGAGTGCGCCAGTACAACTCAACTAACACTTGAAGACAGTGATGCTTGTATGGAGATTCTTCTTTCATTAGGGTTTTAGCAACTTCGATCGCTTGCGCATGCTGCCCCTTGTCGGAGCAAACAAAAATGGGAGACAAGTATTGTCGTTTTAACCAAGCCCGTACAATACGAGATTTAATTTGTGCTTGAGAAAAGGGTTTGATTAAAAACTCGTCGGGTCGACGTTCTACTGAGCCTAGTACGATAGGACGGGCAGAGTCTGCGCTAATAAGGATAAAAGCGGCATGGGGTTTTAACCACTTTTGTACTCTTAATTCTTCGATGAGTTCGAAACCGTTTTTTCGTTTATTTCCTAAATGGAGATCGCTTATAACAATGTCGTACGCTTTTTTTCGGCAAAGGCTAACGGCTTTTTCTGCATTTTCGCAGGTAGCGATTTCTTTTGCGCCCAAATTGGAGAGCAGACCTTTGAGAATAATAAGAAAAGGGCGCTGATCTTCCACGATAAGGATATTTTTATTTTCGAAAGTAAACACCAGTATGACTGTAATTCAATGCAACTCTGCTTAAAGCTTGAGATAAAAGTAGTTATTTCTCAAGTTTTTAGGCACAGCTGACGATATTTTTATTACTTGACATTACTCGCTCTTACTTTTTATGGAAGCCGGCACAGATTCACATTCTTTTATCAGTAATGAGAACGCTCGAAATCGAGTTGCGTTTGAATTAAAGGGAACGCTTGCCAAAAGCACTCAAGAAGCGACACTGTTTGCTTTGTATTTGGCTATGCACAGCGAGTTAGAGCCGCATACTGTTTCAATTGAAAACCTTGATTCTTGTCAGTCTGAAGGCAAAGTCAAAGAGCCTTGCTTTTATCGACGGGCTGCATTGTCATTAAGTAAAGAGGCAGAATGGTCTTGTGATGTTCAAAGCCAGTTAAGGCATAAAAAAGAATATCAATCTGCTTGGTTACAGGAATGCCTGCATCCTAGCCCCATTCATTACCGCAATAACAAGAATTATATTGATGACGCCGTAATACAAAATATGTCATTGGCGGGGCAGTGGCGTATGAGGCAGTCTTCAGAAAAACAAGCTAGCCAAAGGTATGAGCTTGCTACCGATGCTACACTTCTGGCTGACATTGTTGGGCCTGCTCAATCTATGCTATAGTCCGCGCCGCATTTTTGCTCTGGTTTTACGTTCCAATTCGCAAAGGTAAAAGTAATGAATAAAACAATTGTTTGTGCGATGTACAAATTTGTCGCGCTTGAAAATTATCAGGAAATGCGTACACCGCTTCACGAAGTCATGCGCAGTAATAACATCAAAGGCACCTTGTTACTTGCTCAAGAAGGCATTAATGGTACGGTGTCAGGGTCTCGGGAAGGCATTGATAACTTAGTTAACTGGTTGAATGCTGACGCTCGCATTAACCCTATTTCGTGTAAAGAATCATTACACGAAGACCAGCCTTTTTATCGCACAAAAGTAAAATTAAAAAACGAAATTGTTACTATGGGCGTTGAGGGAATTGATCCACGACAAACGGTGGGTACCTACGTTAAGCCGTCGCAGTGGAATGCACTGATTAGTGACCCAGACGTTACCGTAATTGATACAAGAAACGATTACGAAATAGAAATTGGTACTTTCGAGCATGCTATTAACCCACACACTGAAACGTTCAGAGAGTTTCCCGATTACGTAAAAACCGAACTAGATCCCAAAACGCATAAAAAAGTAGCCATGTTTTGCACAGGGGGTATTCGCTGTGAAAAATCAACCGCATACTTAAAAGAGCAGGGCTTTGAAGAGGTATATCACCTCGAAGGCGGAATACTTAAGTACTTGGAAGACGTACCAAAAGAACAAAGCCTGTGGAAAGGCGATTGTTTTGTTTTCGATAATCGTGTTGCCGTTAATCACGATTTAGAAAAAAGCCATTACGATCAGTGCTATGCTTGTCGCTTGCCAATAACCAACGAAGATAAAAAGTCGCCACAGTACGAAGCAGGAGTAAGCTGCCCACACTGTTTTGGTAAGCATTCTGACGATCAACTTGCCCGTTTTCGCGAACGGGAAAAGCAAGTGCAATTAGCAAAAGAAAGAAATGAAGCGCACGTGGGCAGTGAAGCACATGATCTCACAGTCGAAAGGCGTGCAAATAAAGCTCAGGCACAAAGAGAACGAGCATTAGCCGCTAAACAGAGATAGACAGTGGCGAATTGGCTAGGTACACTCATTACTTTGATAACCCAAGAGATTTAACCATGGACACTCAATTATCAGATGAAAAAATTGGCGAAATACGCAGCGATTTTGCTTTTTTCGATAAAGACGGCAATGGTCAAATAGATTTATCTGAATTTATAGAATTATTAACCGTTCTTTCACCAAAAACCAAGGTGCGTTCTGTGGAAGAGGGATTCAAAATGATTGATAACAACGATGATGGTTTTATCGATTTTGAAGAATTCCTCACTTGGTGGCAGGAAGGCTGGTGGGAGTATTAAAAACGTCTTCCCTTATTTCCACTCATTTTTTAAGCTCTGTGGACTATTAAGCTAGCAAGCGTTACTTTTGCGCTTGCTGGTTGTTTCAAAAAGATATTATTCATTACAAATCAATATACGTTAAAAAGTTAAGACACATTTTTTAGACGCAAGTTTTCAATTCGTTCGCACCTTTTCCATTTAAGTTAATACCGAACCACTCAATAATTTGCTTATTTTTTATTCATTTTTGGTTGTGTTTTTATTAGCCAAGATCTACGCTTTGTTAGCATTTTGTTAATTAAATGCAACAGCACAGGCAGTGGTAGTGTTGTTTATTCTAGGACAATGGAGCGCTAAATGAATATCTTTAAACGAACTGGCTTAGCGATATCAGTAGGTATGAGTTTCACGTCGTTGGCATTTGCAAACCCGATCCCCGATGATGACTGGCTAAGTACTCAAGGCAACAAAATCGTTGATAAAAATGGTAATGAAGTTCGCTTAGTGGGAGCAAATTGGTTTGGTTTTAATACTAGCGAGAGAACCTTACATGGATTGTGGGCCGTTAATCTTGAATCGACATTACAAAGCATTGCAGACAGAGGCATAAACGTTTTACGCGTGCCGATATCCACTGAATTATTACTTGAGTGGCGCGACGGCGAATTTGCCACCGCAAACGTGAATTTAAGCGCCAATCCTGATTTAACGGGATTAAATACCTTAGAGGTATTTGATCGGTTTGTTCAAGCGTCTAAAAATGTAGGCTTAAAGCTATTTTTAGATATGCACAGTGCCGAGGCAGATAACTTAGGCCATTTTGCTCCTCTTTGGTACACCGATGAATTTACGCCTGAAATGTTTGTTCAATCATGGGAATGGGTAACAGAGCGCTACAAAAACGACGACACCATTATCGCCATGGATATTCAAAATGAACCACATGGTGAGCCGTGGTCATCCGATGATTTTGCAAAGTGG